>DAIQBG010000009.1:76109-95786 GCA_036781265.1 Anaerolineales bacterium | reverse complement strand
CTAGTTTGGCGTCCTGAGCCGGCTTTTTACCCGTGACCGGGGGCTGGCGTGCGGGCCGCGTAATCACTATAGCCGCCTGCGTGCTCCGTGATGGACCCCTTCTCGAGGGCGAAAATCCGCTTGACCGTCCGGTCTAGGAAATAGCGGTCATGGGAGATGACCAGCACCGTCCCGTTGAAGTCGTAGAGGGCGTTTTCCAGGACCTCTGCCGAAGCGATATCCAGGTTGTTGGTCGGCTCATCCAACAGCAGGAAATTGGCACCTGAAAGCACCAGCAGCGCCAGCTGCAGCCGGCTGCGCTCACCGCCTGAAAGCGACTCGATCCGCTGGGTGGCTTGCCGATATGTGAAGAGGTAGCGGATCAGGAAGGAAACCGCGTTGGATTCGCTCATGCTGCCCGCCAGCCGCACCGCGTCGATCAGGGTTTGATCGAAATCCAGGGTCTCGTGCTCTTGCGCATAGTAACCGACCTTGACGCTGGGACCGATTTTGATCTCGCCGCTGGTGGGCTGCTCCTTGCCCAGGATGAGCCGCAGGAGCACGGATTTCCCGGCGCCGTTGGCGCCGATCAATCCCACTCGCTCGCCATGCCGGATGAGCAAGTTGATGTCCTTGAGAACACAGCTCTTCGATGCTTCAGAGGAGGGGGCGGGCTTGGTCTGAAACGACTTGCTGACTCCGAGGAGCTCCAGGACCTGGTTGGATCCGCGCCAGCCATGGAGCGCCAGATCCATCTTGCGGCGCTCGAGGACCGGTTTCTCAACCGTTTCCATTTTATCGAGCCTCTTCTGCATCGTTTTCGCCTTTTTCGCGAACTTCTCATTGTCATACACTTTGCCCCACATGGCGTACCTTTTAATTGCCATTTCTAGCCGGCTGATCTCACGCTGTTGGACCTGGTACAGCTCCTCCTGCCGCGCCAGGCGCTCTTCTTTGTCCAGGATGTATTCGGTATAGTTTCCGCTGAACGTTGCGATCTTGCCGTCTTCGATCTCGGCGATATGCATGACACAGGCATCCAGCAGATAGCGGTCATGGGAGATGATTACGACCGCGCCAGAGTATTCATTGATCAGCTTCTCCAGATAGGCTTTTCCCGGCATGTCAAGATGGTTATCCGGCTCGTCCAGCAGCAGCACAGACGGATGCGCCAGCATCAATCGCGCCAATCCAATGAGCTTTTTCTGCCCGCCACTCAATGCACGGATGGGTTTGTCGAAATCCGACTCTGGCAATCCAAGCCCTCGCAGGAGCTCGCGCACGCGTGAGGCATAATTCATGCCCCCGAGAGCCTCATACTCTTCCAACAACTTATGCTGGGCGTCGATCACGCGTTCCAGGGTCCTGGCATTGTTATAGACCTCGGGGTTACCAAGCTTATGTTCGATGCGCTGCAGTTCTTTCTCGATCTCCGCGATACGCGGATTGCCCTCCAAAGCCAGGGCAAAGGCGATCCGCTCAGGCTCGAACTCCGGGTGCTGAGGCAGATAGCCCAGTGTCACGCCTCTGGCGCGGATCACAGATCCGCCTTTTTCCGGCTCGTGCTCACCAATAATCAGCTTGAGCAGAGAGGATTTCCCGGCGCCGTTCGGACCAATGAGACCGATCTTCTGGTCATGCTGGATCTCCCAGCTCAGGTTGCGGAAGATTGCGTGTGCGCCCAGGATTAGGGTGGCATTTGAAACGGTGATCGAGAACATGAGTGCTCCAATGATAGTCGGAGGTCGAGTTGAGCGGGAGTTCTTCTCGCTCGTATCGAGACCACCTTATTTATTGTTGGTCTCGATACGTGTCGCGCTAGTTCTCGACACTACTCGACCAACGAGGTTAGCTTAAACAAAAACGCCGCAGGGTGCACCTGCGGCGTCCTCACGGAATTACAAAAGATAGTTACATATCTTCGGACAACAGGCGCGTGAAGAGGTATCCATCGTAATCAAATCCACGTACACCGATGCACAGGAAGACCCCTGGGTCCGATCGTTCGTAACGCATACTCATGAGAGTATATCACTCCCTGCTCAATTTACCAACAATCTGATAAAATATCGTCCGCACGCCGACCGCTAAAACCCTCGGCCTCCCCGCCGGGGGTTTTTGTATGTGTAGATTATGCATCATTGCGAGCGTTTTTCCCGAAGCGATCTCCTGTTCAGGAAACAAACCTCAAACAAAAGCTTTCCTTCTTTGATGGGAGATTGCTTCGTCAGGGAGTGTACTCTCCTCGCAATGATACTTGTAACAAGGTGTAAGAATGTTAATCGAACGAACTGACTTAAGAAACATCGCCATCATCGCACACGTCGACCACGGTAAGACTACCCTTGTCGACGGTCTACTGCGCCAGTCTCACACGTTCCGTGAGAACCAGCAGGTTGCGGAACGGATCATGGATTCGAATGACCTGGAGCGCGAGCGTGGCATTACCATCCTGGCGAAGAATACAGCTATTTCTCTGGTCGATCCCCGGACAAACCAGCCGGTTAAGATCAATATCGTGGACACTCCTGGTCACGCCGACTTTGGAGGGGAAGTGGAACGCGTTATGAACATGGTGGACGGCGTTTTGCTGCTGGTTGATGCCGCCGAAGGTCCCATGCCGCAAACCCGTTTTGTGCTCAAGAAGGCGCTGCAAATGGGACACAAGGCTGTTGTGGTGATCAACAAAGTAGACCGCAAAGATGCCGAGCCCTCTCGCGTCCTGAATGAGACGTTCGACCTTTTCATTGAGCTTGGCGCCACCGAAGAGCAGGCGGACTTCCCCGTGATCTATGCCCAGGCTACGATGGGACGCGCCGGGCTCACTCCGGACCTGGGTGCCGATCTTGCGACGCTCTTTGACGTAATCCTGCATCACATTCCCGCGCCCAAGGTGGATCCTGACGCGCCGCTGCAGCTACTCGTGACTACGCTGGGCTACGATGATTATCGCGGGGTCACCGCCATTGGGCGGGTGTTCGCCGGTAAGATCAGAGCTGGTCAGCGGCTGGCGCGACTCACACTCGATGGGCGCATTCTTCCTGAAGCCGCCAAGTATCTGTATACGTTCCAGGGCTTGAACAAGGTCGAGATCACAGAGGCGAGCGCGGGAGATATCGTCTCACTGGCCGGGCTTGAGGGGATTGCAATTGGAGAAACGCTTGCGGACCCCGCCAACCCTGTTGCTTTGCCCACGATCAAGGTGGAGGAGCCAACCGTCCGTATGACGTTTGGTGTGAATACCTCTCCATTTGCGGGGCGGGAGGGGAGATGGGGCACTTCTCGCAACTTGCGCGAGCGTCTCTTCGAGGAGCTCCGGACAAATGTCTCGCTGCGAGTCGAAGAAACCGAGTCGGCGGAGAATTTTCTGGTCTCGGGGCGCGGCGAGCTGCACCTCGGCATCCTGATCGAGACGATGCGCCGCGAAGGTTACGAGTTCCAGGTCTCACGTCCGGAAGTCATCTTCCATCGTGCGGACGATGGTGCTCTGCTCGAGCCGTACGAGGAAGTACATATCGAGACCAGCAACGAAACAGTCGGCGCGGTGGTAGAGATGCTCGGGGCGCGCCGCGGTCAGATGATGGACATGCAGGACGCAGGCCAGGGTATGACGCGTATGGTCTATGTCGCGCCGACGCGTGGCCTGCTCGGCTTCCGTTACCAGTTCCTGACCTCCACTCGTGGGGCGGGCGTGATGCACACCATCTTCCATGGCTACGATGAGATGGCGGGCCCCATGTCGACGCGGACGACCGGCTCGCTGGTCGCCTGGGAAGCAGGTGAGACCACCGCCTATGCATTGAAATCTGCGGAGGAACGTGGCACCTTGTTCTACGGCCCCGGTGTATCGGTCTATGAAGGCATGGTCGTCGGGGAGAACGCGCGAGCGGGCGATATCGTCGTGAATGTCTGCAAGAAAAAGCACCTGACCAACGTGCGCGCCTCCCGCGGCGATATGGAAATCCGTCTCACGCCGCCCCGTCAGATGTCTCTTGATGAGGCAGTTGAATACCTGGCCGATGACGAGCTGCTCGAGGTCACGCCCGAGTCCTATCGCATTCGCAAGCGGATCCTGAAGACGGAAGAACGCGGCAAGCAGGTCAAGAAGATCAAGGAGCAGCTGGAAGAAGTGTAGCCGGTCCGCGCTTCGAGTGCTGTGCAATCGAAGCGCGATATAGAGAAAACCAGGGGTAAATCAAAAGGTCTCGGCTTGCCGAGACCTTTTGTGCTACGTGGCTACCCTCCGCATCGCATCCGCATGATGGATGTGTTTGCCGTGCCGGTGGGGGAATACACCTGAATATAGTATTCTACGCTCTCATTCGCAGCAATGTCATAGACATCGGTAAATGTCGTTGAATCTGGCGGCAGCTCTGCAACAGCTTCTCCATTCCGAAAGATGCGGAAGCCAGTCTCATCGGTGGTCTCCTCCCTCCACGTCACCGTAAAGTTTAATGCACTGTCACTACAGAAGAAGTTCCATTCCAGGATCACCGCTGCTCGTGGCGGCGCGCTCGTAGCCGTCGCTGGCGGCGTAACACTGGGAACGCTGCCAGTGCTGCCTGTCACCTCGGCAAACTCCCCCGTAATCCAGCAGGTCCCGGCGGGACTTTCATTCGATCTGACAAGCCAGAAATTCCCCACATCATAGCGACCGATAATCTCGAGCTCCTTGCCGGTCAGATATGTGACGACCACCTCATAGTTTTCACCTGGACCTGTGCGGCAGTTGGTCGACTCCCGCACGGTCAAGATGGGCACGGAGTAGGTGGGTGTGATGGTGGTTGTCTCGTCGGGAGAATTGGTGGGGGAAGGAGTTCTCGGTCGGGGAGTGGCAGAGGCTATATCCGTAGTCGTAGGTGCAGGGGTGCGCGTATTCACTACGGCCAGTACGGTGAGCGCTGCGGCCGTCTGCACTTGCCCGGGCGGGGGAATCTGCTCAAAAGGCATGTTGCAGGCAAGAATTGCCAGAACGAGCACAGCTCCTGCCAGCTTTGCTCTGAAGTTCTGAGTCATAAACAGGTACTCGTTTCTCTTTTTTCGAAAAGTGAGGACATCTGCCGTTTATTTTATCATTTTCAGCCCCCTGGCTTGTGAAAAAAAGTGAAAGGTAAGTGAAGACCCCGTGGCAGGGTTGTTCTGCCACGGGGTCTGGTTTCTCGGTTACAGAGTCTGCGTTAACCGACAGGGGTAATCAATTGCTTAATCTGACTCCAGCTCGTGGTGATCGTGTAATCCACTCTGCTGAGAGCTGCTTTCGATTGCACCGCCGCCAGAGACAGGGGGGAAATTACCTTTGCCTCGCTCACCATTGATATCTGTCGTGCTCATCGCGTATTGCAGTACAGCAAAGGCGATGGCATCGGAATTGACATCCAGAGCGTGATCGTTGTTATTGGCATAGGTATCGCAGGCCAGGTGGTAGCAGGGATCATACTGCTGGCCTGCTGTGCCACCCCAGATGGCGGCTTCTTCAGCAGTCTTGATCCCCTCCGCGCCGGTGAACAGGCCGCCAGACGGGATGCCGGCTGCGATGAATGGACCATAGTCTGAACGGCCGCTGAAATCTGTGCCTTTGAAGGGTTCCCCGACCATGTTGAAGAAGGCTTCAAATGTCTGTTCGATCTCTGCCGAGCCCGCAGGTCCCGGACCTGCGCCCACTCCATCAGAGTCGTCACCGTCGTAGATGAAGAAGACGTGATTGGGTGAGCCGACCATGTCAAAGTTCAGGTAAAGGGCGATCCTGTCTCGTTCTGCCTGGCTGAGACTGTTGACGTATGCCGTAGAGCCGATCAGGCCAGCCTCTTCAGCGCCCCACCAGGCAAAGCGCACCTGGTTGCGCGGATTGACCTTTGCCATCTGCTCTGCCACTTCGAGCAGCGCAGCGGAGCCGGAGCCGTTATCGTTGATGCCGGGCCCACGGATCACAGAGTCAAGATGGGCACCTGCCATGATCACATTGTTCGGGTTCCCGCCTGTTGACTCTGCCAACACATTTTCGACGGTGATGTTTTGGGGCGGATCGACGTTGACGTAGGCTGTAGAGCCCGCCTGCGATAGGGCCACACCATTTGCGTAGGAAGCACCGACAACGGGAATGTCCACAACGCTTGTGCCGCCTAGGGTACCCACGATCAGATCAAAGCGAGTTGGGTCACTACCCTGGTTGAAAATAACCACCGCACCGGCTCCGGCTGCCTCAGCGTTGATTGCCTTGAGGGCAAAACTGCAGCCGCCGCGCTGGATGAGCGCAATATTGCCTGCAGTAAATCCGGCGAAATCATCCGGCCCGCCTGGATCAGGTACAATCGGCGCGCCAACGGCTGCCTCTGTAAACTGCCCCTGGCAACCGCTTGTCGAGGTGGCGGGCGTAACAAGATTAATATCGATCGGGACGACAGCCGCGGTCACCTCCCCATATCCTGTGCCGGTAAAAGCGCCAGTCTCATATGTGGCATTGATCGGGGTCAATTGCTGTAGGGTGGGGGGCGGTATGAATACAAATGGGAAACTGTGTGTGGTCACATGATAACCGGCAGCGGTCATCCGTTCGATCACGTAATCTACGCTCTCTTCATAGCCGGGTGTGCCGGATGCGCGGGTTCCACCATTATCGTCTGCAATTTCCTGGAATGCCGCCTGGTGCTCGCGAACTCCCTCGAGTGTCACACATTCCAGGAGCTTGGCATGGCTGTTGTTTACGCGTGTGTCGCAGGATGCGGGTCCTGCCAGCACGGTCGGTGCATAGCTAAAGACAGCACCCAGCATTGTCAAGACAATCAACATGCGGACCGTTTTGCTTATCATTAAGTTTCTCCTCATGAATGAACAACGATACTTTGTCTGTTACGCATACAAACAATACTTGTCTAACCCTCACTGACAGAATGTGGGTATGCCTCCTTCCTGCCGAACAAAAACTGTCGAGGGAAATTCCTTCGGCAGTGCTTGCTCGGCATGCGCTTCCATTTCGTGGATGGGTGCGCTCTGCAATGTGTTGATTGATATGGAGTGAACTTATCCAAATTATAGTCCTTTGGGTTTCGAAATACAAGTAGGATCCCGTTTTGCTCGGTAGATTGCTAGACGAAAGCATTGGGAGGTATCTATTCCCACCAGGTTTTCCACGAGGGTTTCAGCGGCACTACAAACCGGAAGGGCGTCACCGGGAGTTTGGAACAGGCACTGGCTTGGCGTAGGAAGCTTTCAGGAGCATGCAGCCGCTGGAAGGCGGATCGGCGCGCGGACTGCCTTAACGAAACGGCGAGCCTGCAGGCCCGCCGTTTCGTACGTTACGACTGTAAAGCTACCGCTTCGCCAGAAGCGGGACATCGTTGCTACTGTCAGATTTCAAACGAGATCTATTGCCCGCTTCCCTCCAGCCACGTGGACATGTACTCGGGTTTTTCGTATTCCAGCGCCTGCGCTGTCAGGTTCAATGGATAAAAGGTATCCACCATCACCGCGAGTTCCTTTGTTTCCTTCTTGCCGATCGAGGCTTCGGTCATGCCGGGCTGCGGACCGTGCGGCAGGCCATACGGGTGCATGCTTATGTCAGAGCGGTCGATTCCTTTGCGTGACATGAAATCGCCCTCGGCATAATAGATCACCTCGTCCGAATTGACATTGGAATGGTTGTACGGCGCGGGAATAGCCTCGGGATGATAGTCAAAGAGGCGTGGCACGAACGAACAGACGACAAAATTATGCGCGGCAAAGGTCTGGTGCACAGGAGGCGGTTGGTGAACTCGTCCGGTGATCGGCTCGAAATCCTCGATATTGAAGATCCATGGGTAGAGGTACCCATCCCAGCCTACCACGTCGAAGGGATGGTAATCGAGGACGTGTCTGCTCAGCCGGTCGCGAACCTTGATGCGGACTTCGAACTCGCCGCGCTCGGTATGAGTTTCCAGCTCTTCGGGAACCCGGATGTCCCGCTCGGAGTAGGGTGCATGCTCCAGCATCTGCCCGAACTCATTGCGATAGCGCTTGGGCGGCTCGATCTGCGAGGGGTTTTCAATCGTGAAGAAGCGCGCTTCGCCGTCCTCCAGCTGCATTTGCCATGTGGTGCCAAAGGGGATCACGATGTAATCACCCTTGTGAAACCTCAGGTTTCCAAATTGAGACTTGAGCGTGCCGCTGCCTTCATGCACCCACCAGGTCTCATAGGATTGGGCGTTCCGGTAAAAGTAGTCCATGCTCTGGGAAGCGCGAGCCACGCCCAGAATCACATCCCGGTTGGCGAGCAGCGGGATGCGCGCCGAGACAGGATCGGTTCCCAGCGGCGCATCGGCCGTCCGGAAGGCGCGATGGCGGATCGGACCGAAGTCCACGGTCTCGGGCAGGCGCGAGCCCAGGTCCTCCACCTGTTTGACACGAGGTGGGATGAAGTTGTGGTAAAGCGTGGACTGAAGAGACGAGAATCCCTCCAGCCCCATCAGCTCTTCACGGTAGAGACCCCCATCCGGCCTGCGGAATTGCGTGTGACGTTTGTGGGGGATTTGTCCAAGCTTGTGATAAAAGGGCATGGTACCTCCTTAAGGCTCTGTTATTTGTAGGGATTGAATGAGTGCATCCAGGGCGTCCAGCGCCGGTGTATAGGCTTCGGACGCCAGAGCATTCAGCTCCTGTGTGACCGAAATATAGTATACGTCGTTTGGACCGACGTCTGTGGGAACCGGCACGCCTTCCGGGGGTACGGAAGATTCGGTTTTCTCATCCTCCGCCAGGATCGGCGCGGTCACCGGTAGGGTCGCAACGATGTAATACTCCCCATCACCGGTCAATCCCTGGAAGTGATAGAACAATTCATTGTTATTAACCGGCGCAGCATACTGGGCATATTGCGTCAGACTGCGAACACCCCTGCCGCTTTGAAAAGACATCAGGTGGATGTTGGCAGTCATGAGGGGGCTAGCGTTGAAGAAGGGAACGACAGGCAGAGTCTCCCTCATCGGCGGCGATCCTGTCAGGATCCTGCGGAGCCGCTCGATTTGCTCGGCGGCACCTGGATTGCTTCGTGCATATTCCTCTGCCGGATACACGTATATGCGCGGCTCATGAAATTTGCCCTGCAAGGCGTAGTCGGTCAGCGTAAACCTCAGATGCGTGGGTGCAATGTCCCAGGGGGCGGTGCTGCTTGTCTCCACCGCCGTCATCCTGTCCGTATTGGCGCCGTCTGCCAATCCATCAGGGATCACGAACGAAACGTTTCCGAATGAGATTGGGTTGCCCCCTGGTGGAGTCACGCCTTGCGTCGCACTCTCCTCGCTCGGCATGGCCGTAAGCGCTTGCATGGTAGCGGCGACGACGGTGGCCACTTGCTCGGCTTCGGATGGCGTGGAAGGGCTGCTTATGGAAAAAGAGCAGCCGGTTGCAACGGTGACCACCCCGAGGAACATGAATAACGTTTTCACGTTCATGCGCATTTCTTCTCGAAAACCTGGCGAGCGACACACTCTATGCGACATCTCTACTTGCTGAACCCATCCGCAGTGTCTTGCATCAGGCAACCGTGTTTCTTAACACACCGATCCTTTCGATCTCGAGCTCGACGACATCGCCATGCTGGAGCCAGGGCCCCTGGTTCTTGGTCAGCTCATAGAGGCAGCCCGTGCCCACCGTGCCGGAACCGATCACATCGCCGGGGCGGAGCATCACGGATTGGGAAGCGCGGGCGATCATGTCGCCGAACGTCCAGTAAATGTCGTTGAAATTGCCGCGCGACAGCTCCTGTCCATTCACTCTTGCAATCATGGAGAGATCGTAGATTCCTGCACGCTCTGTAGCCCGATCGGCGAGCTCGTCCTGCGTCACGATGACAGGACCGAACGAGCAGGCGAAGTCCTTCGACTTGACCGGTCCAAAGTTCACCCGCATTTCCTGCACCTGCAGGTCACGTGCCGACCAGTCATTGAAAATGGTGTATCCGAAAATGTGCTCCGCGGCATGTTCAGGCTGGATATCCTTGCCCGGTTTGCCGATCACAACTGCGATCTCAAGCTCATAGTCCAACGCCTGGGTATACGAGGGGTAAGGAATGGTGTCCTCATGGCCGTAATTATTGTTGGGGTTTGAAAAATAGAAGACCGGAAATTTGTACCAGTTTTCGGGCACGTCCTGCCCGCGGTTGCGGTTGGCGGTCTTGACGTGAGTCTCGAACGCGTAGAAATCCCGGAGCGTGGTCGGGTGGACCGGCGAGTGAAAGTTCACTTCCTCCAGCGCGAGCGAAACCTTCGAGGCCCGGCTGGCTGCTTTCTCTGGCCCTGCGGCGATGACAGCATGCATGTCGGGATACGGCAGAGTGTGGACTCTGCCCTCGATGATAACAGCCGGCTGGTTCGAGGCGCGTAGTGTAGAGACGGTAGCGAATTTCATAGGGTTGTATCGTGCCATTGCGGAGAGGTTGTTTCGCTCGCAATGACATATGGATTAGAGATTTCCTCGGCGTTCCTGTTCCATTTCGATAGACTCGAACAGAGCTTTGAAATTGCCTTTGCCAAATCCCTGGGAGCCATGGCGCTGGATGACCTCGACGAACATCGTGGGGCGATCCTGAATCGGACGGGTAAAGATCTGCAAGAGATAGCCTTCGTCATCTCGGTCCACGAGAATGCCGAGATCGTGGATGGCTTTCATGTCCTCCTTGATCTTGCCGACACGGTCGGGGAGCATCTCATAATAGGTGTCTGGGACCCGCAGGAACTCGACGCCGCGTTTGCGCAGCTTTTCGACGGTCTCGAGAATGTTTCCCGTGATGATGGCAATATGCTGCACGCCAGGCGAGAGATAATAATCGAGGTATTCTTCGATCTGGCTCTTGCGGCGGCCCTCCGCCGGTTCGTTGATGGGGAACTTGACGCGCCCGTTGCCGTTTTGCATCACCTTGGACATGAGCGCAGAATATTCTGTGGAGATGTCCTTATCATCAAAGTGCAGCAGTTGCCGGAAGCCCATGACCTGGTGGTAGAAATTAACCCAGTGGTTCATCTTGCCGAGCTGCACATTGCCAACCATATGATCGATCGCTGCCAGTCCGGTTGGCTCCGCTTCATAACTGATGGGTTTGTAGGTGGGCGCAAAGACTCCCCTGTAGTCCCCACGATCGACGAACATATGCAGGGTCTCGCCATAGGTATAGATCGCCGAGGTCCGGTAAATGCCGCTATCGTCTTTTTCTTCGCGCGGCGCCCATGCCGACTTGCCGCCGCGTGAGGTCGTCTCTCGCCAGGCTTGTTCTACATTGTCCACTTCGAGGGCAATGACTTTGATGCCATCGCCGTGCACCAGGTGATGCGCCGCGATCTCATGCGTCGGTGAATAGGCGGCAGAGACAACAAAGCGCGCCTGCCCCGATTCGAGAACGTAGGAAGCAAACGCGCGGTTGCCGGTTTCCAGCCCGGAATAGGCGATCGGCTTGAAGCCGAAAGCCTTCCACCAGTAATACATGGCATGTTTGGCATTCCCCACATAGAAATGGACATGGTCAACGGATTTGATCTGCAGGAAGTCCGCCTCTTCGGTCATGGGGCGCGACTCAGGTTTGGAAATAGTCGTAGCCATTCAGCCTCCTTAAGCTTGCCCTGAACGCTGCCATCCCGGGAAGATCCTCAGGATGTTGCAGCAGTCGAAGGGTTGGTCTAGAAAGATTTTACGACAAAGAAAGGTTGATTGCAAATGAAAAAGACCGATTCGAAAAAGAAGCCACCCTCGCAATCGTTGGGTGGCCGTCATTCAAGAAAGGCTCATGCAGCTACGGACACTGCGTTGCCTCCACGTCGTCCACGGTCGCTAGAAAACTCCCCATGTCGCTCACGTGAGGTCCGCTAGTCACTCCCGCCTCATAAAGTATACGCGCTAAATTGCCAAGCCCGAGCCGTGGTTCGGTCTGGTTGGATGCATGCTCGCCCATGGTGTGCTCCGTGGATGCGAGTTGGGCTGAGACCACCCCCCAGCAGTCCGGGTTGGTGGGACGGCCGTCTGCCAAGGCTGGCACATACATCGCTGCGGTCAGCAGTAGGGTCAGGATAAGGCTATGGATGATGAGCCGGGCGCGCTTCGTTTTGATCGTAGACATAAGGATCCTCCTAGGTTCTAAAGGGGTTCATGAGCGTGACTGCAGCATGAGCCAGTGCGCAAGAAAAGCTCAATCACTGTGATAGTGATGTCGCTGGCTCTTCCACCTCCTTTCGGATGCGAAAAAAGCTACTTAAGCTTGTTTTCGAAAAGGGAATTTGCTTAATTAAATTTTACAATATTTCGGAACCTGTTTCATTAACCGTTATTAAGTATCCCCAGCTAAGTGGGCAATAGCAATTATCTAGAAAGATCGTGGACCGTCATTGCGAGGAGGTCCTAGCCTGATCAACCATCTCAGGGTACATCCTAGGAGGTTGCTTCGCGATGACAGGCTCGCAATGACGGAACATTCCTATTTTCTTTCGACCGACTATGTAGGTTGCGCGGCTCTCACTCCTGGGTTTTTTTGCATGCGGTCATCGTAAATCCATCCCCGCCTCAAAGCACTTGGAAACTCGTTAGGTTGATGGCTAACGGTCAGTGTGAATGTTCCCTAAAGACTTTTAGTTGAACCACAAGGGCATGCAGCAAGATCCCGGCGATCTATTTTCTTCTACTTCTCAGCCAATCGGAGCCCAATACGAGTGCGAGCGACAACAATCCGAGCGCCAGGGCCGCGCTGTAGGCGGCGATATAGTCGCGTTCCTCCAGGGCATGATAAATGAACAGAGTAGTCGTCATCAACTTGCCCTGTGCAGCGCCACCGATGACCAGCACGGCGCCAAACTCTCCCAGAGCGCGGGCGAACGTCAGTGTGACCCCGTAGATCAAGCCCCAGCGCAGGGCCGGGAAGGTGACCCGCCAGAACGTTTGCCAGCTGTTTGCTCCCAGCGTAGCGGCGGCTTTCTCCTGGCGGATGTCGAAGGCTTCCAACACCGGGACCAGCTCCCGGATCATAAAGGGCATGGTCACGAACAAGGTCGCCAGCACCATCCCGGGAAATGCAAATGCGACCCGGATGCCTGTCGCCTCTACGAGTGGAGCCAGCAAGCCGTTCCGCCCGAACAACAAGAGAAGCATGTACCCGGCAACCACCGGAGAAACGGCGAACGGCACATCGACCAGCCCGTTGATTAGGCCTCGCCCGGGAAACCGGTGGCGGACAAAAACCCAGGAGACGATTGTGCCAAACACTGCATGGACGACCACCACAATCAGGCTGATCCACAACGTGTTCCAGAACGAGGTGAGGACAAGAGAATTATCGAAGGCTTCAAGAATCGCTTCTATGCCGTTTTCGAACGCCCCAGACGCCAGGGCGATCAGTGGCGCGAGGATGACTACACCTACATAGCCGATCACAATCGTAATCAGTCCCCGGCGCACCCATTTTCCTCGGTTTTTCACGAGCGACGCTGCAGCTCTGTCTGCGGGTTTTGAAGACGAAGCTAGCTGAGAGGAAATGACGCTCATACTGACTCCAGGGCAGAGCTTGTACGCGAACGCCTGCGCAGGAAGTCCGCGAACATCATCAATGTAAAAGCAATCCCAACCATCACAATCGAAATGGCGCTGGCTCCCAGTCGGTTCTCGGATTCGACTTCCCCGAACACGTATACCGCTGCAGTCTGTGAGACCAGAGGGATGTTGCCGGCGACGATGACAATCGAGCCGAATTCGCCGATGGCGCGGGCAAAGCTCAGCAGGGCACCGGTCACGATTGGCAGTGTCAGCGGCGGTAGGATAATGCGGCGGAAGATGGTCCAGCCACCCGCTCCAAGGGTGGCGGCTGCATGCTCCTGAGCGCGATCAAGCTCCAACAGCACCGGCTGGACCGAACGGACCACGAACGGGAAAGTGAGAAACAACAAAGCCAGTATGATCCCCGTCGGCGCAAAGATGACCGAGAAATCAAATTGTTCTTTCAGCCACGCACCCAGCGCCTCCTGCGGTCCAAAGAGCATCACCAGCATGATGCCGGTGACCAGAGTAGGGATCGCCAGAGGCAGATCGATCACACCGTTGAGTATTCGCTTACCCGGAAAATCATAACGCACAAGGACGAAGGCTGTCAGCGTCCCCAGGATCGTGTTTATGACCGTCATTAGGGCGGCTGTCCAGAGCGTGAGCTTAAGGGCATGCCAGGCAGCAGGCAGAGTCACCTGTCTCCAGAGCTCATCCAGCCCCTGGCGTGTGCCATCTCGCAAGATGACCAGTAACGGGATAATCAGCAGCATGCTCAGATAAGTCAGAGCTATCGAGCGGACTCCCCAGTGACCCCAGGGCAGAGCCGCGCGGCTTTTTTTCTTAGCCAGGGGATTTGTTGCAGATAAGTTCATACAGGATCCTGCGGAGGGTCACTTTCTTAAGGGAGTGACCCTCCATAACGGTTTTAAGCCTTCTTACTCCGGGAGTTCTACGCCTTGAACGTTAGCAAGCACCTGATAGAATGTGCCTGAATCACCAAAGAACTCGGGAGTCGCCTGTGCCCAGCCGCCAAAGTAATCGATGGTGAACAGGTCTTCGATCGGCGGATATTGTTCTGCTGTCGCTTCAGCGACCTCCGGGTCGGGAGACCGTAAGCCATGTTTGGCGAAAATCTGCTGCGCTTCTGGAGTGAACAGGAACTCGACAAAAGCCTCCGCCGCCTCGCGCGTGCCGTGCTCATCCACATAGGTGTCCACAATGGCCACCGGGTTGTCGATCTGAATGGTGGAGCCAGGAAGGATGAGCTCATAGGTCTGCCCGGCCTGCTGGCCGACCAACACTTCATTTTCATAGGTAATGGCGACATCACCGATGCCTTTTTCAAAGTTAACGATCGAGTCACGCGCCGCTTTGTCCATGACCGTGACGTTTTGCAGGACACTCAGCAAGAAATCCCGGGCCCCAGCCTCGTCCCCACTGTATCCGTCGACATGACCGCGCTCGGCGGCTCCGTATAAACCCAGGATGTTCCACATAGCACCGCCGCTGGTCTTGGGGTTCGGCGTCAAGATCTCGAGATCCGGCTGAGCCAGGTCAGCCCAATCCCGGATGTTTCTCGGATTGCCCTCGCGCACCGCAAATGCGACCACAGAAGTGCTGACCATGCCCCCAAAGCTCTTGCTGCGCCAGTCGTGGGTGATCAGGCCAGCTTCCTCCAGACGGAGCACGTCCGCCTCCAACGAGAGGGCCACAACATCCGCTTCGAAGCCTTCCGCCACCGCTCGCGCTTGCGCCCCGGAACCCTGATAGGACTCTTCAAAAGTCACCACCTGCCCGGTCCTTGACTTCCACTCTTCCTGGAAAAGGGGGATGATCTCGGCATAGGCTTCACGCGGTGTTGTATACGCAGCAAGAATCAATTGAACTTCTTCCCCGTCTCCGGCTTCTGGTGTGGACTGCGCGCCGGAGCAACTGGCTGTGAAAAGAGCAAGGATCAAAAGAGGAACAAGCAGTGTTTGATGTATTTTGGAAACCATTTGTGAACCTTCCTCGACCTCTCGAATTCAATTTGTACGCTATTCATCGCTCACGAGGCTTCGCGCTCGCTTTTAATTTCGGTAGGCATGAGATCGGACAATGAGAAGTGAGCAATTGCCAGCATTTTTCATCACCGTCTCGACCACTTTTGTCAGAGATACCCGCCCATCTCGGTTGGGCAAGGGAGCACCGAGAATCACGAGATCGTATTCTCCCTTCTTCATTTCTTCGATGATCTCCGCGGGCGGATTCCCCATGCGGATGTCGCTTTCGGTGGGGACACCGAACCGTTCGAGACTGTGCTTGCCGCCCGCCATGAAGCGTTCTATATGCTGGCGCTGATATTCAGGACTATGGACGCCGTCGATCACGGTAAACAGCTTTGCCTGAGCTCCCACATGTCGCAGCAGGCGCCCTGCAAACAGCACGTCGTCCTTTCCCGGCTCTCCACTGGCTGCACAGACGAGCGCCTTCTCCAGCCGGGCGCCCGGGTGCGCCGCCAGGAGCAAATGATGATCTCCTGATTGCAGGATGTGTTCTGCGATTCCTGTCCCTTCCATGGGTCTCCATCCCACGATGACCAGATCCACGGGGCTATGCCGGATCGCCCTTTCGACCGCATAGGGGGTTGGTGATGGGTCAGTGCGGACCTGAACAGAAGCCATGCCGCTGCCAAGCTGTTTGCGCGCATCCTGAAGATAAGATTCCAGAAGCGCCTCGTCTTTGCCAACGCCCAGAAGCGTCATGCGCGCGTGTGACATCCGCGCCAGATAGCCTCCCAGGCTCAAAGCTGACTGGCTACGCAAAGAACCATCCGTGACCACCAGGAAATTCAAGCCCGGATGAGAAAGCGAGTGTAAGCGGCGAACTCCTACCCAGGCTTTCTCGTCCACTGCCAGCGGAAAAGCAGCGGCTTGCTCGGGTGGACGGGTTGCTTCGATGAGGATGTTCTGACTCCCAAAGGGCACGGCCGGGGCAATCGCCCGTACACCGGGTATTGAGGGCAGTTCAAGACGGATGCGCTCAGTGGGACCATTGAAGCCCATGCTGGTGACCACGCCCTCCCCCAGGGGTGTACAGTCCAGCTCCGACTTAGAACTGGCAAGTGCAAGGTCTTCTGGGCGGAAGAGCACTTGTACGCGGCCATCTGAGTTGAACTGGGTCGCCTCTTTGCGCAAGCTCAAAATGTGCGGCCCGATCTGGAGCCGCTCCTTCTCGATCCGTCCCAGCAGGATATTGGCAGTCCCCAGGAACGAAGCCACAAACTCGGTTTGCGGGTGCATGTACAGGTCACGTGGTGTTCCGACCTCGATCAGCCGCCCGTAGCTCATCACACCGATGCGATCTGCCAGGTCGAAGGCTTCCTCCTGATCATGCGTCACCAGGACGGTTGCCACACCGAGCTGTCGCTGGATGGCTCTGAGTGAGCGCCTTAACTCACTGCGGATTTTTGCATCCAGAGCGCCAAGGGGTTCGTCAAGCAGCAAGACATCTGGCTCGAGCGCGAGCGCACGCGCCAGCGCCACGCGCTGCTGCTGGCCCCCGGAGAGCTGGCGAGGCATTCGCTCGCCCAGGCCGACTAATCCCACCAGTTCTAATAGCTCATCGCGTTTCTTCTGGCGCTCTTTTCTCGGTATCTTCCGGATTTGCAGTCCGAACTCGATGTTCTCCGCGACAGTCATATATTCGAAGAGCGCATAATTCTGAAAGACAAAGCCGACATTGCGTCGCTGGGTGGGCAGATCGGTCACGTCTCGCTCATGCAGGAAAATTCGCCCCTCATCCGCCGAGACCAGGCCGGCAATCATATTCAGCACGGTAGTTTTCCCGCTGCCGCTGGAACCCAGGAGTACGAAGAACTCGCCGTCCTTAATCTCCAGGGAGACATTATTGACAACGGTTTGTTCTCCATAGCGCTTGTTCACATGTTCAAGCAAGATGGACATGGTCACCTCTCACGGTAATTTCATCCCTAGGATAAACGTGAGGTGTGACCAGCGCAGTGATAAGCGCGTGACAAACCTGTGACAGAGAGTACTCGTTTTCCCCCATTGTTTAGCCCCGTTTCGTTAGCGTTTTGGTCGAAACGCGTACCCGAGGCCGGGAAGGTTTTGAAGATAGTAGGGCCTGGTGGGATCCTTCTCGATCTTGGTGCGCAGCCGGCGTACGAGCTGCCTGAGCATTTCTGAGCTGCCTCCGCTTGCCCCCCAGACGTCACTGATCAGCTCATCTGCCGTCAGCATGTGGCCCGCATTGAGCATCAGACTTTCCAGGAGCCGGCTCTCCAGGGAGGTCAGGCTCCTGGTTGTCCCATCGGACAGCGAGACCTCGCGAAGCCGGGGGTTGAAATCCAGACCATCGATGGATACGCGCGTCGAGGAGCGCGCATTCTCCACGCCGCGGCCCCGCCGCAGAACCGCCTGAACCCGTGCCACGAGCTGCCGGGGGCTAAATGGTTTCAGTACATAATCGTCGGCACCTGCCTCCAGTCCATAGACAATGTCGCTTTCTTCTCCGCGCACGGTGAGAAGGATAATGGGCACATCCGACTGGCTGCGGATGTACCGGCAGATAGCGAATCCGTCCTTCAGCTGGGGTGTCCCGGGCAGGTTCACATCCAGAATGATAAGGTCCGGTTTGTCTTCCGCCCAGCGGCGCAAAGCGCTGGCAGCATCGCCAGCCATGACCGCCTGGAAGCCTGCCCTTCGAACCGTAAATGCCACCAGGTCCGCCACGATCCGATCGTCATCCACCACCAGCACTTTCATCCCTGCCTTTTTCCCGGCCCCAGCGGAAGTGTGAACCAGAAGGAGGCTCCGCCTTCTTCACGCTCCGTAATGCCGACCTCGCCCTGCTGCGCTTCCACGATCTCCTTGACAACCGAGAGTCCCAGTCCAGCTCCCTGACGGGCGCGTTCGTTTTCCGTCTCAAGATGTGCGAACCGCCGGAAAAGATTGCTGTGCTGTCCGGCCGGGACGCCGGTGCCTTCGTCTCTAACTTCGACGCGAAGCTGCTGATCTATGACTGCGTGCTGGATTTGCACAGAGCCATTTTCGGGGCTATGTTTGACCGCATTCGAAAGCAGATTGACCAGCACTTGCACCGTGCGGCGCTGGTCCGCCATTACGAAGACAGCGGTATCCACCGGCTGTGAGATTAACCGCAAAGAATACTTTTCTGCGAGAGGCTCGATAATCCTCAGCGCATCGCTCAGTATCCTCTCGAAGGATACCGGCTGCAGTGAGACTTTGAATCGTCCAGCCTCGATGCTGGCAGCCTCGATCAGGTTATCGATCAGCGTTTGTAGATTGATGATTCCCAGATTCAGTGAGACCAGCAGCTCCTCCAGCTCAGCATGAGAAAGGCTGTCCAGGTTATCCAGCAGCAATTCTGAGGAGGCTTCCAGAGCTGCCAGCGGTGTCCGGAACTCATGAGTGATATTCGCCATAAAATCCCCCAGCAAGCGGTGAATGTATTCCTCATTTGAGACATCTCGGATCACAAGGGCTCGATTTGCACTGCTCGCTTCAGGCGGTACTAATCTCGATTTTGAGATGGATAAGAGCCTCTCCTGACTGTTCGTGAGTCTTACCGAGATGCGGCGCTGCTGCCCGATGGCGGGGAGCTGGCTGCTGAATAGCATCTCTCCTTCCAGTGGCAAAAAGACCGTATCGATGCTCCGGCCGACAATGTCCTCTGGCTCCTCGCCTACGATCTTACTGATACCCGCACTTGCAAACGTGATTCGGTTTTCGTTATCGAGAGTCAGCATGCCCTCCACGATTGAGTTGAGCAAGTGCTCGATCCATGTTTTTTCTGCCTGGAGCTGTTGCAGCGAATGTTGCAGCGCGATCCGGCCATCTTCGAGCGTGTTGGAAAGCTGGTCGATCTCCCAGACCGTTGATCGGATCGAGATGGGCGCATCGAGATTGCCCTGGCGGAACTCGGATGCTGCGTTTGCCAGACGGACAATCGGCTGGCTGACCCGTTGGGATAACCAGATGCCCAGCAGGGATGCGATGAGCAGAATGAAGAACAAACCCAGTAACAACGTGTTGCTCAGACTCCGTTGGACGGAAATCTGGTCGTCCACGTTCAGGGCACTGATCAGACGGAGCCCCAGAGAAGAGTCGATCTCTCGTTCCGAGAGTAAATATTCACGCTCGTGGATTGCAAATGACCGCTGTGGGAGTGTACGGTTGGAGTCCATCCTGG
>DAIQBG010000009.1:15141-76009 GCA_036781265.1 Anaerolineales bacterium | reverse complement strand
GCCTCTTCGGGACCGGCAACTCGGACTGGCTCACTTCCCCGCGTACAGATCAGGATCAGGTCTAGCCCGGCGCCCTGCCGGATCGTATCCAGATAGTTCTCGAACGCAGCGGGGTCCTGTCCTCCAAGTAGCTGAGTCAGTGTAGGACGTTGTGAAATGAGAAGAGCCAGGCTTTCTAAATCAGACCGTTCCCCCTCCACAAATGCCCGTGAAGCGACCACAGCCTGCTCGAGGAGGAGCTGGGCACTGGATGAAGACTGGCGGCTGATGAGCAATATGACTGGCAGGCCGATTACGATCCCAATCCCCAAAAATCCAACCAGAAAGGCGACGATCAGTTGTGCGCGCAGTCTTTGGAGCCGGCGTTTTAAGAAGGGGAGCACAGCGTACCTGAGTCATTCGAACGCCTGTTGCAGATCAGGCGATAGCGGAATTTACATCATGTTACAAACGTGCCTGGCTACGTTTCAGGTTTTCAAGGATGAACATCTTCCAGATCGGGTAATCCTCGACATCCCATATCATATCCATTCCCTTCATGGCGTCCTCAGAGTTCCAGCCTAACCGCAAAATGCGGTAGAGGGCCATGAACGCAGTTGCCCGGAAGTTGGCCTGGCAATGCACGAGAATCTTTTTTCCTCTGTTTTCGTCCATCACGTCCATAAAGCGATCCAGACCGTCTCGGGTGGGTGTGTTCCATAGGACAGGGATATTGATATAGAGCATGCCAAGCGACGTGACCAGCTTCTCCTCATTTGGTAAAGCATCAATCACGTCGTGAGGAGCCAGGTTGATCACCAACTGAACACCCTGTCGTGCCGCGTCCTCCAACTGGTCGACCGTTGGCATGCCACCCGTGAATAGATCCTCCGACAAAGTCAGGAAGTTGTACATGTTTTTCAGCATTATTTCACCCTCGCGATCGTTCCAGCCGTCATCTTTTTAAGATCGGATGTCTTGAGCTCAAAGATGGCGTTTGGCGTGCCCGCCGCAGCCCAGATGGTCTCATATTGCAGGAAATCCTCGTCCAGATAGGTTTCCATTTTCTGGAGGTGCCCCACCGGCGGCACGCCTCCAATCGCGAAGCCGGTGACAGCCCGCACGAAATCGGCATCCGGGCGGGTGATGGCTTCTCCCGCGTATTCACTGATGCGCTTTTCGTCGACTCGGTTCGCACCACTGGTCAGGACGAGGATCGGCTTGCCCGTTTTCTTGCCTTTAAAGATCAGCGACTTGACAATCTGTCCGAGTTCGCAACCGGCCCGGTCCGCGGCTTCCTGCGCAGTACGCGTCGATCCATCATGCTCGATCACCGTGTAATCGAAGCCAAGCGACTTGATCTGATCCTGGACTTTTTGGGCAGAGGGGGAGAGTGTGGCCATGGAAAAGGTATGCAGGTAAAAACGTAAGCACGTAGACACGAAAATCTCCTACGTGTACACCAGTTTGTTTTTTCGAGGTTCAGGCCGATTATAACAGGAGAGCTCTAGATCACCGCCGCGTGTAATGAATCTGCCATAGCACGCGCCACTGCACAGCGTCCCCACCGTCGTCGGAACGCTCCCAGCTCCAGTGGAATTGCCCCTCTTCGATATCGTACCAGACCATCCGCTGCTTGCACTTCTCCCCGCGGACAATCGCGTCACGGACCAGTATCATTTTCCCATCCTCAAAAGTTCCGGTGAAATCGAGATACGTGCCGTTACTATCCACCCAGGTCTGGCACCACAGCTTTCGTTCCGGATCGTAAGAGGAAAAGCTCATTCCATGAAAATCCGGGGCGATGAAGTCCTCCTGTATGATCTTCCCCTCGAGGATCCGCGTGACGGTATTCGTCGCCTTTCCATCCTGTCCCCAACGGGCATCCCATTCACCAAGCCAGAAATCGAATTGGTTCTCAGGCTTCATGTCCCTTTTGATCTGCCTCCGTTCATAGGACTGATCTGCGGCTGGATCTGCCAGGCCCGTCCAGGTTCTGTAGTCCCAGGTCGCTAGATCGGTGATTCTGCGATGACTCTAATCCTCGGGTTCCCTTTACTCTACCAAGCCCACGCAAAATTTGCACCACCCTAAAGAACTGACTTTCGATAACCAGGTACGGCAAGCGTGTGCGGGTAGACACGGCGCCTTCAGAACCGATGCTGAGATAAAATTCAAATCTGCTACAATTGTCCACATCCTCAGGAGTACACGTTTGAAAAAACTCACCACCGTCCTGGCGGCGCTTATCGCTATCCTCCCGCTGAATGGATTGCGCGTGCTTGGCTACCGGCTGCTGGGTTACCGAATCCGGGACTCGCGGATCGGTTTTGGAACCATTCTTGCTGTGGATGAGGCGGAGCTTGAATCCTGTAAAATTGGTCCATTTAACCTGTTTGCCGGACCACTGAAACTACGAATTCGTCCGGGGGCTTCGATCGGGAATCGCAATGAGTTCATCTGCGGTTACTGGGTCTTGCGGGATGAGTACAAAGATGCTCGTTACCTCCGGACGCTCGAGATCTGTGAGGATGCACTGATTACCTCGCGCCATTACTTTGACCTCGCTGGCTGTCTGGTGCTGGGTAAGCGCTCGTGGATTGCAGGGATCGGCTCCCAGTTTTGGACGCACGGGGCGGGCGTGGAGGATCGGGACATCCGCATTGGCTCAGACTGTTACATTGGCAGTGCGGTAAGATTCTCTCCCGGCGCTTGCATTGGAGATCTGGTCGTGGTTGCGATGGGCAGTGTCGTTAGCGGAGATGTGCCGGAAAGCAACGCTCTGATCGGCGGAGTACCCGCAAAGGTTTTGAAGTCAAACTACAACTGGAAGGAAAAGCATGCCTGACAACAAGACTGTTTACGCTCATCATGGTAACGAATATGAGGCGCTAATCGCTCACGAGGATTATCAGGGAAACATCTTGCGCGCATTGAGAGATCTGGTTTCCCTGCAAAACCTCACAGTACTAGATCTGGGTGCAGGCACCGGGCGGCTGGCATGCATGCTCTCTCCGCTCGTTGCTTATGTCCACGCTTTTGACATCGCGCCCGACATGCTGCACGTCTGTCGTGAGAAACTGACAAAGAGCGGGCTCATGAACTGGCAGGTCCATATTGCGGACCACCGCCAACTGCCAGTGGATGATCGCTCTGCGGACTTGATCGTCTCCGGCTGGAGTGTAAGCTACCTGGCTGTGTGGAACCCGGATACATGGCGGAAAGAATTGGATCAGGCTTTTACCGAAATGAAACGCGTCCTGAAGCCAGGCAGCCCGATCGTGCTGTTCGAATCGCTCGGCACCGGCAACGAATCACCGATGCAGCTCGATCACCTGCGCAATTTCTACCTGTGGTTAGACGAGACAGGCTTTCAGAAGAGATGGATCCGTACAGATTACCAGTTCGAGACGCTTGAAGAAGCCGAATATCTTTCCCGCTTCTTCTTCGGCGACGAGCTGGGCGAAAAGGTGCGGAAGAACAACTGGGTCATCCTGCCCGAATGCACCGGTGTGTGGTGGAAAAAGGTGTAGAACTGAAACCTTCGCAAGGCTGGCCCCTGCGCTGGTTTCGTCTTCTCATCAACCGGGCCACAGAACCGGCGCCATAAACGAAACGATGACCGCGATGATGAGCGTAAGTGGAACGCCGACCCGGACGAAGTCCATGAACTGGTACCGGCCGGGGCCGTAGATCAGGAGATTACCGTGGTGACCGATGGGGGTGAAGAAGGAAGTTACAGCTGCCATGGCCACCGTGACGACAAAAGGTTCTGCCCGTAGATCCAAACCCTGTGCAAGAGCCAGAGCGATCGGTCCGAAAAGCGCAGTGGTTCCCGCGTCCGACATGAGCTGCGTAACGAGTCCGGTTACCAGGAAAAGCACAAGTAGAATCCAGTGGGTGGGCCACCCGGAGACGAGTCCCTGCAGCCAGCCCGCCAGCAGGTCCGCGGTGCCAGTTTCCTGCATGGCTAAGCCGAGAGGGATGGCGCCGGCGATAAATACATATATGCGGGTATCGATGGACTGGTAAGCCTGCGTAGTAGAAATACAACCGCTCAGGATCATCACGACGGCGCCAGCTAAAAATGCAATCTCGATGGGAATTACGCTGAACGCCGCCAGCGCGATGACAGTGATCAAGATCAGGCCCGCCAGACCGGCTTTATGCAGAGGCTTGGGTTGCCCACGAAACGGCATGAGCATAAGGAACGAACGGTCCTCCGAGATGCGCCGGATCGCTTCTGTCTGACCGGTCATGACCAGGACGTCTCCCTCCCTCAACTTGACCCGCGAAAGCTCTGTGCGCAGCCAGCCTTTGCGTCGCCAGACTCCCACGATAACCACGCCGTAATTTTCGACGAAGTTCACCCTTCCAATCGTCTTGCCGATCAGCTCGGAGCGAGGGGCCACCACCGACTGCACCAGCCGCGTCGAAAGCTCTTCCTTCCCGTTTTCTCCGTCTCCGGAGGACGGCAGAGTCTCTCTGTATTTTTCCAGCGGCTGCAGCGCGATGCCTCGCTCTTTTTCGATCGTTGCCAGCTTATCCGGGCTGGTGCGGATCACCAGGACATCCCCGGCCTGGGTTTTCTTTGTGCCATAGGGTCGATTGCGCGGACGTCCGTTGCGGTACCAGGCCGATACCTTGAAATCCCCCGACTGCTGTTCTTCCAGGTCCTGGATCGTCCTGCCGAGCAGAGGGGAGTCGGGTAGAAGAACCAGCTCCGTGTAATAGCCCTCGAGGCGGAAATGGTCGACAGAGCTGTCGTCGCCTTTGCGATCCGGGAGCAGGAAACGGCCCGCGAGCAAGAAGAAGAGGGCTCCCGTTACCGAAAGGGCGAGTCCGATCGGCGCAATAGAGAAGATCCCTATCGGATTCTCTCCAGCCTGCCGGAGCAGTCCGTTGGCAACAAGGAACGCCGGCGCCCCGATAATTGCGATGGCCGTGCCCAGCGACGCAGCAAACGCCATAGGGATTAACAGCCTCGACGGCGCGATCTCGCTCTCACGCGAGATGTTCAAGATAATCGGCAGCATAATGGCAGTGAGCGCGACATGCCCCGTGAACGCTGACAGAAGGGCGACCGATGGCATGACTACCAGGATGATACGATCATAGCTGTTACCTGCAAGTTGTTTGATGCGGTTGCCCAGCCGCTCCGACATACCGGTATGAAACAGCGCGCCGCTGAGCACAAACATGGCCGCTAGGATGATGGCCGGCTCGCTGCTGAAGCCGGAGAGGGCGCCTTCCGGGCCCAACACGCCGGTGATGCCGAGCGCTACGATCACAAGAATAGCGGTAATATCGATCCGCACCCATTCGGTAAATAGCAGGAGCGCTGCTCCTGCCAGAATCATCAGTAAATAGATCTGATTGACTTCAAAACCACCAAACATTCAAAGGATCCCTTATCCACGTTAAGATGTATCAAACCTTAGACAGCGAGTAAAACCTGATGCCCGAAATAAAAAGAGCCCCCGGAAGACCTGGTGCTATTTTATCAGTGCCTGGGGGTGCTTTTCAAGCGTATCGTTCACCCTGTCCTTATGTCTGCCGAACAATTCCATGCTACGGATTTCATCCGGTGTGAAGTAGCCCGCCTCTGTGGTCTCATTGCTGAGTCCCAGTTGCCCGCCAACGACTTCTGCCTCGAAGTGCAGGGCGACAATCTGCGCCTTGTTCCCGTCAGGATAGACCACCAGCTGATCTGAGTAGCTATACACCCCAACCAGCCGGGTCGCATGGACCTGCAAGCCGGTCTCTTCAACGACCTCCCGTTCACAAGCTTCCGCGACGGACTCACCAGCTTCCATCCGGCCGCCGGGAAGACACCATTGCCCGTTGTCCGCGCGGCGAGTGAGCAGGATTCGCCCGTGCTCATCGAAAACAGCCGCCGAGCAGCCCAACCGGACTTTGCCTTCTCTTGCCAGACGCGGACCATAAAGGACCTGGGTCATGCAAAGCTCCCATCATGAACGATGCAGGGTAGGGCATCGTTCCCTGCATCGCTACTCTTTTATAAACGTCCCATTGCGCAACTCGTGTAGCGCTTGCTGGATCTCTTCGAGTGTGTTCATCACGAACGGACCATAGGGCACGATTGGCTCCTTGAACGGCGCGCCCGCCATCAGCATGAATCGGACCGGGCTGTTCTCGGTTTTGACGTGGAGATGGTCGCCGTCGGCGAACCGGAGCATCTTCACGGCATTGATCGTCTCACCTGAGAAGACCCCCTCGCCTTCAAACACGTAGGTAATAAGCGTATGTCCGATCGGGACAGGGAGCTGCCACTCGCTTCCAGGACTCAATTCCACATCCATATAGAGCGGAGATGCTGCAATGTTTGTGACCGGTCCTGTTACTCCATTCACATCGCCTGCGACCACACGAATCCCAATTCCATCCTCTGCATACGTGGGGATGGTAGTCGCGGTCACTTCCTGATAGCGCGGCTCAGCCATCTTCAGATGGGATGGCAAGTTGACCCATAACTGGAAGCCATAAATGTTCCCGCTCGGACCGCGCCTGGGCATCTCCTCGTGCAGGATGCCCCGCCCGGAGCTCATCCACTGCACATCTCCGGGACCGATCAGACCCTGGTTGCCCAGGCTGTCGCGGTGGTGGGTGGCTCCTTCGAGCATATATGTTACCGTTTCGATGCCGCGGTGCGGGTGGTAGGGAAAGCCGCGGATCGGTCCTTCAAGCGGATCGTTAAAAGCAAAATGGTCAAAGAGCAGGAAGGGATCGTATTCGTTGCTGACTTTCGGCGCAATCGAGCGGCGGAGCTTTACCCCCGCGCCTTCGATGGCGATCTGAGGTTCGATGATTCTGGAAATTGTTCTGAGATGGTCCATGTGAGCCTAGACGAGGCAATCGGGTGCGGTATTACGATGTCTTTTCACTTGCCAGGCAATTCTGTGACTTACTTTTGTTTGATCAGGCGAGCCGAGTTCGCCAGAATACCGAGGTCGGGGATCGA
This sequence comes from Anaerolineales bacterium, assembly GCA_036781265.1. Classification (GTDB taxonomy): domain Bacteria; phylum Chloroflexota; class Anaerolineae; order Anaerolineales; family Villigracilaceae; genus Defluviilinea. The sequence continues at coordinate 69,048 of DAIQBG010000009.1, read as the reverse complement.
CTGCGCTGCCGCGGCAAAGACGGGCGGGAGAAAGCCAAACGCTGCCAGGCTCAGCCCGGCAACGTTATAGATGCCGGTGAGAATCAAGTTCATCTTGACCACCCTCATCGTGCGGCGCGCAATCCGGAAGGCCTCTGGGACCAGGCTCCAGTCTTCGCGCATCAGGGAAATGTGCGCTGCCTCGACCGCAATATCGCTGCCCACAGCGCCCATCGCGATCCCGATATCCGCCTGGGCCAGGGCGGGGGCATCGTTCACGCCGTCCCCGATCATGACGACCACCCGCCCGTTTGCCTGGTAGTCTTTCACGATCTCGATCTTGTGCTCGGGGAGCAGATCGGCACGGTAGGCAATGCCGAGGCTACCGGCGAGCGCGCGGGCAGTGCGCTCGTTGTCGCCGGTCAATAGCTGAATCTCTCGCACTCCGAGAGCCTGAAGCTCCCGGATGGCGGCGGGCACCTCCGGCCGCAGGGTGTCTGCGGCTGCCAGGATGCCGGCAGGCTCACCATCCGCCGAGACCCACAGCAGGGTCTTGCCTGACTCTTCCAGTGTTTGAGCAATGGGTAGGGCAGACGCAGAGCGGATGAACCGCCGGTTCCCCACTTCTATTCTCCTCCCATCGATGGTGGCTCGAATTCCCATTCCCGGCACGGCTTCGAAATTCTCCGGCTCTGCCAGAGGCATATCCTTCTCTCGAGCCGCAATTCGGACTGCTTCTGCCAGCGGGTGCTCGGAATATCGTTCGGCGGAGGCAGCCAGCCTAAGTACATCTGAGGCGGGGAGTCCGTTCAACGGGACCACATCGGTGATCTGTGGTCTCCCAAGCGTCAGCGTACCGGTCTTGTCCACCAGCACCACGTCGGCGCGCGCGAGGGTTTCCAGGTATCTCCCGCCCTTGATCAGAAGCCCGCGTTTTGCACTGCCGCCAATCGAAGCCAACATGGCAACAGGTGTAGCGAGCGCAATCGAACAGGAACATGCCACCAACAACACCGCCGCCGTGGATAAAGCGTTGCGGCTGATCAGAAAGGTGAGTGCGGCAATACCCAGCACAACCGGAAGGTAGTAGCCGCTGAACCGGTCGGCAAACCGTTGCACATCGGCCCGGTTGGCTTCGGCTTCTTCTACCAACCGGACCACCCGTCCAAACGTGGTCTCTGCGCCCACTCGCAGCGTTCTGACGCGCAGGCTTCCAAGCTTCGCAATCGTTGCGGCGAATACCGGCGTGCCCACCATTGCCTCCACGGGCATCGACTCTCCCGTGATGGCTGCCTGGTCGAGCGTGGCTTGCCCGCCGACCACCTCACCATCCACCGGAATGCGCTCGCCGGGACGCACAATCACGATCTCACCGGTCCTGACTTCCGTGACCGGAATTTCCGCTTCCAGGTCCTCTCGCTCCACGCGTGCCATCTGCGGGACCATGGCAGACAGCTCCCTGACCGCGCGCCGGGCACTCTCGGTAGTAAAGGTCTCGACGTAATCGCCCACCCGCATGAATAGAACGACGATGAAAGCGGTGACCCATTCACCCACCGCCAGAGCAGCGATCGCACCAATGGTCATCAGCGTGTGAGAGATGATCTGGCGCCTGAGGGTCGCGCGCAAGACATTCCGAAAGATTGGCAAGCCTCCAGCCAGCACGATCAGGACGCCGACAGGGAAGGGGACCAGCCGGGATAGTAGCTCGAACACGCCCAGCAATTCCCCGAAAACAATGATGGCCAGTACTCCGCCAAAAACCAGCGCAAGCAGTTTCATCAGCTGGCGGTTGAAGTCGCCGCCGGAGAGCGTGACAGGCGGCTCTGCCTGCTCAGGGACTGAATAATCCCCCGCACCGGCTACTGCTGCCCGGATGGCGGGCAGCGTCACCCTGGCAGGGTCGAGCTGGATAATGGCTTTCTCTGTGGCAAGGAGTACGTCCACCGACTTGACGCCCTCCAGCCTGGCGATGGCCTGGCTTACGTGCTGCGTGCACTCGGCGCAGTCCATTCCCCGAATGGGGACGGTCACAGTTTGGATTTCGCCAAGTTTTGTTTGAACGGGCATACGGGCTCCTGTCCTGATTATATCCGCACAGCCTGCCATGGATGCTGGAGCGCTCGCAAAGGTTCCTCCAAAACTATGGCTTCCAGCCCCTCCATTCGCAAATGTTGGTTCTTTGAGCTCGGACCGCGAAAGCGGCACTCATGAAAAACAAAAGCATTGGCGGCTCCCACCGGGAAGCTGGCAATGCCCTCATGAGCTAAACTTCGGAGAATAACGTTCCGATGTTGCGAGCCCGGCAGGGAGCTCAAGTCAACGATTCGGTCCTGCCATTCTTATCGATGCTGGTCTCGGGCGGCAGTGATAGTTTGAGTCTTGAGATACGAAACCCGTCCACGTTTTCCACGCGCAGGCGAGCTCCGTTGATCTCCACTTCATCGCCCACAGCGGCGGTCCTACCGAGGGCGGTCAGAACCAGCCCTGCCATGGTCACCGCCTCGTCGGAGCGGAACCCTAATCCGTACAGCTCATTCACCTCATCGATGCTGACCCCGCCGGCCAGCTGGACGCTGCCGTCGGGTCGCGGCAGGATGTCCGGCTCGGTTTCGGCTGCCTCATCCGGCAAGTCGCCAAAGACCTGTTCGAGCAGGTCCGCTACCGTGATCAGGCCCGCCGTGACGCCATACTCGTCCACAATAATGGCGATCTGCTGGCGGTTCTTTCTAAGCACCCCCAGCAGGGTGTCGATGCGTACAGTCTCGGGCACAAAGACTGCATCCATGACCAGCGGAGTGAGGTTCAGGATCTTTTCATCCGACTCCTGGTATACGTCCACTGCGGGTCGACCGTTGCCCCCCGCCATCACCATAGACTTAAGCTGCATCAGCTCGTGCGAAAGCTCCCGGTTATAAAGGTGCTCCAGATCTTTGGTGTTGACGATGCCAAGGATCTCGTCCAGTGAGTCCTGATAGACGGGGATGCGGGTATGCGGCCGGCTCAGCAAAAACTCGACCAGCTCCCTGCGCGAGATCGCGGCGGGGAGCGCCTGCATCTCGAGGCGGGGGATCATTACGGCGCGCACATTGGTGTCCGAGAACCGCACCACGCGATGCAGGATCTCGAACTCAGTCTGGTTGATCTCCCCACCCTTATGCGATTCGGTAAAGATCATATCGAGCTCTTCGGGAGAGTGAACCTGCGCATGTCCCTCTGCAGCATGAAAGCCAAGCATCCGCAGCAGGGCATTCCCGATCCCGTTCAGCAGCCAGATCAGCGGCGAGAAGAGTATCGCAAACAGGGTCATCGGTCGTCCGATCCAGAGCGAGGTGCTCTCCGGTCGCTGCAGCGCAATTGACTTGGGCATCAGCTCTCCGATGATCACGTGCAGAGCAGTCATGATGAAATAGGCTACGCCCGCCACGAGCGCAGCGCGTGTGATCCCCAGCCATTGATCGGGCACCCAGCTGAACACGAAGCTCAGGATCGGCTCGAGAGTCCGTTCTCCGATACCGCCCAGCAGGAGCGAAGCCAGCGTGATGCCAACCTGTGTGGCGGCGATATAACGATCCAGATCTCGTACGGCGCGTTGGACAATCGATGCGGTGCGGTTCCCCTCGGCAGCCAACTGGTCGATGCGCGTCTTGCGGACAGAGACCAGGGCAAATTCAGATGCCACAAAAAAGGCGTTGGCAAGTACCAGCAGGAAGACGATGGCAAGATCCGTCGCCGTCGAGCCGGTAAAGGTAGATGGAGGGTGTTCCAAATTTCTCTTCCCTGCTTCGAGAAGTTATCAGTTGCAGGGAAAATTGTAATACAGGTTGAGGCTTGGGAAGCTGCGGTAGGGCTATCCCTAATCAATCACTGTCCAGTTAACGTCGTCATGACCGTGCGTTCAGCTTCCGCAATTGCTTCGCAGCTTGTATGGGCGCTGTGCCCGCACGGAAGGACGGTTCTCTTGACGCAGACCTCATTCAGGAGTAAAATTAGCAAAATATTTAGGCGCAACTAAATTATCCTTTAGCCGTAAGGAGTTCCGATGAAGCCCATATCGAGAAGAGACTTCCTCAAGATGGGAGGCCTGGCGTTCCTTGGCACAGCGGGGGCAACTACAGTAACTCAGACAGAAGATGAAGAACATCATAAAGATCCTACCTCAACGCCCGGCGACCACGGCGAGCAGGGGCATTCCGGCGATCTACCGGGGACGGTTGGCGAAGTGGATCATGAGAAGAATGGGTTCAATCCAACCGATATCCTGACAGACTTTGATTATGGCGAAATCTCGACGCTGCCGAACGGTCAGACCCTGCGGGAATATCGAATTGTCTCCTTGAATAAAAACATCGAGGTCATCCCGGGTCTTGAATTTCCCGCCTGGACCTATAACGGGCGCCTCCCGGGTCCTACTCTGCGGGCAACCGAGGGAGACCGCATTCGGATTCATTTCAGCAACGGCAGCAACCATCCCCACTCCATACACTTTCATGGTTTTCATCCCGGCGAGATGGACGGTGTGCCGGGATCGGGTCCCGGAGGGACTGTCGAACCGGGAGCCAGTTTTCTCTATGAATTCGATGCTGAGCCGTTTGGCTTACATCTCTATCATTGTCATGTGTTCCCGCTGGCGCGGCATATTGCCAAGGGATTGTATGGCACGTTCATTGTAGATCCCAGAGAAGGGCGCCCGCCCGTTGATCATGAGATGGTGATGGTAATGCATGGCATCGATGTCGATTTCGATGACGGGAATGACTTTTATGCAGTCAACGGCATTCCCTTTCACTATCAGAACCATCCGATCCCGATCCGCGTCGGCGAGAAGGTGCGCATCTACCTGGTGAACATTCTCGAGTTCGATCTGCTCAACTCGTTTCATCTGCACGCGAATTTCTTTCATTACTATCCCACCGGCACAAGTCTGACCCCCAGCGAGTTCACCGATACGATCATTCAAGGACAGGCACAGCGAGGCATTCTCGAATTTTCCTATAAGTTTCCCGGCATGTATATGTTCCACGCGCATGTGACCGAATTTGCAGAACTGGGCTGGAATGGCATGTTTGAGGTTTCAGCGTAGAGGTCAGCATGACACAAACCACTTCCTCTCCGGAGGCACGCGGTGTTTCCGTTCGAACGATCCTCTTGCTTCTCATACCGATCCTTCTTCTGGCGGGCGTGATCGCCCTCTTTCTCTCCACGGGTGGAGGATTGGACATGCAGGCACCGGTGCCTGTTGAGAATCTGGCGGTAGAGAAATACATCCTGGAGTCCAACAGCCTTGACCTGTATGTCCGTAATACGGGTCCTCAGAAATTGACCATTGCCACGGTCATTATCAACGAAGCCGTCATGCCTTTTACGGTCAGCCCCAGCCCGACCATTCCACGCCTGGGCAACGCGGTGATCCATGTCAACTATGCCTGGTCGGAGGGGGAAGCCTATGGCATCACGGTCTTTACAACCAATGCCATTGCGTTTGGTGTCGATATCCCGGTTGCCTTTGAGACACCCCAGCCCTCCAGCCGAACATTTTGGGGATTTACCCTGATCGGCTTGTACGTGGGTGTGATCCCGGTCTTCCTGGGCATCTTCTGGTTTCCAGCCTTGCGGCAGCTGGGACGCCGCACGATGACGTTTCTCATGGCAGCCACGGCCGGCCTATTGATCTTTCTCGGCCTGGACACGCTCGCCGAAGCCCTGGAATTCGCAGCACGGGTCCCATCTGCCTTTCAGGGGATTGGCTTGATCGGCATCGGTTCTGTGGCGACCTTCCTGTTGCTCGATGCGATCTCGAAACGACAGACCCAGATCACTGGCAATGAAATGGAGCGCCGGCTCGCTATTGCCTTCATGATCGCGATCGGCATCGGCTTTCACAATCTGGGCGAGGGGCTCGCCATTGGGGCGGCGTACAACGTGGGGGAGATCGCCCTGGGCACGTTTCTAGTCGTCGGCTTCATTATCCAGAACATCACAGAGGGACTGGGGATCATTGCGCCGGTTCTGCGCGACCGCCCGGGCATTGGCAGACTGGCGTTGATGGGATTGATTGGCGGCGCCCCTGCCATCCTTGGCGCGTGGATCGGTGGTTATTCCCCGTCACCCTTTCTGGCTGTGCTCTTCCTTGCGATCGGCACGGGGGCGATCTTCGAAGTGATATATGAAATTGCCAAGCTGATTCAAAAGGATACCGCTCGGGAAGCCATGCCCATGACGGTGTTTAGCGGCGTCCTGACGGGCATGTTATTGCTCTGGGTGACGGGGCTGTTGATCAAGTGATCAGTTTCACATGACAGACAATGTACCCGAATGCTCAGGCAGGTCTGAGTCCTGGGCGGTGATCGTATATCCGCGATCCCGGGCGTCTATTCCCACTTTTCCAGCCGCACCACATCCTCCAGCGGGCGGCGGTCTTTGATCTTCCCAAGTTTCCTGGCGGGATAACCGAAAGAGATGGCAGTATCGAATTGCCTGTCCGGAGGGATGCCGAGGATGGCTTTTGCCCTATCCGGTTCCCACATCGAAGCGATGCAGGATGCCACGCCGCGGTCCCAGGCAGCAAGCTGCAGGTAAGCCGCAGCCTGGCCCATGTCGAAGTCATAGCCCGGCTGCATGACCAGCGCAATGGCAAAGTCCGCGCCTGCGATGTGCCCGGCATATTTGCCGCAGGTGCTTAGCTGGCGAAGTGTCTCCCGGTTGTGGATCAGGAGGAAGCGCCAGGGCTGGTCGTTCTTGCTGCTCTGGGAGAGTCGTCCCGCTTCCAGGATCTCGTTCACGATTTCCTCAGGCACGGGCTGGCTGCTGAACTCACGGACGGCGCGTTTTGTGCGCATCAGGTCAAGGATCATGTTGATTTTTCTCCATCACAGGATGTTCACCGCTCAGCGCCGGTCAAAGGCTCAGGGCTGGAAGTGCGGGTTGCTGCCGGGTCCCAGGGAAAGCACCAGCTGCCCGGTCTCGGCGGAGTAGATCTCGACATCCGGGTTCATGTCCTCGAAGCCGTTGTCGAAGCGGGTTGTGGCGATCAGCATCCCGGTGCGGTCCATGCTCAGGTCCCAGAAGAAACCGGGGATGATCGTCCGCTCGCTGCCGTCCAGCCCAAGGATGGACATCTGCGGACCGGCAATCGCCTGCCCGGGATTAGGGTTGCTGAGGTTACAGTCGAGCACCTGGCCGCGAGCGACAAGCGCATCGCCTTCAGGTAACCAATCATAACTGAGCCCAACGTGATACTGCTCCTGGTCCGGGTCAATGGCGTTTTGCAGGGCGGGGCTGATCAACTCCTGAAGGCTCGCAGAGACCGGGTCGAAGACATAATAGGCGCCCGGGGAAGCGCAGGCGCTCAGGTGGAATGAGGTGGAAAAGGCCAGGCGGGTGCCATCTGGCGAGAACTGCAGATCGTAAGGCAGGCGCCCGCCCTCAAAGTCCGTGCCCGGAATCGGGCTGCGCGTTCCGCTGCCGTCCAGCTCGAGATAGTCCAGGGTAAAGTTCGTGTTCCCGGAGGCACCCAGATTGTCGCGGCTGGTGCCGGCGACGATCAATGACTCTCCATCCGGCGTGAAGACCGGGCGGCCCCAGGCGAAGTTTGTCTCGAAGGTAAGCTGGCGCGGCGCAGGGTTCTCAACCGTTGTGATCCAGATGTTCTCGTTCGGAAAGGTGCCGCCAATATAGGCAAGCGACTGGCTGTCTGGCGACCAGGCAGGCGCGCTGCCGATACCAAGATCTGCAGGCGAGCTCTGCCCCAGTGCAAAGATATAGAAGAGATGCGGGTCACCCGTGACCGAGGAGGCGAATGCCACAAACTCGCCCGAGGGAGACCATGCCAGATCCATGACCTGGTCGCTTTCACCGCTCAGCGTATACTGGGTTGTGCCGCCCTGGACGTTGCCTGTCACGTCGGTGACCAGCAACTGTCCATCGCGAAGGTAGGCAATGAGCTGTTGTCCGGAGCCAGCCGGGGGCGTCTGCTGACCTGGCGTTGGAGAAGCTACATCAGGCGGGACCGGCTGCGGCTCGAGTGTTGTCGTCGGGGTGAGCGGAACGAACGAGGTCGGCGTCACCAATGCCGCTGCAGTCTGGGTGGCGGCGCTGTTCAGGGGGTCTTCGGTGGCGGTCCCATCCACGGCGCGTGTGAAGGCGAGGCAGGCGCCCATGAATACCAGGATGAATATGGAAAGCAGGGACGGAAACACATGCTTGTTCATAATTTACTTCTCCTCGACTCTCAAGTCGCTCCCAGGCACCGGGCGAGATCGACAAGGCAAAACATGGCGCCAGTCCTGGCTGGAAGGTATCGTTTAGGGTAAGTGCTGGATTTTGTCCAGGACAAGCCCGACGCTCCGCTCATAAGTTAACGTTTCATGGGATACATTCAGTTCCAACAAGTTATGGGATGGAACCGTCGCGAGCCACTCATCGAGGCCAGCGTTGAATAACAGGCTGTCCGCCGGGCTGGCAATGTTGATGCGGTCGCGGCTCGCAAGGCGGTCGGCGATGGTAAGTTCGTCCGCACACAGCCGGACGAACAGCTCGGGCGGCGGCAGCAATTCCCGGGTGTGCGTATAGAAGCGGTGACAGAGATCGAACTCGGCGCCGCTTAGCAGCCCTCGACTGTGAAAAAGGCGGGTGAATCCGTGAAAGTCCAGGTCGAGCCCGCCGTCTAGAAGACCAGGCCCTCCCGAAGCGCGTAGCTCCCGTTCCTGTTCGGCGCGTAGGAGCAGATAGTCGATCTGGTTGGCGAGCGCGTAGCGCACATCCCGTTTGAAGTGGGCCTGAAATGGTCGCTCCACGTGGCTTTCGTAGCGGGTCTCAAACGGATAGGCTCGGGCCAGCGCCCGCACAAGGGCTGTCTTTCCCACTCCACTTGCGCCGATCACCGCGATAAGTTGTCCCATAGGAGCATTATACGTTCAACCAGCCGTTACACAGTCAATTTAATCCTCAGCTGCAGAACGCGGGCGCACTAAAGAACTCAACCGTGCTAATGAACCAGCTGCCATTCAACAGCTCGATCGTCACGGTCTGCGGCAGCAGGGAGGGTCCCTGGGTATCTATCCATTGTCCGTCCGATAAGCGATACGTATGGGTTGTCCACACCTCACAGGTATCCACTTCGATCCGCCTGTCGTTCAGGACCCGGATGTCGTTAATATAACTCTCGTAGTAATCGATCTCTGAGAGAGCGACCAAACCCTGTTGGTTGAGCGAATTGATCTCTGCCGTCAAGTCGTCCAGGATGGGGCCCGTCATGATAGAGGCGGCAATGGAAGGGTCGCCGTTCCGATAGGCTTCCATCTGCAGCTCAATGGCTTCTGTCAGGAACGCGCCCACGTCCTCCTCCAACCCGGCGGGAATCTCAGCCTGCTCGGGGAAGAATGGGTCCGTCCCGCGCGCGACCTCGTCCCCGTCGCTGACACCGTCACGGTCCATATCGGGATCCAGCGGATTCATGCTGTTAGAGACTTCCACACCATCCACCAGGCCATCGCGGTCGCTGTCGGCGTTGTTCGGATCGGTGCCCGTTACCAGCACCTCTTCATCGTCCGAGATGCCATCGCCATCCGAATCTGTGCCTGAGCTGGGCGGCGGAGTTGCTCCTGCCGGCGGAGCCTGGGGCGCGGGCTGTGGGGCGCTGGCGACGCCGTACAGAGCCTGCACGCCGGCAATATCATCTGCGCCCAGAAAACGCCGTGGACCACTGTAGCTCGGGTACATCAGGGCATCGGGGTCATTGCTGTGAGCAAGCCCCAGGGTGTGGCCGATCTCGTGGGCGGCGACGGTGAGCAGATCCACGTTGCGGGTTTCGCTATCCAGCCAGCGCTCATCGTCGTCGAAGTGCAGGATCACCGCGTCGTTGTCATAGGGATTCGGGAAGGAAGCATGCGCCAGGATGTCGCCGGGTCCGTCGAACGGATCGCCGTCACCGTGATCTCCTCTCGCCCAGGCGACCAGGATATCTGCACTGGCGCTGCTGGATGCCTCGGTAAACGTCAGCGAAGTCTGATTGCTCCACATCGCAAATGCGCGCCGGACCAGGTCGTGCTCGATCGTGCCCTGCAGCTGCTCTGTGCCATTTTGAAAGTAGTAGCTGATGTCCAGGGTATCCCATTTCGAAATGGCGCGATATTCAGAGAGCGCCAAGCTGAGCTGGCCGCCTCCCGGTAGATCATCATATCGGTATTCAGGCTCAGTGGTTGGAGCCGCCGGGGTTGTCACAGAGCAAGCCAGCATCGCGGCAGTCACGCTCAGCCACAGGATTGCCACTCGCGCACGATTGGTTTTTTTCACTTCCGATACCTCCAATATCATTCAAGCGTTTTGGCGCCAACAGTTATAGTATCGATCATCTCATAGTCTCGATCGCCGTGTCCAATGGGGAGGCTTGACCACGTTTCAGACTTTCGAACCTGTAATGCTCATGCCGCAGCGTTATGGTAGAATGCCCCTGATGAGAACTATGACTGAGCAACTCACGATCACAGCGAGCGATCCGATTCTGGAAACATTGAATTTCAAGCCGTATCGAAGCACGGTAGAGCGTCGTGTGGTGCCCTTTTTCCCGGCGCCGGACTCCCCACAAACGATGCAGATCAAGACGCCCTGGGGCACCGAGCTGACGGCAAGCAAAGGCGACTTCCTGGTCAGTGAGGTCGACACGCCCGACGATTACTGGCCTGTGGACCCAACGATCTTCGAAGAGAGCTACATCATTGTCCGCCCGGGCTATTGTGTCAAGAAAGCGCTAACGCTCCTGGTGCCGCTGACGGATATCACCGGGGATCCGGACCAGGAGATCACAGTTGCCACGCTTGAAGGCAATGTAACCGTGAAAGCCGGGGACTTCTACCTTGCCAGGGGAGTGAAAGGCGAAGTCTGGCCGTATCCGAAAGAAAAGATCGGTGATGTACTGATGCCCGTCGACTAGTCGACGGGCATTTTTCTTAACGAAAATAGACTTTCATCCGTACGCGAAGCCGGGGTGGGGTTTACGCTCTTAATTCTTCTTGCGCCTGGCCGGTTTACTGGAGGCAACCGGCTGTTTGACCGGCTCGAGCTGCACCGGGGTGATGTTGACGGCAAGCTTCGAGCGGGTAGACCTGGACAGCTTGGTCGGGTTGATATATTCGATCATGCCGCCGGTATCGCGCATGAGCTCCACCATGTGCTTGACCAGGCGTGCATCTAGGTTCTGGGATGCCTCGCTCTTGCCATCCCACAGGGCGATCAAGCGCACTTTATCGACGCCACGGCCTAGAGCGGAATAAAGGGCCCAGCGATTGTTTCGCTCATGAACGTTGTCTCCCTCTTTGGGCAAGCCAACACAATCAGGCTGGTAATATTCGGTCACCAGAGGATGGTTACGCATTTTGTAGAATCGTGCCACCCAGTCTCCGCCGCCGGGACCGACGAATTCCCGTACGTACGCGCCCTCGAAGAGTGGGAAATATGCCTGGACTGGAACACCGCGCTCCACGCAGCATTCTACGAAGAGGATTTCACTACCGGCATCCATGCCGGTAGTGACCGCCAGATCGTCGGGGCCCGCATCGTATTTGTCAAGCAGCCCATTGATGGCGGCCCGGACCTCTTTCTCCGGTGGGAAGGGACTGCCCTTCTTCTTCTCGTTTCTCATCATGTATCCGGCGAACAGGAAGACCATGCCCTGATATTCGGGCGGTTCTTCCTCGATCACGGGCTGTTCCCGCGCCTTCTTTGATTTTCCATCCTGAATCGGGATTTCCCGGTGGATGCGACTCAGCTCTTCCTGGATCACGTCGATGCCGGCTTGAACGAACTCTAGACGCATATCCAGAGAGCGCAGGATCTCCAGCTGCCCGAGGGAAGATTGCAAATAGAATTGGTTACGGCGTGAGGCCGTGAGCGCTTTGCGATAGGCGCGTGTCACCTGCTGTGGAATCTCTGCTGTCAGCACCAGCAGCTCGCTGAGCGAGATGAACGCCCAGTAGTCGGCAGTCTTCTCGTCCTGGGTTTTGGTTTCCAGGGCAAAGATCAGGGAGCCGCGCAGCTCGCTGAGCAAATCCCGCACCCCCTGGATCTCGGGGTCGGGCTGCGCCTTATCCTCGTATTCATCTGCCAGATGTATCAGGACCGTGCCGAGTGTATGGGCATTGATACCGGGGTAGAACTGGTTCAGATCCAGGCGGTAGCCCCGTAGATAGGTCTGAAACGACTTGAGCAGCCAGTGATAGGAATCAAAGGCAGTGCGCAGCCGGAGGTCCCTTTCCTTGATCCATCTCCAGGACTCGACCCACATCTCCTTGTAGATTCGTCCGAGATACGCCACCGACTCTGTGTCCAGGGGGGTATCTGCCAGCAGACTCTCGATCTTGATGATGGCTTCGTCTACTTTCCCGACCCGGTTCAGGTTGAGGGCTTCTTCGCGCCGGAAGAGCAGGTTTCGGGCATTGACCTCCAGCCCGCGCCGGTACTGCGTCAGCGCCAGCTCGTGACGCCCCATATTCTTAAGCGCCTGCCCCGCCTCCGCAATGGCCTCTTCCTTGATAAGCGGGTTCTGGATCTCATCTGTCAGCAGGAGGATATCGCCGATGCGCTTCTGCCGTTCTGCAACTGAGACCCGCTGCTTCCATTCATTGTATTCACGCCAGAAGCCCGTGGCGAGCGGGGTCTCGAGGGTTTTGCGGTCCGGCTCGGTCAACCCGTCCAGCAGGTTGAAGATTGGGCTATGGACGCTGTCCATATCCGAAGCCCAGGTGTCGCGCGTCACGCGTGCGATTGCAGCCCGGTCCTTGTCCAGAAACTCGGGGTCAGGAACGCCCTCCGGCGTGATGTGATAGGGGATCGTGCGCACGTTGAAGACATCGAACGGCATGTAGGCGCGCCCGGCCTGAATGTGGACGATACCGCGCTTACGGAAGGCGTGCCGGATGCCCAGCTCGTAGAAAACGTTAGCATTGTCGATGCTCATGTCTGCAATGCACAGATCGGCGAGCAGCAACTCCTGGAACATATCGGTCAGGATGTCTCCGCTGCTCGTCTCCTCATCCGCTCGGAAAGGTTCAAAGCCTGCCATCTCGAGGGCGGGTTTGATCAACCCGTTATAGATCGCATTGAAATCATACATCGACCCGTCGGCGCCTTTCTTTTTTCCGAACGGCATGATGATGAAGGCGTGCGGACGTACTTCCGGGTGGATGGGCGCCGACCTGGATTCCCCCTCCGCACCATTTTCAGGTACCCGGGCGGGGGGCAAAATCTTTTTGGGTTCCTCGATCACCGGCTTGTTCGGTTCCGATGGGGCAGGCGTGGATGTAGATTGCATGACTGGCTCGATTTCTTTTTATGGTGCGGACAACACTTGCCGCCGGGTAAGCTCTATCCCTTCACTTCGTTCGTGGTCGGGAAGCGGGCAAGGATTGTGTTCAAATCCTCGGTGGGCGTGTCTTTGCTGATCTCGACATCGGCAAACTCTTGCCGGATCTGGGCGATAGACTCGGCAAACGCCGATGCACGTTCGCGGATATTATCCACGGTCTCGGTGACAGTATCCCTAACGGCTTGCCCCATGGCTTCGAGCTCCTGCCGGACCAACTCGGATGAAGCTTCCTCGACCAGGGTGTTCAGGGCACCCCTGAAGCTTTCATCCACTGCCTGTTCCACCTGACCGAGCGTCTCCTGCGTATACTCCAGAAGGCTGTCCTGCATGGCTTTCTTGGTGCGCTTCGCCGACTCGACCGACTCCTGGATCGTCCGGTTGACAAGGCTGGCTTCCTCGTCGAGGCTCGCGTCTCGCAGCGCTTCCTGCATGGACTTGATGTATTCTGTATTCTGCGCCCAGAGGACTTCCTCACAGCCGCGCACCATCTTATAGAACTCCGCTGTGGTACGCTCTTCCGGCTCCAAATTGACCCAGTGATCCTGCAGGATCGTCAGCTCTAACACGACCTTGCTGTAATTGCGGACTATGACATCGATGTTGCGCAGCTCCTGCCAGCCAATCAGGGCGGTGGTGATGGAGGCGGTGAACGCGACCCAGATGCCCCAGTTAGGGTTGCCGGCGCTGACAGCCGCCAGGATCGTCCCGAGAACGCCCGCTAATAGGATCAAGACCGTCAGGCGGTCCCGTTCCGTTTTGTACTCGAGGATTTCCTTATTGTGCCACCTTAGCTGGTCCTGGAGTCTGTAATTGAAATACTCTTCCCCTGTCAGATCGGCAAAGCCCGGATCGCTGTTCGGATCTTCGGGATAATAGTTGGGCGGTACCCGCCCGCTGTAATCTTCGAAGGAGAACTCACCGTTCAGCCCACGATAGACCTGGCGCTGGATCTCCGCCAGCCGTTTTTCGAGATACTCACGGCGAGATTTCTTTTTCTGCAGGATGGTTCGGAAAAAATAAATCTCCTTCTGGATTTCTTCTGCCCCGGCGCGTGTGATCAGCCAGTCGCCATTCGAATACTTTTTCGTGGCGAATGCTGCCAGTCCGGAGGCAATTGCGGGGGTGGCTATGAACAAACCCTGGACAAACACCTTTGTAATATTTGCATACGGCTCAAAGAGCAAGGCAAAACTATCTCGATGCTGTATAAGAATTGCCATCAGCGTTGCCAGCACGCCCAGGACGGCGATCCAGCGTCGGATGCGATGGTGCGCGGCGGACCGCCTTTTAGACATGTCGTCGAGAATAGCGGCCCGCTTCCAGGCGAGATCCAGAATGGGTGCAGTTTTGGTTGCTTCAGCTTCAGGTTCCATGGCAGGCTCCTCCGTGATTGAGTCCAAGATTATGCAGCTTTACCGGGCCACAAACCAGGCGGCGACCATGCCTTCGGTGCCGGTCGGATCCTTGACCGTCAGCCACTCATCATTCCTGCCGATTTTTGCTTCCGCATTCGGCTCGAGGACGACGAGTTCTGTGCCCAGTGCGAGGCGCTTGATCAGCGTGTTATGACTCACTACAGGCTGGTTGCGAAGAGCAACACCCTCAGCCGTAGCTCTAACTTTGAGTGGAGCTCCGTTGCTGGAGGCCGGAGTGGACGGTAGCGCGCCGGTAGATTGTGCTTGCGCTGTCGCGCCGCTTGCATATCGAACATACCAGGCCGCGACATAGCCTACCTTATTCGTTGCATCACGGACTCTGATCCATTGGCCCGTTACTCCAACTTTGGCGATCACCTCGCCGGCCGGCTCGAGACTGACCAGCTGCTCGGTGACCGGGATATACCTGATGACCGTTTCCGGCGCGACCACCGGCCGCGTCCGGAAAGCGATCTGTTCGATGGGGACAAATGCAAGGGCGCCTGTGGGCAACTGGCTGGCAGCCGGGGCGCCAGAAGGCGGAGACACAACGGTCGTTGCCCCGGGCTGTCCCCGGCTGTCGGAAAGATACCATGCCGCCACGTAGCCCTGATCTCCGCTTGGGTCCTGAACCCGGATCCATTGACCGTTGACGCCAAGCCTGGATCTTACTGCGGATTTTCCCTCGAGGGCCACGAGGTCGGTGTTCTTCAACAGCCGCTTGAGCAGGTAGCCGTTCAGGGATGGCTCCGCTCGGAGCGCCAGGTCATCCTCCTGTGCATACAGGACGTACTTTTCTGCCGGTACAGGGACTTTCTTCACTTCCGGCGGCTCTACAGATGGGCTCGCCACGACGTCGAACCACAACACTGCGCTGATCTCGGTTTCGAGCCGTGCGCCGTTGTACTTGTAACGGGTGGTCAGCAATACATCCTTAGCCGGAGAATCGCCGCTATATTGATACGGATCATAGATCACATAATCATTCCCCCGTTTCTCTTTCACCAGCACAAAATGGGTTTGCACGCCCGCCTGCTTGTTCCAGTCGACCTGAAGGATTACAGGTTTGCCTGCAGAGATGGCGGCGTCGATCTGAGCGATCGGAGCCGAATAGCTCTCGCAGGACTGCATGTCGCGATAGACGCAACCCTGCCAGATATACGGTACCACGCTGGGAATAAACAGGGCACGGTCGAATCCGCCAGCCCGCTTCATCTTCTCATTGACCGTTTCTGGCGTTTCGCTATAACCCAACCCGTTCAGCAGCATGGTGACCGAGGTGAGCAGGCAGCCCCAACCGCCGATCGTTTCGGATGAATTTCCCAGCCTGATGTTTTTCCACCTCTCGTCGTTTTGATAAAGATTCTGGGTCTTGAACATTGTTCACCTCCTCCTCTGGCGGGCAGCGGACGTGTCACAGACAGTTGTTCTTATTACAAGGGACATGGAGGATTTTACTCCAATTTGAATAGGATCAAAGTGGTAATTTTAAGAAGCGACAGCCGCTGTCCAGGCGGCTGTCGATGGCTGCGTTGGGCTAGGCACTGTCCTTACTGGTACTTCAGATACCGATCAAAAAACTCAATGGTCCGTTGCATGGCGGTGCTGAAATAATTCGAGATGTTGTGGTTGTCGCCCTCGTATTTGTAAAGCTCCACATACTGGTTGGCTTCGATCATCTCATAAAAGAGCAGCTCGGAAAACTCCAGAGGAACGTCCTCGTCCAGCGTACCATGATGGAGCTGGATGGGACCGGAGATCTCGTGAACATAGGAGTTTGAAGAGATGGAATTCCAGAATTCCGGATTTTGCTCCGGCGAGCCATACTGTTGGACCAGCTGGACGCGCCATGAGCGTGGATTGGGAGTCGGCGTCACCGAGGCATTGACGGGACCGCGCCGCCAGCGGGTCAGCAGGTCGGGGTAGGACGCCACCACGCCTGCCCAGATCACCCCGGCTTTGATGTCGTCCGTGACCACCATCGAACGCAGGGTGATGTAGCCGCCCATCGAGTGACCCCACATGCCGATCCGGTTCGGGTCTGCATCCGGATAGCGCTTCATCGAGCCGACCGCGTTGAGCACGTCCACAGTGTAACCGGGACTGCTATACGCGCCGCCCGGCTCGCCCTCCGAGCGGTCGTGGCCGCGATAATCGGAGCGAAAGACGATATAGCCGCTGCGGGCAATCAGGTCCACATAGGCGATATACCGCTCCGTGGTGCGGTAGACATCCGGCGGGATGAAGCCGTGGTTGAAAATGACCACAGGCCACCCGCTGGCTGGCCTCTCGCCGTGAGGCACGGTCATCAACGCGTAGATCTTTAATCCCTCGGAGAGATACGAAACATAATAGCGGCTGTAATTCACACCCGGATCCAGAGTAGCCTCGATCACGATATCGCTGCCGGGATATTCCTGTACCCGCATGGCTTCGATTTGCAATGGGTGAACCGGGACTGAAGTGGCCGTGGGGCTTGGTGGGATGACTTCCGTCGGTAGCACCGTAGCAGTGTCCATGGGGAGAGGGGGCAACGGTGTCTGTGTCGCGGGGAGGCTGCTCGTAGCGTCCGGCACAGCCGGATTTCCTGTCCCTCCACAGGCGCTTATGAGGAAGACGAATATCATCACAAACCAGTAAGATTTCGATCGTTTCATAAGGGGTCTCTCTGTTCCTGTGTGATCGTGGACCAGTCGTATACACTAAATTACGCACAGGGGGCAACGACGGATGTATTTCGGATTCGAAGCCCGGTTGCACGGTTTGGAAGTGATTCTCCCGACTATAGCGCATAACCCTTAGAGCAGATTAAGATTGTGGATGACCTGTGCGAAGGTTTCGAGTTTTCCCACAACTCTCCGGGGCAAACCGTCGCAGATTTCTATACGTAGACCAGGGTGCCGCGCTGCTCGAAGCGAGAAATCCATTCGGGCACAACCAGCCGATGATTCCAGCGCAGATCGAGCTTTTCCAGGCTTTGTAGAGAGAGAAGACTCTGCGGAAGAAGGTCCAATTGGTTGGCGCGCAGATCCAAAAACCGGAGATGCTTCAACTGCCCGAGCGAGTGGGGAAGGGATCGCACCCGGTTATTTCTCAAGTCGAGGTCGGTAAGACGATTCAAGCCGCCAATCGACCCCGGCAAGATCTCGATCTGGTTGCCTTCGAGGATCAGCTTGCGGAGGTTCTTCAGGTTTCCGATGGATGCCGGGAGCGTGGTCAGGCGATTGCGCATCAGGTGCAGTTCTCGCAGTTGTCGTAATTGCCCGATTGCGTCTGGCAGGGAGGAGAGCTGATTGTTATAAAGCCTGAGCTCGATCAAGTTTCTTAATTGACCGATTTCTTCCGGCAACGCGAGCAGGCCGTTGTCTGTCATTCCCAGGTAGACGAGTGAGTTCAGCTCCCCGAGTGTTGGAGGCAGGCTGCTCAAGCGGTTGTCGCTCAGGTATAGAAACTTTAATTTCTTTAGTCTGCCAATCGATTCGGGCAGCGAGGTAAGCCTGTTATGACCCAGGTCCAGCATGGTCAGATGGATTAGTCCTCCAATCGTCCCGGGGATGGACATCAATCCATTCTCCGCCAGGTTGAGCGTTTCCAGCTCCGTCTGCTCCCAGACGGATGCGGGGATCGTACCCAGGCCCCGTTGATAGAGATCTAATGAATTTGGTCTACGACTCAAGCAATGCCCTGCAGGTTCCCTTTTCGACAGCTTCCGAATGGACTTGCCATCAACTTGCTCAGCGTCTTCTGAGCGATATCTTCCGGACTCTTGATAGACAAATGACCATTTCCGGTTTGAGTCTGTGCAGAGCAAACCGGTTCGGGGAAGCGCTCACCTGTATAAGAAACGTGGAGCGGGACGACTATCCCGCTCCACAAAGCGATCGCTGTTGCCCCGGCTCTAAGGCGTTGCGGTGGCGGCTGGCGGCGTACTCAGTCCCACCTCGAGAGTGTACGATTTGCTGGATGTCCCAAGCACAGCCACTAATGAGATGACATGATCCCCACTGGTTGTGACGGTTGCGCTCCAGGTCGGGGTGGCATCCAGCGGCTTGAGAGCGATGCCCGTCGGGCTGTTCACCCCGACTGCGACCTCGTTCGCGGGGGCAGTCAATCGGATGCTCAAAAGCTGTCCCTGGTTGGCAGCGATGACAAACCGGATGGTTTCATTCGGGTTGATAATGCCGATCCGGGTAGCGGTGGTCTGGCCCGGGTCGATTGTGATCCGCTGCGCGGCGGCTGTTGTTGGCGAGGGTGGGACTGCCGTTCCAGGTCTGGCAGTAGCTGCAGGACTGGTGGAACCCGGGCAGTACAGGCTCGCCGAGTTCCTGGGCACTTTCACGCTTCCCCCGACTACCAACCCCGCCGGATTGGCGCGCTGCAAAACGGCGAGGCAGGCATTATGCTGTTGCGCGATAGAGTTCCACGTGTCCCCACTTTGCACGGTTTGGAAGACAACGCATGAGTTGGGTCCGTGAATGGTCCCGGCACTGCCGATCCGTGGCACAGTGACCGTCATCGCTGGCAGGATAAAGTTCTTATCGGGGATCTGGGGATTGGCAGCCGTGACCTCGCTCAATGTGGCGCCATAGCAGCGCGCGATCTGAATCAGCCATTCCCCGACCGCCACCCGGTGCTGGACTGTCGTACCCGGGCTCAGGTTGGAAGAAGGTACCTGTGTCGTAGGTACCGTCGGCGGCTGGCCAAAGGTCAGGTTCGTAATCGTGACGGTGGCGGCTGTAGAGGTCTGTAAAGCGCCGGAGGCGACTGCGCTGTTTGTCAAAGAGGCGGCGCTTAGATCAGCCTGGGTAATAATGTAGTTTGCTGTGCAGGTTAAAGTCTGAGCGGCTGCGATCGTCGTATTCGGTTCGCCGCAGTTGAACGCCGCGCCGAGCTTGTTGTCGGTGATGGTGAATTGCGCGGGTCCGAGAGGGGTGGTTCCGATATTGGTCAGAGTATAGGTATACGTGATCGTCTGCCCGAGCTGACCGTAGGTGCTCGAGCTGGCCGTCTTGGACAACGTCAGTACGTTGCTGGGCGCAGTGGTCGGGGGCGTGCCACGAGTCAGGGTGACGCCCGCTGCGGGTGAGATGGCTCCTCCTACCGTTGCGGTGGCAGAGTTGATCAGCGTGCCGGCCGTGATATCTGCTTCTGTGATCGTGTACGTAGCGCTACAGGTGATGGTCTCATTCTGGTCGAGGAAGGGATCCTGGTCGCCGACGGTATTGACATTTGGACAGACGGGCTGTCTCGGCGGATCGGTAACAGTCACCGGTCCATTAAGCTCGCGGGTGCCCGTGTTTGTGACCACATATTCATACGTAATGACCTGTCCTGCCTGACTATAGGTGGTCACATTGTTCTGGGTCTGGACAGTCAAACGCAGTCCAGCCTCGGGGAATACCCCTGCAGTGGGTGGCCCAAACAGGTTGCAGGCAGCCAGAAGAATAATGGCAGTCGATGATAGAGAAGTACGGATGAGCTTATTCATGCAAAATTCCTTTTCAGGTCTCGACTTCCACGCGTCTTTCACAAGCGCGGTTTTCGTCAAATAAAGCCCCTGCCGACTCAGGATTGCCACCACCGTGAGGGATCCGGCATCCGTAGATTAGTATAGCATTAAGAACGTAAAAACGCGAACTCTTGTTCCGCCTCTAGTCACTCACCTGGTGGATGTGAATAAACCTGTTAGATAGCCCAGTTTTCCCGCTGCTCTTCCAGCTTGAGCTTCAGCGCCTTCAGTGACCGGTCCATAGCGGGCCGGCCCACAAGCGGATACATGAGAAAACGGAACAGGACAGCCAGGATGGGATTGAGTGATAGCGTCATTGTGCGTGTAATGAGAACTGCCCCGCCCTGAAGGGCGAAAGTAAACACGTGGGCCACGTCACCCACGCCAGGATCGGTGGCGATAAATCCAAACCTATGGGGATGTTCATAGTCCGCGATCCGTACAGTATTCTGGCGATCCTTTTGTATGGCGAACTCGCCGTGAGAGATGTATTCCTTTCCCACCGCAACAGGACCCGGTGTCAGGGCTTCCATCCGTAGTCGCCCGCTGCTCCATTCCGGGTGACGGCTGAGGTCAGAGACGTATTCGAACACAAATTCCAGCGGGGCATGGATCATGATTCGGTGAACAAGGACGACCTTTGTCATCTGTTACCCCCGTTTCAGTGGAATGATGCGCACCCGATCTTTGCGAAACAGGGACATCAACGTGGTCACGATCCATCCGATTTGGTACTCCCTACGGAAATCGGCTGGCAATTGACTGACGTCGACGCGGCGGAAGCCGAACTGCTCATAATAGCCAGCCCGCTTCTCATTGACCATTGTGTAGAGTGGGCCCTGTTCCCCGGCCAGCAGCTCCTTCATGATTTGCGCGCTGATGCTCCGCCGCCGATACTCCGGAAGCACAAAGCCGGAGGCTACCTCGCGCGTGCCCTGAGAATGGGTCTTGACCTGGCGCAGACCGACCACCTTGCCAATTTCCTCGGCAATTAAGAAGTTTTCCCATCGCAGGTTTCTCGGATTAAGCTTCGCCTGCCGGATTAGGGAAACAATGGTTTGCTGATCTTCCTGCCTGGCGCGCCGGATTGTGATAGCTATAAAACACCTGCCTGTAAGGGAGTTGTGATGAATCGATTTTAATCGAAAAGAAAACATGCTGTTGTGTCGCCGCACGTTGATTTTGATTGGGTCATACGGTTGAGAACGGCTAGGGAAGTTCAGTTCCGTGCTGATGTGGAAGTCGATCCCTGTGCCTGATATGAAGAATGGCAATCATCATAGCTTCAACGATTTCCACAATCGGAAGGGGTGGAGTTGTTGAATTGTTGTTCATCACGAGCCATACAAGGTAGAGCAAAAAGGTGATTCTGGCCCACGTGATAAACGTCAGGCAGTGGAAGGAAGCTCTAAATACGCGGTAATGACTCAGACATCTACATACTTCTGAGTAAAACTAGCAACTATAGAATGACAATTGTCTCTATTCCACATTAATAGTAGCGACGAAGCGAGCAATGACTGAGGTTTCCCCTTCCCATGCCCGCCAATGTTTTAACAGGATTTGGTAGGAACCTGCCTGAGTAGCACGAAACTGAAATTCGCGTATACCTGTCGCCCCCATACCTTGACCAGCGTCAAACCGGTCCATGACCAGTTCCATTCCCTCGGCAAAACCGACTGCCCACTGAAATCCTGTCGTCGGGTTTTCTTTTAATCGTATGGTGAGGTTGTCGCCTGTACGGACATTAATGGTGCGGCCGGAATCATTCTCATTCAGCAACATAGATTTCTGTTCCATCAGGTCGTGGAAGAAGATGCTCACTTGTCTCTTCCACGACCTGCTATTGCTTGGACTGAAGTTCACCAAACGTACATTTCGTGGATCATGCCGTCGCTTTCATCCCGATAGTGGACAGTGGACCCCAGCGTGCGTGCATGGGCACTGAGCATCGTGAGGGCCGTGATTGCACTGTCGGAATTGTTGGCCAATTTTTTCCAACCGATGCCGCCGATGCCAACCCAAGAATTTCGGTTTTGGTTGATTGACCAGAGGGCAGTGATCTGCTTACTATTATTCCAAGCGGTGGCGCCCGTCAATACACCCTGTGAAAGCGACAAGGTGGGTGCTGCATCCCCCATTCCTGCCATCGTGGCTGCAGGCGCTGCCGTGCTTTGCGACCCAAATCCATTCGCCGGCGGCAGTTGAGTGGGCATAAAATGGACATCTGATCCACCATTACCATTACCTGGAGTTGCAGCCGGTCCGGCATGTGGTTGTGTTTTCGTCTTAGCCATTGTAGATTTCCTTTCTTTGCCTAATACACGTAGATTTGCTTGATAATGCTGTTTTCCTGATAGAAGGTTACAGGAGAGCCCGCTGCCTTTGCTGCGATGAGCTGTGATAGCATATCAAAAAAGATATTGTCGTTGTCCGGTGCAACCTTCCGCCAGCCAAGCGCATTGAAATAGACCCAGGCGTTACGGTCTTGATTGATCGCCCACAATCCAGTCACAGATTGGTTCGTTTCCCAGCCTGTATTGGCGATCCCATTCACACCGTGGTTGAGCCAGGTATCAATCCCGCACTCACCATATGCGATGCTAAAGAATCCCTGATCACCCCAGCCGGTTCCCCAGCTATTCTTGCAGATCCAGCAGCCCTGACTGTCATCGTAGCCGACAATGGTCACGCAATGACCTCCCGCCAGGTCGCCTGAGACATATCTATAGACCCCGCTTCGATAGCTAAAGAAATCTTGATACACGAGAAAACAGGCACTCACTGGACCTCGTGTAGACACCCATTCTTTAATCTGGGCCGGCTGATTCGTAAGAGTTGCGTATCCTGTGATTCTGAGCACGCGTGCCGCCCAATCGGAGCACAATCCGCTACCATCGGTGTTGGACAGATCGTACGGATAGCACGACTCGTCCACAACCCCCTTGCTCTGGAAATCGTCCAGAGCCTCATTCGGCCACCACCCGTTCGAGCAGTCCCGACCGCGGTCGCGACCGTGGACGAAGAACAAATGCGCTTCGCTCAAGTCTATGGCAAGGGCGGGGTTGTTGCGTTGCACTCGCAAGGTGCTTTCTACGGTTGCCACCGTTCCAAAAGCAACGCACGAACCGCAGTTTGCCTGATCAACGACCGGGGTCACAAAGTTCTGTCCACCCACATTGCGCAGATCATAGGCGGCCGGCGCGCTAATGGCAGTAAGAGCCTGTGTCCTGATGGTTGCTTGTTTCTGGGGCCACCTCTGCGCGATCTCCTCGATGGTTGGTTCGCCGGGTGGTGGCGTAACCCCAAGATATTCCTTTTGTTCTTCCGCGGAGAGGGACGATAGGCTTGTCGTCCCCGCGACCCATGGATCTCCGGCCGCCTTCAGGGCGCTTCGGATTTTCTCTAAGTCATTCTTCTCAGTTGCCATGATTTTTCCCTTTCTTTTGCGATTTGTTCTGCAGCGGCATAAAAGAGTGTGTAGTCCACTCTTATGCCCTACGATCAGGCCGACCGTTGTAGTTCCAGACCGTAGGTGTCTAAGATAAAGAATACGAATTGCAGCCTGCAAAAACTAGCTGGGAGTTTCCCTAGTCTCTCCCATAAGACCATGTTGTAAAGCCCATACTCCTGCCATCAAACGCGTTCGCACTCCAATCTTGGTATATAGATTGTCGAGGTGAAATTCCACGGTTTTCTCGCTGATGTATATTTGAGCAGCAATCGCTTTATTGGTGTAGCCAGCGAGAATCAAACGGAGAATCTCTAATTCCCGAGGTGTAAGATCATTTAGCGTGGCCATCTTTGGTCCATCAAGGTCGTTCTTAAACTCTATGCATATGAACGCAGAAGACGCCAGTTTTCCCGGATGCCCTCTTCGCAGCTTTTCTTCTTTTTCTTCCCATGCTATAATGTTCCGCATGAGACACCAAATCAGTTATCGACTCGCCGCCGCAGCTACCAGCGCAGCCCAGTTCCTGGGACTGCTATATGAACCTGCGACGGCGTAAGACGGAACTTTGACCTTCCAGTCCCGAACCTGTACCAGGTTCGGGATTTTTTGTTAGCCAATTGGCAATTGGTATAATTTCGAAATTAATTCTTCTGGAGTGTGAATGACCAAAAAACTGACCGGCAATGAGATCCGCCAGACCTTCATAGATTTCTTCACTGAGCACGGGCACACCTTCGTGCCTTCCATGTCGCTTGTGCCGGGTGGAGATGCCACCCTGCTTTTCACCAACTCCGGTATGGTGCAGTTCAAGGATGTGTTCCTGGGCACTGACAGGCGCCCGTATAAGCGCGCCGTCAACTCGCAGAAGTGCCTGCGCGTCGCCGGCAAGCACAACGACCTGGACGATGTCGGGCGCGACGACACGCATCACACCTTCTTCGAGATGCTCGGAAACTGGTCGTTCGGCGATTATTACAAAAAGGAAGCTATCGCCTGGTCATGGCAGTTGCTCACCGACGTGTGGGGTTTGCCCAAAGACAAGCTGTACGCCACCTGCTTCGAGGATGAAAGAGGCAGCATTCCCCGCGATGATGAAGCTGCCGATATTTGGAAGGAGCAGCCCGGATTCGTCCCTTCTCACGTGCTGTTCTTTGGACGTAAGGAAAATTTCTGGCAGATGGCGGAGACGGGTCCCTGCGGGCCATGCTCCGAGATCCACATCGACCTTGGCGAGGAGCGCGACAACCTGCGCGGCACCGACCACCTCTGCGGTGTGAACGGCGAGTGCACCCGCTTCCTCGAGCTCTGGAATAATGTTTTCATCCAGTACAACCTGTTTGACGATGGGCGATTGGAGCCGCTGCCAGCCAAACATGTGGACACCGGCATGGGCTTCGAGCGGATTGTCTCCGTGCTGCAAGGCGTGGACTCAAACTACAAGACCGACCTCTTCACCGGCACGCTGGATGTGCTCTCCTCGTTGACCGGTGTTGCGCGTGAAACGATGTACGAGGATTTCACGCCGTACCGCGTCATCGCCGACCACATTCGATCGGCAGCGTTCCTGATTGCCGACGGGGTTGTCCCCGGAAACGCTGGGCGTAACTATGTGACACGCATGATCATCCGCCGGGCGGCGCGCTTCGGCACGAAGATCGGCCTGCATGAGCCTTTCCTCGCCCGAGTCGCCGAGGCAGTCATCGAGCAGTATGGCGGGTTTTATCCCGATCTGGTCAAGAGCCGCTCCGCAATCCTGGATAACCTGACCCGGGAGGAAGTCCGCTTCGCACGGACTATTGAAGCCGGCACTGCGCATCTGGAGAATCTGCTCTCGGAACTGCGGCTCTCGAACCAGACGGTCTTAGACGGTCACCGGGCCTTCGACCTGTATGCGACCTATGGTTTGCCCTTCGAAATCTCACGGGATATTGCTCGCGAGCAGGGCCTGGACGTAGACGAAGAGGGCTTTAAGGCCGCGCGTGAGGAGCACAGCCTTGCCTCCGGGGGCGGCAAAGCGATGGGAAAGCTGGGCGGCGAGGATGCCGAGTTCTTTGCTGGCATTCTGAAAGATCTGCAGAAGAAGGGCAAGCTGGGCGATCACGGCGTCGAATACAACCCGTATACCCTGCCGCGCGTCCACGGTGAAGTGCTAGCGCTGATCGTCAATGGACGATCGGTCGAGTCTGCCTCCTTCGGCGATCAGGTCGAAGTCATCCTGCCGCGCACGGGCTTCTATATCGAATCCGGCGGTCAGGTAGATGATACCGGCTATATTCGCGGAGCGGGGACCGGGAGCGGGGATGAGCCATGGGAGATCGAAGTCACCGCGATGCGGCGTGCTTCGGCGGGCGTGATCGTCCACATCGGTGAAGTGATCTCGGGCCAGCCCCGGGTCGGCGATCTGGCGCTGGCCGAAGTGGATATGACCCGCCGCCACGACATCATGCGTAACCACACAGCGACGCATCTGTTGCATGCCGCGCTGCACCAGGTGCTCGGGGAGCATGCCCGCCAGGCGGGCTCGCTCGTCGCCCCGGACCGCCTGCGCTTCGACTTTAATCATCCCGAAGCGATGACCCCCGAGCAGATCGAGCGCGTCGAGCGGATCGTCAATGAGGCGATTGCGGCGGACATGGAAGTCATACCGAAACTGAAGTCACGCGAGGACGCGATCGCGGAAGGCGCCATGGCGCTCTTCGGTGAGAAATACGGGGAAACCGTGCGGACCATCACGATCACGCCACCCTCTAGCTTTGCCGCCCTCCCGGAAACTGAAACCGCGGTCCATCCTCGTGCGGTGATGGAAAAACTCGCGAAATATTCCTATGAGCTGTGCGGCGGCACGCACCTCGAGCGCACCTCGGACGTCGGTGCATTCCTCATCGTCAGCGAGGGGTCGGCGGCAGCGGGCGTACGGCGCATCGAAGCGGTGACCGGCCGCGGTGCGTATGATCTGATCTCGCACCGGTTCAAGCTGCTCAAGCAAACTGCCTCTGCCTTGAAATCTTCTCTGGAGGAGGTTCCGTTCAAGGTCGAAAGCCTGCAGGATGAGATTGCAAACCTGAAGAAGGAACTCGGCTCTCTGCGCGCCTCACAGGCGATTTCGACGTTTAACCAGCAGCTTTCCAATGTTGAAAAGGTGAGTGGTGTCAACATCATGGCATTGGAGGTGCCCCATTCGAATGCGGATACCCTGCGCAGGCTCGCGGATAAGTTCCGCGAGAAGTATCCGCAGAACGGTATCGCGGTTTTGAGCTCCGGTGGAACGGTGATCTCAGTCGTGACCGAAGACCTGGTGAAACGCGGCCTGAGAGCAGGAGACATCATCACCTCCATCGGAGGGCGCGGCGGTGGGCGCCCTAACCTGGCGCAGGGCAGCCTTCCCGATCCGGGACTGATGAACGATGCGATGAGCAAAGTGCAAAGTATGCTGGGAGAAAAACTGAAGTGACCAAAGCAGCGACTTGACCGGTCGCCGTTTACAACCGATATGCTTTTAGGCTACCGATGGGTGGTATTCTCGCTTCGCTCCAGCACGGATTATGATTCCCTCCCAGAGATCCTATAGCCTGGGAGGGATATATGTCCTCATACTGGCAAGTTCATCCTTATACGATTATTGGTTTTCTCGCGCTCAGTCTGTTGACGGCCTTAGGGAATGTACTATTTCTCCGCCGCTTAGGACGGACACGCGCTTCACTGTCACAACCCCCATTCGTATCCGTTTTAGTGCCGGCCAGAAACGAAGCCTTTAACATCGAGAGATGTATTCGCTCTCTACTGGCACAATCGTATGCATCATTCGAGGTTCTTGTTCTCGACGACCACTCGACAGATGCCACGCCATCCATTTTAGCTGATATTCAAAAAGACCATCCGCAGTTACAAATCTTGCCTGGAGAACCGCTTCCTGCCGGTTGGCTAGGAAAACATTGGGCATGCCATCAATTGGCACAACTAGCGCAGGGTGAGCTCTTGTTATTTACGGATGCCGATACCTGGCACGAGTCAAACGCGCTGCGGGATAGCGTTGCGGTCTTAACGGAAGAGAGTGTCGATTTGTTGACCGCGTTCCCCCACGAAGAAGTCGTTACATGGGGTGAAAAATTGACCGTCCCCGTTCTTGGGTTCGCTCCGTTCTCATTCATTCCGGTGTTTTTAGCACGTTGGTTTGACCTGCCTCGTTTCTCGATCACGATTGGACAATTCATGTTGTTTCGGCGATCCGTCTACGAGGCAATTGGCGGGTACGAGGCCGTTCGAACGCATCCTCTGGATGATGTGAAATTTGGTCGCCGCGTGCTGAGTCAGGGTTTCAAGTGGCTGCTTGTTGACGGCACAAATCACATTCACTGCCGGATGTATCATGACTTCCGTTCTTCCTCCGCCGGTCTCACGCGCAGTTTATTTGCATTTTTCACCAATAATGTTCCGCTTTATGTATTTGCCTGGACATGGATCGGAATGGTATTTCTTGAGCCCATCCTGGTGCTCATTCTCTATGGATTGGGATTTCAGCCTTCTTTTTTCCCTGCTGCGCTGGCGTGGATTGCCGTGTTGGAAGCGACGCTCTTGTTCTTATTGATCTATGTGCGTTTTCGTTTTCCTGTGTACCTGGCGCTGTTTTATCCGCTCAGTGTTAGTATCCTGGTGTGGCTTGCCTTTCGCTCGCTGATATCGACCCTGCGTGGGTCGGCTGGTTGGAAGGATCGCAGCTTGCCACCTTTACGATCTTAAGTGAGCTCAACGTCACTCTGGCAGCCGGATCGTTGTCTCCCGGGTCCCTGCCTGGAGTTTGGCTTGTGTGGATGAGTTGCCAGCGAACGTGAGATTCCATTCCTTTGCCGGTCCATCGCTTTGAACATAAAGATTTTTTCCATCCCGCTTGATCTCAAAGGTTGTTTCGATCTTCCCACCTGACGATGGGACTTCTATATGAACTTGCTTTCCATCTTCCAGTTGATAAATTCTTAATGTCACACCATCGCTATAATCGTAGTCTGGCTTATCTGTGCGTTGGCCAATGGGAATCACAGAATTAGGGCGAACCAAGAGGGGCAAGCTCAGAAAATCATGTTTCTCCCGCATCCAGCGTGGACCCTCGACGATTTCTCCGCTGAAGAAATTAGTCCATTTTCCTTTTGGCACATAGTAATCGACATTTCCATCGCGGCTGAACACCGGCGCGACAAGCAGCGAGTCGCCGAGCATGTACTGCCGGTCCAGGTAATCACAGGCGGGATCCTCCGGGAATTCGAGCATCATGGCTCGCAGCATAGGCGTGCCCCGCTCATGGGACTGAATCGCGGCCCGATATAGATAGGGCATCAGGCTGCACTTGAGCCTGGTGAACTTTGATAGAACGGTCACCGCTTCTTCATCGTAATTCCAGGGCACGCGATAGGTGTTGCTGCCATGCAACCGGCTATGGGAAGAGAGAAGGCCAAACGCAGTCCAGCGCTTGTAGACATCCGCATTTGAAGTTTGCTCGAAGCCCCCGATATCATGGCTCCAGAAGCCGAAGCCACACAGGCCCAGAGAGAGCCCCCCGCGCAATGTCTCCGCCATCGACTCAAAGCTTGCGGTTGAGTCGCCGCTCCAGTGGACAGGAAATTGCTGCCCGCCGGCGGTCGCCGAGCGCGCGAAGACAATCGCATCTGCCTCTCCGCGTTCCTCGCGTAACAGCTCAAAGACAGTTTTGTTATAAAGATAGCTGTAGTAATTATGCATCTTGAACGGATCGGAGCCGTCGTCATAGACCACATCGGTCGGGATGCGCTCGCCGAAGTCGGTCTTGAAGGCGTCCACACCCATTCTGAGGAGTTCACGGAGCTTCGCGGCGTACCATGCACATGCGTCGGGATTCGTGAAGTCCACAATCCCCATGCCAGCCTGCCACATATCCCACTGCCAGACGTCGCCGCTTGGTCTTCGCAACAAATAACCAAGCTGGGCAGCCTCGTCGAACAGGACGGAACGCTGGGCAATGTATGGATTGATCCAGACACAGATATGCAGTCCGCGATCCTTCAACCGGCGCAGCATCCCTTCGGGGTCGGGAAAGAGGTCGGGATTCCATTGCAGGTCGGTCCAGTGGAATTCCTTCATCCAGAAGCAGTCAAAATGGAAGACGTGCAGCGGGATATGCCGCCTGGCCATTTCGTCGATGAAGCCCGTGACTGTTTCCTCATCGTAATCGGTGGTAAAGGATGTGGAGAGCCACAGGCCAAACGACCAGGCTGGCGGCAGTGCAGGGCGGCCCGTCAGGGCTATGTAGCGCTCGAGGATCTGCTTAGGCGTTGGACCGTAGATGATGAAGTACTCCAGTCTCTCTCCTGGCACGCTGAACTGCACACGCTCGACGTTCTCCGATGCGACTTCAAACGAAACCCGTTCCGGATGATTGACAAACACTCCGTACCCGCGGTTGGTGAGGTAAAACGGGATGTTCTTGTAGGCCTGGTCGCTGCTTGTCCCTCCGTCCGCGTTCCATATATCGACTACCTGTCCATTCTTGACGAATGCAGTGAAGCGCTCGCCAAGCCCGTAGACGCATTCGCCCACAGCGAGATTCAACTGCTCGTGGATATAGCGCCCATCGAGTGTGTCGATAAAACCCAGCGCCCGCCAGCCGCTCGATGTGAGGATCTTATCCTCAGCGGTGTACTCCACCAGCCATCTGTTCCCTTTGTGTACTTGCACTTCCAGTTCACCACTGGTCAAGGTTGCAACCTGTTCATCGTTCGAGATCGATAATCGCGGGGAGGCTTCTGCACGCAGAACAAGCTCTGGCTGGCGGGTACGGGCCCCCCTGTGGTGTACGACTTCCACACGAATCATATTTTCCATTGGGGAAGAATATCGCACGGTCAGCAGCGGTTGGTTGACCGTGTGTCCGCGTTCGCGTATGGGTCCGATCGGGGCGTAGACCGTCAGGGAGTCATCTTCGGCCTTGACGTCATAGGCTTGCGCAGCATAATGAGGTGTCATGCCCGGTCGCATCTGCCAGTAACCATCGGTGAATTTCATAGTGATTCCTCGGGAGGGGAGTGGCTTGCTGCCAACATGATACTCTAATCTGGTACAGAAAGGCCCTTGCGCAAGTCCCCAAAGGATGGATTATGATTGCCGTCCTAAAAGGAGATCACTATGTCACGACTATCAAAGTTCCTATCGCTTACCTTCATCGTTGTTTTTCTGCTGGCCTGTAATTTTGTGTCCGGGCCCATTCGGGATGCACAAAATCTGGCGGAGACTGCTCAATCGGTGGCAACATTGATCCCCATCGAAACTCTTCAGGCGCTGCCTTCGGCTATTCCGGCACAGACTCTGCAAGCCTTGCCCAGCGCAATCCCGACGCTTGGTGCCATTGCCACGGATTTTGGAAACTTTTTTGATCCACAGGGGACGCCCGCACTGGAATGGAGAGGCATTCCTATTTTTCCGCAGGCGACGGCAGGGCAGGAATTTGCCGAGAATGATACCTACAGCTTTAGAGCAAATGTCACCCCTCAGGAGATTCAGGAATTTTACAATGAGCAGCTGTCTGCTCTGGGCTGGAGTCAGCCCTTCACCTTCCCGCTGGGCGCCGAAGGTGGGCTGATGTTCCTTGAAAAGGATGGAGAGACTTTGACCATCACGGTCACGTCCGCGGAAGGCGCTGTGGTGGTGCTCCTGTTGTTGGCGTAGAACGCATCATGCATCATTACAAAGGTGGAGCCGGACATCCGACTCCACCTTTTCGTATCCCGTTCAGGCCCACTTTGAATTCCCCGCAAGCCGCTTAGCGATCTTCAAACACAATCCTTCCATCGATCATGGTCATGACGGCCTGGGCAGATTTGATCTCTTCCGGAGGCAGTCCAAAAAGATCATGCGAGAATAGAACCAGATCTGCCAGATAGCCTTCCTTAATCTGCCCCTTTTCGTGCCCCATAAATTCGGTATAGGCGGCATCACGGGTATAGCCAAGGATGCACTCCTCGAGAGTCAGTCGCTGGTCGGGGGCGTCCGGTGACCACTTCTGACGGTTGAGCGCTGCATGGATGTTGATCATCGGGTCGAACGGCGCTACGGTCCAGTCGCTGCCGAGGGCAAGGTGAGCGCCGGCGCTCTTGAGGCTGCGCCATGGAAAGGAGATCGGCCAGCGCTGCGGACCTGTGCGGCTCGTCCAGACCGGATCCTCCTCCCGGGTGAGGGGTGCATGACTGGTCTGCATCGAAGCGATCACTCCCAGTTCCTTGAAGCGCGGCAGATCCTCCGGCTGGCAGACCTCGATATGCTCCACGCGGTGTCGGCTATCTCGTCTTCCGTTCATGTCTTGAATGGCCTTATATCCATCGAGAGTCTGCCGCACCGCGCCATCCCCGCAGCAGTGGACGGCAATCTGTAAGCCCATCTGGTCGCATAGGGACGCCATGCGCGTGAAATGTTCCGGTGAGAAGATCGGCGCCATGACCGCATCTGGCTGATCGGCATAAGGCGCGAGGCTGAAAGCCGTGTAGGATTCCCAGACGCCGTCCATGAAGAACTTTGCCGCCCCGCCGCGCACGTAGTCCATCTGTACCTTCGCCATCTCCCAGGCTTCGGCGAGCATTTCCTCGGTGGTCTCCGGCTTGACGTGAAAGGGCACATACACCCGCAGGTTCATCTCGCCCGCATCTTCCAGCGCGGCGTAAGTCGTCAATTCTGCCATATCCCCGTTCATGTTGTGGACACTGGTGATGCCGGCACTGTTAAATCCTCCGATCGCAAGCTTCAACAGCTCCCTCTTCCGGTTTGCGTCGGGTGTCGGAACCAGGTCCATGACCGCGTGCATCGCATCGTCCTCCCGCAGCTCGCCTGTGGCGAGACCGGCCTCGTCGCGGACGATGCTTCCGTTTGTCAGCTCCCGCCCGTCATCCTGCAGAATTCCTGCCGCCTCCAGCGCCCGTGTGTTCGCCCAGCCGGTATGACCATCGTAGGCGCCTATGTACACCGGTCGGTCGCCGAGAATCTTGTCCAGCTCCAGGCGCGTAGAGACAATACCGTACTTAATCCCCCGCCCAACCACCCAGGGGTTCGTTCTGTTCTTGTCCGCAAAATTCAATAAGGTTTTTTGGAGATCTTCTCTCGTCCTTATACTCTGGAGCTGCGCGTTGCCCAACCAGATGGACCCTGAGAGCAAGTGCACATGAGAATCGATCAAGCCGGGGGTCAGGCTGCGCCCCTGTCCATCGATCACACGGGTCGAGGCGGCTTTGAATGACTGTACTGCCTGGTTTGTCCCGACATAGAGGATCCGGTTGTCTCTTACGGCAACGGCTTCCGCGTGCGGCTTCAATGGATCGCTGGTGAAGATCCTGGCGTTTTCGATAATGAAATGTGCAGACATAAAGGTGGCTTCTCCTTGCAGGGTTGGCTAGAATATACATACATACGAAGTCCCGGTCAATGAACTTGAAGCACCACCCGGAGCATTCCTGTGATACATTTCATGGAAGGGACCTGCATGGCAACGTTGATACTCTGGAGCCTCTTCGCTTACTTGCTCGGGTCGATCCCCTTTGGGGTCATCCTGGGGAATCTCTTCGCCCAACAGAACATTCGCATGGTGGGAGACGGAAATCCTGGCGGCACCAATACGTGGAAAGCGGCAGGCTGGAAGGTCGGTTTGGCGTCAATTCTGCTTGAAACATTAAAGAGTTATCTTCCCGTCGCGCTGGCGAGTCATTTTGGTATTTCACAGTGGGCGATCATCCCGGTCTGCCCGGCCCCCATTCTGGGAAATGCCACCACGCCCTTCCTCGGCTTTCGAGGCGGCAAGGCCCTCGGTGTCACCGGTGGCGTGTGGGTGGGGCTTCTGGGTCTCTGGGCATTTTCTGTCTATGCGGCGACCGCCCTTCTGTTCGTCGTGCTTCGGGAACATCCGTGGGCGGTGATGCTGGGCCTTTCCCTCTTCCTGGGTTGGGCGATTTTTGTCGAAGGCGAGCCGTGGATGGTTCTCCTTGGTATTTTCAATGTGTTTCTGATTGCCCGGACTCATCGTCGCGAGCTGAGCTGGCCGCCTCGTCCGCGCCCGTGTCTCGCGCAATTACTGTTCCGGAGAGCCGGGTAGTCTACATGATCGGGCAGTTATAATTCGGATGCATGAAAACGCAGATCATCACGCTCGAATCGCACGATGACCTCATTTCTGTCCGGGACCGGATGTCCTGGGCGAAGACGCCGCGTATTCTGCTGGTCTGGCCCAAGTATGAGAAGGTCACGCTTCGCCAGGTGGATCTCAAAGTGTTGCAGCGGCATGCGGTTTCCCTGGGTGCCCAGCTGGGCCTGGTGACGCGCCGGCGCCGGGTGCGTGTGGATGCGGAAGCGCTGCGGATTCCGGTCTTTGACTCTACGGGACAGGCGCAGCGGGTTGCCTGGCCCAAGCCACGGCGCAGAAGGTGGCCGCGCCGCCCGCCTCGCAGAGACTTGCTTCACGAAAAGCGCGAGCAGGCCTCGGCAGGTCGCGGAACGGATCTGTGGCAGGCACATCCTGTGGTTCGCGTAGGGGCATTCTTTCTAGGCGTGGCATCGGTTTTGATTTTGGTTGCGATCTTCATCCCGCGCGCCGAGGTCCGGTTACAGCAGAGAATACAGACCCAGAGCCTTGCGCTGCCGATTGTAGCAAATCCATCGATCGATTCGGTCTTCATTACAGGCAGCATCCCGGCGCGCGAGACACGCGTCATTGTCGAAGGCTCCGAAACTGTCGCGGTAACGGGGGAAGGGGTGATCCCGCAGTCGAAGGCACGCGGGCTGGTGGTCTTTCGCAATCTGACCCAGCAAGCCGTTGCGATTCCCACAGGAACGGTAGTCCGGACGGCTGGCGAAGAACCGGTCAGGTTTGTGACGATGCGGGCAGGCGACGTGGAGGCCGGCGTCGGTGAGACCCTCGAGCTACGGGTTGAGGCGGTAGATGCGGGACTGGCAGGGAACGCCGGGGCAGAGACTATTGTTGTGGTGGAGGGCCGCCTGGGTCTTTCGCTGGCTGTAACCAACCCCGAGCCGCTGAGCGGCGGCCGGGAGATTCCGTCTCTCCAGGCTACCGATCGAGACCGGCAGCGGGCAAAGGACCGGCTGATGAGAGATTTGGAGAGCCAGGCGCGTCTTCGCCTCGCGGAAGAAGTTGGCGCCGGCGATGTCCTTTTTGCAGATACGGTGGAGGTTGCCCAAACCATCTCTGAAATCTATGACCCTCCGCCGGGGGCTGCCAGTACCCGGTTGACGCTCTCAATGCAGGTTGAATTCTCTGCCCAGTATGCCTCCGCGGCAGACCTGACCCGGCTGGCTTCTCTGGCTCTCAACGCTTCCATTCCGCCTGGTTTTTTTGCCTCGGGGGAGGCCCTGAGCTTTGAGCCGGTGACCAGGCCGATCCGGAACGCCGATGGCAATACGCGTTGGACGGTGCGCGCAGAGCGTCCCATCGTCCAGCAGATCCCTCACGCGCAGGTGATGCAACTGATCCAGGGTATCGGCGCGCAAGATGCCCGCGCCCGGCTCGAAGAGAGCTTACCCCTGGCAGCGGCGCCGGAGATCCGGCTTTCACCAGCGTGGTGGCCGTGGGTGCCGATTGTGCCGTTCCGTATATCGGTAGTGACCGAATAATCCGATTTATCCGTCTCGCAGGCATGAACCATTCATGACTTCGTGGCGAAGCAAGGAAAGTGAATGAGAATTTTAGCCGTTGATCATGGTGAAAAGCATATCGGCCTGGCGATCAGCGACCCGACTGCGACGATTGCCAGCCCATTAAGAGTGGTTCAGCATGTTTCGCGTTTGATGGATGCCGCACAGGTTGCCAACCTGGCTGCGGAGTACGATGTTGCTTTGATTATTATCGGCCAATCTTTTGATGAGGAAGGCAGACCGAATCTGGCCGGGCGCCGTGCAGCCCGGTTCGCGCAGGCGTTGAAGGAGCAGACCCCGATCCCCGTGATCTTGTGGGATGAGTCCTTTAGCACGCAGGATGCTCGAGCCGCTCGGATTGAATTAGGTGTCTCCCGAAAAAAACGCGGAGGCCATATGGATGAGCTGGCTGCGGTCATGATCCTGAAATCCTATCTCGAAGCCAATAAGCCCATGCTTGAGTAGGAGCCTGTCTGAGAACATTTATGCCTGCAAAACGTAAACCGGACTCATGCGTAAACTCCTTGCGATCCTGACATTGCTCCTGCTGTGCGCCGGGGTAGTGCTTTTCTCTTTTCTCTACATTCCTTCCCGCGCCGCCCGCATCTACGGGCCTCCTGCGCCGTGGTTGTCGCTTCCGCAGCGGTTTCAGTATTCTACCCTGCTGCTCTGGTATGACGGACTGTTGACGCAGCCGCAGGATCCAAGCGGCAGCGAACAGACTTTCAGTATCGAGATGGGTGAATCCGTGGATGCGGTTGCCAATCATCTCGAAAGCGTGGGCTTGATCCGCGATGCGGCTGCGTTTCGGACCTACCTGATCTATTCCGGATTGGACACCTCCATCCAGGCCGGGCGTTACCAGCTCAGCACCGCGATGTCTGCCATGGACATTGCCGATGAAATGCAGGACGCGACGCCGGAAGAGGTTACGTTTGTGGTGCTACCTGGCTGGCGCGTGGAAGAAATTGCTGAGTCCCTTTCTACTTCGGGCCTGCCGATCGCGTATGATGAATTCATCGAACGGGCGATATCACCGCCGCGCGAGTTTGACTTTCTCGCCGGCGCAAGTTCTGTCGAGGGATTCCTTTATCCGGACTCCTATATCTTCTCCCGTAACATCTCCTCCGCCGATGAAATGATCTACGAAATGATCCGCAACTTTTCCACTCACCTGACGCCCGACGTCACGAATGGTTTCGAGCGACAGGGGCTCACGGTCTATCAGGCGGTGACGCTTGCATCGATGGTTGAGCGGGAAGCTGTGCAAGATGAGGAGAAGCCGTTAATCGCCTCGGTCTACCTGAACCGCTTGAGAATCGGCATGAAGCTCGACGCCGACCCGACCGTGCAGTATGCCATCGGTTATAACTTGCTGCAAGGAACCTGGTGGACCAATCCGCTTACTCTCCTGGATCTGCAAGTCAATTCTGTCTATAACACCTATATTTATGAGGGCTTGCCTCCTTCGCCGATTGCCAATCCGAGCCTGGAGGCTTTGCGCGCGGTGGCGTTCCCGGAAGAGTCTAGTTACATCTTTTTCCGCGCCCGGTGCGACGGCTCGGGACTCCATGAATTTGCCGAGACCTTCGATGAGCATTTGCAAAACGCCTGCCCATAATATGCCATGACCTATCCTATCCTCGAATTCGACGCCACCCCTGAAGCTTTTATCGAACCTTCCAGGATCATCCGCGCCCGCGATTTGCCGGAGCACTGCGTGATTTGTTTTTTTCATGAGGTCATTGACAAAGTGGTTGCGGAGCACGAGGGGAAAGCTGCTGTGGAATACAGATGGGAAGACGGTCCGCATCGCATCTACGAGATCGTGCATGAGGGTCGACGCCTGGCGTTTTTCCATCCCGGTGTGGGCGCGCCGATCGCGGCCGGTCTGTTCGAAGAAGCGATCGCCTATGGCTGCCGGAAATTTATTGCCTGCGGGGGCTGCGGGGTCCTGGAAAAGGACATCGCCGTAGGTCATCTCGTTGTGGTCTCGGGAGCCGTTCGAGATGAGGGAGTATCGTATCACTATCTGCCGCCGAGCCGGGAAGTGACTGCCGACGAACGCGCTGTAAATGCCCTGGTGCAAATCCTGGATCGCCGCGGCTTGCCTTACCGTGTGGGCAAGACCTGGACGACCGATGCACCCTATCGCGAAACGGTGAACAAAATCGCGCGTAGAAGGCAGGAGGGATGTCTCGTTGTCGAGATGGAAAGCGCGGCGCTGATGGCGGTCGCGCAGTTTCGCGGCGCGGTCTTTGGGCAGGCCCTTTACGGTGGAGATGATCTCAGCGGCACAGAATGGGATCACCGTCAGTGGACTTCCAGGAAGGAAATCCGCGAGAGCCTCTTCTGGCTCTGTGCGGAGGCTTGTCTCAGCCTGTAAACAGCGTAGGTTTTTAGCTAACGAACTGACGAAATGGATTGCGGAGAAGACTCTCCGCATTTCGTTATCCTGTGACCTGTACTTTTTCCACGGGGTATTGAACTTCGGCAGTCAAGTCGCCTCTCTCAGCAGAGCCGTAAAACAACTCGCGCGGCGGACCTGCGATCTGGTAGCCGTTGTTCTCGATCCACTGTCCCAGCGCCTGATAGGCAGGCAGCAGTCCTCCCGGTTTCTTGTAAAAGCCGTCGGTTGCCAGCGTAGAAGCCACGAGCGGGACGGGATCCAGTTGCCTCACTACGATAGGCGCCTCCGGGGCAGGCACGCGGTCGGATTTCGTGTTCGGAATGATGAATAAGCACTCGGTGTCGATGTTTTCGCGAGTGAACCCCTCGTTGTAATAGATGGACATGGACGGACCGAGAGGCAGCCGGTTCGCTCGTAGCCAGCCTTCGATGGTGTCAAATATCTGGCTGCAGCGTTCTGGCATGTCCTCCAGGGCTGGCACCGTCTCCCGGATCGCGGCGACCGTGAGCTGCTCTACCGGCTTCAGGGTTACTTCATATTCAGGCATATTATCCTCCAGATTGAGATAACTCAGGCGAGCCAGAATCCGCTCCCGGCGCAGCTGGACCGCCTGAGCTTCCTGCTCCACACGGATGAGCTGGTCCTTGAGCATCTCCCGTAGTTCGCGGTTGCTCACGTTCCCATCCGGCTTTAGGATGCGCGCGATCTCGTCCAGGGAAAGACCAACCTCTTTCAGCGCCAGGATCCGGTTGAGCGCGGTTAACTGTCTGGCTGAATAATATCGGTAGCCTGTGGATGGATCCACTTTCTCCGGCTTGAGTAAGCCGAGCGCGTCGTAATGCCGGAGCGTATCAATGGTCACCCGTGTGATTCGTGAGAACTCGCCTATTTGGTACATGCCCACACTATAGCCTCTCGTGCAACCCGAGAGTCAAGAGGCGAAATAGTTTTCCCGCTTACGCCAGAGGAAGAGGGTCCGTGTGCCTGTGCGATAGAAGGAATGCGAAGATCACCATTGCCAATCCCAGCACACCGAGAATGAGTCCCTGAACCAGAACAGGAATCAGCATTTGCCGCGCGACGGCGCCGGCCGTTTCTGCGATCAAGGAAGCGAACGCCGGGGGAAGGGGGAAGAATCTCTGAGTCTGTATCAACACCTGCAGGATCCCACCGATCAACGGTGAGCCCAGCAAGCCGATCAAGGCACTGGCGCCGCCGGCGAACATCAGAGGCCAGCCCCACCAGGTAAGCCAGTCCACCAGAGTCCGCACGGCGAATGCGGCAATGGCTAGAAGCAGGAGCAGCGGGACAAAGGGTGTGAAGCGGATAATCGAACGGATTGTGTTCAATTCTGAGCGCGGGTCGGCAGCCGTGCCGCTCAAGGCCGGGGAGACCAGGGTCAGCTCGTTCGGAAAGAGCGTGCTCATAGACTGCACCTGTGTCTGGATGAAAGGTAGCATGATGCCGAGCGCCTGTTCGGGAGGGTTGCAAAGTGCAATCTGTCCTCCGAAGAAGCCAAGCGCCATCTGCGTGAGCTGCTCGGCGGTGCAGGCAGGCTGCCGCCGCAGGATCTGCAGGACAAGCTGCACACCTGAATCGCCGGCCAGCTGGGATTTGACCGGCACCAGCGTAATGACAACCGAATTGCTCCTGCCGTTC
Source organism: Anaerolineales bacterium (assembly GCA_036781265.1). Lineage (GTDB taxonomy): Bacteria > Chloroflexota > Anaerolineae > Anaerolineales > Villigracilaceae > Defluviilinea. The sequence continues at coordinate 29,613 of DAIQBG010000009.1, read as the reverse complement.
AGGTAGTCAAACGTGGAATCGAGGACCTGGTTCGCCATTGCTCTGAGTTCTTCAGGCGGCAACAGCAAACCAATATTGTTTTGCCAGTCCTCCGGCGTGAGCAGTTGAAGGAACGGGAGGGCGCTGCCATTCTCTGCTACATAGCCCGTGATGGTCGCTGACAGAATAGCCGGCATGCGCTCATACAGGCGCTGCTCTTCGAACGCCTGCTTATAGGGATCAGACTTAAAGGCTTGTGCCTCGATATTTACAGCCAGCAGCATCAGGACAGCGGTGATGACGAAAAGGATGGCGCAGCCCGCAGCAAGAGCCTGTCCGAGAGAGCGCACGGTCAAGCCTCTCCTACGAGGTCGATGTAATCTGCCGTTACCTTCTCGCCGTCTGAAGCCCCGAGTACTGCGAGCAGCGCGCTGGCAAGCTGCGCCTTACGCTCCGCATCCCTGCGGCTCCAGGTGCGGGTCTTAATTTCAAGGTAGTAACCCAGCGCAGGTTGCTTGACCTCATCCAGGTTGACAAAAAACTCCGTGTCTTTGTACGTGATCAGCCAGCGCAAGCGGTCCTTTTCGATGGCGACCTCTGACCTAGGTTTGAAGTACTCGCGGTAAAAGCGCAACGGCTGGGAAGCGGGCGCAATGTAACGGCTGCGTGAGAGCAGCACCTGATCCTCGAACGTCCCCTCCCGCTTTCGCCCAAGCAGGGTCAATCTGGTACGGACGTTGGTGACCGTCCCTTTTGTGTCGTCGATGAAATCGTCCTCCCGGTAGCGCAAGCGGCCCTGCGCGGGATCGTCGAAGAAGAAGTAGACATCATGCTCGCGATAATGCCGCTTGCGGACGATGTCCAGCTCGGGTCGTTTCAATGCCTGTATGATCGCGTCCGGGTCGGTGATCCTAACCTTGACCTGGACCTCGAACGACTCCTGTTCGAGTGAGCCGCCGAGTGCTATCAGCTTTGACAACACCGATTGCTCGCGCTCGATCAGGAAGGCATCGATCTTTCTTGCAATCTCCTCAGCTTGATGGAGCAGCTGCTCCTCATTCAACGTCAGGAGCTGGCGATCACGCATCAGCCAGCGGCCGTTGACCATCACATCGCTGACGTCGGTGGACTTGCTCGCGTAAACGATCTGCGCATAGGCATTATCCGGGCCGCGCTTGAAGGATGGCGAGTTGTGCAATGGCGAAACGTCCACCAGGATCAGGTCGGCGCGTTTGCCGGGTTCCAGTGAGCCAGTAAGATGCCCGATGTGCAACGCCTGGGCGCCGAGCCGGGTTGCCATGAGCAAAGCCTGGGGCGCCGGCAGGGAGGTCGGGTCATTCGTGACCGCCTTGGCTATAAAGGCCGCCAGGCGCACTTCCTCAAACATATCCAGGTCGTTGTTGGAGGCGGGACCATCGGTGCCGATGCCCACGTTAAGTCCTGTTTCGAGCATTCTTGTCACAGGCGCAAAGCCCGAGGCCAGCTTCAGGTTCGATGATGGATTATGGGCTACGCCTGCCCCCGCGTCCTGCATAGTACGTATCTCGCCGATGTCGATATGGACGCAGTGCGCTGCAATGACTTTCGCCTCGAAGAGCCCCTGTTTTTTTACATAGGGAATGACAGGGACGCCTTGTTCTTCGCGCATGTTCTCCACCTCGAAGGCCGTCTCGGACAGATGCGTGTGGAGCGGCACGTCAAACTCCCGGGCAAGCTCAGCCGTGGCATGCAAGATCTCCGCGGTGCAGGTGTAAGGCGCGTGCGGTGCCACCGCCGGGACAATCAACGGATGGTCCTTCCAGTGCTGGATAAATTCGCGCGCCATCAGCAGAGAGTCTTCGAACGAGGCGGCGTCCGGCGCAGGGAACTTCATTACGGTCTGTCCACAGACGGCCCGCATGCCAGCGTCGGCGGCAGCCTGCGCTACATCCTCTTCGAAGTAATACATGTCGTTGAAGGTCGTTACCCCGCTGCGGATCTGTTCCGCGCAGGCCAGCAGAGTTCCCAGGCGGACGAACTCCGGCGAGACAAACTCGCGCTCGACCGGCATCATGTATCCCATCAGCCAGACGTCGAGACGCAGATCATCTGCCAGGCCCCGCAGGAGAGTCATCGGCACATGAGTATGCGCGTTGACCAGGCCGGGCATCAAGATCTTGCCTGCACAATCAATCGTTTCATGGGCTGAGTATTCCTGCTTGATCTCGTCTTCACGCCCCACCGCGAGGATACGGTCTCCCTTGATCGCGACCGCCCCCGGAAAGTACTGCTTTAAATCTTCGTCCATGGTAAGGACCAGGGCGTTCGTGATGACCGTGTCCACTTGTTGCATCGTTCGTTCTCCTGTAGAGATAAAGGTGGGTCTGGCTTTTAGCCCAACGTGATTTCATAATAGAGACAGTTTCCGTTGTCCGGACAGTGCCCGGCAAACCTGTCTTATGCGTACTGGTAATTATGGCACAAATTCCACGAGCACTTCGAGCGCTTTAACATTTTCCTCAAAATCGATGTCCCTGTGATTCCGTAATTCCATGTCGACAGCAGCAGCCGTTCCATTCTCCACTGCCCAATCTGCCAGCGTTCCGGTGTATTCACAGCCGGTGTCGATCGGTGGATAGGGGTAGCCCGTGGACTGAGCCAAAACCCTTGCCAGCCGTCTTGAGTCTGGCGTCCAGGGATCGCCGCCGGGAAAAATGCCCAGCGCGGCGCTATGATAGCTGATGAGAGCTTGAATGTCGCGGTTGACGATAAAGTTCATGACGGCACGCGTCTCAGGCTCCGAGCCACCGTACCTGCCCCCGGTCGTCGGGCGATAGACCCAGCAGCCGTCGCGATCCCATTGCGCCGTCCAGTTATCGCTGGGAAAATTGCGGTTGAGGTCCACGCCATTGTTGTTGACGCGGCCATCCACCCCGTGAGCGCGCGCTTCTCCATCCGGATTCATGTTCGGAATAATATAGAGGGTCACATCACCGGGGATGGCGCTCGGCTTATCATAAAGATAGGCAATCAGCTCGTTCGCCAGCTCGATTGTGTTCCATTCGTAGCCCCCATGAATGCCCGCCACAATCAGGTATTCCCTTTCACCCGTGCCAAACGTGTAGGCGCGAATAGGACGCCCACCCAGCGAAAAGCCAATGAGCGCTGGGCGCAGGTCATTTTCCAGTCTAAAAGGTGTGGATGTCAGGAAGACAGGCGGCGTGTAAAGAGCGTTGGGAGTCAGAGTAGGTAGAAGAAAGCTCGTCGGCGGAATCTCGCGTGTTTCTGCAGGCAGAGCTGTAGAGGACAGCTCATCGGCGGCGGAAGCGTGCAGGCTGGTTGTATAGAGAATCGCGACAACCAGGACTCCAAGGAGCGCCAGACCATTGATCCCCCAAACGACGTATACCCAGCCGTGAGTCCGCCTGCTGCGAGGCAACATTTACTCCGTCTCCATGGCGCGGCGTCGCAGCCAGTCGAGGGCAAGGTTGACAGACCAGCGCGCCAGGCTGCGGGGCGGTCCGCCATAGGTAATGCGGTGAGTCTTTTCTGCCCTGGGGGTAATCAGCGCCAGCTCGGCAGTCCGATCTTCGATGTGTACGGCAACTCCGAGCGCTACGTCTGCATTCGCGTCTGCCCGGGCGGCGCGCAGGGCTGCCATCAGCGCCTCGGAGGAAAGATCGGGCAAAGATACGGTGCGCGGAATCTTGCGCGCCAATCCTCCATCCAGCCCGGACTCGACGGCCACGAGAGTCCAGCCGCGTTTTGCAACGGCCCGCAGGGTTGTCTCCTCCAGGCTGTCCTCGTCCGCGCCGAAGACCACGTCGCCCAACCTTTCCCGGACCTTTTGCTCGATCTCCGCGATCATCCGGTCGGCTTCGGCTTCACTGGCTGCCTTGGCTGCAATACGGATATCGACCACCCCGGTATGCGCCGCAAGCCCCACCGTCGGGTTGCTGAGCGTTTCCAGGTCGTCGATTTTTTCGTCAATGACACCTTCGCCCAGCCCCGCACAATGCAGGACGCGAATCTTAATGATCTCGTTGAGCTCGAACCGTTTCTGCAAATAGGGGATGATCGATTCGTGCAGGATGTGTTCCATCTCGTTGGGAACGCCCGGCAAGGAGACGACCGCGTTGCGCGCCGTTTCGACGATAAAGCAGGGCGCCGTTCCTACCGGATTGGGGACTGCCATAGCGCCCGCGGGGATATACGCCTGTCGCTTTTGATTCTCGGAAGGCTTGCGACCGTAACGCGAGATGATCGCCACGACCTGCTCCCAGAGGTCTTCGCGAAACTCGAGCTCCAGTCCTGCTGCTCTTGCGACCGCCTCGCGCGTGGGGTCGTCCACGGTGGGCCCCAGCCCTCCGGTAGTGATCACGATTTCGGCGCGCTGCATGGAGTGGTTGATAGCTTCGGCGATGCGCCCCACGTTGTCACCGATCGTCATGGTACGGTAGATATTCACCCCCATGCTGCGCAGTGTGCGGGCGATATAGCGCGTGTTCGTGTCTACGATTTCACCCAGTAAAATCTCTGTTCCGATGGTAATAATTTCTGCAGAGGGCATAAGCTGGTCTTTTCATTTCCTCAAACCACATTGTACTCTCTTATCAATCTTCCTTGCTCGAAGCGTGCCAGGTCGAGGGTTGAGACATCCACCGTGGAGAAGACTCCATCGTGAATATATTCCGCCATAAGCTTGCCAGCCACCGGCCCATGCATAAAACCATGGCCTGAAAAGCCGGCACAGATTGTGAATCCCTTTACAGGGCTCTCTCCCAAAATCGGGTGAGCATCCGGCGTCATCTCATATAAGCCCGCCCAGTGGGACATGCGGCTGGCCCGTTCCAGGAGCGGAAGGCGCTCGATTGCTGCTTCGAGATTGATAAACTCGAATTCTTGGTCCACGCTCTGGTCGAAGCCGTGAGTCTGATCCTGGTTGCTCATGCCAATCAGCAATCCCTCGCCCTCGCGATGAAAATAAAGGGACTGGCCAAAATCGATCACAAATGGGAAGTCAGCCGGGATCTCAGGCAGCGCGTTCGTGGTAAACATCTGCCGGCGAATGGGAAGAATGGGAATGGACACGCCCGCCATCTGTCCGACCACTCCTGCCCAGGGTCCAGCGGCATTTAACACGTGGCGGGTGTGAATGATTCCCTGTGTCGACTCCACGGCTGTCACCTCACCAAGCTCGATTCGGATTCCCGTTACCTCGGCGCGGGCCAGGGCTTTGACCCCCATTTTCTGCGCCGCTCCAATGTATCCTGCTACAACACTATTCGGGTCCACCAGGCCATCCCTGTGGTGAAATGTCCCGGCAACGGCGTCCTGGAAGCGCATCAAAGGCAAGCGGGCGCGGACCTCTTCTCCACTCAAAAGATGCGATTGCACGCCGAGACGGTTCTGCAGATCGACATTCTGCCGGAAGGTGGCTGCATCCTTCTCATTTGTGGCAACCAGTAAATATCCGCACTGACGGTAGTTGACGTTCTGCCCGATCTCTTCCTCAAAACATTCCAGCATGGGCAGGCTTTCCAGCGACAGCCGGATATTGATCTCGGTCGAGAACTGGTAGCGGACTCCACCGGCGCAGCGTCCGGTTGCACCCGCGCCGAAAAATTCCTCTTTCTCGAGCAAAACTATATTCTTCATGCCGCGCTTGGCCAGATGGTAAGCGGCACTGGCTCCCATTACGCCGCCCCCGATGATCACAATGTCTGCTGTTTTTGGGGTGTCCATTTAACCTCTGTTGGAGCTGGAAGAGAGCAGGCTGGCTGACTCCAAAGTCAAAAATCTACTTCCTTGCCAATGTTTAGTTTGCGCGCATTATGGAGCGCAACCTGTGCTGCCAGCGCGTCCTGCACAGCAATCCCCACCGATTTGAAGTACGTGATCTCATCGGGAGTTTGTCTCCCGGGTATCTGTCCCAACACGACCTCGCCCAGTTCGCCACAGATATGGGACTCATCGAATATCCCGGCACGAATAGGCTGGATCAGTTCGCCCGCCTCCTCCAGCGAAGCCAGCCTGGAGTCAACGAAGACTCGGGCGCGCAGCAATGTTTCCACCGGGACTTCCTGCATTTCCGGTGTATAGGAGCCGACCGCCGAAATGTGCGTCCCCGCCTTGAGGTCTCGATCCTCGAACACAGGTCTTCGTGAGGTGGTAGCCGTGCAAATGATGTCGGCATCTTCGATGGCTTCTCTAGGCGTCGAAGCGACGCGGATGTCCCCGGTGATCCCATTTCTGCCCTTTAGCTCTTCGGCGAAAGCCTTTGCCTTACCAGGATTTGGGTCCAGAATGACAGCCGTCTCGATTTGACGAGCAGCGCAAGCCGCCTCGAGCTGGGTCCTTCCCTGGGCGCCCGCGCCAAAAATGGCTACCACTTTGCTGTCGGGGCGAGCGAGGAGGTCAACAGCTGCACCTCCGGCAGCCCCCGTGCGGATAGCTGTCAGCGAGCTGCCCTCCAGCAATGCCAGGGCACGGCCCGTCTCTGGATCGAAGGCAAGGACAGCGGCCTGGATGAAGGCGAGTCCGCGGCTCGGATTGGTTGGAAACAGAGAAACGACTTTGACAGCCAGCGCATTTTGATCGGCTGCGCTGACGTAGGCGGGCATGAACAGACTGAGTGCTTCACTGCCCGGGATCTGCAGCTGTGTCCGCAATGGAACGACAGCCGTTCCACCCGAAAGCGCCGCATAGGCAACTTTCATCGCTTCGATCGCTTCCCTCATCGGTAGCGCTTGACGAACCTCATCGGCAGAGAGGATAATCATATAGTCTCCTGCAGGGATTCCAGGGAACTGGATCGCAAAGGTATAATCGCCGGTCGTGGCGATCGATCATCTCAAGGCTGATTTTAATGGAGAAACAGGATATGACGCAGAGTAAAAGGTCGGCAGGATTGTTCCTTGCAGTCGTCGTGGTGTTGGTGATCTCCGGTTTAATCTTCTTCCGCAGCACGCAGGTCGCGGCGCCTTCCCTGGTTGTTGCAACCAGACTACCTCAGAATACCCCGGTGCAGGCTTCTACGAGCGCCTGGAGTGCACTCTTGCAGGCCACTCCTTTTGCGTACTTTACCCCCCTGCCTGACCCCACAGCGACCGTCATCGATGGGACGTATGCAAAAGTGGATCAGTCCTGGCCCCAGTGGTGGCGTTGTATGCGCTGCGCCGATTACCGCGTGACCGGAGGCATCTGGAAGCTGCAATTTGACAGGGGAGTGATGCGAATCTTTTATGAAGTGAATAACTGGCGTAGCCTTGCGTCATACGCGGTTGAGGGAGACCGCCTGTTCATCTTCAACGATCCCTACTGCCCGGAGAATACGGGCGAATACCGGTGGAGCATTGAGGGGAACGGGCTGAATTTGGAGGTTGTTGACGATCCCTGCGCATTCGATTTACGCGCCGAAAACCTGACCAAGCAAAGCTGGTTCATCTGCACCGTTGCAAGCGGCTCGACGACCCCCGCGCCGGGCTGTGACGAGAATCAGCTTGCGGTCGCAGATCCGGTTACTCCGGAACCGCCCCTGACTGTCACCGTTTACGAGGGCGATAGTCGCTTCTTTGAAACGCCGCCGGATGTGATCGCCCATGCCAATTCCGCCGACACGGCACCTCCAGAAGGGGTAACGGTTTCCTTTGCAGAGGAGACTATTCCTTATGGCTTGCAGCGTGTGCTGTGGTGGAACGGCGACTGGATTGAGGTGACATTTGACGACTCATATGCGTCCACGGGTGTACAGTTTTTAGGCGAGGGCATGATCGGCTGGGCACGCGTCTTTTTCGATGGGCAAGAAGTCTGGCGCGGAAACACATCGGTGATCTGGTCTAAGTCGGGAAGACACGGCGGTTACATCGAAGTATCCGGATTCCGCCCGGGTGCCCATACGCTGCGGGTGGAGAGCATGGGCTTTGATTATCGCCCGGTGACCGTGGCCGGTTTTGGATTCAGCACGAATGGAGGTGTGCAAATTGGGGAAACGAAGCCATGAGCCGGCGCTGGTCTGCGCTGTTTGGACTGCTGCTCTTCCTGGCTGCCTGCAAACCGGCTGAGCCGCAAGCGGGTGGGATGAAGACCTCTCCGGTTGATGAAGCCACGCTGGTCTTTATCCCGGCCGGAGAATTTGTCATGGGAAGTGACGTGAGCGATGGGGATGCGGACAGCGATGAGTATCCGCAACACACTGTCTATCTGGACTCCTTCTGGATCGACCGGACAGAAGTGACCAACGATATGTATCGCAGGTGTGTGCAGGCCGGGGAATGCACTGAGCCAGCTCACTCGCGACGGTACGGCTCTCCCGAACATGGAAATCATCCAGCCCTGGGTATCTCGTGGGATCAGGCTGTTGCATACTGTACCTGGGCTGGACGGCGTCTGCCGACCGAGGCGGAGTGGGAAAAGGCGGCCCGCGGAACCGATCGGCGTTTGTATCCGTGGGGCATGGAGACGCCTGATCCGAGCCGGCTGAACTTCGATCATCTTGTTGACGATACAACTGTGGTGGGCAGCTACCCGGCAGGCGCGAGTCCCTATGGCGTTTTGGATATGGCTGGGAATGTCTGGGAATGGACGGCAGACGGATATGATGAAGATTATTATGCTCAAAGCCCGGCTGAGGATCCACGGGGAGGCGACTCGGTCAACCGGCGCGTGCTTCGAGGCGGCTCATGGAATACGCAAGCCCATAACGTGCGCGTCACCAACCGGTTCTGGGCATTTCCCGGCCGCAATGATACGGACGGTTTCCGGTGCGCCACGAGCGACAACTAGCTGGATGGCCAAGAGAGCTGAATAGAAAAGCGCAGAGGAAAATCGTCCTCTGCGCTTTTGACTCCTATGTCGAACAGCTTACTCCATCCCGAGATATGCCTTTTGCACGGTGGGATTCTGCTTCAAATTCGCGGCTGTATCGCTGAGAACAATTTGACCAGTCTGGAGCACATAGCCGCGATGGGCAATCCCCAGAGCCATGAGGGCATTTTGTTCGACCAGCAGGATGGTTGTGCCTTCCTTGTTGATCTGCTGGATGATATCGAAGATCAATTCGACGAGCACTGGCGCGAGCCCCATGGAGGGTTCATCCATCAGCAAAACGCTGGGATTTGCCATCAGTGCACGTCCGGTCGCCAGCATCTGCTGTTCGCCGCCCGAGAGCGTTCCGGCAACCTGGGTGCGTCGCTCCCGGAGACGCGGGAACAGGGTAAAGACCCGCTCCATGTTGCGCTGCATTTCCTGAGCATCCGCCCGGCTGTAGGCTCCCATTTCGAGGTTTTCGACCACGGTCAGGCGGGCGAACACACCGCGACCCTCTGGTACCATGGAGATGCCTTTATAGACGATCTCATGCGCCTTGTATTTGAGCAGCTCCTCATCGTGAAGTCGGACGGTTCCCTGGCGAGGTTTCAACAAACCGCAAATCGTTCGGAGAGTGGTAGTCTTGCCGGCTCCGTTGCCTCCAATGAGGGTGACAATTTCGCCCTTTTCGATGTGGAGAGAAATGCCCTTGAGAGCATGGATGTTGCCATAATAGGTGTGGACGTTGTCGACAGTGAGTATGGACATGTTTGCCTATCCGATGGGGGAGTCGGTCAGAGTTGCGGCAGCACCGGCAGGTGCAGATGTGACGCCTTCCGTGGCGGCGCCCCGGCCCAGGTAGGCCTCGATCACACGCGGGTTGCTCTGGATTTCTGCCGGCAACCCCTCCGCAATCTTCTCACCGAAGTCGAGCACCGTGATCTGCTCGCTGACGCCCATCACCAGGCGCATATCATGTTCGATCAGCATGATGGTGATGCCCAGGCTATCGCGCAGGTTGCGGATGAAATGCATCATCTCGACTGTTTCGTTCGGGTTCATTCCGGCAGTTGGTTCGTCCAGGAGCAGCAAGCCGGGTTGGCTGGCTAGAGCCCGCGCGATCTCAAGGCGTCTCTGCGCGCCATAGGGAAGGTTTCGAGCAATCTGATCGCCCGAGCCAGCCAGTCCCACGAAGCGCAGCAAACGAATGGCTTCCTTGTGGGCTGCTTCCTCATCCTCATGGTATCGACGAGTGTGGAAAACAGCATCGAGCCAGCCGGTCTTCAGGTGTGGTTCATATCCGACCATAATGTTTTCGAGGGCTGTCAGGTTCGAGAAGAGACGGATATTCTGATAGGTTCGGGCGATCCCGAGCTGGGTGATCTGATCCGACCGCAGCCCGTCGATGCGGTTACCACGGAAGAGGATTTCTCCGTGCTCCGGGGTATAAAAACCGGTGATACAGTTGAAGAAAGTGGTCTTGCCTGCGCCGTTGGGACCAATGATGCTTGATATAGACTTTTCTGGAATCTCCAGGTTCAGTCTGTTTACCGCAATCAACCCGCCGAACTGCTTTGTGACATTGTTCGCGACAAGGATAGGGTTCATGGTCAACACTCCTACGCTTCTGCCTGGACCCCGGGTAGATCGGTCTGCACCACATCCGGTGTCTTTTCATGTAATTCACGCTTGTGAGTGGCCTCTGGCCAGAATCCTTCCGGGCGGACTTGCATCATCACCACCAGCAGGGCACCATAGATCAACAGGCGATATTCTGCAAACTCACGCAGGAGTTCTGGCAGACCGACCAGGAGCAGCGCGCCGATAAACACACCCGGAATGCTCCCCATGCCGCCGATAATGATCAGCGCCAGAACGTTGATGGAAATTAACAGCGCGAAGCTGTGAGGGTAAATCGTTCCCAGCTTGATGGCCAGGATCGATCCGCTCAAACCCGAGAACGCTGCGCCCGTCGCGAACGCCAGGAGCTTGGTCGCAACCAGGTTGATCCCCATGGCTTGCGCCACATCCTCATCTTCGCGCATTGCTTTCCACGAGCGCCCCAGTCGCGAGTCTCGCAGCCTCTGGCCAATGAACAAGGCCAGGAGACATCCCGCCACGATCACGTAATACAGGGTCGTGGGACTGTTGATCAGTGTGTCGACGACGCGCGGTGGAGGAATGTTGACAATTCCCTGTGAACCGCCAATGGTGGGCTTGAGAAAATCAGAGAGTGCAAGAATACGAATGATTTCTCCGAATCCCAGGGTAACAATGGCGAGATAATCCCCACGCATGTTCAAAACGGGAATACCCAGTAGAATACCGGCAAATGTGGCGAGGGCGATCGCCACCGGCAGCGCCAGCCAGAAATTCATTCCGACTGCCCAGGTTAATTCACCGCTCAAATTCGTGAGAACCGCCACCGTATAGGCGCCAATCGCATAAAAAGCAACATAGCCCAGATCCAACAGACCCGCAAAACCGACCACGATATTTAGCCCGAGTCCCATGAGGATCATAAGGCCGGTGACGTTGATCACCTCTGTGAGGTAAAGTCCCAGGATGGCCGGTAGATACAGAACAAGCAGGATGAGAAGACCGTATAACAGCCAGCGGATTGATCTCTGATTCTTGCCTGAAAGCTTCGTAAAGCGGGCCTGGACCTGGCTCGAGTTTCCCTGCCACAGCAAATTGCCCACCGTAACGATCAGGAAAACGACGATCGCGCCAAGGACAGAGAGTCCCGATTCTGTTCCGCGACCAAACATCCAGGTGAGCGCGGTGTTCAGCGCCGGGGCGCTCCGCAGAGGGACCTCAATGAGCTCCTGCATGAGTCCAAGAAAGGCTACTACGGATAACCCCAGTACCACTGCCCCGCGTATTCTTCCAGGCAGGGTGTAAATCAGGCCGCCAGCGGCCCCGACGACCGCTCCAAAAACCAGGAGCAACCCCAATCCACTACCAGTCTCCCTGTCGAACGTCAGGATTTCTACGAGTGTCGGTGAAGCATTTACAAAGATCGGGCGCAGGTTAAAGTTTTCAATGGCAAGCACGAGCAAACTCATCATCACCGAAAAAATTATTCCCGCGATGCTGCCCGCAAGAACGTTTGAGACGATCCCGCCTGCCGAGGAGTGCGCAGCGGAAAAATAAGCCGTCACCAGGATCGTCAGGAACAGCAAGGTCCAGCCCATAGTCAGGACCCCGGTAACAATGTCACGACGGTTGAATGCCTCGACCATTCCAACCAGGGCGATCAAGATCCCAACCAGGCCTCCGATCAACCCCAGCTGCACTGCCTTTCGCCAGATAAATTGGTTATTACTGGACATGTCGCCCTCCGCTAGGCCTTGGTCTTGCCCAATCGCTCACCAAGAATTCCGGTCGGACGGAAGATGAGAACCATGACAAGCATTGTGAACGCGATGACATCCTTCAGCTGGTAGGGCGCTGGAATTCCCAGTCCATCCAGGAAAAGAGTAGGTCCCAGAGATTCAAAAATCCCGAGGAAAAGTCCACCGAGCATGGCGCCGGGCGGGTTTCCGATCCCACCGAGGACTGCTGCCGTAAAGGCCTTGATTCCCGGGATGAAGCCCATGTAAAACGTGACAATTCGGAACATGAAACAATAGAGCACACCGGCAGCCCCGGCAAGTGCTGCGCCCAGGACAAAAGTGCGCACAATGATCGCATCTACATCAATGCCCATCAGTGCTGCAACCGCTTTGTCCTCGGAGACCGCCCGCATGGCTTTACCGGTCTTTGTATACTGAACAAAGTACGCCAGGAAAGCCATCATGACCGCGGCAGCAATAATAACAACGACCTGAATCTTTTGAATCTGGAATTCGCCGAACAGCAGCCAGGTGCCTCTGATCAGGGGAATCTCAGGATAGGCACGGGTTTGTGTGCCGAACAAACCACGGAAGGTGTACTGTAAAAAGAAAGACGCGCCAATCGCTGTGATCAGAGGCACAAGACGTGGCGCGCCGCGCAAGGGACGATATGCTATCCGCTCGAGTAAGACTGCCAGCAGAGCGGAGGTTGCCATTGCAGCTAGAAAAATGAGCACAATGCCAATCAGTGGATTCTGCTGCAAGAACCCCGCGGTCTGCATGCCGGAAGCGACAAAATAACCGATATAGGCGCCGCTCATGAAAATTTCGCTATGGGCAAAGTTGATCATGCGCAGAATGCCGTAGACCAGCGTATAGCCCAGAGCGATCAAGGCGTACACGCTGCCCTGTGCCAGACCAAAGACTGCCAGATCAAACCACTGGTTGGCTGTATATTTCCCCTTCTGAAGGGTCAGGACCGTGCCAACGATGATCAGCAGGAGAAGTGCTGCACCAACCACCCACATAAAAAGATCCGGCCAGTTGATTCGTTTCAGTCGGTACGTTGCTTGCATATCGTTTTCCTTTACAACACAAGGAGCCGGGCTCGCGCCGACCAGCGGCCCGGCTCACTACCTATCAACTTACGATCGGCTAGGCATGTTGCAATTGTGGATCCGAATGACTACGGCGTCCAGAAGACGGGCGGAGGCCAGGCGCCACCTACCTCGGCATCCGAAAGCTGGAAGACACCGAGAGCTTCACCGGTGGCGCAGTCACCGTTCTCATCGCAGGTCAGGTTGCCGGTCAGGCCGTCGTAATTCTCGAGACTGTAGATCCAGTCGCGAAGAGCCTGGCGCGGAATGAGCAGGGTGCCATCGGCATCCTGCATCGCCACGGCTTCGATGGCGTCGAGCAGGATATTGGTGGCGTCATAGGCGTGCGCGTGGAAACCGCTCGGAGGAACGCCGCCGATCTGGCTCTCCCACTGGCCTAAGAAGGCACCGTAGTCCTCGTCATTGACATCCACGTACGGTCCGGACAGGTACATACCGACCGCAGCACTGCCGGCGGCTTCTGGGAAGGTGTCTGCGAACAAACCATCAGCACCCATCAGGATGGTCTCTTCCAGTCCGGGGACTTCCTTTGCCTGCGAGGCGACCAATGGACCTTCTGGCTCGAAGATCGGGAAGTAGATGATCTCGGGCGCCCCGGTGGCGATGGAGGTCAGGACCGGTTTCATGTCGGTGTCGCCGACATTGATGGCTTCCTGTGCCGTCACCGTGCCGCCAAGCTCCTGAAAGACCTCGGCAAACACGCGCTGCAGGGATTCGGCATAGGGGCTGCCGTCGTGGATCGTAGCAGCCGAGCGCAGGCCGAGCTCATTGTAGGCAAACTCAGCCGCAACACGACCCTGGAACAGGTCGTTGTGCGCGGTGCGGAAATAGCCAGGGTGATGGTCAGGGTGATTGGGGTCCGTCAGGTCGGGGTTGGTGTTTGAGGATGAGATCATCACCATGCCGGCCTGGGAGATCAGCGGCATGGACGAGCGGGCAGAGCTGGAGCAATTGGTGCCGATTACGCCGACGATGGTATCGTCAGCGGAGATCTTGGTACCTGCCGCCTGGCCGCCTTCTGCATTACAGAGTTCGTCTTCACCGGTGAGCTCAATCGGGTGACCGAGCAGTTCGCCGCCGCGTTCCTCGATGGCGATTTCAATCGCCCCGCGGCTATCCTCGCCGAGCGAGGCGGTTGCGCCAGAAACGGTCAGCGCATAGGCAATGTGGATTGGGTCGCCGGGAGCAACCGTGACACAGCCGATCTCATCGGTACATTCGAATGCACCAGCCGGCTCTGTGGCTGCATC
>DAIQBG010000009.1:0-15041 GCA_036781265.1 Anaerolineales bacterium | reverse complement strand
TAGTGGGTTCTTGAGTATCTCATGTGACGATACGACAACAGGGTGGACAACACTCTTTCTTGTCGGCACCACCTCCTTTGGCTAGGATTTGCTGCAAGCCATTTAACAAAGAACCCGAGAAAACCCTCTCCATACGTATGAGTTTCTCGCGGCTCGTAAATGGTTAATCAACGACAGAAATGTAACTCGCTTGACCGATTCTTCCGGGTAATACTACGTGAAATTTAGCAGCCGGTCAAGTCTTCAGGGGATCAAGCCTTATTCTTATCCTGAGGTTTGTAAAGCAATTGCTCACGGATACGCAGGTCTGTGTTGCGAATCTTCATGGCAAGATCTGCTGCCAGATTATACATTAAGCGGTAACCCAGTTGCGGATAGGTTTCGCAGAGCATGATCAGCTTGTCGCGCGGAATGATCAGCAGGCGTGTTTCGTTTTGAGAGGCGCAAGCCGAAGCGGAGCGCAGACCTTCGTCTACCAGGGCAACTTCCCCAAAGTTCTGCCCGCGGCGCAGTGTGGCAATGACCGTATTTTCGATCTCGGCACTGGACGAGCTGACCAATGATGGGTCCACGAAGATATCCACTTCCCCCTGCACGATGATATAGAGTTCCTTGCTGCTGCTGTTTTCGCGAAAGATCAAGTCATCCTTCTGGAAGATTCCCTCCTGGCAGATATTTGCTACCAGCTCAAGCTGCGTAGGTGTGAACTGATAGAAAATATCGCTTTGTTTGAGGAAGTTGACGATCGAAGCGGTGGCCACAAGTACCTCCAGTATCTTTGCAGTGTAGCATAAACAGGGACGGAGTGCAACGCTCCCGCCCGGAAGTATGCATCTGGCAGGCTCGCTACGGATAAACCTGATCGAGCCATTCGAGCGGATTTACCTGGATGCCGTTGACCCACACCTCCCAGTGCAAATGCGCGCCCGTCACGCGGCCCGTCTCGCCCACCAGCCCGATCACTTGTCCTTGTTCGACCATATCACCGACGTTTACAAACATCTCAGACTGGTGCCAGATCCCGCTATAGACGCCCCAGCCATGATCGATGAGGGTCGCGTTGCCACGAACGGTTAAAGGTGCGGCGAACACCACCCTGCCTGGTGCGGGTGCAAAGATCTGCAAGCCCTCGCCCCCGCAAAAATCCAACCCGGTATGGAAGCCCGGAACCTCGATATCCGAATTGATGACTCGATAGATCCGGCGGGTGCCGTAACGTGAGCTGAAGCAAGTCGGGTCCACGGCTGGGGAGGCAAAGCTGCCGTTCCAGTAACGAGTCGGTGTGGATGGCGTGGTCAGGGCGACGATATTCTGCAGCTCGGTTTCGGTGACGGCCGGGTCAAGGGTACTTGGATCATTCAGCGGAATTTCCTCGGTCAGGTAATTCCCGGCATTGACGAGAACCATTTGTCCAAAAGACTGCCGACTGCCGTCTGGCAGGGTCGCTTCTATTAATAAGGGATACACACCCGGTTCCAGCAGGGCATAAATGCCCTGTAAGGCAACCTGCCCACTATCGGTTGGGAAGAAGTGCAATGGCATGTCGACCAACTGTCCAGACAGGGAAACCCCATCCTGCACCTCGACACGAATCACCTCCGTCGCGCCCTGGACCAGGGGCAGTGGCTCGATCTCCGCGCTCAAAAAAGCGGATGGGAGGCCCATGGCATTCCCTGCGCCTGTGCCTGTCGGCGAGTAGAGGATGTCGCCGGGCAGCGCCTCCCAGGTGGCGTCGAGTTTGTTGATCGAAGCCAGCGTCCATGGATCGCTACCCTGTCGGATCGCCATTTCCAGCAGCGATTCACCCGGCGACGGGCTGATACGTGCGCTCAGAGGTTCTTGCTCCTCTAAAGTGGGGACGATAATACTTGTCCCCACATAGAGCTCGGAAGGACTGACCAGACGGTTGAGCTTCCTTAATAGGTCGTCAGAGACTTGCGTGCGCCGGCTCAGGCTGCGAAGTGAGTCTCCCAGGGGGATGATTTCAGTTTCCAGAACTCCGCTCACTCCCTCGAGTCCGGGGATCACAATGCGCTGCCCCTGCGATAAGAAGTTGGGGTCGAGCGCCGGGTTGGCGGCGACCAATTCATCGATAGTCACGTTGAAGCGCGAGGCAATAAAGGAAAGCGTGTCACCTGGCTGTACGATATACACAGGTCCACTCTCCTGGGCCAGCGCTGGCTGGACGATAAAGCTCAAAACCAAGAGGAAAACAAGAGTAAAGGAAAGGTGCCTATGCATCCCTGAAGATCACTCCGTCGCCGATCTGGAATTCGTCCCACCTCTCGCTATGGAGTTCCAGGGTGTATTTAGCCGGTCGCCTGGGAAAGTAAGCTGGTCTCCATGCCCGGGCCAGAACCTTGTCCACCACCTGCATGTCAGAATCGATCCAGATGACTGCCAGATCAAAGAGCACGAAGATCATGTGAATGGACGAGTCGATGCGAGAGTCCCGTTTGCCCACCAGAAGCAGACCCCTGTCGAGCGCCAGACGCGAGCGAAAGCTTAACCCGCGTAGCTGGCAAAGAAAACTGTCACAGTACTTAACCCGCAAATCCCCCGCGATAATCCGGTTGTTGTTCGCGACTGCGATCGTCTTTGGCATATCTAGAAAGAGAGGCTTGGGTTTACCCCGTCTGGGCCGCAGAGCGGCTGAGGACTTTTTCTACGCTGTTCATCAGCTCCTGAGGGCTGAAGGGCTTGGCGATGTAATCGTCTACTTTCGCTATATGCAGACCGAGGACTCGATCGATGCTCTGTGCTTTTGCGGTCACCACAATCACGGGAATGCCCCGGGTGTATTGGTCGGCTTTCATTTGCTGGTATACTTCCCAGCCATCCATATCTGGCATCATCAGGTCGAGCAGCACGAGATCAGGCAATTCCTGCCGGATCATCTTCAGCCCCTCGACGCCGCCGCTGGCACCTTTCACTTCAAAACCACGCCGACCAAGGATAAGACGTATCAGGTCGATCATTTCAGGTTCATCTTCGATGCATAAAATGCTTTTTAGCTTTGCATTCATCATGGTACCTGTTTGAAGTTTACCACAGCGTAAACAGCTGCTGGCAAGCGGAGCCAGCCTGCGCATGCACTTGCAATGAAGATCATCACATGGAACGTTAACGGTTTGCGGGCGGTGCTGAACAAGGGCGCGCTGCGATGGGCCTGGGAACAGCAGCCGGATATCCTTTGCCTTCAGGAGATCAAGGTCCGCCCGGACCAGCTCAACGATGCTCAGCGGGATTTCCCGGGCTATGAGGTGCTCTGGAACCCCGCAGAAAGGCCCGGCTACAGCGGGGTGGCTACTTTTTTGCGAGCTCTATGCCTTGAGCATTGTTTGGGATTGAATGTGCCTCTCTTCGATGTGGAGGGCCGGGTAATTTCCACCCTTCACAACGGGTTCCGGCTGTTCAACGTTTATTTTCCCAGCGGTCAGCGCGGCCGGGAGCGGGTTGAGTACAAGCTCGACTTTTATGCCCATCTCCTTGCCCTGTGCGACCGTTACCACGCCCAGGGGGAGAACCTCATTATTACCGGGGATTTCAACACAGCCCATATGCCCATTGACCTGAGAAACCCGCGACAAAACCAGAGAACCTCTGGCTTTTTGCCCGAGGAACGTGCCTGGGTACAGAAGTACATCGATCATGGCTTTGTGGACATCTACCGCCATCTGTACCCCGATCGGGTCCAGTACACCTGGTGGACGTTCCGGGCCACAGCCCGCGAGCGGCGGGTGGGCTGGCGGCTGGATTACTTCCTGGTCTCAAAAGCCCTGCTTCCCCGGATTGTGGATGTCATTATTCACGAGGAAGTCCTGGGATCGGATCATTGTCCGGTCGAACTCGTTATTAAGTAAGAGCAGGGCGCTCTCTGGCGTCCAGAGTAGCAGATCAGGGTATATTAGAGAAATATATAAGATTTTCCATGGGGCTATTCCTGCGATGCTCCTGTTGGTATAATCCTCTCGCAATTATGATTTGGAGGCAGAGTGAATCCTAGAAACCAATCGTTTGTTGTCACCTTATTGTTGATTATTGCGGCAGTCGCCATGGTGGTGATGGCTGTTCAGCGGGAGTCGGGTTCGCAAGAGTCTTTGACAATCAATGAAGTAGCGCGCGATATCAAGGCGGGCAAGGTTGCCCGTGTGGTGATTGAAGATAATGACACCCTGCGTGTCATCTATACAGATGGGGATGTGGACGGCGTGGAGTCCTATAAGGAAACAGATTCAACGCTTGTGGAGCAGCTGCTGGCGTTGGGCGTTACACCTGAGGAATTGGGCTCGGAGAGCGTCAAAATCGAAGTGCAGCCACCCTCACAGTGGGCGGGCATCGTGAGTGGCGCGTTGTACATCCTGCCGATCCTGTTCATGGCGGGCGTCTTGTGGTTTATTTTCCGCCAGGCGCAGGGTAGCAACAATGCTGCCATGTCCTTCGGAAAGTCCCGGGCGCGCATGTTCAGTGGTGAGCATCCTACCGTCACGTTTCAGGACGTTGCCGGTGTGGAGGAATCCAAGCAGGAGCTTGCGGAGGTCGTCGAGTTCCTGAAGGAACCGCAGAAGTTCATCCAGCTCGGCGCGCGTATTCCTAAGGGTGTGCTGCTCGTCGGGCCTCCCGGCACCGGGAAGACCCTGCTGGCAAAAGCAGTCTCCGGCGAGGCAGGCGTGCCGTTCTTCTCGATCTCCGGTTCTGAGTTCGTGGAAATGTTTGTGGGCGTCGGTGCCAGCCGCGTCCGCGACCTGTTCGACCAGGCGAAACGCCATTCCCCGTGTATCGTCTTCGTGGACGAAATCGATGCGGTCGGCCGTCAGCGTGGCGCCGGGCTTGGCGGCTCGCACGATGAGCGCGAGCAAACCCTGAACCAGATGCTGGTAGAGATGGATGGTTTCGATACTGATACCAACATTATCATCATCGCTGCGACGAACCGACCCGACATTCTCGACCCGGCGCTTCTGCGCCCCGGTCGTTTTGACCGCCGCGTCACGCTTGACCGTCCCGATATGAAGGGCCGTGAGGCGATCCTGAAAGTGCATGTCAAGGGCAAGCCGTTGGAGCCGAGCGTCGATCTGGCCTCCCTGGCTCGCGGCACACCGGGATTTGTGGGTGCGGACCTTGAAAATCTCGTCAACGAAGGGGCGATCCTGGCTGCACGCCGTAACAAGAAATCCATCGGACAGCAGGACCTGGAGGAAGCCATCGAGCGCGTGGTGATGGGACCGGAGCGCAAGTCCCGTCTGATCTCGGATGAAGAGAAGCGCATCATTGCGTACCATGAAGCCGGGCACGCCGTGGTGATGAATGCCATCCCGGAAGCGGATCCCGTGCAGAAGATTACCATCGTCGGGCGCGGTCAGGCGGGTGGTCTCACCTGGTACCGGCCTGAAGATGACCGCATCTTGACCTCGCGCAAGAAGATGATTGCCTCGCTGGCAGGTCTGCTCGGTGGACGCGTCGCCGAGGAGCTGGTCTTCGATGACATCACCTCCGGGGCCTCCAACGATATCGAGCGGGTTACGCAGGTGGCGCGCATGATGGTCACCCGCATGGGTATGTCCAACGAGATGGGCTTGATGACCTACGGTCAGAAGGAAGAGCTGATCTTCCTCGGTCGCGAGATTTCCGAGCAGCGTGACTATTCCGAAGCTGTTGCCGAACGTATCGACGCGGAAGTCCGCAGACTCGTGGACGATGCTTACAAGCTCACGAAGAAACTGCTCACCAAGTACCGTGACCGCCTGGACGCGGTGGCGCAGAAGCTGCTCGAAGTGGAAACGCTCACGCGCGAAGAGTTCGAGGCGATCTTTCCGCCGCCGGCTCCCAAGAAGAGCGGCACGCCCCAGGTCATTAGCATGGGTGCGTAGTTGCAGGTAACAGGACAAGGGCCTCCCAAATCGGGAGGCCCTTTTTATTTGCGTAGCGCTCCGTCCTGTCTATCAGTTCACCGACTCTTTATGCTGCCTGACCAGCTCGCGCCGGAGAATCTTTCCTACGGTGGTCTTGGGCAGTTCGTTCCTGAACTCATAATGAGAGGGGATTTTGTACGGCGCAAGATGCTCCTTGCAGTACGCCTTGAGCTCTTCGACGCTCAATGTCTCGCCGGGCTTGACCACGATCCAGGCTTTGACGGTTTCACCCCGGTTCGGGTCCGGGATGCCGCCGACGCCGACTTCCAGCACTTTCGGATGCGAAGCAATCGCTTCCTCCACCTCGCGCGGCCAGACCTGGAAGCCGCCTGGCTTGATGAGCTCTTTCTTGCGGTCGACAATGTAAAAGTAGCCATCTTCGTCCATACGCGCAATGTCGCCGGTGAACAGCCACGTCTTGCCATCCTTCATCTGGCGCAGTGTGTTGGCGGTTTCCGTTGGCATATTATGATAACCCTTCATCACCTGCGGACCGTGTATGGCGATCTCTCCGATCTCGCCCGGTGGCACTTCTGTTTCTCCATCGTCCAGGCTGATGATCTTGACCTCCACGTTAGGCAAAGGCATTCCGATGGAGCCTGTTTTGTTCATGCCCAGGAGGGGATTGCAATGCGTCGCGGTCGGCGCTTCGGATAGTCCATAGCCTTCGAACACCTTGCCGCCCGTCAATTTTTCAAATTGCTCCTTGGTCTCGCGCATCAACGGCGCCGAACCGGAGATGCAGGCTTTGATCGAGGACAGATCGTATTTGCCCGCCTTTACGTCCGGGTGGTTGTTGATGGCGTTGTAAAGTAACGGGACGCCGGGAAAGATCGTTGTCTTGTATTTGCTGATATTTTCGAGCACATCCTTGAGATCGCGTGCGTTCGGCACCATCACCATCGTTGCTCCCATGGCCATTGCCACGCTCATGCCTGCCACCATTCCATAGACATGGAAGAGCGGGATTCCCATGAGGAAGATTTCTTTCCCATCCTCCGAGTTTACGAACCAGGCTCTCATCTGCACGGTATTGGCTACCACATTGCGGTGCAGGGCGATAGCACCCTTGGGGACGCCGGTCGTGCCGCCTGAATACTGGAATAGGGCTGTATCATCTGCGGATACCGGAACGTTTGGCTTCGGTGAATTCTCGTGCTTCTTGAGCAGGTCCTTCATCCAGACGTCTCCGTCTTCCAGCGCATCGACGTGATGACCCTCCTTTTTCTCTTTCGCGAGTGTGAAGAGGATCCGCAGGACCGGCGGGAGTGCTTCCTTAATATTCGAGACAATGATCCGCTTGAGCTTCGACCGCTCGCGCACGCTTTTCAAAACATTATAGAAGCGCGTCAGCGTAAATATAATCTCAATCTGGGCATCGTTGACCGGGATCAACACCTCATCAGGCGGGTAGGTCGGGTTGACCGCCACGACCACACCGCCCGCTTTCAGGATACCGAAATAAGCGATCACGAACTGCGGTGTGTTGGGCATGAAAATGCCTACCCGGTCGCCTTTTTTTACCCCCATCTCAACCAGCGCGGCTGCCATGTGGTCAGACAGGGCGTTCATCTCTTTATATGAAATGACCGCGCCCTTGAAGATCGTGCAGGCGCGGTCAGGATATTTTTGCGCCGCTTGCTCCAAAAAATAGAATAATGGCGCTTCCGGATATTCGATTGTGTGCGGCACTCCCTTGTCGTAATGAGCCAGCCACGGGCGCTCGTTCATGATGCCTCCTCTTTGTGGGTTAATTTCAGTATATACAAGGAGGAATCAAAAGTCAACCAACCACCGGTCGGTTTTTGTGCGTGTCCGATCAAACTTTGCCTTTGTTATAATTGGCTTATTATGGGTTGGACAACAAATGTGTATGCATTGCTCCCGCATCCGGACCAGCCACTGGTCCTGGCGCAAAGCGATCCTGAGAAACTCTCCCTACCGCACAGGGCATGTAACGAAAGAATCTGGGTTGCAGATACATACAAATTAAAACCATTCTTAGAGGAATTAGCCGGCGCACCGATCAACATTCTGCGCTATATTGCGCATCAGACCGATGAGGAGCTCCAGCAAAGAGATTGCATCCATCTGCTGGAGCTACAGACGGCAGATGTACCGCATGCCGGTTTTTGGCTCCCACTCGAAAAGATCTTGAAGAACACCAATATGCCACCGGCGCTTCGGGAGGGACTCACGCGCTGGCACGACGAACAGCGCTTGGGGACCCTACCGGAGCGACGCGCTCCCTGGGCGCTGCCGGGATGGCATGCGCAAGCCGAGCGTTGGATCGCAGACCAGGTTGTGCATCTTGGTTATGGAGAGATCTCCAGCATTGAACCTGTCAAGAGCTGGAGTATTTCCTGTGTGCTCAGGGTCACAACAGAAACAGGCATCCTGTATTTCAAGGCATCGCGTGACCTTCCTCTGTTTGTGAATGAAGGCGTTGTGCTGACACGCCTTGGGGAGCTCTACCCGGATCGGCTGCCGATCCCTGTTGCCCTGGCGCCTGAACGCAACTGGATGCTTCTTGAGGACCTGGGCAAGCCTCTGGGCGGGGAGTCCGCGCTGGAGAAGCAAGTCCTACTCATGCAGGATTTTGCGCGCTTACAACTCGATTCCACCCGCAAAATCGATGCTCTGCTCGTGGCCGGTTGCAAGGACCGCCGCATTGAGAGACTGTTTTCCTACATCGATCCGTTGCTGCAGGACGAGCTGATTCTTGGTTCGCTCGCCACCGAAGAACGGACCAAATTAACGAACTGCGGGCCTCACCTCCGTCAACTGATCGAGGAGCTGGTGGCTCTGCCTGTTCCCGCCGCGCTCATCCACGGCGATTTGCATGCAGGAAACGTTGTCCTGCGTGACGATTCGTTTATCTATTTCGATTGGACCGACGCCGCTGTCAGTCATCCGTTCTTCGACATGCTGCAGATATTCTGGGAAGACGACGAAGCCAAGCAGGACGCTCTGCAGGAGGCGTACTTATCGGTCTGGGAGCAATACTATCCGCAGGCTGGTGTGCGCCGGGCCTGGGAGCTGGCAGGCACGCTTTACGGCTTATATCATGCAGTCAGCTATCAATACATTGTCAATGGAATTGAAAAACTGGCCCAGCCCGAGTTGAATTTTGCCGATTCGTTTCTGCGGAAGTTGCTTGAGGGGCTAAGTAGTTTAGACGCCCGCTAAAAGGACTGGCTCTTGAGCGAATGGCGAATATACTCTTCTATCCGTTCAACGACCGCGTCCTCGACTTTGAACCACCGGATGTTTGGATCTGACTCCTTGAACCAGTTTGCCTGCCTGCGGACAAACACCCGCGTCAGGCGACGCATCTCTGCGTTTGCCTTTTCCACGCTTAACGCACCATGGATAACCTGAAGGGCCTCCCGGTACCCGATCGCTGACATCGCCGGCAGGGAAGAGGAGTAGCCCTGTGCCAGAAGCTCTTTTACTTCCTCCAAAAATCCATTGGCAAACATCGCATCGATCCGTTGATCGACGCGTTCGTACAATTCGGCGCGAGGACGCGTCAAGCCGATAGCGATTAACCGATACGGGGATTCCCCCTGGCTTCTCTGCTCGGAAAATCTCCTGCCCGTCCTCAAAATCACTTCCAGGGCGCGGATCGTCCGGCGAGAGTTGCGGGGATCGATTTTCTCTGCAGCAGCCCGGTCAATCGCCTGAAGTTTTTCGTGTAGCCAATAGGCGCCTCTTTCCTTCGTCAATCGTTCCAGCTCACCTCTCAGTTGTTCATCCGGCTCGACTTCAGGTGGACTCCAGGCTGCAGTCACGGCGCGAATGTACTGTCCTGTGCCTCCAACCAGGAACGGGATTTTATTGCGTGTATGAATATCAGCAATCGTTTCACGCGCTCTTTGTTGGAAGACAGCCAGACTCAGGATCTCGTCGGGGTCTGCAATATCAACCAGGTGATGTGGCACACGTGATTGCTCTTCACGAGTCGGTTTTGCTGTCCCGATATCCATGCCGCGATAAAAAAGCCTAGAGTCTGCCGAGACGATTTCGCCATTCAACCGTTCTGCCAGTTGAATGGCAAGCTCTGTCTTTCCTACGGCTGTGGGACCAACGATCAAGATTAGTGGAAGTTTAGCTGGCTGCATATGGGAGAAACCCGTTGAGCTCAATAACGGGTTCTATACGAATTATACCCTCGGCTTTCTCGCCCCAGGCCGGATCCCCTGGCTGAGCACAAAATAAAGGTTCCTTCGTTTATATCTCTAAAGCAGAATTAACGAGTTCAGCAGCAAAAGTGAGCTGTCTGTATACCCGTGCGGAAGCATAGATCCCATGCCGTATGAATAAAAAACCAGTTGCTTTAGAGGAAATGGAAATCAGGACTACGAGTATTCTGCATTTGATTAAAGAGGGAGATCAAACAGAAGCAGAGCAACAGATGCGCGCACTCCTGGATAAGACCCGCTCTGACGAAGAACGTTATTTTCGCTGTTTACAGTACGGAGCGTTATTGGCAAACATGGGACAGTCGGAAGAGGCGGGAGAATACTTCAGAGAAAGCGCAAAAATTGCGCTAAGGCAAGCGGACGATCTCTGGTTGGCACATTCGCACGAGAAACTTGGAGATCTATCGGCTGCCGAGGGAGAGTGGTTTAGTGCATGTCATCACTACCGCTACGCTCTGCGCAAAGCCGGTCCTTTGTTCGAGCATTCTGTCCGGGAAAAACTTGAAGACAAAGCAAATACGGCGCAGGATATGCTGCACAGAACGATTCTTCTCCAGCAACCAGACATCCTCCCCCTGGGTCAGGAATACGTCTATGGAAATCTGGGGATTGCGTTTGTGCATCGGGATATATTTTTAAAGACCTACTTCGCCCGTTGTCTTGAATGCAGCTTTTGTCACGATTGGTGCTGCTCCTTTGGAGCCGACGTGGACATTCAGAACGTGGAGAAGATCCTGCAGCAGAAGGAAGAGATTAAGGCATTCATCCGACCTTCAGAGGTGGAGTGGTTCGACAGGGAATATGACTATTACGAAGAGTATGCCGGTAATCTATATACGAGAATCAACCCTCAGGGTCCGCGCTGTGTCTTCATCAGCAGAGATCAGCGGGGATGTGGATTGCACAGGTACGCTCTGAGTAAACAGATGGATTATCATGAGATCAAACCGCTGGTCTGTATTCTGTTTCCACTCAGCTTTGGCGAGGGGATCTTATGCCTTGCACCGGAGCTGGAGGATAATTCCCTGGTTTGTTCAGGCGAGGGCTCCTCAGTCTATCGGTCCCTTCGAAGTGAATTGGAATATTATTTCGGGTCCGCATGTATAGAGGAATTGGATGCTTTAGAAAAAAGCGTCCTGAGTGGGAATGGAGGGTTTTAGATCGCATTCTCAAAATGCGTGATTTTCGGCTGACTCCCCACATTTCCCTCGACCGCAATTACATCGATCTGCCAGTGATCGATGGCGTTCTCCGCTGCGTAATGTTCGGCGCAGGCGAGCATATGCCCGCGCTTTCGTGCTGTAACGTTTTGCTCCGGGAAGAAATCCCGGCTCGAGCGCAGGGTTTTGACCTCCACAAAGATGGTGATATCGCCTTCTTTCGTGATGATATCGATTTCCCCGTACGGCGTCCGGGCGTTGCGCGCCAGGATGGGATAGCCCCGTTCCGTCAGGTATGCGGCTACCGCCTCCTCGCCCCATTTGCCGAGGCGCTGCCTGTGCCGGGTCACTTCAGAAACTCTTCCAGGACAGCCATCAGGCGCTCATCGAAGCTTTTCTTAAGCGGCTTGGTGCTGTGTTTAAGCCGTGTATAGTGACTCAGCAGCATCTGTGTCGTGCGTTCAATGTCATAGATCTTTGATGCCTCGCGCGCCGCGACGCCCATGGTCTTACGCAGGCCTGGATGCAGGCATAGATAGGTCAATTTTGCGGTGAAGGCTGCCACGTCTTCGGTCGAAAGAAAACCCGTCTTTCCATCCTCCACGATGTCGCTTGTCCCCGGGGAGTGGATTCCCATAACGGGTAGGCCCGTGCCCATCGCCTCCACGGTGGACATCCCAAAGGATTCAGAGACAGATGTGGTCACAAAGATATCTCCCATCGCCAGGTGCGAAGGAATATCTTCATAGGCAATCATTCCGGTGCTGTGGACGCGATTTACGATCCCGAGCTGGGAGATCAAGCTCTGAAGCTCCTCCTCGAATTGTCTCTTGCCGCCGCCGACGATCAGCAAATAGACATTCGGGAGCACCTGGGCGATTCCGGCAAATGCCTGTAGAAGAAAGCTAATGTTCTTTTCCGGCGCGATCCGCCCGGCATAGACCAGCAAAATGTCTTGATCGCTAAATCCAAACGCAGAGCGTGGACAGGCCTTTGCCTGGTGGAATTTCCCCAGGTCAACCCCATTTGGAATAACTTCAATGTGGCTCTTCACATCCAGCTCACGCAGGATTTTCGCCATCCCCGCCGACGGCGAGATGACCAGGTCCATCGATTCGCAGAAATCGGGCAGGTACGCCTGGAGCAGGCTGTGACTGACCTCATCCGGCATGAGCGGCAGGTAGGCTTGCGCCAACAGGTCGTACCGTGAATGATTGGTAAAGACGATCGGTATCCTTGCCGAGCGGCAATAATTCAGAGCCAATCGCCCGCTGAGAAAGGGGTGATGTACATGGGCTACGTCCATGGTCTGGAGCAGTTTCTTATGTTCGCTCTTGTAGCGCAGGGATAGATAGAAGCCGGTATCCGCGAGCGCTACTCCCGGGCTGCGGATGACCCGCGGCTCATCATCCTGATATTCCAGATCGCCAAACGTAAAAACATAGACCTCATGCCCGGCACGCTCGAGAGCACGCTTGTGCAGATCCACATAATTTGTCACACCGCTTACATACGGCTTGTAGGTGTCCACCATCATCCCGATGCGCATCGGTCTATCGTACATTCAACCGGCGATTGCTGTCAAGGCGCTGATGCCGCGCTGATGGTAGAATCCTGTTTCGAGGAGTGACATGGTTAAGCTCGTTTTGCGCAACCAGGAGTATGAAGTAAAGCCAGGCATGACTCTGCTCTCGGCGCTGCAGAAGATCAACGTCGTGCCTGAATCGGTCATCGCGACCCGCGATGGGGAGATGATCCTCGAGGATGAGATCTTAAGGGATGGGGACGAGGTGAAACTGATCGCGGTGATCTCCGGAGGATAGGTTCTGTGGTATATGGGAGTCCTGGAAGAATTTGTGGACTTCGTGTACCTTGGTTTCAGGTGAAAAATGAAATGTAAAAAATGTGGCGAGAAGGCCTCGGTCAACATGCGCCAGCACAAACTGGCGCTGTGCAAAGAGCATTATCTGGAATGGGTACCGGAGCAGACCGAGCGCTTTATCAAAAAATATGAGATGTTTGGACCGGAGGAGAAAATCCTGGTCGCCGTTTCTGGCGGCAAGGACTCGCTGGCGCTCTGGGATATCCTCTCACGTCTGGGCTATCAAGCGGATGGCTTGTATCTGGGCCTGGGCATTGATGGCGGCATTAACTACTCACACGAGTCGCAGCGCCTTTCGGAGCAGTTTGCGGAGCAGCACGGCTTGAAGCTTCAGGTGGTGGATATTGAAGCGGAATACGGACAATCTATACCTGTGCTATCCGAGCTTTCGCATCGCGGGCATGGCAAGCCCTGTGCGGTCTGCGGCCTGACAAAACGCCACGAGATGAACCGTATCGCGCGCGACCTCGGTTACGATGTGCTGGCGACAGGCCATAACCTCGACGATGAGGCCGCTGTGCTGTTTGGCAATACCCTGTCGTGGTCGAGTGAATATCTGCTGCGGCAGGGACCGGTCTTGCCTGCCTCGGACGGGCTGGCGCGCAAGGTCAAGCCCCTGTGCCGGTTTTACGAGCGTGAGATGACGGCCTACGCCCTGGCGCGCCGCATTGAATACATTTATGAAGAATGTCCTTTTGCCGAAGGCGCACAGTCTATTTACTACAAAGAGCTCCTCAACCAGCTCGAAACGACGCGCCCGGGTGCAAAGCTGACCTTCTACCTGCGCTTCCTCGAGGCACGTAAGCGGGGTGACCTTTTTATTGAACGAGATATGGAAAGAGCGCTTCTGCATTGCTGTCCCAACTGCGGACAGCCCACCTCCACCGAAGACCTGTGCTCCTTTTGCAGAATGATGGAGAAAGTCGGCTCTGCCCGAGTCCGCTAGAACAGCCAGCCGCATGAAACATTATCGCTTCTTCGACCTGATCATGACTGTCTTTGTGACCGTGCTGGTCATCAGCAATATTGCCTCTTCGGCCAGGATCGTGGATTGGGGATTTAGCCTGTTCGGATTACCGATGGCGTTCGATGCCGGGACAATCCTTTTCCCGGTCAGTTACATATTCGGTGACATTCTCACCGAGGTTTATGGCTATAAGCGTTCCCGGCGCGTGATCTGGGTTGGCTTTGCCTGTCTGGCGTTCAGCGCCTTTGTCTTCTGGATGATCCGCCTGATGCCCGGCGAGGCGACCTGGCAGGGCTACGCTGGGGATGCCGCTTACGATGCAATCCTCGGCGGAATGAGTACAGGCGGCATTGTCTTCGGGAGCCTGGCTGGCTACTGGACCGGAGAGTTCACCAATTCGGTGATCCTGGCGAAGATGAAGGTGCTCACCGAGGGACGCTGGCTGTGGATGCGGACGATCAGCAGCACCTTACTGGGTCAGCTGGTGGACACTGTCGTGTTTGTCGTCGTTGCTTCGGCGCTCGGCGTGTTTCCGTGGAGCCTGTTCTTGACGTTAACGGTCACGAATTACCTGTTCAAATGTGCGGTAGAAATATTGATGACCCCGATTACCTACGCGGTCGTTGGAACTCTGAAGCGCGTGGAAGACGAAGATTACTACGATCGAGGCACGAACTTTAATCCGTTTGCAGTCCAGGGCGGATAGCAAGAACCTGCCTCAAAAACGCCATGTCACTCTCCCCGCTGCGCGGGGACACCGCTTCGGGACGGTGTGAGGGAGCGCTCTTGCGCGACCGACACTTGCGCCGAACGCAGTGCGGTGAGAGTCTCGAATTTCGGTATCGGAGATTCTTCGCTACGCTCAGAATGACATTTTTGAGATAACTTATAGAATATATGTGCTAAAATAGCGGG
>DAIQBG010000008.1:84945-100917 GCA_036781265.1 Anaerolineales bacterium | reverse complement strand
ACACTCCCACGGACACACCGACCAATACGCCCACGAATACACCTACCAATACTCCGACTAACACACCTACCGATACTCCAACCAACACTCCCACGGACACACCGACCAATACGCCCACGAATACACCTACCAATACTCCTACTGACACACCTACCAACACACCGACAAATACTCCCACCAATACCCCTCCCGCGGACCTTGGACAATTGAAGGTTTGTAAGGAGGCTGCAGGCGGAGCGAAAAAAGGTCAGATCTTTGTCATCCAGGTCAATGACGTCAATTACAATGTGCCCGCTGGCTACTGCGTACTGGCTGGCACCTTCCCGCTCAACACCCAGGTCACCATCCAGGAAACCATCCCTGCCGGTTACTATGTGGGAGGCATCGAAGTCAGCCCGGACAGCCGCCGCATCAGCCGCGATAAGGTCAACGGCATCGTCGTCGTCAAGATCGGCACCGGTGTAACGGAAGTGCTCTACAAAAACCGCCTGCTCGTTGCTACCGCTACACCCAGGCCCACTAACACACCACTGTCGGTGACCAATACGCCGAGACCTACGAACACACCCGGACCCACGCCCGTACCCACCGGCCGCATGCAAATCTGTAAGGAAGCCGCAGGTGATGGCGTCAGTGGCAACTTCACATTCCGCTACAACACGCGTGCGAAGAGCGTTCCGGTCGGAGCCTGCACACTGCGCTTCTCCATCGCGGCGGGCACCGTGACTATCACAGAGGATCCACGGGCCGGATACGAGCTGGCGGACATCTATACCATTCCTGCCGACCGGCTGGTCAGTAAGGATCTTGCCAACCGCACTGTCACCGTCAGTGTGGTTCCCGGCGGCTCCGCCACTCAGACCATTGTGGTCTTCGTCAACCGGGTTGCCACAGCAAGCACCGCAGACAACTCGTTCGTGGCTGCGGCTGATAGCCGGACCTTTGACATCCAAACGCTATGGAGCAACTTCTGGGAAGTTGCTCTAAGCGGCGAGCGCAGGCTGGCGCTGCGAGCCGCAACCAGGTCCCTGGTAAGCTAAACTCATAGAGCGGTCCTGACAATAAAACGTGGCGGAGCCCTAAAAGCTCCGCCACTAAATTTAACGGAAAGCTCTTATTTCCAGATGTGCCCGTACGAGTGTTCCCCCTTGAGCAGCTCCCCGCGCGCAAAACGATCCAGTTTCAGGGAGGAAATGTCAACAAGCTTTGGGCTTCCATCCACGATCCACTCGCTCATGCATACCCCGACCGCAGGTGAAAGCTTAAACCCGGTCCCGCTGAACCCGCAGGCGAGGTAAAAACCATCGGGTCCAGCATGGTCCAGGATGGCGCGCTGGTCGGGCGTCAACCCATCGCGTCCCACATGCGTGGAATGGAGCGAGCCTGCCTCCATCCCCTCCATGCGCTCACAGATGCGGTCAATGGCTCGCATTACGAATTCCGGATCCACACGCCCAAGATCCGACTCAGGCGGCTCGCCCATGCGGTTGTAATCCTCGAGGCCGATCAGGGTTAATTCGCCTTCCGGGCGGAAATACATGGAAAGCACATCGTCAATGCAGGTTGGATGCATCGCGAGGGTCGCCGGGCGCCGTACGAAGGCGACATCATGACTCCACGTCTCGAGCGGGATGTCGAGGCCCACCAGCCCGCCGATACGGTCCGCGAACGTCCCCGCGCAGTTGACGAGAACCGACGTGTCAAACGACCCCCGGCTGGAGTCGATACCCATTACCTTTCCGCCGCTGAGACGGATTCCCGTCACTTCACAATCTTGCAGAAGCACGGCGCCACAGGCCCTTGCATTGGCTAGGAACGAATTGGTGGTCAGCACCGGGTCCGCATAGCCCGAGTCCGGTTCGTAGGCTGCCAGCTCAAAATCGTTGGTCCGGAACATGGGAGCGATCTTTTGAACCTGCGCCGCTGACACCACCTCCGTGCGGATGCCGAGCCTCTGCTGCATCTCAACATTGCCGCGTAACTGCTCATTTTTCTCGGGGGAGACGATCTGAAGAAAACCGGTGCGCTTGAAGCCGCACTCCCCGCCGATCCGCTCGCGCCAGTTACTGAAAAAATGGAAGCTCTCCCAGGCCAGCGCGGAGTCGATCTCGAGATCATAGTGCATGCGGACCAATCCACTCGAGGCGCCGGTTGCGCCGGCGCCAGAAGACTGCCGTTCAAGAATCAATACGTTCAGCCCGCGCCGGGCGAGATTGTAGGCAATGCTGGTCCCCATCACCCCCGCGCCGATCACGATGGCATCATAGGTCTGTTTCATAATTCATTCTCCAGGTTCTCTGCGCCGTTCGCGGAACAAGCTCTCAGTGGATATCGCCAGGGACCCATGATTACGGCGGGTAGAGTCATAGAGCAGTATAACATCCGACATGGAATTCTCGCCTGGGTGTGGAGCCTCGCAATGCCGGCTGATTAAAGATATACTCTTAATATGTCGGATACACCGCATGAGCGCGTCGGTCTGTTTGGAGGGACGTTCGACCCACCCCACGTGGGACACCTCATTCTAGCCGCGGAAGCGAGATCACAACTCGAGCTGACGCGCGTCCTGTGGACAGTGACACCCGATCCACCTCATAAACAGGACCAATCGATCACACCGCTGGAGCACCGTCTTGCCATGGTAAAGCTTGCTATCGAGGACGACCCAGGCTTCGAGCTCTCAGATATTGAGTTAAACCGCCCGGGTCCACATTACACCCTGGATACGATCCAGCTGCTGGCAAAGCAAAATCCAGGAATGGAGATCGTGCCGATCCTGGGCGGCGACTCGTTGAACGACCTCCCTACCTGGCACAAGCCGAAAGAGCTCCTGTTTGCCGCTCACTGGGTAGGTGTTATGCGCCGGCCAGGGGAGCAGACTGATCTGGAGGAGCTGGAACGTGAGCTGCCCGGTATCAGCTCCAAGATCCATTACGTTGATGCGCCGCTGCTCGAAATCGCCTCGCGCGAAATTAGAAACCGGGCGGCAACAGGCAGACCGTATCGCTACTATCTTCCGGAACCGGTGTACGAATACATCGAGCGGCATCGGCTCTATCTACGATCTGAAGCTATCTCTCAAACGACCACTCTCGTAAATCGCCAATCGTAATTTGCACATCACAAATGTCATTGCTCCTTGATTCCCTGTTTTCTTCCGTTGCGTTGAGCCACCTGATCGTGGACATCTTAAACAGCAGCCGTCCTGTCTTGCTAACCTACCTAGGGCTGACCGAGACACAGATTGCCTGGATCTCAACAATTTACATCTGGGCTTCGGCCCTCACCCAGCCGTTCTTCGGCTGGATCTCAGACCGTGTCGGGCCCCGCTGGCTTGCCGCAGGCGGTGTTCTGTGGATGACGGTTTTTTTCACGGGCGCGGTCTTCATCCCCGGGGCGGGTGGACTCCTCTGCCTAATCATTGCAGCATTGGGCTCGTCTTCCTTTCATCCGGTTGGAACCGTGCAGGCCACTCTGCAGGGACGTCATCACCTGGCGGGCCGCGAGACGACCGCGACCTCGATCTTCTTCACCGCAGGGCAGCTCGGGCATTTCCTGGGACCGATTCTGACTGGCCTGATCCTTGCCAGGCTGGGGCTGCCAGCCCTTGTCATCCTGCCGATTGTTTCGATCCCGATCGGGTTCGCGCTGGCGTACCAATTACGCGCCAACCGTCCGCATCCCAGGCCTGCGCAGGGCGATGACACACTGAGACTCCAGGCAAGTATTGGATTCGTGCTTTTGCTTGCCGTTGTTGCCACATTGCAGTCGTGGTCGCAATCGAACATGATCACCTTTGTGCCCAAATACATCAAAGACCTGGGACTGAACGCGGTGACCTACGGAAACATGGCTGGTCTGTTCATGGGCGGCTCAGCACTGGGCAATATGATTGGCGGTTATTTCGGAGACCAATACGCCAAGCGCAAAGTCGCGGCGACCGCGCTGTTTCTGGCTGCATTCCCGATTTACATTATGAGCCAGATCGGCTGGTCGCCGTGGTTGTATGTCCTTATTCCGTTGGCAGGCGCTTTTACGGGGGCTGTACATAGCATCATGGTCGTCCTTGCACAACGGATGATCTCCGGCGGCATGGCGCTGGCTTCCGGGCTCATTCTGGGTTTTATCTTTTCGGCGGGCGCACTGGGGCTGCTGGTGACCGGGCCGCTTGCCGAGGCACGCGGCTTTCCCACCGTCCTCATGCTGACCACGGGACTGGTTCTGTTTGCCTCGCCGCTGGCCTGGATGCTGAAGGAGAAGTCTGTGGCCACTCCGGTTGAAATCCCGGGCAGTACCACGCGCTGATAATCATCAAATCCTCCTGCTCAGATTCTGTACCGGCAATTATATATAATATATAATATCGGGAACCCAGAGAGAGGTAACCCGATGCTTGTCACTCCTCATTCCGCAGAGACAGAACTCATCCAGAAACGGCCGCTAAAAGAGGACATTTTCAATGTCCTGCATGAAAAGATTATTTCGGGAGTCTATAGACCCGGCGACTGGCTGCGACAGGAGGATATCGCTACACAGCTAGGTGTAAGCATGACACCGGTCCGTGAGGGCCTGGATCTGCTCGTCTCGGCCGGGCTGGCGGAACGCGTTCCTTATCGTGGGGTACGGGTGAGGGAAATATCTCCCAAGGATGTGGTCGAAGCATACGGCTTGCGCCTGGTGCTGGAAGCGGTGATCGCTCAGGAGGCAGCCCGGAAGATTACTGACGAGCAGATTGCCGGACTCGAGGCAATGATCGAGATCATGAAAAAGCATGACACGCTCAAGGAAATGTCCGACGAGCGAAAAATGAGCCGCGAATTCCATTCTGCCATAGCAGAAGCATCCCAAAATGATCTCTTGGTCAAGCTCTACGCGATCGTCGCCAATGCCTTCCCAGACTGGCTGCTGTATGAAGCCTTGTTCCGCAACCCCGAGTTGCTTGCCGATAGCACAGCGACGACCCTCAGAGAACATATTGCCATCGTGGAGGCCCTCAAAAGCCGGGACGGGGTTCTCGCCGCGCAACAATCCATCGATCATGTCATGGACTCCGGCAAATGGCTTGAGGAGTATCTGCAGATTCCCGCCGAATTATTGCGTGAAAAAGAAGACCAGGTTTTATCCCTGACAAAGAAATCATGATTTAAGGAGCGTTCATTATGATCGAAAATGTACAGATCGAAGAACTTTACAAGCAGATGGCGCAAAGCATTATCGAGGGTGAGGCCGAACTGGCAGTCGAGCTGGCACAGAAGTCCATCGAGCTGCAGATGCACCCGCTCGAGACGATTACCAAGGGCTTCGTGGTCGGAGTGAACTACATCGGGGATCAGTTCGGGAAAGGCGAAGCCTTTTTGCCCGAGCTGGTGATGGCAGGTGAAGCGATGAAGGCTGCAGTCGCCACTCTCGAACCGGAGCTGCTCAAGCTCGGTGAAGCGCGTGAAATGATGGGACGCGTGGTGCTTGCCACCGTGGAGGGCGACATTCACGAGATTGGCAAGACCCTGGTCGGCACCATGTTGAGCGCCTCTGGCTTCGAAGTTTACGATATCGGCGTCGACGCGCCTGCGGATAAAATCATCGGCAAGGCGCTTGAAGTGGACGCGCAGATCATCGGCATGAGCGCACTGCTTACGACTACTATGGTCCGGCAGCGTGAGGTGATCGAGGAGCTGGACAAGGAAGGCCTCCGCCCACGCATTAAGGTGCTGGTCGGCGGCGCGCCGATCACGAGGGATTGGGCAGAGAAGATCAAAGCGGACGGGACGTCCGAAGATGCAGTCGGCGCGGTCAAGCTGGCAAAACAGTTGCTGGGGAAGGAATAAGATCCTTTCACCACAGGATACACGAAGTGCACTAAGGTCCTTCGTTGTGATCCTCAGTAGGTGAATGGTGAAGACTGGCGGCGAGAGAGTAGAGATTTCTCCTGCACAGGATCCTAGACCCAGAAACTCTAATTCGAAAACCAATTCAGGAGGACTTTCGTCTCGATCAGCGCCGGGGGTGGTTATACATCTAATGATTGCGCGGGAACGGAAGTCTTTTTCGTCCCCTTTATCAGGCAGGCGGCTTGCCGCACGAAAGGATTAGAGGTGCCAGATGCAACCCAAGCTTACTCTCCTGACCGAAGAATTAATCGAGCGTATTCTGGATGAAGCGTACCAGCTGCTGTTGAAGCCAGGGATCAAGGTCCAGAATCCTGAGGCGCGCCGGTTGCTGGTCGAGGCGGGCGCCCAGGCGGATGAAGAATCCCAGGTGGTAAAGATACCGGCTCAAATCGTCAAGAAAGCTGTCGAGACCGTTCCTCGCGAGTTCTATCTTTACGACTATGATGGCAATCCGGTTGTGCGCTACGGAGGCGATAGCGTACACTTCGATCCCGGTTCTTCCGGTATTACTATGCTCAACCCGGAGACGCTTGAGCATGAGACCACGGAAACCCCGCACCTGATCAAATTGCTGAAAATCGCGGAGCAGCTCCCGCAGTACGATGCGCAGTCAACCGCCGTGATCTGCCACGATGTACATAAAGACATTCATGACCTCTACCGTCTCTATCTTGCCCTCCTCTATTCAAAAAAACCGATTGTCACCGGGGCATTTTCCAATAAGACGGTCCAGCAAATGATCGATATGCTGGAGCTCTTCGCTGGAGGCCAGGACAAGCTGCGCGAAAAACCGCGCGCGGTCTTTGACGTCTGCCCTGCTCCTCCGCTCATCTGGAGCAACTTCGGTTCAGGAAACCTGATCGCCCTGGCACGCGCCGGCGTGCCTGCCGAAATTGTCTCTGTGCCGCTTGCTGGCGCGGCTGCCCCGGTGACCCTGCTGGGCGCAGTTACCCAGCACACCGCGGAATGTCTCGCGGGAATCACGATACATCAGTTAGCCCGAGCCGGTTCGCCGATCGTCTGGGGCGGCGCCGCGGCGATCTTCGATATGCGTAAGGGCGCGACGCCCATGGGCGCGGTCGAATCTGCAATGCTGGATTGTTCCTATGCGCAGGTTGCCAAATCACTCGGCATGCCCACTCATACCTATCTCGGCGCAACGGATTCGAAGCTGGTGGATGCCCAGGCGGGTCTCGAGAGCGGGATCACCGCAATGATCGGAGCTTTAAGCGGCATCAATATGATCTCGGGCTCGGGCATGCTGGATTTCCTGGCATGCCACAGTGCAGAGAAACTGGTCATTGATTCCGAAGGCATTGCCATGGCAAAGCGGATGCTCGAAGGTGTCAAGCTGCACACCGAGCATCTCGCCACTGATTTTTATGACAGCAAAATTAACTTCAAGGGTGGTGATTTTCTCAAGCAGAAGATCACGATGCAGCTCTTCCGTAAAGAGCAGTATCTGCCGAGCAATATCATCGACCGTGACTCTGTGCGCGGCTGGAAAGAGGCTGGTGGGCTCGACACGTTCGGACGCGCCAGGATACGGGTCCAGCACCTGCTCGACTCCTATATCAAGCCGGAGCTCGATCCACTCAAAGTGGCAGAGCTCCATGCGTTCATGCTCGATCTCGCCAGACAGGCAGGTATGGACTCGCTGCCGACCCATGAGTTATCGCCCAGTGTGGTATAAAAACACAATACGGGACAGGTTATATCGGTCCGCATACCTGCATCTCAGAGGAGAACTATGCTCAAACAGGCACATGCAATCACAGAAGAGCTGATCGAGTGGCGCCGTGACTTTCACATGCATCCCGAGATTGGCTTCGAGCTTCACCGCACATCGAAGATCGTCGCAGATGAGCTCGAAAAAATGGGATACCGCGTCGAACGCGGCGTTGGAAAGACCGGGGTCGTAGCGGAAATTGGAGAGGGCGGCAAGACCATTGCCATCCGCGCCGATATGGATGCCCTCCCCATCCTCGAACAGAACGAAGTTGAGTATGCCTCTAAAAATCAGGGCGCGATGCACGCCTGCGGGCACGATTCCCATACAGCGATGGCGTTAGGCGCGGCGTTACTATTATCGAAAGAAAAGCTGCCCGGTCGCGTCCGCTTCCTCTTCCAGCCCTGCGAAGAGACCACCGATGAGGAAGGCAAGAGCGGTGCGCAGCGCATGTCTGACGAGGGCGCCATGGAGGGCGTAGATTACGTCATCGCCCAGCACGTGGATCCCACCCGTCCGGTCGGTACGGTCGGCATCAATGCCGGTCCGAGCTCCGGCGGCGTGGACAGCTGGTACGCGGTGATCTCAGGCAAGGGCGGGCATGGCGCCCATCCGGACAAAACCATTGACCCATTCGACTTGATGGCACATGTGATCCTGGCATTGAACGGCATTGTTTCGCGGCGCATCAATCCCTTCGAGCCGGCGGTTGTCAGCATCGGCTCGATCAACGGAGGCTTCACCGAGAACGTCATCCCGGAAAGCGTGAAGCTTTCCGGCACCCTGCGCTTCACCGACGAAAAGGTCCATCAACAAATCCATGAAGAGATGACGCGAGCCTTCGATGTTGCCAGATCGCTGGGAGGAGACTACCAGCTCCGATTTGAGATCGGGGGTCCTCCGATGATCAACGACGAATTTGTATCCGAGGTCATCGAGAGAGCAGGCAAAGATTTACTCGGCGCTAATAACGTCCAGGAAATCGGAAAGACGCTCGGCGCCGAGGATTTCGGCGAATTCATGAAGCATGCGCCCGGCGCGATGTTCACCCTGGGCACCCAGAAGCAGGGCCATGAAAATTACCTGCTCCATCACCCCAGATTCGATCTGGATGAACGCGCCTTACCCATAGGCACCGCTATGCTGGTAGAGACGACAAAACGATTCCTGGAGATGTCGTAGGGACGACCCTTCCGCAAAATCATATCTAAAAATCCCCGCGCCGCGGGGATTTTTATTGAGCCGTCTGTTTTTTATGCAAATGATAGGGAATGAGCATGAGGAGGCCCAGAGCGATTATGAACTGGCCGATGAGGACACCAGTTGCCTGCAATGGACCGAAAAAAGGGTTATCGGGCAGTGTTTGAGCGCCCATGCCAAACACATCCGCCATGCCGGAAAATATTGTGATGACATAACCGGTCCAGATCAGACGCAGACCAATATCGGCTACGATACTGCGCTGCTCTCTCCCCCACAACGCGGAGAGTCCTACAAAACCGCCCAGACAAATGAGGCCGAGTCCCAGCAAGAGCACGACAATTTGAATAAACCCCACCACATCGGCTCGGTTCCAGCCAAACCAGTTCGGTTTGGCGCCAATGGAAAGCATCAACAATCCGACTCCGACAGCAACCAGGCTGAAACGGATGCGCAGATAGGAAATGCGGAAGGCAGGCTCGAGGCTCATGAAGGCAGGTGCTTTCGGAGTATTCTCAGCCAGTTGCCTCCAAGGATATTGGCGGCATCGTCTTCGCTATAGCCGTGATCCAGCAGTTTGGAGGCAACCTTCTGCAGGTCGGCAATCGTATCCAGCTCGGGCGGGATGGATTGCAGCCCAAAGCCCCCGTCGAAATCCGAGCCAATCCCCGCGTGAAGTGCATCTCCTGCCAGCTGGCAGACATGGTCGATGTGGGCAATATATGTATCCAGCGGCACTTCTTCACGGCGGCTTCCGCTTCTGCGCAGCCAGCCGACCTTCAGAAAGCTGTTCAAAGGGATCAGCCCGATCACGCCATCCCGTTCGATCAAGCCGCGAATGACGCGATCTGGCATATGACGGTTGCTCTCTGATCCCTGCATCAGGGCGGCGCAATTGGAATGGGTCGCGATAACCGGTCCTTCGTAACGATCCAGCGCTTCGTAAACAGCCGCCGGGTCCATGTGGCTAAGGTCGAGAATGAAGTTGTAGTCTGCCATGGCGGCGATGAGCTTGCGGCCTTCCGTCGTCAAAGGACCCGGCTCGTCCGTGCCACCAGAGTAACGGGTGCCCGCCCAGGCAAGACCGATGATCCGCAAACCCTGGTCATACCATTCCCCCAGCTCACGCGGCGAGCGGACTCCATCAGCACCCTCCATGAGATAGATCAACCCCACAGGATGACCCTCCCCCTCCTGAACCGGCCTGGACCAGTGTTCGATCACAGAATCCAGGTCGCTTCTTGAAGAGACCAGACGGAACTTGTCTGGATGCGAATCTGCCAGCCGGCGGTAGACGGTGATCTGGTCACGGTACAGGCGATGCGCCGTTTCATAGTCGGCATACAGGACGGTATCCCCTGGCTCCTTTTTTCTGACGGGGGCTGCAAACAGCGTTGCAAGCACGGTCGCCACCTGGCCGCGTTGGTACTCAGGCCAGCCCACCAGGCAGTCGCCGTTGCGGTCCGGCGTGCTCGTGCCTGCCTCGAGCTGGCGTGTGACTTGCACCGAGCGCGTGTAGTCGCGACCATACGTCAGCATATTCCAGGCGATATCCTGATGTGAATCGATGATCAGGGGCATAATCGTGAAAGAGCGTCCCAGTGGGACGCTCTCGGTCGTGAGTTAGGCTTCCGGGTTCTCGGATGGGGATTCTTCACCGGGAGACTCATCGGCTGGTTCCGAAGGTTCGGAGGATGCAGGCTCTTCCTCCTGGTTATATTGCGCCGTCAGGATCTTAAAGTCTTTGTCGGCAAAAGCCGCCGAGTCCACTTTGCGCAGGCTCAGGCCAATGCGATGCTGGTCCGGATCGATGCGGATGACGCGCAGGCTCTTAACTTCACCTTCCTTGAGCACCTCCTTGGGATGCTCGATGCGGTGCTCGGCGATCTCGGAAATGTGGATCAAGCCCTCAATGTCACCTTCCAACCGGGCGAAGGCACCGAACTTGGTCAAGCGGGTGATGACACCCTCTACAAGCTGCCCGACGCTGTACTTCTCGACCCGGGCGCGCCAGGGGTCTTCCTGCAGGGCACGCACCGAAAGACCAATTCGCTTCTTTTCCTTGTCGACGTTGATGACCTTGACTTTGACTTCCTGGCCCACCTCGAGCACCTCACGCGGATGGTCAATATGCTCCCATGAAAGCTCGGAAAGATGGACAAGTCCGTCGGCGCCATTGATATTGATAAACGCGCCGAAA
Source organism: Anaerolineales bacterium (assembly GCA_036781265.1). Lineage (GTDB taxonomy): Bacteria > Chloroflexota > Anaerolineae > Anaerolineales > Villigracilaceae > Defluviilinea. The sequence goes on along the minus strand of DAIQBG010000008.1, from coordinate 89,900 downwards.
TTTGCAAGACTGGTGACGCGGCCGGTGTACACCTTGCCCTCCTCCAGCTCCTCAATCACGCGCTCCTTGATGGACTGGCGCGATTCGGTGCTCGCGGCCCTCTCGGACAGAATCAAGCGGCGGCGTTCGCGATCCACCTCGATCACGCGGACAGTGATCGGCTGACCGATCATCTTCTGCCAGCGCTGCTCAGGCGTATCGCCTGTGGACTGGCTGCGGCGCATAGCGCTGATCTGCGAGGAAGGCACAAACCCGCGCAGGCCCTCAACGCCGGCGATCAGACCGCCCTTGTTGAAGCCGAGGATCTTGCTCTCGACCACCTCATCATTAGCCATCATCCGTTCCACGTTATCCCAGGAAATCTGTTCCTGAGCACGTTTGAGTGAAAGGACGACATTCCCCCTATCGTCCTCGGGATTGAGGACGTACACGTGGACTTCTTCACCGACTTTCAGCGCTTCGCGTTCTTCGGCGGTTAATTGGTCCAGTTCACGACCAGAAACGATGCCCTCCGACTTGGCACCTATGCTCACAAGGATTTCACTCGGTGTGATACTCGCAACGGTCCCCGTTCGAATCTCGCCTGCCTGAGGCAAGTCCACGTTCAGTTCCTGCTCCTGAAGCAATGATTCCATTGTTTGATTGTTGTTATTGGCTTGTTCTCCCTGCTGATGAGCATCGCTCCCCTGAGCGGGCAGGGCCTCATTCTGATCTGTCACTTGATACTCCGGTTGAGAAAATGTGAGGGGGATTATACAGTTGAATGTGCCAGATTGCAACCCTAGCAGCTTCCCACCGGCAAAATCCTAATTACAACTCATGGAAATCTAAGGCTTTCCGTGACCCATAAGCAGACAGATTGTTGTTTGGAATTGTCGAGCGAGGTCGAACAGCCTGTCCCGGAGGATTCTTTGTGCTTGCATCGTTGGGAAATTATCAATCGCGCGTTATAATCACGCTTCGGAGCGAATACATGCCACCTATTTTCCCATTTACCGCAATCGTAGGACAGGAGCGCATGAGGCGTGCGCTGATCTTAAACGCTGTGGACACACGCATCGGCGGTGTGTTGATCCGCGGCGAGCGCGGCACTGCCAAATCGACCGCAGCGCGCGCTCTGGCTGCCCTCCTTCCTAGCGTAAAAGTTGTCGATGACTGCCGCTTTGGTTGTGACCCGGATCGTCCGACCACCTGGTGTACCGAGTGTAAGGAACGTTTTGACGGCGCGTCGAAGATTCCCTCGCACATTAGGACCACATCGTTTGTGAACCTGCCGGTTTCCGCGACGGAAGACCGCGTCGTCGGAACCCTCGATATCGAGCAAGCTATCCAGAAGGGTGAGCGCCATTTCGAGCCGGGCGTACTGGCGTCCGCTAATCGCGGCTTGCTTTACATCGATGAAGTGAATCTTCTCGACGATCACGTTGTGGACGTGCTGCTGGATTCAGCCGCAATGGGCGTGAACATGGTCGAGCGTGAAGGGATCTCCTTCACTCACCCCGCCCGCTTCATCCTGGTTGGCACCATGAACCCGGAAGAAGGCGAGCTGCGTCCTCAGCTGCTGGATCGCTTTGCCCTGTCCGTGGATATCGTCGGCATTCGCGATGCGCGCGAGCGCGTCATGATCATGGAACGGAACCTCGGGTTCGAGCAGGATGCCGAGGCCTTCCGCCAGAAGTGGATGCCAAAAGAGGCAGACCTATCGCAAAGGATTGAACGGGGACGAGAGCTGGTGGGACAGGTCACCCACACCAGCCGCGACCTGCTCTCGATCGCGGCATTGACCTCCTCGTTGAACGTCGATGGTCACCGCGCTGACCTGGTTATCCTCAAAGCAGCGCGCGCCCAGGCTGCCTTCGAAGGCCGAACCAAAATCAACGACCATGATATCGCGCTGGCTGCCGAGCTGGCTCTGCCCCACCGCATCAAGCGGACTCCCTTCCAGCAAGCCGAGATGACGACCGAGCAGCTGCAAGAGCGCATCGAGCAGTTGGCTGGCCAGGCGGTTCCCAGCGAGGCGGAGGAGGAGTCCCAATCGCAGCAGGGACAACCCGAGGAAAAAAAAACTTAAAACTCGAAGATGAGCGCGAGGAAGGTCCCCAGGAAGGCAAGCCGGAGCAGATGCCTCAGGATGTCTTCGCCAACACCAGCGCCAACTGGTGGGAGGGCGGACAAAAGATAAAGCCTGGCGAAAAGTTCCAGCCGCGCAAGCTGAATACCCCGCTCGACAAATTGGCCCGCAAACATGCCGGCCGCCGCTCCCTCACCAAGACCGAGCGCAAACACGGCCGCTACATCAAAGCGCGCCCCGCCGGCGAAAGGAAAGATGATATCGCCTTCGATGCCACCTTCCGCGCCGCGGCGCCGTTCCAACAGCAGCGCGCCGAAAAAAGGAAGCGACTGGCCTTCGCCATTGAGTCGTCGGACCTGCAGCGCAAGATACGTGTCAAACGTGTGGCGAATCTTGTCTTATTTCTGGTGGATGCGTCCTGGTCCATGGCAGTGGCGGAGCGCATGAATGCCACCAAAGGCGCGATACTCTCCCTGCTCACAGATGCCTACCAGCGCCGCGACCGAGTCGGCTTGATCGTCTTCCAGAAAGACCGCGCCACACTTGTGTTGCCGCCTACCAATTCCGTCCAGCTCGCCCAGCGTGCCCTGATGGATATCCCTGTGGGTGGGAAAACCCCGCTTTCCGCTGGCTTGTTCCTTGCCGCCGACGTGCTGCAGCAGGAAAAGCTGCACCATCCGGATATCGAGCCGCTGCTGATCGTGCTAACCGACGGCGCGGGCAACGTCTCCATAGGCGCCTTGCCGCCGCAGGAGGAAGCCTATCGCTTCGCTGACATGATCGCCCACGAGAAGATCAAGAGCATCGTGATCAATATGGAACACGCCGCCTTCGACCAGGGTCTCGCCCAGCAGCTGGCGAACCACCTCAAAGCGCCATGCTACGCGCTCAGTGAGCTAAAAGCTGAAAACTTGTATCACACGGTGAAAGAGGAGATGTCCAAGCCGTCGAAGAAATAGAAGGCCCGCTCTCGCGAGCCGCCTTACGCCGAGTGCTCCGCAATCAAGTCTTCGGCGAAGCATTACCCTCTATATGAGAGATTGTGTGATTGAGGCGGTCTTAGCACCGCGCATCAGGAGATGACGGAAAACCACCTATCCCTCAACCTCCGCGCGCTCCCCCATCCGTCCCCATTTCACCGGTAAACGCGCCAGGCTATGAAAGAGCGGCACATCCCGCCATTCGAGTTCTTCCGGAGCTATATCCAGCGCAAGGTCCGGGATTCTCTGAAATAGGACCCGTAACGCCACTTCTCCCTCGAGGCGGGCAAGCGGTGCACCCAGGCAGTAATGAACACCTTTCCCAAACGCGATATGCGTGTTGTGTTTGCGGTGAATATCCAGCTCAGCAGGAGAGGCAAATTGGGCTTCGTCTCGATTTGCCGAACTTAATACCACGATCACCAGATCTCTACGTTTGAGTTGCTGACCGCCGACTTCAGTATCTGCCGTGACAAAACGCGTTAGGGCCCGTTCCACGGGCGAATCGTAGCGAAGTAATTCTTCAATCGCAGACGGAATCACATCCGGATTCTCATTAATTTCGTGCCTCACCGTTGGATGTCGAAGCAAGGAAAGGACGGCATTTCCGATGAGTGATACCGTGGTTTCGTGCCCCGCCACGATCAACAACGAGAGCATGCTGAAAAGCTCGCTCTCATCGAGCCGATCCCCGCCTTCTTCTGCATGAATCAGGCCGGACAGGAGGTCATTTCCCGGCTGACGGCGGCGCTCCGCAACCAGCGTCTGCATATATCCGGCGAATTCCAGGAGCAAACGCATCGCCTCCTGCTGCTGGTCGGGGGTGACGGCGGGGCGTACGAATGCATTCGACCAGATGCGGAATTGATTTTGATTATGCAACGGGATGCCAAGCAGTTCTGCGATGACCGTGATGGGCAAGGGAAAGGCATAGTCGGACACGAGCTCCATCCGGCCTGCGTCGAGCACTTTATCGAGCAAATGATGTGCGATTGCTTCGATTCTCGGCCGCATGCTCTGGATCACTCTAGGGGTAAACGCCTTGCTGACCAGAGAACGAAGGCGGCGATGATCTTCGCCATCTCGATTTAACATATGATTATTCATCATTCTATCGACCTGCGGATCTGGCACACCCAGGTTCTGTTCAAGTTCCTCCATCGTAAATACGGATCTTGGATCGCGTGTAAAGCGCCTGTCATCCAACAGAATCTGCTGTGCATCGGCGTAACGGGTAACAAACCAGATAGGCGTCTTACCATCTAAGCCAATCTGTTTGAAAATTGGAGCCTCGGCTCGCATCCTGGCAAAAACAGCATGCGAGTTTTGACGGAATTCCTTTGAATACAGTTCATACTTGCGCGTTTCGACCATGACCTAAAACCTCCTTCTCTACGTGAGACAAAACGTGGCGCAGGCAATCAATATCACTCAGTCATGCCTCCCTTGATTAGCTCGTCCACCATGGACTTGGGCACCTGCACCGCGACCACTTCCCCGCGTACCGTGACCACATCATTGGCAAGTATCCACTCTTCGATCACTACCTTGCGTCCCTTGATCTCCTTTACCCTCCCACGCACCTCCAGCTCGACGCCGAGCGGCGTGGGCTTCAAATAATCCACGTGTAAAGACGCTGTCAGGGTACGTGTGTTCGGCTCCACATTGGGGTGCTGCTCTTTCGCCTCTTTCAGCAGCGCCGCAGCAGCGGTCCCTGTGCCGTGACAATCGATGAGCGACGCCAGCAAACCCCCATAGACGTAGCCCGGGATAGCGATATGGTATGGCTTCGGCACGAAGTGACAGACAGACTCTTCGCCGTCCCAGTAGCTCTTGATCTGGTGACCGTGCTCGTTGAGCCGACCGCAGCCGTAGCAGTGGGCGAATACGTCCGGGTAGTGATC
>DAIQBG010000008.1:0-84845 GCA_036781265.1 Anaerolineales bacterium | reverse complement strand
GTAGAACTGGGCAGCGGCGTGAGGGTGGGGATAGGCGTTCTCGTCCTGGTCGGCGTCGGGGTCACCGTACCGGTCGACGTGGGCGTGAGAGTCCGCGAGGGTGTGGGCGTGATCGAGGGAGTCAAGGAGGGAACCGGCGTCGGTGCATCGCCTTCTAGAATGAATTCACCAATCTGCTTCCAATCGAGCCCTACAAAGAGCTGCACCTGATACGTGCCGGGCTGCCACTCCGCAGCCGGCGCCTCCCATTCCGTAAACCCGAAGCCGCCGGTTTCCCCATTCCACGGGATCGTCTCATAATGAAGCAGGCTGCCATCCCGGTACCAGAGGGCAGTCCACTGCGCGCCGGGAGTCATCTGGTCGTACGTGAAAACGGCGCACATATACGTGATGGGGTTCTGAAACACTGTTGCAGGGATAATATTAGTAAAGTCCGAACAATTGCGTGTGAACTGCAATTCACTGAACACTGCGTTTGGGTTCGGGGTGATCTCACTCTCGAACAGGACCTCGATCGCCGGCGGAATGAACGGCGTCGGTGTGATGGTCGCCGTATCGGTCACCGAAGGCGTCTCAGTGATCGTGGGACTGAGTGTGATGGTTGGGGAAAGCGTAATGGTAGGACTGAGGGTAATGCTCGGCGTTATGGTGATGGTTGGAGAGGGAGGAAAGTACCGGTAGGCAACCGGCTCACCGTATCTGTATAAAGTAAAGGCAAGTCCTGCCAACAAAAGGGCAATGAAGATGGTAAACAACCCGGCTTTCTCGCGCTGGCGCCGGATGCGGTAAAACGTCAACCGCCTCGCCGATATCCAGGCGCGATACCCGGAGCGAAACACCAACAACGCCCCAATTACCGATAATACAATCGCGGCAATGATCCCTGCTCGTATGTCCATAAGAGTTTGCTAAAAGATTATAGCATCACGGGGAAATTTCTTGCCCAGCAGGCTGCATTGGTTAGCGGTAGGGCGGCGTCGGGAAACGATATGGCGTGGCGGTGAAGGGCAATCTTGCCGGCGGTGTAGAAGTAGACCGGGAAGCAAGAGTCGAGGTTGGACGCGGAGTCGGGCTGGGCGTAAAACGCGGGTCAAGACAAGCCGGAACTGAGTCTACGCGCGCGGCTGGCTCGCGTGTATTACCAAACTGATCGTAAATCTTTACAAATTCAATTTCAGGAAATTGCTTCAGGCTCGGGAGCAGGGTACGTTCAATGGTGTAGAGCGTGCCATTCGACTGGCAAGTCCCTTCCAGGTAGACATGCACACCCCCATTCGCAATCACTATTCGGCTATAGCCCGTGAAGCCATTGTTGATCACCGCCAGTCCGCGGTTGCGTTCCACATCGCTGGGACCCTTGAAGAACTCATCCAGCACCGCGTTCACGGGATTCAGCGAGGAAAGGACAACCCGCCGCACCGCAACTTCATAAGGAAGCTGCCCGGCAATCAGGCGTCGATTGTCGGTGAAGTAAACCTGGATCTGGCGGTACATCGGCGTGCGCGTGGGCGAGGGCACACGGCTCGGCGTGACCGTGAAGGTGGCAGTCGGGCTTGGGGTGCGGGTGAGTGTTGCTGTCGATGTAGGGCGCAAAGTTCGCGTGGGCGTCAAAGTGTTTGTGGCCGTTGGGACAGGTGTGTTGGTAGCCGTGAAGGTAGAGACCGCAGTGGACGTCAAGGTCGGGCGAGGCGTGCGTGTCACGGTAGGACTTGGCGTGAAGGTGCTTGTCAGCGTGGGGAGAGATGTAATGGTTGGACGTGGGGTGAATGTCGGTATTAGAGTTGAAGTCGGAATCGGGGTACGTGTGGATGTCGGGGTTAGGGTCGGAGCGGGCGAGGATGTATTTGTTGGCGTGAACGTCTGTGTGAGCGTGGGGCGTGGCGTCGGTGTCCTCGAGGGCGTGATGGTGGGACGCGGCGTACGGGTAGGACTGGGGGTCGCGCTGAAGCTGGGGTTCGGCGTGATGGTGGGCGAGGCGGTTCGAGTGGGGGTAAGTGTGGATGTGAGCGTGAACGTAGGGATGGCGGTACTCGTCCGGGTCGGCGTGCGCGTCAGGGCGGCAGTTGCCAGCTGAGATTGCAATGTCGAAGCCGCGCGTGTAGCAAGAGCGCTCAAATCCGAGGTAGGCGAGGGCGAGCTGGTGCGTGTGGCTGTGAATGTAACCGTCGGTGTGAGGGTTAGAGAAGGAGTCTGGGTCGCAGCCCTGGTAACGGTTCGGGTGAGCATGGGTGTCTGAGGCAGAGCTCCGGTCTCGTCCTCCGTAGCGAGCGGTGTGAATGTCCCGGCAGGTGTGCGCGTCACGGTTCGGGTGAAAGTTGCTGAAGGGACCGGAGTCTCTTGCGGAGTGGTTGTCGACGCAGGCTGCGAGACCGGAATCCCTGTGGGTGAGAAGATCTGAATTGCGACAGGCTCCCCGAACAACGCCGAAGCGACCGTGGAGGAGAACAGGACCAGCGCCAATAACAGCCACTGCCAGCCTGCCAGCATGTAGGTCTTTCGGGTCCGGTAAAAGACCACCTTCCGCGCCCGCTGAATAGAACGGATTCCGGCTCGACCGGCAAGAAGGGTCGCCGCTCCCAGCAGAGCAACCAGGAGAATGATGATCGTTTCAGGGCTCATTAGCGGCGAGATTATACTACCTCTCCTGCCGATGCTCTAAGGTCTTGCCCGTATAGCGGATGTCTGTATCGAACATGTTATATTCTGGAATGGAGGGCGACCTGCAGGGTCGAAACGATAATTTTGTGGTTAAATAGACCCATGAAAGAGCTCGTTTTCCTCAAGCTCGGCGGATCCCTGATTACCGACAAAACTCAGCCCTACACCCCCAGGCTGGATGTCATCGAAGATGTCGCACTGCAAATCTTGGCGACGCTGCGGGCGAATCCCGACCTGCGCCTCGTGCTCGGGCACGGATCGGGGTCCTTCGGGCACGTCGCGGCGAGCGAATACCATACCCGCGATGGCTTCTTCCCGCAGCCCTCGCCTCTGGTCTATCGCGAGCGGGATCTGACGGAGGAAAACTACTGGAAGGGCTTCGCCGAGGTCTGGTACCAGGCGTCGGCGTTGAACCGGTTCGTGATGAAGGCGCTGCATAAAATGAAAATTCCGGCGATTGCCTTGCCCCCTTCGGCTAATGTGATCGCGAGTGATGGAAAGGTGTCAATCTGGGAAACGACTTCCATCAGCATGGCACTGGCAGCCGGGCTTGTACCGGTCATCTACGGCGATGTCTCCTTCGACGAGATCCGTGGGGGGACAATTCTCTCGACCGAAGACCTGTTTGGACATCTGGCGCGGGCGCTTAGTCCGCAGCGGATTCTGCTAGCCGGATTAGAGGCCGCCGTCTGGGAAGATTTCCCCACCCGCACCCGGAAGGTCGAGACCATTTCGCCTCAGATCTTCACCGAGGTCAGCCAGGGTGTCGGCAAGGCGGATGGCGCCGACGTAACGGGGGGCATGGAATCAAAGGTCGCTCAAATGCTGCAACTGGTTAAGCAAAACCCCGAGCTCAAGATCCAGATTTTTTCCGGCGTGGAGCCAGGCAATATCGAACGTGCACTGCAAGGCGACTCTCTAGGCACCTGGATCACCGCCTGATTTCTCCCTAAAACGGTCTGAAAAGGCATGACACACTGCGTAAGAATCAGGGATAGAAGGCTATTCCCAAAAAGCTGAAACTTTCGATAATTGCAGAGTACCGCATTTCAGATACATGTGAAAACTGAAGTGACTTACAAAGCCATGCAACGATTTGGCTTTCAGGATCCAGGCGGTAAGCTGAATTTCGACACAAAGGAGAAGCTATGGCTACAACAAAGAGCAGGAAGGCGCTGCCCAAGAACGTAATCCTTAAAAGGGGCGCCAAGAAGGAGAGATCTGCGCTCTCCTCCAACGGCAAGAAAGCCGTCGTCCCATTCGTTCCAACCAGACTCAAACTCCTCCGCCCGGTGCCCTCGGATATCGAGATCGCGCAGGCTGGAAAGCTGAAACCCATTCTGCAAATTGCTGCCGAGCTCGGGATTCGCGAAAACGAGCTCGAGCTGTACGGTCCGCATAAAGCAAAAGTCAAGCTTGAGATCCTGGACCGGCTCGCGAAACGTCGCAACGGTAAATATATTGATGTGACCGCTATCACCCCGACTCCTCTGGGCGAAGGCAAAACGACGACTACGGTTGGCTTGAGCCAGGCACTTGGCGCTCACCTGGGAAAGCGGGTCATAACCGTGATCCGCCAGCCATCCCAGGGACCGACTTTCGGCATCAAGGGCGGAGCGGCAGGCGGCGGGTACTCGCAGGTTATCCCAATGGAAGATTTCAACCTGCATCTGACCGGCGATATCCACGCAATCACCGCGGCGCATAACCTGTGTGCTGCAGCTCTGGATGCTCGGATGATGCACGAAGCCCAGCAAGACGATGAAAAACTGTTCAATGCGCTCTGCCCGGCGAACAAGAAAGGCGAGCGTAAGTTCTCCCCCACGATGCTGCGCCGGCTTAGAAAACTTGGTATTGAGAAAACAGAACCCAACGAGCTGACTCCAGAAGAGCGCAGCCGTTTCGCGCGGCTGGATATCGATCCGAACGGGGTCCAGTGGCGGCGCGTCATCGATGTAAACGACCGCTTCCTGCGCGAGGTCATGGTTGGACTCGGTAAGGATGAAGCCGGGTTCGAGCATCGCTCTGGCTATGACATTACTGTTGCATCCGAAATCATGGCGATCCTGGCCCTCACGACCAGCCTGGAGGATATGCGCGACCGCCTGGGTGAAATGGTCGTTGCAACCAGCAGAAAAGGAGAAGCTGTCACGGCTGAGGATCTGGGTGTCGCTGGAGCCTTGACGGTTTTGATGAAGGATGCCATCAAGCCCAACATGATGCAAACCCTCGAAGGGACTCCTGCCTTTGTCCACGCGGGACCCTTCGCCAATATCGCCCATGGACAATCTTCCATCGTCGCCGACCGAATCGCCCTCAAGCTCGCAGATTATGTCATCACCGAATCTGGCTTCGGCGCGGACATCGGTATGGAAAAGTTCATGAACATCAAGTGCCGCTACTCCGGACTTGTGCCGCAGGTTGTGGTGCTGGTGGCGACCATCCGTGCTCTGAAGATGCATGGCGGCGGGCCCAAGGTTGTGGCTGGCAAACCACTGGCTCCCGAGTATACGGAAGAAAACCTCGACCTGCTGCGTAAGGGCTTGCCGAACATGATACAGCACATCGAAAATGCGCTTAAGTTCGGTGTCAATGTCGTCGTTGCAGTAAACTCCTTCGCGAACGATACTCCCGCTGAAGTAGAGCTCGTCCGTCAGGCCGCACTGGAAGCCGGGGCGATGGATGCCGTAGAGTCTCGTCACTGGATGGACGGTGGAAAAGGCGCGCTCGCGCTCGCCGAAGCTGTGATCAAGGCTGCGGAGAAACCAAGTAACTTTAAGTTCCTGTACGACCTGGAGCGCCCGATCAAGGAAAAGATCGAGACCATCTGCGGCGAGATATACCGGGCCGACGGCGTGGATTACAGTCCCGAAGCAGAAGCGAAGATCGAGCAGTTCACCAGGCTCGGCTTTGCCAGCCTGCCGCTGTGCATGGCAAAGACCCATCTTTCTTTCAGCACCGACGCAACTCTCAAAGGTGCACCGCGCGGCTTTCGCGTACTAATCCGCGACATCCGCGCCTCGGTCGGCGCGGGATTCCTCTATCCGTTGCTGGGCGAGATGCGCACCATGCCTGGGCTGCCGACGCGTCCGGTGTTCTACGATGTGGACCTGGATCTGGAAACCGGAAAAGTAGTGGGATTGTTCTAAACTAAGCGGGAGGGCCCTGAGGGATTGAAAATCCTCAGGGTCTTCCTATTTAACGGGCTTGCACGTAATAAATCTTCCCACCCTTGCCCGCATAAATTAACTCGAGATTTGCAATCTCCTCGATCTCCTCAGGGGGGAGATAATGCTTATATTCATTCGGCTCAAACCAGACCAGGTAACCGGATTTGTCATGCGGCCAACCCGTGTATGTATCCACAGGGTCGTCGGCAATGACAAGGGAAGGCGTCACGGGTTTGCGTGTCCAGAACCAGACGGCATCCGAATAGTTACTGTAAAACGTCTTCTCTGGATGCTGCTCTCTCAATCTTCGCAGCTCAACCACGATGTCCATATCGTGATAGACCTGGTTGTTGAACATGTTCGCGCCGCTTGGTTCACCCCGTTCTGTGGCTTCCTGCAGATACTCGCTAAAGCTATAAAAGGGATAGAGGGCCCACAATCCAAAAACCAGAAGCAACACAGCCTGGACCTGTTGAGGCGATACTCGAAGGTGCGGCAAGACCAGTTGATCGAATGTAAGAAATATCAGAATGGCGGTAGGCACGAGTAAGATCACATAGTAACGATCTGAGAACAGGTCGCGATGGTCAGCAGTCACCACGGTAAAGGATAAAGCCGCGAAGTATACGATTGCATAGATCAGTGCAGGATACAGCGCGGAAGCCATTAGCGAACGAAGCCAGCTTTCCACGTTGGCCCTGCTATTGCGGTTGAGCAGCACCAGAGCCATGGCCAGGATGCTTAATGGAACGAGCGGTCGAGTCAGGATGGGCATCAGGAACGAGAGATAAGGCACAAACCAGTGCAGCATCTTCGTCAACGCCATAGAGGTATTTGTCCAGATATCCACCACCTGCGGTCCTACGCCATACAGGGATCCATAGGTCATCATGTTGCGCACCAAGAGCCACCATGTAATCGGTAGGACAGATGCCAGGCCCAGAATAAATCCATCGCGCAGAAGCGTGCGAAGGGACTTCCGATTCTCGATCAGGATCACGATTTCCGCTGTCACTGTAATGGCCAGCCCCACATAGCGCTGAAGCGGACCCAGGATACTGAACAGCACCATCCAGGCAAAGGCCACATACGAGCGTCTCATGATGTAATCGTGGACGGAAACCAGAAAGCCGAGTGTTAAGGTTAGATAGAACGGGTCTGAGCTAATATTGGCATGAATGCGTAGGGAGGAGATGGACAGGAAAACAAACAGCGTCGCCAGAACGGCGTATAGCGGCTTGTCCGGGAAGACGCGGGAAAAGATCACGCCGCTTAGAAACACGTTCAAGCCAAGTAAAAAGACGTTGAAGTACCAGCCGGCCACAAAGACATCCAGGCCGGTCAGCCAGCTGAGAGCTGCAAGCAGCACCGAATACAACGGGGGCCAGGAGAGAAGGGGCCCGCCTTTGTGATCGTACAGGCCGTTTCCATCCAGCAGATTCTGCGCCACAGAAAGATACTTTGTGGCGTCCGAAGATACGCCTGCGCCATATTTGGAAGTGGCGATTCCCGCCAGCAAAATAGCGAGAAAGGAAAGGGCGGAAAGAAAGATCCAGAATGGATGCTTTGGGAATGATAGGGATGTGGACTTCATAAATGGAACGCGCCAATTATAATGGACTCAATGGACAACATTCTCGAACTCACAATTTCCCATGCACTGGAGCAGCTCCAGGAAAAGAAAGTCTCTGCTCGCGAGTTGACCGAAGCCTGTTACCGCCAGATTGAGCGGCTGAACCCACAGCTCAATGCTTTCATAACGGTGATCGATCCGCAGGATGCACGAAAGGCTCAGATAGGCGAGAACAATGGGCGGGGAGCGAATACACTGCGCGGGATTCCCTTTGCGCTCAAGGACCTTTTCGATACAGCAGGGATCCGCACGACAGCGGGCTCTACATTCTTTGCAGAAAATATTCCTCAAGAGGATGCGTTTGTCGTCGAAAAAGTCAAGCAGGCAGGCGCCATTCTCATGGGAAAAACGAACACGCATGAGATTGCGCTTGGTGTGACCGGGAACAATCCGCACTACGGGACGGCGCGCAATCCCTGGGATGCAAGCCGTATCCCGGGCGGCTCCTCGAGCGGATCGGCGATTGCGGTGGCAACCGGAATGGCGCTCGGGGCGCTTGGCACAGACACCGGCGGCTCCATTCGCATCCCGGCCTCACTGTGCGGCGTGGTCGGGTTCAAGCCCACCTTTGGGCGCGTCAGCCTGCGCGGGGTCTTCCCTCTTTCGTGGAATCTGGATCATGTGGGACCGCTAACAAAATCCGTGCGGGATGCGGCGCTGCTTATGCGGGTGATCGCAGTCTATGATCCGGCCGATCCGGCCTCGGTGAAGATGCTCACCGGAGATTATCTGCTTCATCTGGAAGATGATGTCAAAGGAAGAAAGATAGCCTTCGGCGCTGGAGAATATATTCAGACCTCTGACCCGGAAGTGCTGGAAAAAGTTCGAGAGACCATCAAGGTTTTCGAGTCTCTTGGGTGCAAAGTGGAGGAGGTAGATGTCAGCTGGCTGGGCGAAGCGGCTCTTGCCAACAAGCGGATGACCCAATCGGACGGCGCAGCCGTGCACCGTGACCGGCTGAGGGAACGTCCAGAAGGCTTTGGCGAGGATATCCGCCGCCGGCTGGAAGATGGCGCCAACACTTCCTTGACGGATTACATCCTGGCGCGACGCGCCCAGGCGGAGATCGGGAAGCGGCTCGAGGTCTTTTTTGAATCCTACGATTTCCTCCTGACGCCCACCACGCCGATCGCCGCGCCGACCGTCGAAGGTCATGATGCGGTTGAGCAGGCTGCCCGGCTGACGCGTTTTACCGCACCGTTCAACCTCAGCGGGCTGCCTGCCCTGTCTGTCCCCTGCGGCTTTACCAGAGAGGGATTGCCCATCGGCTTGCAGATCATCTCACGCGCCTGGGGAGAGTCTAAAGTGTTGAACCTGGGACATGCCTTCGAGAAGGCGACCGAGTGGCATCGACAGGTTCCATCTCTCGCCTAGTTGATTTCAAACATAGATGAAATGACAGCCCCGAATTTTCCTCGGGGCTGTCTTGGTTAACAAGACGCAGGACGAGCTTTTGGCACGTACACACATCACGTGACTAAACTAAACAAAGTGTTGTACCCTAGACGGGTCGATCCTTCAGCAACTCCAGTGTCTCACCGAAAATCAAGTTCCCAACGTGGTTGCTCTTGAGGAAGCTGAGCGGGAAACCCATCTTGAAATCGGCAAGCTGGCTAAGCTCGTCCATTTGTTCGCTGGTCAGTTGAAACTCCAGACAGCAGAGATTATCCTGCAGCTGGGCGAGGGTACGGCAACCCAGAATGGGAATGATATTGCCGGGCTGCTGGCGGACCCAGTTAATGGCAACTTGCGCGGGAGAGCGGCCCATGTCTCGGGCAATCCGTGCCACTGCTTCCCCCATCTTAAGCTCCTGTTCACCCACTTTGGATTCACGCCGCGGCTCATCGGAGGGATGGCTGTACTTCCCGGTCAGGACGCCGCTCTCCAGCATACCCCAGGGCAGGATGGAAAGCCCGTGCTCGCGCGCCATCGGAAGCTCCGCACGTTCGACGGCGCGGTCAAGCAGCGAGTAAGGGATCTGCAAGCCTACCGGAACCTCCCAGCCGAAATCGGTAGCTTTTGCGAGCGCATAGGAGACGACCCAGGCTGGCGTATCGGAAAAGGCGAAGTACAGCACCTTGCCCGAGGCGACCAGATGATGCACGGATCGCAGCACTTCTTCCACCGGGGTCATGAAATCCCACATGTGCAGATAGAGCAGATCGAGATAATCGGTGTTCAAGCGCTTGAGGCTGTCTTCCACGGCGCGCACCATGCTCTTGCGCGAATTGCCACCCCAATTGGGGTCTGAGACAGATCCTCTGCCAACGCGCAGGGTGTATTTCGTGGCCAGGACAAAGCGATCGCGCTCGCCTTCAACAAACTCACCAATGAACTTTTCGCTCGTGCCATTGGTATAGTTCCCGGCGGTGTCGATAAAATTCCCTCCTGCCCCGGCGAAAGCATCGAAGATCTTAGCACTCTCTTCTTTCGAGGCGCCCCAGCCCCAGTCCTCGCCGAATGTCATAGTGCCAAGGCACAGCTCCGACACGTGCAGTCCACTGGGTCCTAATCGGTTGTATTTCATCTTATTCTCCATTGGAATCATCCCAGAGCCGCGGCAGCGCGTCGATCTGCTTCCAGCCCTGGCCTTCCTTCACCTTCTCGACGCTCAGGTTCGTAAAGTACGTATCGAGCACAGCAGCACGCTCCTGTGCGAGCGGCGGCTGGCAGTAATCCTCCTCTTCCCAGACTGTCCAAGCATCTCCCTGCGGGTCGAGGCGGGCGTGATCGAGGCTATACTGCAGTGCCGTCCCGAACGGACGCATCTGGTGGATTTCGCCGCTGTCGAGGCGGCGGCGCAGCTCTTCTAGTAATTCCTTATGATATTGGGCTTTCACAAGATAATAAGCCATGGCTCTTTTTTATCCTTTCTCAACGGGTAATTGAAGTTCGGTCACGTATGAATTCGTATCTTTGGCAAGGTAAGTGGGCGGCAAGTCAAACCCCAGTCCATCTGCTGTGTAGCGCAGATAAACCTCTCTTATGGGACCGGCAATGCGATATCCATTCGCCTGGATCCACTCCAGCAAAGCGTTATATGCCTGGTAGATGGTTGCATAATCTCCCGTATGGACTACGCAAGCGGCCTCACGGACCGGGGTCAATTGGAGAACGTGCATAGACTCGCTGCCTGCAATCGCAAACTTGAGGGGGAGAATGATCTCCGCATCGATATCCTTCTCGCGATACTCCTGGTCGTGGTAAATAGTCATGGGAGGCTTATCCGCGCGAGCATGGAGGGGGGCAAGGTAGGTCTCCGCCTCTTCGAACATATACTGGATCCGGTCATCATCCGCGACCACCTCCCGCCAGGAAAGGACCAGTTGGGACTCGAGCTTGCGCACGATAACATCGTACATTGGTTTCGTCTCTTTCACGTTCACCTGCTGGATGCGCGCTTCCAGCCGCGCCAGCCGCAGCCGCTCCGCCTGCATCTGCTTCTCGATCTCTGCCCGCTTGAGCTTGAGCATCCCCAGCAGCTGATCGGAAGGCAGCTCCTCGTCGAGCAAATCTGCGATCTGCTCGAGGGAAAAGCCCAGGTCGCGCAGCGCCAGGATTCGGTTCAGGCGCGGCAGCTGCTCCGCCGAGTAATATCGGTAGCTCGTGAACGCATCCGTGCGGGAGGGTTTGAGCAGTCCGAGCTGGTCATAATGCCGCAGCATGCGCACCGATACGCGGCTCAAGCGGGAGAACTCGCCAATTCTGAACATTCATGACCTCAACATTGCAGCCAATATACTCCCTGACACAGTGTCAGAGTCAAGAGGAAAAAATGTCCCGCGGCCCTGTTGATAACCAGGCCTGCGGGACGCTGACAACCGGGCAGAAGCAAATTCACCGGGTTGTGCGCTGGTATAAGGCCATCTCCCAGACCAACAACCGCCGCCGAGAAACCCGTTCAAGGCCCTCTCTCCGCAGCAGAGCATCCATTTCTTCAACCGGGTGGAGGAATACGCGGAAGGGATCTCTGCGTAGCCGCTGAAAGAAGTTGATGAGGCCCAATCCGATGCGCAGGAACCAGGTCTCGCGCGGATAGGTGAACGCCAGGGCACGCCGGCTGTGGTCGGCGGCAGCTTGTAGTAGTCGGCGAAAATCTGGATAACAGCACACGACGCGGTCGAGAGTCACAACGTCGGCCTCCGGAACCTGCGCGGCGACGTCCGTAAAATCGGCGTGGACGAAACGGACGCGCTCGCTGTTTCCACGCCGGGCAGACTCTGATTGGGCCTCTTTCAGATAGGCCGACGATGCATCAACATGAGTCGCCTCATACACGACATCGTTCAACAGTTCATGGTGGATAACGCCGATCCCGCCGCCGATATCGAGCAAGGCAGCATTCCTCAGATTCAGCGAACGAATGGCATTCAGGAGCAGCACCGTTTGTTTCGCCGGTCCCTTACGGCGATATCTCCTGAGCTCTGATCTCGCTTCCGCTTCACTGAAGGCATTATCGGTAATTTCACAGCAATTGCATGGCATGGTTGGCCTCTCTCCGGAAGGGTTTCACAGAACGACTAAAGTCGTTACTCCTTTGCTAACTCTGTGAGTATTTGTTCGTAATATTGCAGCGATCCCGGGTTAATGAGCGCATCTCTATTACTCACAGCGCGCCCATTGATTATGTTCGTGACCGCGCTCTCGACCTTTTTCATATTCAGAGTGTACGGGATATCTGGCGTTTCAAGAATTAGAGCAGGTACGTGTCGAGGGGACGCGTTTTCTCGTAGCGTCGTACGAATCTTGTTTCTTAGCTCATCGGTCAACAGGAAGCCATTCGCGAGCTTGACAAAGAGGATCACGCGCTGGTCATCCTGATAATTCTGCCCCACAGCCAGGCTATCGGCGATCTCCGGGAGCTTCTCCATCTGAGCATAAATCTCCGCGGTCCCGATGCGCACACCGGAGGGCTTCAAGACAGCGTCCGAGCGGCCGTAGAAGGTGATGCCGCCGGTGTCGCTGTGCATCAAAATGTAGTCGCCATGCCGCCAGACGCCCGGGTAGACATCGAAATAGGCGCTGTGATACTTCGAGCCGTTCGGATCGTTCCAGAAATAGAGCGGCATCGAAGGCGAAGGCGCTTCGCACACCAGCTCACCCTGCTCATCGTAAACGGGCTTGCCCTGCGGATCGTATGCTTTGATCTTCATCCCCAGCGCCGCGCTCTGCAGCTCACCCGCATAGACCGGTAGTATTGGACTCCCGGCCGCAAAACAACCGTTGATATCCGTACCGCCGGAGATCGAGTTGAAATGTAGGTCTGACTTGATAGCGCCGTAGACGTATTCGAATCCCTCATCCGAGAGCGGCGAACCTGTCTGGGAGATCTCTCTCAGCGAAGAAAGGTCGTAATCGCTGCCCGGCGCGATGTTTTCTTTTCTTAAGAAGTGGATGTAACTGGCGCTGCATCCGAAAACGGTGATCTGTTCATCCTGGATCAGTTTCCACATTGCGCCCGGGTCCGGATAATTCGGGTTGCCATCGTAAAGCACAATGGTAGCGCCGACAGCCAGGGAGCTCAGCAGCCAGTTCCACATCATCCAGCTGCAGGAAGTGATGTACATGATCCGGTCTGTCCGCCGCAGGTCGGTGTGGAGCAGCAGTTCCTTGAGATGATTGATCAACACGCCGCCTGCGCCCTGCGCCATACATTTTGGCTTTCCGGTGGTTCCGGAGGAGAACATGATGTACAGCGGGTGATCAAAAGGCAGCTGCTCGAATTTGATCTCAGTAGTAGCCGGGGCCGAAAGGAAATCTCTGTAATGCACCGCATGCGGCATTTCGGAAATATCCGGTCTTTCCTGCGTATAAGAAACAACAACTACCTTACCAAGCGATGGAATGCCTCGCGTCACTTCCGCAGCATGCCCCAGCGTGTCAAACACCTTGCCCTTGTAAAAGTAGCCATCGGCTGTGATCATGACCTTGGGCTCCACCTGACCCAGTCGCTCGATGGCGGCGGCAGGACCAATGTCCGTCGCACAGGATGACCAGATCGCGCCCAGGCTCGTCGCCGCCAGCATCGCAACAGCCGTCTCGATCAGGTTAGGCATATACCCGACCACCCGGTCGCCTGGTCCCACCCCTGCTTCACGGAGAAAGTAAGCGAGCTTCGCCACTTCATCATACAGCTCGGCATAGGTCATACGTTTGGATATCTGAGTCTCTCCCCTGAAGATGAACGCCAGCCGGTCGTCACGGTAACGGAGCAGGTTCTCTGCAAAATTCAGGCGCGCTCCGGGGAACCATCGCGCCCCGGGAAATTTCTGCAGATCGTCAACCACCCGGTCGTATGCTTTGGAAGCCTTGATCTCCGCAAAGTCCCAGACCGCTGCCCAAAACGCCGGGATGTCTTCCACCGACCACTGGTAGAGTTCTGCATAGGAATTCCACTGCGAGCCATGCCGCGCATTGACCTCGTGGATGAAGCGCATGATATTCGTGTCCTGCTCACGCTCTACAGAAGGGATCCAGAGTGGAGTTTTCGAAGTCGAATGTCGGGTCATACAGGCTCTCCTCACAGTGGGCTGAGCGAATTATAAGACAAATGGAAGTGGACCCCGGCTCTTAAGGCACAGTCTTATAGACTACGCTGGCTAGACGCGGGCAGCCTTGATATATCTCGCAGTGCTACGAACGAAGGAGCTAGATCCATAGCAGAAAAAAAGATGAGACCGGGCACTGCCGGTCTCATCTCACGTAGGCCTTCACATCGGTGCGCGATTATTTTAAACGCCTGGCCATCCATGCGCCGACACCTACTCCCGAACCGAAGCCAAAGGCATACATAGCAATTTTGACTGCCGAGCTCACTTCTCCCCATACAATCACCGAGGCGACAACAGCCAGAACCAGAGTGACAAGTGCTATTGCAATGAGTGCCCTGTTGGATTTCATCCCGATTTCTCCTTATCTCGTTTTGTCCATGAAGTCCTGCAATTGTTGGCGATAGTGCATGAGAGCCTTTTGCCCGGACGCCGTCAATTTACAGATTGTTAAGGGCAATTTTCCTTTGAAGGTTTTCTCGATCTTCACATAACCGGCTTCTTCGAGCCTGGATAGATGCGCGGAGAGGTTTCCTTTGGTTAGACCTGTTTCGCGCTGAAGGAAGAGGAAATCTGCGCTGGCTACGGTGGAAAGAATGGTCAGAATCAACAGACGCGCCGGTTCATGGATCAGCCGATCCAGTTCGGTTACGCTTCGCAAATCCTCACCCATTTCGCCGCTCAGTATCGAATGGCAGGGGATTATTGCCGAGGAAGGCTCGGAGCGTCACCCCGCCCGAGATGAGGAGGCAGACGCCCATCAGCCCGTAGAACAACCCCAGGCTATACCCGTTTGGAAGACCGCTTATGGACAAAGCCAGCCCAAGCAATAACGAGACGGCTCCGAGTAGATAAAAACGTGTCAGGCCAGAGACCTTGGCGCGCAAGATGACCAGAATGCCGGCAACCACCATACCCGTCACAGCCACGATCGAATCCATGGACTGGAACATCCGCACGAACACCATGGTCAATGCAGAGACTGTGAACGCCAGGAACACCACAATAAGGCGTCTCCAGTTCATGTACCGTTCATCCACCCGGTATTCCACATAGCCTGTGCGCGGATAGGTAAGGCGCGTTTTCAGGGCATTGACCAGCCAGCGGCTGAGCGCCATTCCACCGATCATCAAGAGGATCAGGCTTGCCTGCAGGAGGCCACCCAGCGTCGAGTCTTGTCCCAGGAATTCCTGAAGGGCAAAATAGAGCCCCAGCAAGATGAACATTCCACCCCCGGACAGCTCCCCGATACCGTCTGTGTACCAGTAGCGCCTGACGCGCTGTTCCACATCTACCAGATGGTCTTGCATAGTATCTCCTTGTAAACCTGTTTGTGATACAAACAGGTTTACAAGGAGATACTACTCCCGAGTAGAAGATCTGTCAAGGATAAAGCCGCGGCTATTGTTCGGATGCATTATTTTTGTAAACAGGCAATTAATTCTCGGATCGCCCCCTGCGGCTCCACCTGTGTAATCGCCAGAACTGGCACCGCCGCAACAGTAAAGATCTCGCGCACATCTCCCACCTTCCAGTGCCGTGGCAAGATGCCCACGCTACTAGATTCATTTACGAGCGTGTCAGACATTTGCTGCGGATGAATCGCGATCCGCGCGGACGGCGTAACACGTCTGCCAGCCATCACAACCCGGTCGAATACTTCCTGCACATCTTCCCCCGAGGCATACACCCAGACCTCTATAGATAGGTCTCCCTGACCTGTAAAAAGAGAACGCGCTTCCTCGAACGTCAAGTTTTGTAGGGGACTCTGGCGATGTGTGACGATCAGGATCTCTTCGCTGTCGATCTGAAACGCCGGCATATCTAGAAATTCTGGCTCGCCAACCCGCAAGGCGATATCCGCTCCTCGCGGACTGTCAACGCGGGAAAGTGGGACGAGTGATCCTGCGCAATCATACAGCAGCGGTAACCAGGGTTCGGCGGCAGAGGTTGAATAAACGGTGACGAGTTCTCTAGAGATAGAAGGCTTCGGTGCGCAGGAAAAGATGAAGATGCAAAAAAGCAGAAAAAGGTAGATCTGTGTGCGGTAAAGCCAAGCCTGTCCAAAAAGGGATTGCTTCGGGTCCCTGGCTTGCAACGGCATATCTATTTACCAGTTTCTTAGCAAGGCAGCAACCAGCTTTGTACGCTCAGCCAGACTGCCCGCCAGGATATATTCGCGCTCCGAGTGATAGCCTTCCCCAACGGCGCCAAGTCCATCGAGCACCGGGCTGCCAAGCGGCGCCACGAAATTACCATCCGAGGCGCCGCCGGTGCCACCTGCCTCGAGACTTATTCCGTTCCGCGCGGCAATAGCCCTGGCTTTCTCGAAAGTTGCTTCCATCCTTTCGTCGAACGGCATCGGCGGACGATTCAAACTGCCTGTGATCTCAAGAGATGTCCCATCCAGTACTGGCTTGAGCCTGTTCATCTCCTGCTCCAGCCGCTCCCATTCGCCGGGCTGCATCACGCGCACATCCACTTGGATGACCGCTTCCTCCGGGACTACGTTCGATACCGTCCCGCCCTGGATCACGCCAACGTTGACCGTCGTCTGTCTGGAATAATCGGTGAGTTTCTGGATGGCAATGATCTGGTAAGCCATTTCCTCAATTGCGTTCCGCCCTTTCTCATGATCGCCGCCCGAATGAGCGGCGCGGCCCTTTGTCCGTACCCGGAACTCGCCCACGCCCTTGCGCCAGGTCTTCAAAGCCCCGTTTGCCATGCCTCCTTCCATCACCAGCACCAATTCAGATTCTCTTGCCAACCTTTCGATGTGCGGGCGTGAAGTGCGACTGCCGATCTCCTCGTCGGAGGTGCACAGCAAAGTAAGAGGACGCTCCAGGCCGGATGCTCGGGCCTCCTCAATGGCAGCCAGGGCGATCACGATGCCCGCTTTCATGTCCAGCGTGCCGGGACCGGAGATCTTCTCTCCAGCATCGCGATAGGGAAATCGCTCAATCGTGCCCAGCGGGAAAACCGTATCCATATGACACAACAGGAGGATGGGCTTATAGGCAGGTCCGGTTTTGCTCGGTGCAAAACGAGCCAGGATATGATCGCCCGTCGCCTGGTTTGGAAGGATCTCGAGCTGTGCGCCGAGCCTGAGCACCTCGTCGGCAACAATCGCCGCGACACGATCCACGGCGCGTTTATCATGCGATGGGGACTCGGTTTCAACGAGGGTTTTGAGAAGTTCTCTTGATCTCATAGTCCTGGAGAGGAGTGGTTATCTTAACAAAAATACGATTGTTCCCACGACTGCGCAATACGCTGCGAACACGTATAGCGAACGTTTGCTCAGATAATCGATCAACCATTTGATCGCAAACCAGCCCACAATTGCTGCAGTGATAAATCCGACGGCCAGGAGTGGCAGGAACTCGCTCAGATTGGACAGCTGAAGTACATCCAGCATTTCGTAACCACCTGCGGCGAGCATGACCGGCACCGACATCAGGAAGGCAAACCGCGCTGCGGAGGGCCGGTCGAAGCCACGAAACATCCCGCCGCTGATGGTCGAGCCGCTGCGTGATGCGCCCGGAAACAAAGCAATGATCTGAAATAAACCCACAACCAGGGCATCCACCCAGGTCATAGAAGTCAGAGTGCGGTTTTTTTGGGTGAAGGCCTCAGCCAGGGTGAGCAAGATCGCCGCGGCAAATAAGCGGATCGAAGCCTGGAGCATCGGCTGAGTAAAAAGCGCTTCGACGGCATCGCTGAGGAGATAGCCGGCAATCAGTGCCGGGATCGTCGCAACGATGATATAGAGCCCTAGGTTTCTTTCGAGCGTCGGCTGCCTAAAATCCAGGGTAGCCCGGGCGATGGAAAGAAGGTCTTGCCAGTAGAAAGCGAATAGTGAGATAAGTGTGCCGAGCTGTACAATAACCAGGAATGAAAAGATCGCGTCATCCACGGGAATCCCCAGCAGGTGTTGCGCGATCAACAAATGTCCTGTCGAAGAGACCGGGATGAATTCTGTCAAACCTTGAATGATGCCCAGCAGGATGGCGTCTAGAAGGGTCAAAAGTCTATCTCCTCATTTTTTCATGAATTTACTTTGGAAATAATATGTCGTAAAAATAGATCTCCGATATGTTCGAGCCCGGTCAGAGGAAAATGCAGACTGCACCACTGCTTATGAGGTTTTATTTGCACTTCCGGAAGAGCATCTTTTTGAATGGCAGCAATGGTCCGTTGTACATTCAGATAAGGACGAAGACCCTCGTAGCGAAAATCTGCGAATCCCAGGTCTTCATGTCTCCTCTGCGGCCGGGCATTGAAGTGACAGACAAAGACGCCGTGCTTGTAATAGCTCAACCCACCCTTGCCGCTCCTGACGGTCAGTTGTTCGTGCTGCATAAGATGGGCAGTCAACAATTCGTAGGCAAGTTCAGGCTGCACGCTGTTTCCGCCTTGCGTTGTTATCCCACGTTTCAAGCAGATCGGTCACATTTTCTTCAAATACACCTTCGGCAATCATACGACGGACATCCTCCATCAACCGGATCAAAGCCCGCAGGTTATGAATCGAAAGGAGGGTACCGGCCAAAAGTTCCTTCGCCATAATCAGGTGACGGATATAGCTGCGGGTGAAGGTCCGACAAGTGTAGCAATCACAAGCATCATCAATGGGTCGTTCGTCGCGCGCAAAAGCAGCATTCATCAGGTTGAGACGACCCTCAGGTGTAAACGCGGAATGGTGACGCGCAAGTCGGGTTGGAAGGACACAATCAAAAATATCGATCCCGCGCCCAACCGCGTTGATCAGGTCCTCCGGCGTGCCGACTCCCATCAGGTAACGCGGCTTACCTTCCGGCAGAAGCGGTGTGACCACATCCAATGCGGCGTGCATATCTTCCTTGGTCTCGCCGACGGAAAGACCGCCGATGGCGATCCCGGGCGTATCGAGGGAGGCAATAAAGTGTGCCGACTCTGCCCGCAGGTCCGGCTGGACACCTCCCTGCACAATCCCGAAGAGAGCCTGGTCATTGCGCGTCTTTGCCGCAAGGGAACGCTCCGCCCAGCGGTGGGTGCGCTGCATGGCAACTCTGGTGTAGGCATAGTCATTGGGATCCGAACACTCATCGAATGCCATGATGATGTCCGGGCCGAGATTTTCCTGGATGGCGATGGACTTTTCGGGCGTGAAGCGATGTGTTGAACCATCGATGTGACTCTTAAAGGTCACCCCATCGTCATCGATCTTGCGGGTCTGCGCGAGAGAGAAGACCTGGAATCCTCCTGAGTCCGTGAGCATGGGTCCATGCCATTGCATGAATTTGTGCAGACCGCCCATATCGCGCACCAGCTCATCGCCGGGCCGCAGATAAAGATGATAGGTGTTGCTCAGTACCAGGGAAGCGTTAATTTCCTTAAGATGCTCCGGGGTGAGCGTCTTAACCGTCGCCTGAGTCCCAACAGGCGCGAACACCGGGGTGAGGAGTTCCCCGTGAGGGGTTGTAAAAACCCCGGTGCGGGCGCGCTGGTTACGCGCCGTAATTGTGAATTCGAACATGCAGAGAATTATAGTAGAGATTGGAAAATAGAAATCTATGATTGAGATAATGCTTATAGAGGTAAAAACCAGCCCAGCCCCAGACTCGCGCTGTTCATAAGGAAGCTGAGCAGCATAGCCTGGGTGATCTGCATCTGATTAATCGGCACAAAATAAAGCAGCAGCCCTTCAAACATCCAGATCATGATCTCGGCAACGAACAGGGCCACGAGATACTGACTGAAGAAAACATGTAGGATCAGCCACAGAAAGGCTTGGGTAATCAGATTACCACCCACGCTGGTGCACAGGATAGCAAGCAGCGGCTTCCTGCGCCAGAGGGCATAGACAGCAGCAATCGTGCTCTCGACGATGAGGGTAACCAGAACAGTGAGGATCAAGCCGCTCTGGAGCGACGCACCAGGAAGACAGCTAGTCCGGCGACCAGACCCAAACCCATCAACCCACAGAGACACACCACGAACACCGTACCTGTCCGCAGGAAGGGCAGACTGAACCGTGCATCTACCAGCAAATCATCTGGACGGACCGTCACCGTATATTGTGAGTCGAATCCAGCGGTTTCAAAGACATTGCTCTGTCGCGTCTCTCCATCGGAGAACTCGATCTCGATCCGGTGATAAGGAGCAAACCCGTATGCTGTGGCCGAACAGCGATCGGACTCACAACGAAAGCCTTGCGGGCCCGCTTCTTCGATGGGCACAGCATCGCTACAATCGGACCGGTCGCACTCGTATAAGATTCCCGACAGGATCGTCAACGTTTCACCGGGCAGCTCCTGCGTGAACTCGAAATCCATCGTCGGCTTGGGGCCCGTGTCTGCCCGCACACTCTGGAATGGAAATAATGCCAGTAATAAAAGAAAGGGCAATGTAAGTTTTCTGTGGGTGAGGGTCACGTAAGCCGCGCAATGGATGGGGATTGGCTGTCAGTTCAGGCGGGTCTCATTGATCAACTGACTGATCGTTGTGGCAAGGATCAATTCGACCTGTGAGGGGGTATATCCGGTCTTCTCAGAAACGGCCTCAACCATTTCCTGCTTTTTTTCCTTATCGCCTGCGATCGCCAGGAGCGTTTGCAGCCAGACATGCGGATTGATGCGAAATTTCTCTTTGTCTTCCAGATTAAAGTTATTTTCCATTGATTTCTCCTGATCAGAATCGAGCGAGAATATTATAGCCCTGCCAGCACGGAGAGCCGCATCCTGTCTGGAAAATGTAATGATTTCAGTGGCGGGAGTGTAGACCTGCTGCCTAGAGGGGCACCAGCTCCGTCGTGGTATCGCGCGAGGGCTTGCGGGACATATCCTCCACATAACCGACAGATCCGCGCGTGTTGTACTTTTCCCGATAAGCCTCGCTGACGCGGTCCTTCAACTTTTCGCTGCGGACCTGCCGCGCGCGCACCCGAATCCCCCGCTTTCGCCTGGAAACGAAGATCGTTGCGTAGGGGTCCTCGAGAAGTGTCCGCCACCAGCTACGGCTTTTCATACTCCAAGAGCGGACAAAGACACGTCCATCCACGACGACCACCCACAATCCGATGGTCCGGTGCGTCGACTCTTTGCCGGCTTGAATGCCGAGAATCCTGTCGTCTTTGATCCTCTCAAGAACGCCATCCGGAAACCGGTTTGCGGTATTCGCAGACTTGGAAGTGGATGTGGCCAAGTGAGAACATCCCCTAGCGTCGCATCCGTATGAAGAGACTTAAAATGGTTATCACAATTGCCACGCCAAGCAGGAAGCCGAAGTCGTAATCGCTTCCCGTGTTATGAACTTCGTACATCTTGATCTCTGAATTGAAAAAGGACATTACGAGCGTGATCGGTGCGATGAGTCCATGCCACAGACCGGCCCCGCCGCGCGCCACCAGTCCCAGGCTATCGGGCTGATTGATCATGGGGTTTGGACCCGGCATTCTCAACTGGATGGTGATTGTGGGCGTGGTGACCTCTACGCTTGAGTTGGGAGCACACGCTGCCAACAGAAAAGACAATATAACAAACAAACCGAGCGCGGCAGTTGCTTTCATCTCTTTACCTCCGGACTGTCTAACGATAAGAATAAGCCTGGCAATACTGCAGAGATCTTTCATGGTCTGTAAAGATGGCAGACGTTCAATTGTGACGTAAATTGGATTGGGTGGACTGGATTATACAATAAAACCTCCCCGCCAAAGCAGGCAGAGGAGGTTTTCCAGTCGGCACAGGTGGCGATCAGCGATTTACCTAGCGCCAGCGACCTCCAATGAGTCCCAGAAGGAGGAAGACCAGCGCAATCCCGACCAAGAAACCCAGGTTATATTCATTGCCGTTGTTGTGGACCTCATACATCTGCATCGCCGGATTGAAAAACGCACCGATCACAGTCACCGGAGCGATCAAGCCATGCCACAGACCCTGGAGCGCACCGGCTACACGACCATCTGCATCCGCCTCATTTAACTGAGGGTTTGGACCAGGTGTCGTTAATTGAATTCTCGTTTCGGGTGTAGTGACCTCAATGTCCGCGCCAGGCGCACACGCCGCTAACACAAGCGGCAGTGCCATCAGAACGGACAAAATCGCACGTGAAATTCGTAACTTACTCATCTCGGCCTCCTACTTCCCTTAACGACAACGGCTACTCTTTGTCGCGAGGCAGCAGGGATTGAGAGAAGAAGTAGATTGATAGTAGCCAAATCAAAACTTCTCGGTCGATATCGACCGGGAAGTTTTGTGAGTGAATTAAGTTATCGGTTCGATATTAATCGTCGAGCGAATCAACGGGTATAGTTGATGAACTCGAAGTTGGCGACAAAGTTATTGTCGAAGTCATAGGCGACAATGCCAACCGCGTACTCGCCGTCCACGGGGTAGCTGGCGTAGAAGGAGAAGCCTTCTTCACCCCAGGTGAAGACATCGCTGCTCAGCTCGTAACTAAAGATCGGGTTGTCATTTGCATCAAAGGTATAGTACTGGACATAATCCGTGAACTGGTCGCCGATCTGCGGTGTGATTTCGACCGGGGTGCTGGCACCATTTTCATCCCCGTCAGGGAAGGCATAGGCGTACAGGAAATTACCATCTGCGTCGAAGTACAGACTGGCGTCCACCGGCGTATTACTATTGACGTAGGTATATTGGCCGTAGACAGCATACACCGTCTCACCATCGGCACTCAGATACTCGGCAGGCTCGAGCAGCACGAACGCGTCATGCTCTCCATCGGTCAACGAGTAAAGGGTCGGTGACCACTCGTATTGCACCTGAATAGGACTCTCACCATAATCCGGAACGTTCACGCCGCCCACTGTGACCGTATTCGGCGCGATATAGTAGGATACATCGCCGATCCAGTACGACTCTGAGGCGGGGTCCCAGAAATACAGGGCGGTGTGGATATAGGCGACATTCCCATCCACCGTGGTGGAAATAGTAACCAATTCATCGCCGGAGATGTCGGTATCCGAAATCTGGATCGGCCCTACAGTCATCTCGGAGGCGCCCGGCGCGATGATCTCTGCTGCTCGGGAAGGCGCCACCGCCATACCCTCCTGCGGGTCAAATGCCTCACCGGTGTAATGATAATTAAGAAATTCATCCCAGACAGATTGCTCCAGGAAGCGGACAGAGGATTCGGCGTAGTAGGGCGGAAAATCGGCGTTGAACTCGGTGAAATAATACAGGTCGGAGTCGGGGAAGTGGAAAGCAATTCCACTCGAGCCAGACATGTTGACTCCATGCTTTTCTGCCACTACGGCCGAATCGATCGCGGTTTGCAGTTGAATGGCTGTCTGCTGGACACCTGGATCCTCAGTGAAGGTTGCCAGTACTTCAGAGAAGTTTCCCAGATCGACAAACGATGGAGAGACTTCCTCGCCAAAGAGCGAGAAATAGCTGCGCGAATACGTACGGGCTTCTGCCACCAGACTTTGGTCGAGGGATGCCGCTGCAGAGACAAACTGGTTCATGGCACCGATCACATCTGGCACGCGTGCGCTCTCGATGGCGCTCAGCGTGGTCGTCGCCTCTTCCTGGGCAATCTCATCGGCAGAGACCCTGCCACCTGAGAGGAGAACATCGTTCACCACATACGTGGAGACGATGAACTGCGAGAGGTCACTTCCGTTCGCCGCGGGGTTTCGCACGAGCTGCTCCAGCCAGGCAGAATACGACCAGCCATAACCTGGTTCTACTTCTTCGGACGCCACCATGTAATTCGAATACGGATACAGTGAACCAAAGACTTCGATCTGACCCATGAGACAGGCATCGAAGCCGATCAGCTCGAACTTGTCAATGCCTGTATTCTGGCGGATGGTCTCGATGGAGGCGACAATCTCGGGAATGGAAAGCTCTGAGTAAGAGGCAGCCGACATATCTGAGAAGCCACCCGTCCAGCCGCCGCCGTGATCTGACATCACCAGCGCGTATTTCTTTGCCGGATAATTCTGGATCGTCCATGTCACGAAGTCGATGAGAGTCTGCGGGTCGCCCGTATCCACTTCCCCAAGCGATTGCACCACGGGGGAAGTAATGCTGTTCAGATCGTTATCCTGCTGAATCAGAAATCTGCGGGTATCGGTCCAATCACCATCACCTGTAAACGCCCCGGCATACCGGTCGAGCTGCACAACCACATTGACCTGCGGTGTCGATCCAACCATCTCCATCTCGTTAACGTCGAACCACATGCTCTCTTCCAGGACTTCATCGTCCGCGGCAGAATAAACGATGACGGTCCACTCCGGCAAGCCGGAGGTATTGACCGGCGCCTGAGTCCCCGGGGCCTGAACCGTGGGGGGGACGTCCACCACCGGCGGTTCGCGGAACCACGCCAGGATCTGATCGCCGGAAAAATAAAGGATGACAGCAATGCAGCACACACAGGCGAGACAAAGCGCCGCGATAGCTGCGATGGATGGGAGCATCCACGTTGATTTTTGCCTTCTCATACATTCTCCTTTGTATTAAGTGCTCCACGAGAAATAGGCGTATCATGCTCGCCGGTTGTAATTGCTGGAAACAAAAAAACCTACTACTAGACTCCTAGATAGCGGTTTCGTTACAGTCCTAGCCCTTAGAATTTCCTTTCACTCTGATCTGTCGCAACCTCCACGTGGTCCTCAGGCGTCGATGATTACTCTGGCGGCCTCGAAAAAACTTTCTGCAAATTCCACTGCTTTTTGAGCTTCCCCGGGGATGAGAGACGGAGCTGGCTCGGCAGCGGATTTTTGAGCTTCGCCCAGCTGAACCAGCCAGGCCAATTTTTCCCCCTGCTCCCGAGTCAGGCGCCGCCCCTTGACAAAAATCTGCTGGATCTGCGAAATCACATTTCCATGCTGGCTGGGTTCCAGCCCCTCGTCGAATAACAATATCCGGCCCGTATCGACGGCGGCTTCGGCAGCCCGCGTCACAGCCGCCTCATATTGCGCCTGTGCCAGCAGTTCCTTTGCAGCCTGCAGATTGGTCACTGCCTGTCTAAGATGCAGCTTGATTTCATCGGCATACTTCGCCATGCTAACTCCCTTCCAAATCCATAATCAAGCATGGATCTCGTAATTTCTTCCCTGTCCACTTCTGCGTCTCTTTATTCAGACTGCAGAAACTTAACACACACCGGCTGGGATACCTTGATCTCGAGCCCGGTGACCAGCGGCTTGCCCGTTGCCGGGTCGATCTGAAACGTGACGACGTTATCTGACTTTTCGTGAGCCGCGAGCAAGAAGCTTCCGGTCGGGTCGATGGCAAAATTGCGCGGCTCCTTCCCACCGGAGGAGACTTCGCCTTGATTAGAAAGACGACCGGTGTCCTCATCGATCAGGAACCAGGCAATCGTGTCGTGTTTGCGGTTGGAAGCATACAGATACTTGCCCTGGATATGCAAGTCTGCGCACAAGTTCTCGCCTTCGAAATCCGGCGGCAGCGTGGAAATGCTCTGGACTTCCTCCAGACGTCCTTGATCCGCGTCGTAACGATAAACATTCAGGGTGGAGTTTAACTCATTGATGAGATAGAGATATTCTCCATTGGGATGAAAGATCGTGTGGCGCGGACCAGAACCCGGCTTGACACTGACCTCGGCATGCATCTTCAGCTTTCCTTCTTCCAGGTCTAGCTTATAAATTACCAGCTTGTCTGTGCCCAGGTCGGCGGCGATCGCGAAGCGATTCGTTGGGTCCGGGACGATGGAATGCAGGAACGGAGCGGTCTGTCGCTCGGGATGCACACTCGAGCCGGAATGCTGGGCCACGTCGCTCGCGGCGCCCAGCCGCCCATCCGCATGGATCGGCAGCATAGCCACATTTCCCCCGCTGTAGTTTGCCACGAGGGCGAATCGCCCGGTTTGCTCAACGCTAATGTAACAGGGACTCTTGCCTCCTGAAGATTGAGCATTTAGCGGGGTGAGCTCGCCGGACTCCGGATCCAGCGCAAACGCGCTTACTCCCCCACTCTCCGCCCCGGCAAAGCTCTCGACCTCATTAATAGCATATAGAAAACTCCGTTGTGGGTGCAAGGCGAGATAAGATGGATTCATCACGCCCTCTACTTTTCTCTCGCGCGTGAGCTCGCCAGACGATAAGTTCAATTCGTAGACATAGATCCCCTTGCTCTCGCTGCCCTCACGTTCCGTATAGGTCCCAATAAAGACAAGCGGATGATTCGCTGTGGATGACACGCTGTCGATCTCCTCGCATTCGATTTTTTTTGTTGCAATCATAGAACGGAAGCGATTATATCGCGGCAGCAAAGCCTGTTTTCAGCCTCGGGCTCAACCTTTCCCCCCGGCGAACCCTCGTATATACTCAAAACGTCTGACTCCCGAATGTTTTCCAGATGATCAACCAGAACAGAGACCTCGCATGAAGAGAGCCATCCAAACTGCCCTGGCAGGCTGGGGTTTTGTCTCCGCATTAATTTTCTTCCAGCTCCTTTGGACATACAGCCGCCATGGATTGCCGGGTTTCGGAATTTTCATGCAGGAAGCGGTCTTTACGCATATTCCTATCACCCTGGCGTCCGTTATCATTACGTGGCTCCTAGCCGGGTATCTGCTCTGGCTTCTTCTGACCGGCAGGCTGAACAAAGGCACAGCTCTCACCTGGTCAGGCTTTTTCCTCTGCGGTTTTCTCTATCTGAATGTCCTGCGGGAGCGGGTCCGGTACGGGGACATCGATTACTACACGCAGGCCGCCTTTGCTCTCGTGAGAGGCACCGCCCTGCCCGACACCTATTTTTATCCTCCCTTATGGGCAACCCTGCTATCGTTACTCACCCCGCTGGGCGAGAACGGCATCCTGCTCATCGCCTGGACCGCGAACGTCGCATCGCTTCTGCTCTTCTATTTGCTTTTGCATCGCACCCTCGAGCTTTATGATTTCCAACCGCGTGCCGCCGCCCTGATCACCACCCTCTTCATTCTGGTCAACATGCCGGTCCTGCGGACGTTTATGTATGTGCAGGTGAATTTTCACGTCATGAATTTCATCCTGTTGAGTATTCTCTTTTACAAGGATCGCCCGCTTCTTTCAGCCGCGATGCTGGCGCTGGCTGTCCATTTCAAGGCCTCTCCGGCTGTTCTCGTGCTGGCATTCCTGCTGGAACTGAACTGGAAGTGGCTCGCTGGATTCGCGGTTAGTTTGCTGCTGATTGCGGCATTTCCACTCGCCCTGTATGGCACCGGTCCATATTACGACTTCCTCAACAACTTTTTCTTTCTCAACGCGCCCCGTGGCTTGAGCCTGCACGATAGCTCCTTCGACTCGGCGATCGGCATGACCCTATCCTATGTGCGAGCGGACTTCGCCGTCGTCCAGACGCTGGTTCTGGTGGCGAAGGTTGTGACTGCCGCGGTCAGCATTTTACTGTGCCTTCAGACGCGAGGATTTGTTACCATTCAAAGGAATGGAATCCGACTGTACGATTCCATCCTCCCGTTATTCGTCGGCATGACCCTGCTCTCGCCGCTGGTCTGGGAACATCATGCGGTCTTTCTTAGTCTCCCCTTCCTGCTGTTGCTCAAAAAACTAGAATTTCCGAACGAATGGATCCTGTTTGGCTCGGTCTATCTGCTGATCTTTCTGATCCCTACGTTCGATTTTTTCCCCTGGTCCTACGGACGCCTCGTGGGAATGTTGATCCTGCTTGTCCTGCTCTGGGTGAGGCGGACCAGTCAGACGAATACCCTCTTCCCTGGCTTGAACGCATGGGCAGAGGCGGCATTCGCGTTCAAGTCTCCAACCAATGGGATTTGAGGCTATTTCCGCTTCTCTTCTTTCTCCAGTTCCATCAGCAATAAATCCAGTGCCCCAACCGAGATTTGCAGCTCGCGCAGCGATATCACCATCGAAACGATCATCAGAACCAGTGCAATAGCGAAGCTCCACTGACCAGCCGGGATCCAACCTGCAAAGAGGGCGAACATGCTCACCACACAGAAGAGCAGGCTGAGCACGCCGTAGATCTGCATATTGCGGATCAAATAGACACGGTAGCGCAGGTTGGTGATCTGGCCCAGCAGATTAGGGCTGGCCTCGTTCCGATAGCGGTCGTGCAGATTGCGGATGATAGTCGCGAGTGTAAGAAAGCGATTTGTATACGCCAGCATCAGGAGGGAAATGGCGGGGAACAAGAGCGCCGGGGTGGTCAGCGTGATTTCCATGAAGGCGATTGCTCACGAGACCCCGAAGGCGGCATGGGTCGGATTAACGATCACCATAGGGACTTGCAGAGCCTGCATCTGCGGCAGATAGGGATTGCTGATCCACACGTCGTAAAGAGACATCCATGAAACACGCGCCATTTCCAGGCTGGTGGCTACTTCGGTCTGGGCTGAGATGCGGATCTTGCCTTTCATAACAAAGGTGCCCACCAGCAAATCCACCACTTCCATGGTGCGATTGGCTTCCTCCGGATCGTAATCCAGCGGCTCTTCTACCGGTGGCAGAGTGTGAAAAGCAATGACTTCGGAGGTAGGCAGAAAAAACTCTGTGTACGAGAGGGATTTTGCAGGGCTCCCCCCAAAAACCAGCACCTGTGGCTTGAGGACATGGACGTAGCGAGGCGCACCGTCAGTTCGCAGCCAGATGTTGATTCGCTGTACATGCTGTTTCGTCACAACATCCCCCCGTACAACACTGTGCTTTGTATAGAGCATGGCGGGAGTCGTTTTTTCGTCGGGTCTGAGAATGTACATGGCTGCCTCCGCACTGATATTATACACTTGCCCGCATCTCTCATATCCGTTTATACTGTAAGCGTCACATTTCGGTTTGAACATTAACGTATCGCACCAACGGAACCCTTATCTCTTATGCACAACAAGCGCTGGGTGGTCGCTCCGCCCATTACACCACAGGCTGACGAAGCACTTGTCAAATTTCCCTCGATCCTGAAACAGATCGTGTTCAATCGCGGTCTGGCAACCGACGCAGAAGCCCGGGCCTTTCTCAAGGCCGAGCCCAATTCGAATACCGATCCCTTCCAGTTGATCGGCATGGGTGCCACTGTGGACCGGATCTGTTTTGCGCTCCAGCACAACGAGCCGATCGCCATCTACGGCGACTACGATGTGGATGGCGTCACGGCAACCGCACTGCTCGTGCAGGCGCTGGGGGAGCTCGGCGCGAATGTACGCGGCTACATTCCAAACCGCTTCGACGAAGGCTATGGACTGAACAAGGAGGCGCTGGATGCGCTCAACGCGTCGGGTGTGAAACTGGTGATCACCGTGGACTGCGGCATACGCTCTCCCGACGAAGCGCTCCACGCGCGCAACCTCGGACTGGATCTCATTATCAGCGACCACCATCACCCGGATGGCGAGAACCTGCCACCAGCTTTTGCCGTCATCAATCCGAAACAACACGGCGACCCGTATCAGGATAAAGACCTGGCGGGCGTAGGCATTGCCTACAAAATCATTGAAGCGCTTGTCCAGGCGCAGCCTCTGGCGAATGGGTTTCAGCTCAACGATCTGCTTGATCTGGTCGCGCTGGGAACGGTCGCCGATCTCGCCCCGCTGGTCGGTGAGAACAGGGTCCTCGTTCGTAGAGGTCTACGGCAGATTCGCGAGACGAAGCGCCAGGGGCTGTATTCTCTGGCCGGTATTGCCGACCTCAAGATCAACAAATGCACAGCCGGTAATATCGGCTTCATGCTAGGACCGCGCCTGAATGCCTCAGGTAGATTAGAGTCGGCGCTGGCTTCGCTGGAATTGCTTACGACCACAGACGTTATGCGGGCCGGTCAGCTCGCCATGCAACTGGATACCCAGAACCGCCAACGGCAGGCGATCACGCGCCAGATGCAGGAGCAGGCGGAAGCGATCGCCATGCGCGACGACCCGGACGGCTTTCTATTGTTCGCGGCGCACGAGGACTTCAACCCCGGCGTAGTTGGGCTGGCGGCATCCCGCCTTACGGAAGTCCACTACCGGCCCGCGGTGGTTGCAGCGAAAAGCGCCGAAGAGACGCGCGCTTCCTGTCGCTCCATCCCCGAGTTCCACATCACCGATGCACTTGACCAGTGCAAGGATCTCTTGGTCCGCCATGGTGGTCATGCCGCCGCGGCAGGATTTACCGTGAAGAATGAAAACCTGCCCGAGCTTGTCACGCGCCTGAAAGAGATCGCCAGAAAGCAGCTGGGTGAGAAAGATCTGCGCCAGACCCTCATGGCGGACATGGAAGTCCCACTTTCAGAATTGAACTTTGACCTCTTGAAACATCTCATGTTCCTGGAGCCAACCGGGTACGGCAACCCTGAGGCTGTCTTTGTCTCGCGGGATGTTAAGGTCAAGGCTTCACGCACCGTCGGCGCCGATGGAAAGCACCTCAAGCTGACCCTTGAAGACGAACGGGGGCTGACTATCGATTCGATCGGCTTCCGCCTCGGACATCTCAAGA
Source organism: Anaerolineales bacterium (assembly GCA_036781265.1). Lineage (GTDB taxonomy): Bacteria > Chloroflexota > Anaerolineae > Anaerolineales > Villigracilaceae > Defluviilinea. The sequence continues at coordinate 54,434 of DAIQBG010000008.1, read as the reverse complement.
CCGAGCTTCCGGCGCGGGTGGATGTCCTTTATCGTTTCGAAGCCAATGAATACAATGGGCGGACCTCTCTGCAGCTTAACCTCAAAGATGTTAAACCGGCAGGAGTGCCGGATTAATCGTCTTGCTCTCCCTGCCGCCCTGAACGGTGAACAAGGCAGCGAATCAACTTGATTGCTTCGTTGCCTTCAGCTCTTCTTCCCGCTCGGGGATTGTAAACCTGTTGATCGTTGTGTAATCGACAAAATAAGGAAATAGCTTGTTGATCAGCGCAGTCACGCCCCACAGCCAGGGAATGATCAGCATCCCGCGCGGGCGGCGGACAAGCCCTACCACCGCACGGGCCACATCCTCGGCAGAAAGCACAAGAAACTTGGGTGTCGTTGCCTTGGTTTTGCGCTTGATGCCGGCATGCTCGCCGAATTCAGTTTTCACACCCCCCGGATAAATCATCGAAACGTCAATTCCCCATGGCTTGACCTCGCGCCGCAGCGCCTCGGAGAAACCATGCACGGCATGCTTGGATGCGGCATAGATCGTATAGGTCGGGGTGGCAACCAGACTTGCCATGGAACCCATGTTGATAATGTGACCGGATCGCTGCTTGATCATCAGGGGCAGCGCCTGGCGAGTGGTATGGACGACGCCCAGCACATTCACATCGAACTGAGCCTCGATATCTTTGACAGGATCCAGGTTTTCGAGCCAGTCCAGCCGTCCAAAACCGGCGTTGTTCACCAATACATCGATGCGACCAAAGCGGGTAATAGTCTGGTCGATCAGGCTTTGAATATCCTCGAGCTTCGAGAGATCGGACTCGACGACCAGCGTTTCAGCGCCTGTCCCCAGGGCATGAATTTCTTGCGCCAGCGCTTCCAGCCGGTTCACGCGCCGTGCCGCCAGCACTACTCTTGCCCCCTCCCGTCCAAATTCGAGGGCAGTTGCTTCCCCGATCCCTGATGAGGCTCCCGTCACGACGACAACCTTCCCTTGAATATTCATGCGATCCTCCTGTAACCTTAAAGAGAGTGCTACGCCAATCTTACTGCAATTTATTAGGAAAGTGTCCTGTTTTGTCTGCAACTCTTTATCATTCGAAGCGTATAAGAGAGTGAAAGAAAAAACCAGCATTGCGAATCCTTGTGAATCGGAGGGTGCAAGAACTTTAGCAACGCTGAAATACACCTCTGCTTAGGAGACAGAAATGAATACACAATTTACAAATCTTCAGAAACCCACTCTTGTCAACGTCATCGCCTGGATGACGCTTGCCAGCGGCATTGTCAACTTGTTCTGGGGCCTTGGACTTTCCATTACGGTCCTCATGACAATCGTAGGCATCGTCTGCGTCCCGTTTGCCATCCTGCCCACGGTTCTGGGTATCTTCGAGATCATCTACGCCACAAAGTTGCTGAGCAATCCGCCCCAGCCGGTGCAGCCTTCCAGCACCCTTGCCATCCTCGAGATTGTCTGTATCTTAGCTGGCAATATCTTTGCGGTGGTAGTTGGCATTCTGGCACTCGTCTTCTACAACGATATTAGCGTCCGCGAGTATTTTGCACGGCTGAATGGGACTCTTCCGCCTGACGCTGCGCTGGTCCCCGTTACACCAGTCCCGCCGGCTGCGCCTCCGGTTGCACCGGAACCCCCGTCCGAGCCTGTAACTCCCCAGGAACCGGACTCAGCATACGAGCCGCCTCTGCCGGACGATTACCCTCCAAGAGACCAAGAATAGGCTGATATCTTTCGGAACGTACGCCAGGACTTCTGAACTTCGTTCAGAAGTCCTGGCGCGTAATTAAGATGATAATTGTCCTCTTGACTCTCGCACCCCGAACTCATAAAATGGAATGACAATAGAACGGGCAACAGGGAAGAGACCCCTTTTAGCTGCGGTCCAACCGCATGTAAAAGCGGCGCCGAAGGTGCAAATCTGGAACGGCGAACCCAGGTGAAACTCTCAGGCAAAAGGACCCTGTCCCGACTCACTCTGGAAAGTTCCCCCCGCTTTGCGGTGGGGATACCGACGGTGTAAGTTTGATTAGTTTGAGAGTTCGATGTTCTAGTTTTGTCACTGAGCAACGATAAAACGAGATGACTGCGAACCTACCTAACTAACGAGCGAATCTCTCAGGTCAAATTACAGAGGCGCACGAGGATTTTCGTGCGCCTTTTTCGTTCGCCAATTTCTGTAATGCGACAAACATCTTGCCGTCAGGATGCGGCGACTTGAAAGCCGCGTTACCAATCTTTCAAAGGAGCGACCCAAGATGAACGCACCCTCAAACCTCAAGTATGCAAAGTCCGATGAGTGGTTCGACCCGGAGACCGGAGCGATGGGAATCAGCGATTTTGCCCAGTCCCAGCTTTCGGATATCGTCTTCATGGAAATTCTCGTTGACGAAGGCGACACGATTGAAGCCGGCAAACCGATTGCCTCTGTCGAATCGGTGAAAGCCTCGGCGGAAATTTACGCTCCCGCCGGCGGCACAGTGACTGCCGTCAACAAAAACCTCGCCGACAAACCCGAGACGCTCAACTCCGACCCCTATGGCGAGGGCTGGATGGTGAAAGTGGACGGCGGCGCGGCGGGCGAGCTCATAGACTCCGAGGCGTATGGCAAGTATTGCGAGGAGCGCTCAAATTAGCGAGCTGGTTGCTTCTCTGCTAGTCGCGTAGTGGATCACAAGACTGGCAGACCAGGATACAAACATGACCTATATTCCAACTTCCCCCAAAGAACGGGATGCCATGCTGCAAACCATCGGCATAAAGTCGCTGGATGACTTGTTCGAGGCTGTCCCTGCAAAACATCGTTTTCCGCAGCTAAATCTGCCGCCGGCGCTCACAGAAATGGAAGCCATGAATGAGCTTTCTGCTCTGGCGCAGGCCAATGAGAATGCGCATACCGACCTGATCTCATTTCTCGGCGCAGGCATGTACAACCACTACATCCCTTCCGTGGTCGATCACATGCTGCGCCGCGGCGAGTTCTATACTGCCTACACTCCCTACCAGCCCGAGATTTCACAGGGTACCCTGCAGGCCATCTTTGAGTACCAGTCCCTGATGTCCGCACTGACCGGTATGGATGTATCGAATGCTTCACACTATGACGGTGCGACCGCCACAGCCGAAGCCGTAAGCCTCGCCTACGCCCAGTTCCGCGGTAAGCGCAAGAAGGTTGTCATCTCTCCCACCGTCCACCCCCAATACCGCGCCGTTATCCGTACGTACACGCAGGGCATGGAACTGGAGCTGGCTGGCGATAATCCTAATGCTGACCTCGATACCCAGCCGGACGAGCTGGCGAATCTCGTGGACGAAAATACATCCCTGCTCATCCTCCAGTATCCCGATTTCTTCGGCCGGGTCTACGATTACACAAGGCTGATCGAGGCGGCGCACGCCAAGGGGTCCCTGGTCTGCGTGGTCGCCAACCCCACCGCCCTCGCCCTCTTCAAGAGCCCCGGCTCCATGGGTGCGGACGTTGTCGTCGGCGATGGACAGCCACTGGGTATACCGATGTGGTACGGCGGACCCAGCGTCGGATTTTTTACAACCCGCAAGAGCTACGTCCACAAGATGGCCGGACGCCTGGTTGGAGAAACAGTGGATAACAAGGGACAGCGCGCCTACGTGCTCACGTTGACGGCACGCGAGCAACACATCAAACGCGAGCGTGCCACCTCCAACATCTGCACAAATCAAGGCCTGATCGCCCTCGGCACGGCGGTCTATCTTTCCCTGCTCGGTAAGAAAGGATTGCGGCAGGTCGCCGAGCTTTGCTATCAGAAGGCGCATTATGCCGCGCAGCAGCTCAGCCAGATCGAAGGCATGGGCCTGTGCTTCACCGAGCCTTTCTTCCATGAGTTTGCACTGTGCGTCAACCGCCCGGTGGCGGAAGTCAACGCTCACTTGCTCGAGCACGGCATTCTGGGGGGATACGATCTTGGTCAGGATTATCCTGCACTCAAGGACCATATGTTGATTGCGGTGACCGAAATGAATAGCAAGGAAGATATCGATACGCTGGTCCAGGTCCTTTCGGAGTTTACCCATGCTTAACACTGCTCCCGCCCCCGAGATCAACAGGAACGGCCAGGGATCGCCAAAGATCGCCGAGCCGACCATATTCGACTTATCCTCCCCGGGTCGCACCGGCGTGACCATGCCGGCCTCGGACGTTCCGGAGACAGCTCTGCCTCCGAAAGAGTTGCTCCGCACGGACCTGCCGTTGCCCGAGCTCGCCGAAGTGGACGTGGTCAGGCACTACATGCATCTCAGCACATTCAACTACAGCGTGGACAGCGGCTTCTACCCGCTCGGCTCGTGTACGATGAAGTACAACCCCAAGATCAACGAAGATACGTGCCGTCTGCCAGGATTCTTATACACTCACCCGCTACAGCCCGTCGAGACGGTGCAGGGCAACTTGCTCCTCATGTATCAGCTGCAGGAGTGGCTGAAAGAAATCGCCGGCTTTGCGGCGGTGACGCTGCAGCCTGCCGCAGGTGCCCACGGTGAATTTACCGGCGTGTTGATGATGCGCGCCTATCACAAGTCGCGCGGCGACAGCAAACGGATCAAAATGCTTATCCCGGATGCGGCGCATGGTACCAATCCCGCCTCGGTAGGTATGATGGGCATGACTGTCGTGACTATCCCGTCTGATGAGCGCGGCAATGTAGACCTTAAGGCCCTGCAAGCCGCCTGCGACGATACGGTTGTCGGCATGATGCTCACCAACCCAAATACGCTCGGCCTCTTCGACGAGAATATTGAGCGCGTCATCGAGCTGGTACACAACTGCGGCGGTCTGATGTACGGCGACGGCGCGAACCTGAACGCGCTCCTTGGCATTGTCCGGCCTGGAGACCTGGGCTTCGACGTGATGCACTTCAACCTGCACAAGACCTTTTCTGTCCCACATGGCGGCGGCGGACCCGGTGTGGGGCCGGTAGGGGTGGCGGCGCGGCTGGCAGACTTTTTACCCGAGCCGCTGGTTGGCATCATCGAAGAAGGTGATGACCAGACGCCTCCGCTATATGGCTTCGTCAAGCCTGCTCAATCCATCGGGCGCATGAAAGCCTTCCACGGGCATTTCGGCGGCGGCTTCGTCCGCTCCTATACCTACATCGCCATGCACGGACCGGATGGGCTCAAAGATATCGCTCAATACGCTGTGCTGAATGCCAACTACTTGCAGGCACGCTTGCGCGAGACGTATCACATTCCGTTCGATCGGATCTGCATGCACGAGTTCGTCGCGGAAGGACGCTTCAAAGGATCCGATGTGCGGGCTCTGGATATCTCCAAGCGCCTGATGGATTACAACTTCCACCCGCCCACGAACTACTTCCCGCTCATTGTCCACGAGGCATTGATGATCGAGCCCACCGAGACCGAAAACAAGGATACGCTCGACGCCTTCGCCGATGCGCTGATCAAGATCGCCGGGGAAGCAAAGACCCAACCCGAACTTCTCCATAACGCCCCAAGCACCACGCAGTTCGGCCGGATGGATGAGGTCAAGGCGGCACGGGAGCTGGTGCTGTGCTGCTGGCTGCCGGAAGATTACCTTAAGGAAGTGTCAGTCGAGTAATAAGTAAACAGTCATCGATGATCAGTCAAGCCTCGGAGAACTTACATCTCCGAGGCTTTTCCATTTCGAAGAACATCCAAACTCTTCAATGAAAATGTAACTTTTTGCTTGTTGAAATCGATACGGGATAGCTGTATACTGAAAACGGGTAATTTAGATGTATAGGAGCAAGATACGCAGTGCAAGTACAGCCCCAGCTATCAACTGAATAAGTGACCCTGGTTTTTCCAGAGAATTAAACCGACGTTCTGATCTAACCCAGGAGGTGCACAATGAAACGTCGAACACTGATGATCATTTTTGTGATTCTCTCTTTGCTGCTTGTTGCTGTTCCTGCAAACGCGTCGACCCTCGTTGTGGAACGGGCAGCCGATATAAAGGACTCTTATCCCATTCAAAAATCGCCTAATAGTAGTCTGGCAGATATGATCAACACAATGCCAGAGGGCTTCCATGAATACCATTTCGAGGGCAGACAAAACCAATTTTCTTGTTTTGCCGTAGGTTGGGCTACTGATCCGGATGATCGAACCCTGGACCTGAACATTCGTATTTTCGCGGACGGCGTGGAAGTCGCGCAAACCGCGGCTGGATTATTCCGGCAGGACCTGGAGGATGCAGGCGTTTGTCAAGGTGGCACATGCCATTTCAGCGTAGATCTATGGGGCCTGATTTCGCCCGACGTGGATCACCTCATTTTGGCACAGGCACAGGATGCCCAGACAGGCGAATGGGTTGATCTATCTGATACGCCCAGGATATTGAATTGTTTTGAAGAAAACCTTCCCATCGAAGGATATCACGATGCCTGGGAGGGTCTCCAGAGTCCTCTTTTCTGTCTGGCAGAAGGTTGGGTCATCGATCACAATGATCCGGGTCTTGATTTGACGGTCCGTATATTATCGGATGGGGTGGAGGTCGCCCAGGCCACATCCGACCTCTACCGCCAGGATCTGGAAGAAGCGGGAGTTTGTCCTGGTGGAACATGCAGCTTCAAGGTGGATTTATCAGGTTTAATCTCGCTTGGTGTCGATCATTCCATCCTGGTTCAAGCCCAGGATGCGCAAAGTGGCGAGTGGGTAGACCTTTATAATACTCCCAAAACGTTGAAGTGTGCAGCATCCAGCTGGCAGCAGATAAACATCAATGGATTTGGCGATCCCACGACGAACGGGGTCATCTCTTTGGAACTCTTCCGTGGGCGGCTTTATGCCGGCACAGCCAATTGGAATACGGGCGGGCAGGTCTGGCGCTGGAACAGAGATGGTCAGTGGGAACAGGTAAGCGAAACGGGTTTCGGCGCCGGTGCTGATAATGCCGCGATTATCGATCTGGCTGTCTTCCGGGGCAAGCTCTATGCCGGCATGGGTTGGAATGCAACCCCCGGCCAGGTCTGGCGCTCTCAAGATGGGACAAGCTGGCAACCTGTGACCACCGATGGCTTCGGCGATAATACGAATATCGCGATTACGAACTTTACATTTTTCAAGAACATGTTCTATGCGGGCACCGGTAATACATCAAGCAGTGCACAAATTTGGCGGAGCAGAACCGGAAATAGTGGAAGCTGGACGCAGGTCGGTCCTGATGATTCTGGGCTGGTTGGCAACGTGACTGGCTTTGCCGTTTATAAAGGCGTTCTGTACGCGGCAATCGAGCCGGCTGGTGGACTGGGGGCACCAATTCAAGTCTGGCGGAGTACCAATGGCAGCGATTGGGTCACCGTGACTGCCGATGGCTTTGGCAATCCACACAATGCATCGACAGGTGGGTTTGCTCAATTCAGGGGTTACCTGTACCTGGGGATCCGAAATGAGACCACGGGTGGTCAGATCTGGCGCACAAAAGATGGATTAAGCTGGGAGCCGGTGGTCAGCGACGGGTTCGGAAATCCAGCTAATATTAAAGTCGAGTCGTTGCTGGCTCACGATGGAAATCTCTTTGCAGTAACGTTCAACGAACAGACCGGACTTGAAGTCTGGCGTACGGACAATGGAACAGTCTGGGAGCAGGACAGTGCAAACGGTTTCGGTAACCCCAGCAATACCACATCGTTATGGAACAACGCCATCTTGAATTATCAGGGAAAGATCATCCTTGGTGCCTGGAATAATTTCGAGGGTGGGACGTTGTGGATGTCTGAACTATAGCCTGGCTTCTTTCGCATCTAAGCATCAATTAGCTTAGACCAATTGGGAAAGCCTCGGAGAGCGACAACTCTGAGGCTTTGTTGTATGATGATGTGGGAGAGGTTTTATGACAAAAATACGATTTGGTTTCATCATGCCCGCCGATCAATTGGACAAGAAACTGCGGGCAAGGTATGTCGAAGACCTAAACCGAGCTTTAACATTGGTTACCGGGCATTTCGAGTCCGCATGGATCATCGACCATCTGCAATCAAATGGGGATGACATGCTGGAAGGATTCACGACATTAACTTATATGGCTGCACTCCATCCCCGGCTAAAGTTTGGTCATACTGTGCTGTGCCAGTCATTTCGTAATCCTGCACTGGTTGCCAAAATGGGTGCTACACTGCAACATCTGAGTGGTGGACGGTTTATCCTCGGCATGGGCGCCGGATGGGATGCGGAGGAGTACCGGGCATATGGTTATGATTTTCCAGCCGCTCATGTACGGGTGGAACAGCTTGAAGAAGCGCTCCAGATTATCAAGGCATTATGGACCGAAGAGCGGGTGACCTTCGAAGGCAAATATTATCGGGTTCACGAAGCCTGCTGCGAGCCGAAACCCTACCCTTTTCCCCCGGTCATGATAGGCGCCTTCAAGCCAAAGATGTTGCGGTTAAGCGCACAGTACGCCGACTGGTGGAACGTGTCTTCCACCGGCATTTCAGCCTACCAGCGTATGTTGCGAGACCTGGAGCGCGCCTGCAGGGATGTCGGTCGCGACCCGGCGGAGATACGGCTCTCATGGGCCGGCGGCTGCGTCTGCGCCCCAACCGGGGAAGCTGCGCAAGCGCTTGCCGGAGATCGGTACAGTGCACAGAACCCGGATGATTTTGATTTCGTCGGCACGCCGGAGCAGATCATCGAACAGATGCGTCCTTTCATCGAGATGGGTGTGGATTACTTTATGCTCGACTGCGGCGGCTTTCCAAACCTCACGACGCTTGAGCTTCTGGTGAGCCGTGTGCTACCGGCGGTGAATGACCAATGAAGTTGACGCCGCTTCCTCAAACGGAAAAACCACTCGTTCTGCGGACCGATTTCTCAAACCAGACAGCCTGGGAAGCAATTCGCATAGAGCTACAAAAGCCAGTTGGTATTTTCCTTTTTCGAGCCAATATCGAAATTTTGGATGAGGTGGAGCATTCAGGCATCACGAAAGAGCAAATGCTTAATCTGCTTCCCAGCAATTACAACCATAACTTTATTGTCATTGTCGATCAAATAACAATGACACATCCCGAGCACCCACTTCTGATCGTTGACCTATATGAAAACCCCGGGCAAGAATTCCGTACTATTCCGTCCGCGGTCCAGTCTATTGAAAATAATTTGTCTATTGCCAACATGGACTTCGAGGAATTCGCGGAGAACGTAGATGAGGATGGGATTTTTCGAGGATTTTCCAGGGGCGCATAGAAAGCCAACAATTTTCCCTGTTACGATTCAGGGATCTCCTGGCACTTACCCATGTGTGCACACGGAACCAGGAGATGTATGACGACCCTCATGTCTACCCGAACCCAATACCCATCCATGGACGACGCCAGGTTGGCCAGCCAGGCCCGCGCCGATCCGGAAGCCTTTGCCGAACTGTATCGCCGGCACGTGCTGAGCGTCTACCGCTATCACCTGGCGCATACGGGAAATGTCAAAGACGCGGAGGATCTCACGTCGCAAACTTTCATGGCTGCGCTCGAGAGCATCCGCTCATATCGAGGCACCGGACCCTATATCGCCTGGCTGATCGGGATCGCCTCCCACAAACGGCTGCACTTCTTTCGCAAGAACGGGAGTAGGGCTGAAATTCCGCTGGATGATCTGATTCACATCCCCACCCCCAGCCTCCCCACCGAGCGGGCCGCGGCGCGGCGCCTTCAGATGGAGAAGATCCTTGGCGCGCTCCACAGCCTGAGCCCCGACCGCGCCGAAGCTTTGATCCTGTGTTTCTTCAGCGGTCTGAGTTTTTCGGAAGCAGGGCACATTCTGCGTAAGAGTGAATCGGCTGTAAAAATGCTTGTCTCGCGCGGGCTGCAAGATCTGCGGACACGCACCTCTCTCATACTGGAAGTGGACTATGAATAGGAACTTGCGAACACACCTCGCCACTGACGAACAGCAAATCGCATCCAAGCTGGAGTCCGTTGCGGAAGATATGAAGCTTTCATCGGACTTCCAATGGGATCTGGAGCATCAATTGATAGATGTATACAAGACAAGAACAAAGTCTGCGCAGAGCTGGCAATCCAGCATGATGCCCGTGCTGGGTTGGGCAATCATAGCGATCGGCGCGATCGTCCTGTTAAGCTGGACGCTGCACTCTCGAGCACCGGAGTTGCCGCCAGCCGCTCCGGCGACAGCCGTTCCAGAACTTTCGTTTGAAGCCAGTGTAAGACAGGGTGATATTTGCTTTGGTTCTCTGGCGCTCGTGCATGAGTTCTCGGCGTTCCTGACGAATGAGGATAAGACCAGTTTTGTGCCGCTGGATACGGCAAGCTCCATTGGTGAGGTACGCTCCATTGTATGGTCTACGGATGGGAAGCGACTGGCAGTCATTGGCAACACAACCGGAAGTGGCACGATCTATATTGCTGAGCCAGAAGGCGGGCAAAACGAGCACGTCCTTTCCGGCTCGAACATAGGCTACCTGTGGGATGCTGCCTGGTCGCGTGACGGTCAGCAATTTGTCATCTGGTTACCTCAGAAAAACGCGTTGTATCTGGTTAATTCCGATGGGGCCGGGCTGGTCGAAAAGAAAGTGGGCGTGCAAATTCTGGGGAATCCACAGTTTGCTCCCGATGGCAACAGCCTGGTTTTTTACGGCGGAGATATGACGGCTACAGGATTGTTTGAAATTACCCTGACCGACTCCGTTCTTACCCTGATCACCCCTTCCCTGGAAGATGAAAGTGGTTTCGCCTTCTCTCCAGACGGCTCGCTGCTTGCATATATTGAGCATGATCGGGACGACGGTGAGGCCCGACTCTTTACTGCGGATATGAAGACGGGCGAAAGAGCAATTCTGGGCACCTGGCCCATACCAGACGGATCCGGTGCTGCACTTCCGGAGGCTGCGAATTTGAGCTGGTCGCCGGATGGCAGCTTTCTTGTGTTCGATCTCGGTTACTTTGCCTCGCAGCGGGCGGTGTATCTGGTTCATGCAAATGGAAGCGGGTTGGCTCAGATCCTGGAGTCGGGGTATGCCCCAACAATTTCATCCGACGGACGATGTCTGGCGTTTATCAGCGGCAAGCAGGTGTTCCTCCTGGACCTGGCTGAAACCCTATCCAATTCGTCCCCTGCGACACCTGTGCTGCTGGCAAACTTACCCTTCGGGAGAAGCCATGCAGATACGAAGCTAGACAAACTACAATGGCGACCATGAGCGACTACGGATCCTTTGCCCCTGATTAGGAAGATCAAGGAAAGCCTCCAGCAAGAATGCTGCGAGGCTTTCCATTTGGTTTGATAGGAATGCTATAATGACCTCATCGTTCGAAGCTAGCCCCGGTATCCAGATATATCCCTCTTATCTAACTGCATGACAAGTAATGTCCCTGGACTGATCCTCCTCATTCTCATCATTGCAGCTCCGCTCACCGTTCTGGCATCGGTCATCACCTTGAAACTCTATCGTCGCGCTGTCCTGCGCGGCATGCGCCTACGCGCCCATCGCAATCCGATCGAACCTGCACCGACCGGATCTCTTCAGCGGCCACTCAAACCGTTGCCAATTCCCCTTGGAATCGAGATTGTCGATCCCACCTCTGACAGAACAGAGCCCATAAATTCACGCGGTCTTTATTCAGATCTGTTGCGGGGACCCTGGCGCGTCGCCGCGATCTATGCAGGCGCGGGATTGTGCTATGCGCTGGTTACCACTATTATCTTTCTGAGAGCTACAGACGTTTCCTTTCACCCACTCAGTTTCATGATCATATTCTGGTACTATGCCTGGCCAGTCGCGGTCACCATATCTCTGGTCGCGGCCCCAACCCGACGCACACGTCTGATGATCTTTGCCACCTACTTTCTCACCATTGTCGTCCTGGGAGCCCTTGCGGCAATTGGCAATGCAGCTCCCCACTGGTTACAGATCATCTTATTGTGGCTTCTGACGAACCTCCCGGCGGCCCTGCTATTGCTGGTCTTCCTCAACCGCAGGATCCAGGCGGTTGGACCATTGGTCCTCACTCTGATGGTATTTGCTGCGACAGGGTTGGTTCTTCTACCATCCTTGATCCTTAACAATCCAATATTGCTGAACTTTGTGATCGACATGGGGGCGGCACTCGGGTTGGGCCGTGATGGCATTTACCTCATGCTATTGCTTCTTAGCTTTTTGCTGTTCGGAGGGATCGGTTGGCTGTTGCTGCAGAGGATGGGAAGCTGGTATCGCCACAAGAAAATCAGCGAGCAATCGATCACGATCGATGCCATCTGGCTCCTGTTTGGGATTTTCCAATCCGTTGGATTGATTTTCGCCGGACAATTCTGGTTCCTTGCAAGCCTGCTTTCGTTTGCCGTTTATAAGATCGCTGCCCGGGCCGGTTTTATGTTTGCGAGAGGTCGCCCCTCCTCTATCCGGCGACCTCCCCGTCTACTGGTGTTGCGCGTGTTTTCGCTGGGAAAGCGTAGCGAGCGTCTCTTTGATGTGCTGGCCATATACTGGAGATTTGTAGGCGGTATCTGGCTGATCGCCGGCCCGGACCTGGCAACCTCGACTATGGAACCACATGAGTTTCTCGATTTCTTAAGCGGAAAGCTGGCGCGTCAGTTCATCGACAGTCCGCAAAAACTCGATGAGCGCATCTTCCAGTTCGATCGTGTGCCGGACCATGATGGACAATTCCGGGTCATGGATTTCTTTTGCTACGATGATACCTGGCGAATGGTCCTGTCACGGCTTGCACACGAGAGCGACGCAGTCCTGATGGATTTGCGAGGCTTTTCATCAGAGAATGCAGGCTGCATTTTCGAGATCAACGAATTAGTCAATCTTGTGCCACTCGGACAGGTGGTTTTTATTATCGATCATACGACGGACGAGGAATTTTTGCATAAGATCCTACAACAATCATGGGAACGGATGCAACCGACCTCGCCAAATAGGCAATCAACATCCGGAATGCTAAAGATTTTCCGGCTTGGACAATGGGGGGATACTGAGTTCAAGAGCTTTCTGAAAGTCCTCGCCAGCGCTGTGCAACCTGAAACTGAAACGCAGGTCTTGAGGACCGCACACCTATCCGGGCTAAAGAGTTCCTGAGGGAAGCCTATGGCTCGGCGTTACTTACTCACGATTGACAGTGGCGGCATCCGCGGCATTCTTCCGGCGGTCGCCCTCGTCAAGCTGGAAAACATCACTGGAAAGCTTACCCGTGAGATCTTCACCTTTGTCGCAGGCACATCCACCGGCGCGATCATCGCGGCTGCTATTGCCGCCGGCGTCCCTGCTGCGCGCATCCTTGACTTTTACCTGAACCGAACAAAGGAAATCTTCAATGGCTCGCCATTGAACTATGCCAGGATGGTCTTGTTCGGCTCGCGGTATTCGACCAAAAAACTGCACGACCTCCTTGCCGAAGCAGTGGGTCCTGCCCGAACCTGGACCCTGAACGACTCCCCTATTGACATCCTGCTGACCGCCAAGCGAATTTCAGATGGCATGCCCTGGTACTTTGTGCGGGATAATCCCCGGAACTCTGGCTGCATGGGGCGACTGGGCATCGTGGATTGTGCAACAGCCTCTGCCGCGGCTCCTACCTATTTCCAGCCCTGGGAAATCAGAGAAGACTCGACCCCACGGCATTGCGAGTCGGTTGGCACGCTGGTGGACGGCGCAGTCGGTGTGACCGGGAATCCAGTGTATCAAGCCTGTGTCGAGGCTTTTGATTACACATCGGATTACACCCCGGAGGAAACGCTTACCGTTTCACTGGGCACGGGCAGATTTAAGAAGCGAAAGCAGCCGCGCTGGGTCGGTGCCTGGCTCGAATGGGTTCTGGCGGAGCTGCTGGCATCCCCTGGCGAGCAACAGACGGAAATTACACAGCGACACTTCCCACAGATGCCTTTTTACCGGATCGACCTGGAGCTCGAGGAAAACATCGGGTTGGACGATTCACGGAAAATTGACCGGCTGCTGCAGTATGGGGAGCAAATGGCGGAGCTGATCGATTGGGAGGCAATCCTTGCCGGGACAGAAACGCGGTTTCGCATCGGGCCAACTAATACTCTCGGGGAGCAGTACAGAGTGCAAGTATGATGGAAAACCCCCTGGCATTCCTGGAGGAAATATGCAAGCCCTGATCTTTGACCTGGACGGTACACTGGTGGACACCGTCTACGCCCATATCTTTGCCTGGCAGCGAGCGCTGGCCGAATCAGGAATGGCGATCGATGGCTGGCGTATCCATCGCAAGATCGGGATGAGCGGCGGACTATTTACCCGGGCCGTTGCCCGTGAGCTTGGACGTGAGCTCACAGCCGACGAAGCGCGCGACCTTCAGCACCGTCACGGAGAGCTCTTCATCCAGCTCCTTCCGGAGAGAAGACCTCTGCCCGGAGCCGTGGATTTGATCAGCTTTTTACAGCGGACCCAGATCCCGTTCGGAATTGCTACGTCCGGTCAGCGCCCCGAAATTAATGCTTCCCTGGACGTGCTCGGAATCCACCCGGATACTGTCGTAGTCGAGCGTGGGGATGTGCTTCGTGCGAAACCAGAGCCTGATCTCTTCCTGGCATGCCAGCAGCGAATGGGCATTAACGTCAGCAATTGCTATGTGGTGGGAGATGCGGTCTGGGATCTGCTTGCGGCGCGTCGGGCAGGTATGTTGTCCATCGGGTTATTGAGCGGTGGGTACGGCGAAGATGAGTTGAGCCGGGCCGGCGCGTTTCGGGTGTATCGCGACACTGCTGAACTGTATCAGTCTCTGGACGAACTGGGCGTTCTGCCCTGAGCAGCACGATCTGACAGGACGAGAATGATCGAGAACAGAAATAATTGGGCTGGCAATTATACGTACCGGGCTGCCCGGATTCATCAGCCTGGAACGGTTGAGCAAATTCAAGATCTGGTCGTCCATCGTCCCAGGCTGAAGGCCCTGGGGACGCGCCATTCCTTCCACGAAATTGCCGACTCGCCCGGGGAGTTGATCTCCCTCGAACATCTCAATAAGATCCTGTACCTCGACGGTGAGAACCTCACCGTGACTGTTGAGGCCGGGGTCCGTTATGGAGAGCTCGCCAGCTGGCTGCATGAACAGGGATTCGCCCTGCACAACCTCGCGTCCCTGCCGCATATTTCGGTGGCGGGCGCCTGCGCGACGGCGACACATGGCTCCGGTGACCGTCATGGTAACCTGGCGACAGCCGTCTCTGCCATGGAGCTTGTGACAGGCAATGGCGATGTGAGGACTCTATCTCGGGCGCGAGACAGGGACCAGTTGGAAGGTGCCGTTGTTGGATTGGGAGGCCTGGGCATCGTCACCAGACTCACGCTCGACATTTCTTCAACGTTCCAGATGCAGCAGGATGTTTACGAGAACCTGCCGCTCAAAGAGCTGGACACTCATTTTGATCAGCTCACGACAAGCGCCTACAGTGTCAGTCTATTTACCGACTGGCAGAACGCGGTCTTCAATCAGGTCTGGGTCAAGCGTCACATCTCGGACGGGGTGTCCAGCCGGGCGGAAGCTGAGTTGTTCGGAGCCAGGCTTGCCACTACTCATCTGCATCCGATCGCCGGCATCTCTGCAGAGAATTGCACCGAGCAGATGGGCGTAAGTGGTCCCTGGTTCGAGCGCCTGCCTCACTTCCGTATGGACTTCACACCCAGCGTCGGCAAGGAATTGCAGAGCGAATACATATTCCCCCGGCAATATGCCGTTTTAGCTTTACAGGCAGTGGACCAGATCCGAGATCAAGTTAACCCATTGCTGCAGATCTCCGAAGTGAGAACCATCGCCGCGGACAATCTCTGGATGAGCCCCTGCTACAGAAAGGACTGTGTTGCCATCCACTTCACCTGGAAGCAGGATTGGCACGGAGTCAGCAGGCTACTTCCCCGGCTCGAGCAACAACTTGAGCCATTCGAGGCGCGCCCCCACTGGGGCAAGCTATTCACGATGTCACCCGCGCATCTACAATCTCTCTACGAAAAGCTGCCAGGCTTTCGAAGCTTGCTACAAGAGTACGATCCGCAAGGAAAATTTCGCAACCAATTTCTTGATAAATATATTTTTGGAAGTGAGGCATGAGTCCATCGAATTCACGGATTGTACTCGAAACATTAATATGGCTCATCGAAGACGCTTTTGAGGGGGATCCATCGCATGCCCTCATGGCCAACCTGCAGGATCTGCGAGACCAGGACTGGACAGCGATACCAGCGGGGAGTGGTCGCTCCATTGCCGATATCCTCGAGCATGTTAGCTGGTCCAAATGGATGTATGAAGATTACGCGTTCGGCTCCGCTTCGATGCAGGGCGACCAGCCG
Source organism: Anaerolineales bacterium (assembly GCA_036781265.1). Classification (GTDB taxonomy): domain Bacteria; phylum Chloroflexota; class Anaerolineae; order Anaerolineales; family Villigracilaceae; genus Defluviilinea. The sequence goes on along the minus strand of DAIQBG010000008.1, from coordinate 38,140 downwards.
CCCTTAACCCCAGCGGATGGCGCACGCTCGCGGCCGCCGGAAGAATTGCTCGCCTGGCTGCAGGAGGGACATCGGCGCTGGCTAACCTCGATTCGCGACCTGGCTGACGATTCGGAACTTGACCGGGAGCGGCTCACAAACTGGGGTGAGAAATTATCCACGCGCACGATCATCCGCATCCTGATCGCCCACGATCTATACCATGCCGGTGAGATCAACCATCTGCGCGCATTGCTTCAGTCCACGGACCGCTGGCCCTACGATGAGGGTACGTAGTACGCGCTCTCCGCACCGCCACCGGTTGTCCATTCCCCGTTTATGGTATCCTCGCCCGAAATGAACCCCATTGTTTCCATCCTGGACAAGTCTCCTCTATTCGTGATCGATGGCGCGCTTGCGACGGAGCTGGAGCAGCGTGGCTGTGATTTGCGGGATGAGCTCTGGTCCGCAAGGATTCTGCTGGAGCAGCCAGAGATGATCAAGCAGGTCCATCTGGATTATTTCAAAGCAGGCGCGGATTGTGCCATCACCGCCAGCTATCAAGCCACCATTGAAGGATTCGCCAGGCGCGGTCTGAAGGAAGTAGAAGCCATCGCCCTGATCAAGAAATCCGTTGACCTTGCCCGGGAGGCGCGCCACGAGTTCTGGGCAGACCCAGGCAACCGGGTGGGGCGGTCACAGCCTCTGATTGCTGCATCGGTAGGGCCCTATGGCGCCTTCCTGGCGGATGGCTCCGAGTACCGGGGCAATTACGGTCTCACAAAAAAGGACTTGATGGGATTTCACCGCCCGCGCATGAGGGCATTGGTCGAAGCGGGTGCAGACATCCTGGCTTGCGAGACGATCCCGTGTTTGGTCGAAGCTGAGGCTCTTGTAGAATTGCTCAAAGAATTCCCGAATACGTCCGCCTGGTTGAGCTTCACAGGACGCGATGAAAGGCACGTCTCAGAAGGCCAGCTCTTTGTGGATTGTGTAAAGGGCTTGCATGCTCACCCGCAGGTTGCCGCTCTCGGCATTAACTGCACCTCGCCGACTTACATTCCGTCTCTGATCCGGGAAGGCAGGCAGGCCACGGAAAAACCGATCCTTGTATATCCGAATTCCGGGGAAACCTATGATGCGGCAAAAAACGACTGGGATGGAGATCCGGCTGGGCCGTTTGGCGAGCAGGCCCGTGAATGGTACGCTGCAGGCGCGCGTCTCATCGGAGGCTGCTGTCGGACGACACCGGAGGATATCCGCGTGATCGCAAGCTGGGCACGTACCTTGCACTGAGCTCAAGCTTTTGGAGATGTATGAAAGCCATCCGGATGATCGAAGTAGGCAAGCCACTTGAGCTACAGGAAGTGCCCATCCCTTCCCCAGCGGATGAGGAAGTGTTGGTGCGTGTGCGCGCTGCAGGGATATGCCATTCCGACGCCCATTACCGTGCCGGGCGATCTCCGATGGGCACACTGCCGATTACCCTGGGCCATGAGGTTGCGGGTGAAGTGGAGACCGTTGGCTCTAAAGTTACCAGTGTAAAAACTGGTGATCGGGTCTGCCTGCATTACAACATTTCCTGTGGAAGATGCTATTACTGCCAGCGCAGCTATGAACAATTCTGCACCACGGTCAAAATGCTCGGCCATCACATTGACGGCGGGTACGCGGAATACATCGTTGTCCCTGCTCGTAACGCTATCCCTCTGCCGGAAGAAATCGCGTTCGAAGAAGGGGCCACCTTAATGTGCGCCTCAGCTACTGCGTTTCATGCCTTGCGCCGCGGTCGGGTGAAGGAAGGCGAAACGGTAGCAGTCTTCGGTGTCGGAGGGCTTGGCCTGTCAGCCATCCAGCTGGCAAGAGCTCAGGGCGCGGCCGAGGTTTATGCAGTAGACATCAAACGCGACAAGCTCGAGCTGGCCTCGGAATATGGTGCGATATCCATCGACGCGGGCCGCCTGGACGCGGTGAGTGAGATCCGCAGGCTGACGAAAGGCCGAGGCGTCGATGTCGCCCTGGAGATGATCGGTCTGCCGGGAACGATGAGGCAGACGATCGAATCACTGGGCATGCTGGGCCGGGCCGTTATCGTGGGACTGGGACAGGATCCGCTGGAAGTGCATCCCTATCAGACCTTGATCGGGCAGGAGGTAGAGATCACCGGCTCCAACGACCACCTCCTCGAAGAGCTGCCGGTGCTCATCGACCTGGCGCGTCGTGGGGTCCTGGATACCTCACGTGTTGTTTCTCAGACGCTTGCGCTCGATGCGGCCAAGATCAACCGGCGACTCGATGACCTTGAGCAGTACACCAACGATATCCGTGCGGTAATCGTCCAACCTGATTGAGCTTGCATATAGAATGAGCGCCGGACTCGTTCCTTCGAGAAATTCCCCATAGCACTTTTTCGACAGGATCGTATTCTTAATTATGCCTTAATACAAAATCCGGAGGAGACCGGTGAGTTCCCCATCTTATGCAAGCGAACCGAATGATAAAAATGAAGTGAGTCTAAACCTTAATAAGCGAATCCTTCTTATCGCTCTGGCATGCTGCATTCAGACGATCTATATACCGGCTAGCAACCGCGTGGCGGGTGGCATTGAACCTAAGCTGCCGATCGATATCTTTCCAATCTGGCCCATTTGGGTAATTCCCTACGTGTTATGCTACGTTCTGTGGTTTACAGGCCTGGCCTGGATCCTTCTCAAAATGGAGGATCGCTTATTTCGCGCATTCGTCGCAGCCTGCATGCTTACATTCGGCGTGGGCGTAATCACTTTCACAATCTTTCCGACCTACGTCAAGGTCGCCACGCTCGACGGAAATGATATTTTTACAATCCTGTTGCGGTACATTCACGAGACATGGGGGAGATATGCTGCGCTGCCCAGCGGTCACGTCTACATCACGGCTCTGCTCGCCCTGTTTCTTAGCCGCTGGTATCCACGCCAGAAGCTTTTGTGGGTTTTGATTTTGATTCTTGTATCCCTTTCCACGTTATTTACAGCCCAGCATTATATTCTCGACGTGATTGGAGGGCTGCTCGTCGCACTGGCAGGTTATCGCTTTGGCCTGTGGTGGGCAGGCTTTTATTCCCTGGAAAAACAATCGAGCAAAAGTCCGGGCAGAAGACTTCCCTCTTCTTCCTTGAACTAGTTGCCGTATCGAGCATTTCGCTTTATAGTCTGATCCATGGAACCGACAAAAATCACCCGTCCAACATTTCCCAAGGGCTACGTAGACAGCCCGGTCTCTTTTCTGACCTGGGATTGGGTCGTCGCGCGCTTAAACGACGCTCAGAACTACTGGCTTTGTTCTGTTCGCCCTGATGGCCGCCCACACGTTGTCCCGCGCTGGGCGGTCTTCCTGGACGGCAAAGTTTATTACGATGGCAGCCCGGAAACTCGCCACAATCGCAATATTGAATTGAATCCCCGCGTCTCGCTCCACCTTGAGAATGGTACCGAGGCCATCATCCTGGAGGGCACATCTGCACCTGCCGGAAGGCCTTCGCCCGCGCTAGGGCAGAGCCTTGCAGAAGCCTACCGTACCAAGTATCAGGACTTCGGATACGCGCCCGAGCCGAACTCCTGGGATCAGGGCGGTCTATATGTGTTCACCCCGCGTCAGTGCATTGCCTGGTCGAAGTTCAACGAAGACCCGACCAAGTTCATCTTTGAAGAGTAGAGGTCTCGTGAAGCTGGAACTCATCACGAAATATTCCAGGGAAAATACCCAATACCCGCCGTTGGTTTTCCTCCACGGGGCCTGGCACGCGGCATGGTGCTGGGAAAACTTCCTGCCTTACTTCAATGATCAGGGTTACGAAGTACACGCTCTCAGCCTGCGAGGGCATGGGAAGAGTGAGGGGAGAGAAAGGATCCGTTGGTTCAGCTCACACGAGTACGTGGCTGACCTTGCCTCGGTCGTGGGCAGCCTAAGCGTTCCCCCTGTGCTCATCGCTCACTCTATGGGCGGCTACATCGCCCAAAAATATCTTGAGACTCATGACCTTCCAGCAGCCGTCTTTCTGGCAACCATCCCTACGGTGGGCATCATTCCTATGATCCTGCGCATGTTAGGACGCCATCCGGTCTCTACCCTCAAGGCGCTGGCGTTGATGAACCCCTGGTACTTTGTTTCCACACCCGCGTTGGCAAAAGATTATCTCTTTTCCGATGATTATCCGGATGAGAAGTTTCTCGAATATTACCCTTATATACAGCCGGAATCGTTTAGAACGGCGCTTGAAGCGGCGCTCCTGAACCTGCCCCGCCCCCGAAAAGTCAAAACTCCCCTCCTGGTGCTCGGGGCTGAAAACGACCGAGTATTTTCCGTCTCAGAGCAGCGCAAAACGGCAAGTGCGTATAAAACCAAGGCTAGCATCTATCCCCGGATGGGGCACGACATGATGCTGGAAGCAGGTTGGCAAGCCGTCGCAGATCATATCTTGAACTGGCTGAGATCGCGCGGTCTTTAATTCATCTTTCGCCAAATCCGGGGATTAGCATTTTCGCGGAATTCCCGGAAATCTCTGGTCTAAAAAAGGTAAAACATGATTGTTCGAATGTGGCATGGTACGGTGCCTGCATCCAGAGCAGGAGATTACCGCGAATTTCTAATCGCTCGCGCAATTCCCGATTACCAGTCGGTAGACGGCAACCGCAGCGTACACATCCTCGAGCGGAGCGAGGGCGCTATTACACACTTCATCACGCTGACGTTCTGGAAAGACATAGACTCGATCAAAGCTTTTGCAGGGGAGGATGTGACAGTCGCGAAATATTATCCTGAGGATCAGGAGTTTCTGCTTGAGTTCGAGCCGAATGTGGTCCATTATGAAGTGGTCGGCCAGTCCGAAAACCCGTCAGGTTAAAAGGAAAAGATCACCACGGGATCGAAAAAAACCTTCGAGTGCCGGCCGAGGGCTTCCCTCCTTCTGCGGGTGAAGCACCCGGCAGGACTCGCTTGCCGGCCACAGGGCAAGCTGTTCCATCTCGAGAGTATGTCGAGCTGTAAACCGGGCTCCGAGCGGGAGAGCTTTCGTTCGGTCACCCTGACGGATTATGTCTCTACATGTTTCCAGAGTCTTTCCAGACTCCCAGGCTCGGTAGTGTCAGCTTCGAGTGACAGATGGTTATCTAGGGGCTGCAGAGAATGATTCGATGTAGGCCAAGTGATGTCACATGCACGGAGTCAACGCGCATGCCGGCGGACCGGCAGGTATTGGTAAAGTCCTGCCGCACCCATTCATGCATGTACTCCGACTCATCGATCAGAGAGGCCACCCCAGCCCACAATCCAAACCAGCGTTCATCGTTGGGCGTATGCGGCTCGATGATCAGGATCCGGCGTGTTGTTACCCGGCGCAATTCTCCCAGTACAGCCCGTTGGACCGCAAGCGGCATATGGTGAAGAGCCAGAGACAGGAGGGAAACTTCGAACGAGTGATCCGCAAAGGCCAGGTGGGTGGCGTCCATTTCTACCCAGGCTGGTCGCCGGCTGGAGGGTTTGTTCACCGCCCGCCTTAACATTCCACGTGCGAGATCGATACCGACCACACCCGCTCCTTTAGCAGCAAAGACGAGCGCCAGCTCGCCCGTCCCTGTGCACAGATCCAAAACCCGCTCGCCGGGCCGCCAGCCGCTCAACGACATTGACTTGCGCCGGGTGCTTCGTCGCAAGAATTCCATTACATCGTAAAAGCAGGCATGCTGATTGTAATGCTGCAAGACATGCCGGCGATAATCACCATTGACGTTGATTGTCCGCATGATGCATTCTCCACACGAAATTGTAGTAGCGGCTGATCGAGTTAGAGTCAGTAATGTTCCGGTCTGAGTCAGACCTGACCGACAGACAAAGCCCCCCCCGCCTTTTCCTGCAGTTTTCTTGCCAACACCAGTTCATGAACTGCCCCCATATTCTCCAGAATTTGAAGCGCACGCTCGAAGTTCTCGCGCCCGGCTGCCGGGTTATCAGACTGATGAACGCCCAGTTTGATCCGGATCAGGCTCTCCTCGAAAGGCAGGTGAAATTTCTGAGAAGCGTTTAATGCCAACCGCCATGATTTAATAGCCTGCTGAGGTTTACCGGTGAGCTCTGCATGCCATCCCTGATAATAATGAGCATAGGCCTGCCCGATCGGAAAGACCTTCTGGAAGGCGCGCAGCAGCTTGAGCGCTTTTTCAGCATACAGGCGATACTGCTCCACACTGGACTCAGAGCCTGGTGCCCGGAGCGCCTTTTCCCACAGGACGAAGTACACCTGCGATATGGCGGAAAACCCAATGTCCAGGGAATAGACAGTCGGAGAAATATTAGAGGCGAGTCCCATTACTTTCTCTGCATACCCGAGCGCTTTAGTTTCTTCGCCCAGGCGCAGATGAGCCAGCGCTAGCTGACCCAGCGTATTGATGGAAGAAGCAAGATTTGGGCGCTCGTCCAGTATCTGTAATGCTTCTTCGAGCATGGGCACGGCGCTCTCCGCCCTTCCCTGCCGGATATTAATCGCCGCTACACCGAACAGACCCCAGCCCACTTGCAGGGGATTCCGTCTCTGGCGCGCATCTTCCAGTAGCCGCTGTAACACGGAGAGGGCATACTGCAGATCCCCCGAGAGCAGTGCACTTTCGCCCAGCACATCCATACTGTCACCCCACTGCCGGTAATCTCCAATCTGCTCGCACAGCGCTCTGGCTTTTTCCGCGCGGGCGCGGATCTCCTCCCACTTTCCAACAGAGATTTGGTAAACACTTGTCACCACATACACGGTGATCAGGTTGGCTGGCTTGTTCACCTCTTCCGCAATGCTCAATGCCCGCTTTACATAGATCTCAGCCAGCCAGTGGAGTTGCGTAAATCCTGCCAGGACCGCCATTCCGGCGTAGGAGGACGCCAGCTCAGGCGAAGCACCGGCCCGCTCTGCAATATTGACGAAGCGCAAGATGCAATAGACAATCGCGAGAGTCTCCTGAGAATAGAAATAGATTCTCCCCATTAGTTCGAAAAGCCGCGAAACCTCAATCGCCTCTTCCCGCTCCCGTCCCTGCAACGACCCGAAAAAGCGTCTTGGAAAAAAACGATAGAGTACCTGGCGAAGTACTTCCGGGATGAGCCCAAGGGCAAAGTGGGTGCGCGATTTTGGAATGGGGTATCCCAGCAAATGAAGCGCCTGGCGGACATGCCGTTCACAATCAGGCAGTGAACCTGACCCGTAATGCGCCAGCCCGATCCGGCTATGCCAGCGCGCCCGGCGGGTATGACGGTCCCGCGAAACCTGGCCTACTTCCAGTCCCGGACGTTTTTCATCCAATTCCAGCGCCTGGCTAAGAAACTGAATGGCTTCTTTATTGGCATAATTCTGCATAGCCTGCTCACCGGCCTTTTCCAGATACTCCACAGCCTTTTGAAGCGCATGATCGTTACGCACGGTATCGGAGGTCTCCGCTGCCTGCGACCAGTGATGAGCAAGGAGGATGTAATAGGGCTCGAGGTTCCTGGCATGATTGCTTTCGATCCATTCCGCGACCGCCTGGTGGAGCTGCCGGCGCTGGGAGAAAAGCATCAGGTTGTAGGCCACTTCCTGCGTAACAGCATGTTTGAAGATATAGGCGAGGTCTGGAGCTTCTGATTCGATCAGGGTCATGCTCAGCCGGGTCAACGATTCCATGCAGTCGGAAAGCGCCGCCCGGTCTGCTTCGATCGGATGGATGGCTTCCAGCACACGGAAGGCAAAAATCCGCCCAATAACGCTAGCAACTTTTAACGTTAACTGTTGGGATGGACTCAGGCTATCAATGCGATTAGTAATCGCTGCCTGAAGCGTATCTGGCAAAGTCAAATTCTCGAAATCTGTGAACCTTGGGTCGATCCGGCACTCCTGATCTTCGATCACCAGCAATCCGGAGTCTCGGAGGGCATACGCAAGCTCTTCGGCAAAGAAGGGATGTCCCTCAGACTTTTCACGGATCAGCCTGCCAATCACCGCAGGCACCGACTTGACGCCCAGGCGCTGGCACACCAGTGCCTCCACATCGTCCAGCTTCATAGCTTCCAGCCGCACGAGCTCCGCCCCCGGTGCCTCTATAATCTCCTTAAAGAGTGCCGGTACCGGATCTGGCATGGGGCGCGTGTTCAAAGCCAGGAACGAGGGCTGCACCTTTTGTTGAACATCCACCAGGAGCGCCCAGGATGCCGAATCGAACCAATGTAGGTCTTCTAGGACGATGAGCACCGGCGCCTGGCTGGCTTCGTAGGATAACAGCCGGGTGAGCACTTCTCGAATGTTGCTGCTTCGGATCTCTCCGGAAAGTGAAGCGGTGAATTCATTTTCGGGAATAGGAGTGGGCAAGACGACGTTGAGCAGAGGAGCGTAGCGTGGCAGGTCCGGGTCGATCTCCGCCAGAGTCGCGGTAATACCGTTCCGAGTAGAGGCCTGTGGGTCTTGCGTGTACTCCATCGTGGAAACTAATTCCTCGATCCTCAGCAGCCGGTGAAAGATAGGGCGCCAGGCATGATAGGGGTTGGATTTCTCGATAGGGTCCCCGCTGCCGGCAAAGGTTCTCACGTCGAGCGTATCTGCCTGGCGGACCAGATCTTCAAATAATCGTGATTTGCCGATCCCCGCCTCACCAACCAGGATCAGTGTCTGATGCGACTCGCCGCGCGCCAACTCCTGGAGAGCGCTCGCCAGTTCGTCCTTTTCATCCTGGCGGCCGATCAGATCGGTCTTGGCACGCATGACGCTTTTCTTCTGCTCCAGCGGGTGGAACACATCCACCGGCTCCCTCCTGCCTTTGACCAGCTGAGGCGGGTACGCCTCGAACTGCACGGCGTCTTTTGCGCTGTCATAGGTGGCGCGGTCGCAGAAGATTGGAACCCCGTACTGGGCCGTAAGCTCGTCCTGATAACTCGCTGCGCCCATCAAGCGCGCCGCGAGGTTGACTGCATTGCCGATGATGGTGTATTCGCGGCGCGCCTCGTTCCCAACCGAGCCGCAGAAAATCCTGCCGGTCGCAATCCCAATATAGCTGCGCATATTGACGTTGCTTAATTCCTTACGGATCATCAACGCAGCCTGCACACCGCGGACCGGATCGTCTTCGTGGGCGAAGGGCGGCAGCCCCATTGCGGCGACAATGGTGATGCCCTTGTCGTCCACATTGATCTTGTTGATGCTGCCCTCATAACGATAGACGGACCTTTGCACCAACCGGGCGATATTCTGGGCAGTCTCCAATGGGGTATTCTGATCGAGATCAGGCAAATTGATGAAAAGAACTGCCACGCGTCTTAACTCTGCAATCCAGCTGCCCTGACCGGCCGTGAGCCGGTTGATAATGGCACCAGGAATATAAGGGCGCAGCGAATTCTCAATTCCCGTAGGAATCGATGGCTTTTTTGGGACGCTGAAAATCGAAGAGGGTTTGTTCAGGCTTTCGACCCGCCCACCCTGCGCAATCGTATCCCTGAGCTCGAACTCGATCGGCTGGGCAATACAGTCATTACGAATGAGTTTCCACGCCGAGGGCGTGGCAAGGATATCCCCGGCACTGGCAATCGAGTTGGCGATGCCCAGCTCTACCAGAGGCGAGCCGGTAATCAAGAATTCCCAACGGTTGAACACACCGCCCACGTGTGCGGAGCTTATCTTTCCGGTGCTGATGGCAAGCTTCAGGTAGAGGCTGGAATTCTCAACCTTATAGTTGGTCAGCCGTTTATGAACTTCGATGGCACATTCGACCGCGCGCATCGTCCATTGCCATTGATCTGCCCGGGAAACCGGGTCGGCAGGCGGGTTGGATCTGGCCGGCGCGGTGATGTCGACCGGCAGATCAGACACGATCGGCCAGACCGCGATGACTGCATCGCCGGCAAACTTGACCACGTCCCCGCCATAGTCGTGAATGATATCGATCAGCTGACCAAAATACTCGTTAAGAATGCGAGCAAGTGTCTCCACCCCGGAAGGGCCCCGTTCCATCATGCGCTCGGTCAGCAGTGTAAAACCAGATATATCCGCGAACAAAAGAGCAGCCTGGAATTCCTCCGCTATGGGCGCTTCGATAGGAGAGGGGTCCGCGATGACTCTCTTTTGAATCAGCCGGGGAACATAGCTGGCAAGCAGTTCCGTCAGCGCGAGGTTAGGCATTCAGGCAACTCCGCTTCTTTTGAAAGGATGTTCAATGTGTTATCTCTGCTCCTCTTCAATGGCGAGGGAAGGAGTATAGCCACACCTTCATTAAGGGAACCCGGCAGGATAAGATTTCGGCCTGCGTCGGTTATTGTATAGGAGTCCAGAGACGCAAATTCGTCATCTCACAGCGTGTCCCATAGTCCTTATTCGTTCCCGAAAGTACGGTCAGACCCAGGCTGCCATGGGGCGCGCGGCTCTGTGAGAGGGCATATTCAGCCACATCTTCCCCATTGACAAGCACGTACGCATATGCGCCTTTCACGATTACCGCAAAATCGGCCTCCGCCGGATATTCGAAATCTACCAACCCTGACCCGCGGATGGGGCTAACCGGTTTGGAATAGCCAAGCGCGCGGTCCGTGATCACAAAGTGGACCTTCATGCGATCGAGAAAGATGGCATAGTGATCGTCATTCGGCTGTCGTCCAAAGATAAAGCCACAGCCGGAGGTGTTCGAGGTTTGCAAGGCAGAATCCCAGCTAAAGTGAGCACTCAGGAAAAAATCACTGGCGGAATCGCCCAGCGGCAGCCAGTTATACCAGCCCAGTTGAGCCCAATCATACCGAAAGTCCTCAAATTCGCGAGTGCGACCGTTGGTCGTTGCCAGATATCCCTTCGAATAGTAGGATACGATCTCTCTGTTCAATTCCTCCACGTGTCGAGTGGCTGCCAGATCAGGTGTCCAGGTCGGACGCAGCGTGGGAGAAGGTCTCGGTGTCTGCGAGGCAGTCGGCGTGGGCGTCTGCATTGCACTCGGAACGGGTTCGAACGTGGAAGTTGCAGTGGGAGTGGGTTGAAGCGTCGCGCAAGCCAGGGAGAACAGAATCGATCCAAAGAGGACAAATTTATGGATATAGGTCTTGCCGTGCATAAAACTTTCTGATTAAAGAGATTTCCATACAGCCATACCTATGATATACGATTTCCGCGGAACCCGGAAGGATGCCCAGGCGCCAAATTCGATGACATCTGTCGAGATTAAAACCAGGGTGAAATAGCTGTAAAATACAGCTAACCCAGTGAAGGAGAATTCAATGCAACTTTCGGAAAGTGTTCGTAGACAGGTCTTAAGTTTTCAGCAGACAGAAATTACCGAGTATCACATCTATACGCGGCTAGCCAAGAAGGTAGATTCGCCGGAAAACGCGAGCATCATCGAACAGATCGCGGAAGATGAGCTGCGTCATTACAATAGTTGGAAGAAATATACAAACGAAGATGTTGAGCCGCGCTGGGTATCGGTCTGGTTCTACTATGTCATCAGCGTACTCTTCGGCTTTACGTTTGGCATCAAATTGATGGAACGCGGGGAAGAAGCCGCCCAGAAAAATTATGAAAGCGTTTCTCACGCCATTCCCGAGGCTGAACGATTCCAGCACGAGGAGGATGTGCATGAGGAGCAGCTCATCAATATGCTGGATGAGGAGCGATTACGTTACGCTGGCTCGATTGTCCTGGGACTGAATGACGCGCTCGTGGAGTTGACCGGCGCCCTCGCCGGATTGACGCTCGCCTTGCAGGATGTGAAGCTGATCGCCCTCTCCGGGCTTATTACTGGCATCGCTGCCTCCATGTCCATGGCGGCAAGCGAATATCTTTCCACGCGCTCCGAGGATACAAGCAAGCATCCCGTTCGAGCCGCCATCTATACCGGCATCGCCTATATCGTTACGGTCGCGCTGCTCGTACTGCCTTATCTCCTGTTTGACAATTACATTCTCGACCTGATCATTACCCTCACCATTGCCGTATTGATTATCGCGGTGTTCAACTATTACATCTCGGTGGCAAAAGGCGAGTCATTCCGGGCGCGCTTCGTCGAGATGGCCGGGCTCAGCCTCGCCGTCGCCATCATCTCGTTCGTGATCGGCTACTTCATCCGGCAGTGGCTGGGGGTCGAGGTTTAGTCACGACTGCAGGTCGTTATACCTATGAAGATCCTAACGGTAGACATTGGCACCGGGACGCAGGATATCTTTCTCTACGATTCAAATCTCGATATCGAGAATGGCTTCAAGCTTGTCCTGCCTTCCCCGACGATGATGATCCATCGCCGGGTCAAGCAGGCGCTCGCCAGGCGGACTCCGCTCCTGTTTACCGGCTATCAGATGGGAGGCGGACCCTCCGCCTGGGCAATTGAGGAAGCCACGCGAGCCGGGATTCCTGTCTACATGACGCCCTCCGCGGCGACCACGCTCAACGATGAATTAGAGAAAGTGGCGGCATTGGGGATAATGATCCTCTCGGAGGATGAGGCTGAAGGTTTGAGATCCCGGGTGGAAGAATTCCAATTAAAGGATTTCGACTTCGGTTTGATCTCCAAAACCTTTCAGGATTATGGAGTATCCCTGCGCGATCTGGAAGCGATCGCGGTGGCTGTTTTCGATCACGGCAATGCTCCGGCAGGAATCTCCGACCGGCAGTTCCGGTTCGACTATCTCGATGAACGGATTCGGTCCAAGAACTCCCTGGCCGCGTTCGCCTATCTCTCGACGGATATCCCGGAGCTCATGACCCGCCTGCAGTCCGTCGCGGACTCGGCCGGAGAGCTGCCTTGTCCGCTGGTGATGATGGACACTGCGCCGGCTGCAATTTTAGGCGCTTGCTTCGATCCGGTTGTCGCTACGCGCAAACGGAAAATTATCTGCAACATAGGAAACTTTCACACGCTTGCATTCCGCCTGGAGGAAAGTAGGATCGGAGGCGTGTTTGAGCATCACACAGGCGAAATTGATCTGCTCAAATTGCAAGCTTTATTAAGAGCACTGGCAGATAGCACGCTGAAACATGAAGATGTCTTCAACGACATGGGACACGGCGCACTGATGTATTCACACGAGCCGTTGAATTTTGGGATCGACGACTTTGACGTCGTTGTGACCGGACCCAGGCGCTCGATGTTCAATCGCCAATCGCAAATAAAAAATCGCACATCTCTCCGTCCCTACTTCGCAGTTCCCTTCGGGGATATGATGATCGCCGGTTGCTTTGGTTTGCTCGCAGCCACAGCCGAAATCGTGCCCGGTCTGGCAGAGGTGATCCACCGGTCGTTATGGAACGAGCTCGGCCGGGGAGTCGCGCCGTGGGATATTCCGGTATGAGAGGAGTCGCATTATGAAACAACACGTTCATCTAATCACACTGGGGGTCAGAAACGTCGAAGCCTCGAAAAAATTCTATATGGAAACGCTGGGATGGACCCCTTCCAGTTCCAGTAATAATGAGATTACGTTCTTCCAGGCAGGTGGCGTTGTGCTCTCGCTCTATCAGCGCGAGAAACTGGCAGAAGATGCGCTGGTTGACCCAGAAGGTGATGGCTTTGCTGGCTTCACACTTGCATACAACGCCCGGAGCGAAGCGGAGGTGGATGAGATCGTTCGCGATCTGAAGTCAAAGGGGGTGAAAATTCTCAAGGAGCCTGAGAAAGCTTTCTGGGGTGGTTACAGTTCCTATTTCGCCGACCCCGATGGCAATTGCTGGGAAGTGGCTCACAACCCGTTCATTCCATTCGACGAGAACGGGAGTTTGAAGTTGGAATAACATGACGGTCGTTTCGCGCGGGTGCCGAGAACACTGGATAACAGAACATTTTCAGTAAGTAGTGGTCTCGATACGGCCTTCCCCACTCAACCCGCGAGGAGAGTTGATGTGCGGTATCCTTAGATATGCAACCAGCGAAGAAGAAAAACCTGGACCAATACCCATTAAAGCTGTGCGGAGCCTCACCTGCCGCGGCTACGATTCGGTCGGTGCGCGGACATGGAACAAGGGGACGATCGATCTACAGAAGTGTGTGGGCAAAGTGGAAGTGATGGCAGAACTGAGAATTTGAGAGGTCAGGATGGCAAGCCCTGTTGATTTATATAACAATACGTACAGTAATTTCCAGCAGCAGGTACTGGCAGACATACGACGTGAAACCTACGGGGAAGACATCGGACAAAACAGCTGGATCACCGCTGATGAGTACGATGCTTTTTGTGACTGGTTGTATCTCTCTCCAGGGGAGCGTCTCCTTGAAGTTGCCAGCGGTTCAGGTGGCCCCGCCCTATATCTCGCAAAGAAATTCGACTGCCGTATTACAGGGCTGGATATCAATGAAGACGGAGTAAAGACTGCGAACCAACAAGCGCTCGACGCCGGGATAACGTCTGCAAGCTTCCAACTTGCAGACGTAAATCAACGCTTGCCGTTCGAAGATAACAGCTTCGAGGCGGTCGTATGTATAGATTCTATGAATCACTTCCGCGACCGGCTGGCGTGTTTGCAAGAGTGGCGGCGGGTTCTGAAACCATCCAGGCGCGCCTTATTCACCGATCCGGTGGTCATCACGGGCCCGGTCTCCAATGAAGAGCTGGCAGCCCGCAGCAACATTGGATTTTTTCTGTTTGTTCCACTTGAGATCACAAAGAACCTCATCCAAGAGGCAGGTTTCAAGCTTATTCGTTGTGAGGATGCCACGGGCAATATTGAGCTGACCTCGGGTCGCTGGCACGCTGCCCGGCAAAAGCGTCGCGACGAACTGCTCAAGATGGAAGGCGAGGAACGCTTTGAAGGATTGCAGAAATTTCTTTCAACCGTCCAAACATTAACCCGAGAACGGCGATTATCCAGATTCGTATTCCTGGCTGAAAAGCAAACCTGATGCCATATCAGCCAAGATATCCCACCCCGGAGCACCGGGCAGCTGCCCGGGTCATCACCGAGTACTTTGTGTCTAACTACAATATTGACGCCGTATTACTGGTCAATTCCTGCGCGCGGGGCAAGGCAACGCGCGATAGCTGCCTCGACATCGTGATACTCGCCAGGCCTGATGCGTCTCGTTCGTCGTTATCTGATTTGGAAAATGGCTGGGGAGAGCTGGAAAAGACCAGCAAAGCCATCCAGGCTTTATACAAAGCCGGAAAATATTCCGTCGTGCACCCGGATTTTATCCATGGTGTTTTCTCACCAGGCGAGCAGGACGAGACCGCCGGACCGGACGACTTTGAGGTGCAGATCGGGAACTTCCTGGCATACAGCGTTCCGCTATGGCAGGGAAGCGATTACTTTGACCAACTTAAGGCACAGTGGCTTCCCTACTACGGCGAAGCGTTGCGAACGCATAGATTGGAAAGAGTGAGATGGTTCTGCCTGAACAACCTGCAGCATATCCCGCTGTACATTGGACGGGGGCTGTACTTCCAATCCTTCGACCGGTTGTACAATGCGTACCGGGAATTCCTGCAGGCTCTGTTTATCGCCCGGCGGACATATCCCATCGCCTACGACAAGTGGATTCGTGAGCAAATCGTAGAGATCCTGGGATTACCCGAATTGTACGGGCAATTGACCCACCTGTTCGAAATCAAACATTTTGAAAGCGGCGAGATTGCCGACAAAGCAAAAGAAGTGGAGGATCTGCTCGAAAACTACGCTCCTGCCCCCGGTGCCAGCGGCGAATAGCCTGATTGACGCAGGTTTTATGAGGAAAAATTTTAGAATTGACAGTTGACAAGCAACTTTTTTTGAGTATTCTTATGTATATACGAAAGTCGAACATGCCATTTTGAAAACGGAGAATGAAATGGTGAAGAGAATCCTTCAACTGCTAGTCATCATAACGATCCTGGTTGCTAGCTTTAGCGCTGTCGGCAATGCAGAAGCATGGTCCGGCTGCGCCAGCTATCTCACCGTCCAGTGGGGCGATACGCTGAGCGGAATTGCCCAGCGCTGCGGCACAACGGTCCGAGCCATCCAGACAGCCAATTCCGGACTGGGCTGGTGGGTGTATGCCGGACAGGTGCTTTATATCCCTACCGGATATAGCGAGCCGGTTTACAATCCGCCTTCCGGAAATAAGTACGTGGTACAGCAGGGGGATACGCTCGGAAAGATTGCCGCCCGAATCGGGGTGAGCTGGCGGGATATCCTGGCCGTCAATCCGCAGATATACAACCCAAGCCTGATCTACGTAGGCCAGGTGATCCATTTGCCAGCCGGGACCGGGTATCCCCCGCCCCCACATGATCCACCCCCGCAGTATCCGCCGCATTCGGACTATCCGGTCGAGCTTGCTGCCCTCAAGATCGACTACAAACATGGATTGTTTGTCCGGACTCAGCCGGGAGGACCGGTCATTGCCTCCGGGCTGGATAAGTCCGTCTGGTATTACAAGGTTGGCTCCACGTTCGTGGATAGCAAATGGAGGGTATGGGTCGAAGTTGTGCTCTACCCGCCTGTCAAAGGACATTCATCGGGATGGATGCTGGTGAGGGACCAGTTCGGCACCTATTTCACGGATCCGCGCATCGGTAAATAGCTTACTTCCATTCGACCTCACAAGGAGAAGCCCTGATGACCTCGGGGCTTTTTCATCTTGTGTGAAGGGGGAGTGCTTGAGCAGATGCTTGTCTAACTTAGCCAGGATGAATTATCATGGAAACCACCCTCGCAAGACGCTCATAAAAGGAAAATGATCATGCCTACTGCTCTCCCCCGCTCGAAGGTAAAAAAACATCAGACCTGGAACGCTGAGAGTGTTTTTTCTTCGCCCGATGCATTTGATGCCGAAGTCAAAAGCGTTCTAGAAAACCTGCCGGCGATCAAAGCCTTTCAGGGACGTCTCGGTCACAGCCTGGACACTTTCCTTGAAGCCGCGAACGCCATGGATATCCTCGCCCAGCGTGCGGCAAAAATACAGGTTTATGCTACGATGTCCAGCTCAGTGGATGCCACGGATCCACAGGGCGCGGCGCTACAGAGCAAAGCCAGCAGCGCGCTCGCCCAGGTCAGCGCGGCAACCGCCTTTTTCGACCCGGAGCTGCTGGCCATCGGGGAAGCCAAACTGAAGCAATGGCTGCATGATGACCCGCGAATGAAACTGTACGAGCATTATTTTGATGATCTGCTCCGCAAGCAAGGCCACGTGCGCAGCGCCGAAGTGGAGGAACTGCTGGGTATGCTACGCGATCCATTCCTCAGCACCCGCAACACGACCAGCATGCTGGCAAATGCCGACTTCAAGTTCAAGACCGCGCGAGACAGCGAGAACAAAAAGATTGAGGTGACCCAGAGTACGTACAACTCGATTCTGACTGGCACCGACCGGAAAGCCCGCCGGACAGCCTGGGAAAACTACAACGATAAATATCTCGAGTTCAAGCATACTCTGGCGGGAAACCTTGCCACGTCCATCAAGCAGAACGTCTTCAACATGCGAGCGCGTAATTTCAGCTCATCGCTGGAAGCCACTCTGTTCAACGGCAACGTACCGGTCGAGATGTTCCATAACCTGCTTGACATTTTCAAAAGGAACTTGTCTGTGTGGCACCGCTACTGGAAGATCCGTCGCAAAGCGCTGGGGGTCAGGTCCCTGCATCCCTATGACGTTTGGGCGCCGCTCAATACAAAAAAACATAAAGTCCCCTTTGAGACAGCCGTGGAATGGATCTGCGAGGGGCTCGCCCCGATGGGCGAGGAATATGTCAACGTCATGCGGAGAGGCTGCCTGGAGGACCGCTGGGTGGACTGGTCTCCCAATGCGGGAAAGCGGCAGGGCGCCTTCTCGACGCGTGTCCCGAAAGATACCCATCCCTTTATCATGATGAGCTACACCGATGGCATCGAGAGCATGAGCACGCTCTCGCACGAGCTGGGACACTCCATGCATGCCTATTATGCCAGCCGCGCTCAACCTATGATGTATTACACCTATCCCTCGATTGTGGCAGAGACTGCCTCTAACTTCAACCAGGCGATGACGCGAGCGCATCTGCTGGATACCAATCGGAGCAAGTCTTTCCAACTCGCGCTGCTCGAAGAAGCGATGAGCAACTTCCATCGCTACTTCTTCATCATGCCGACACTGGCGCGCTTCGAGCTGGAGACACACCAGCGCGTCGAGCGCGGCGAAGCCCTGACCGCCGAGTCCATGATCGAGCTGATGGCGGACCTGTTCAGTGAGGGCTTCGGGAATGAAATGAACCTGGATCGCGAACGGGTGGGTATTACCTGGGGAACATTCACGACACATCTTTATATTGACTACTATTCATTCCAGTATGCAATCGGGATCTCCGCTGCCAACGCCATCGCGAAGAGAATTTTGAGTGGCGTCCCCGATGCTGCAAAAGACCACATCAACTTTCTCCAGGCAGGCTCGTCTAAACCTCCGATGGAAATCTTCCAGATCGCCGGTGTGGATATGACCAGCACGCAGCCGATCGAAGATGCCTTCGAGGTATTGGAAGATTATGTCGACCGTATCGGAACGTTAACGACCCGGTAGGGTTACTGTCGCCTACAATCACCAAACTGATGACGACTATTCTTGAGACCCAAAGACTATTGCTCCGACGACCTGTGATTTCGGATCTGGATGATTTATTCGCGTTCTATAGCGACCCGGATGTAATCCGATACATTCCGGATGCCCCGCGTACTCGTGAAGCATCACGGGAGGAGCTCGAATGGCACATGAACGGTCACCCGAAATTTCCGGAGCTAGGACTCTGGGCAACCATACTCAAGGAGACAGGCTCCTTCATTGGCCGCTGCGGACTAATTCCCTGGACAATCGATGAACAGCACGAGGTGGAAGTGGCATTTGCACTCGCCAAACCCTACTGGGGCCGGGGATTGGCAACCGAGGTTGCACAGGCGCTCGTTCAATATGGCTTCCAACATCTGAAGCTGTCGCGGCTGATCTGCCTGATCGACCACGACAACCAGGCTTCTATCAAAGTAGCAACGAAAATCGGCATGAATTTTGAGAGAGAGGCAAGAGACGAGTATGGACCCTTTTTGATCTATGCGATGAACAAATAGTTCGAAGTCTATGTAATTGTGAATGGAGTGAGGTATGCCCAGCCAACGAACCCCGGAAGAAGAGTGGTATTACATGCTAACGGAGGGCGAGCCCGTCAATCGCCATCTCTATCATCTTAATGGGTTACTCCCTTCGGATCCTCGCTGCAAATTATGCGCTGCACCCTTTAAGGGCCTGGGCGGGATTATTATGCGCCTGCTCGGCAGGGATCAATCCAGATATAACCCCCGCTTCTGCCAGAAATGCCAGGTCTTTGAGCATCCCGGTGGGGCCGAAGTACCCCTGACGATGCTGTTCGCAGATGTCCGTAATTCGACAGGGCTGGCAGAGAGAATGAATGCTCGCGATTTTAGCCGCCTGATCAACCGATTTTATACAGTTGCCAGCCATGTCCTGATAAAGACGGATGCCATGGTTGATCGATTACTGGGAGATGAAGCCATCGGCCTTTATATTCCAGGATTCACAGGGCCGGATCATTCCCGTAAGGCGGTCCAGGCAGCACAGGAGATTCTCCGGCTCACCGGCCACCGCGATGATCAAGGTCCCTGGCTGCCGGTGGGTGTTGGAGTCCATACGGGCACGGCTTACGTAGGGGTAGTGGGTGGCGAGCAGAGTACGATGGATTTCACCGCCCTGGGTGACAACGTCAATATCACGGCGCGGCTGGCTTCCGAAGCAAGTCAGGGAGAGATCCTCATCAGTGAGGCGACCTACACCGCTGCCAGCTTACCTCTCGGTGATCTGGAGCAGCGTCAATTGGAGCTGAAGGGGAAAAGCGAACCAATCGCTGTACGCGTTTTGCGGGTTGTGCCCGCGTAAGTAAGTTATCTCTGAAGAAGTACCGAAGGTTAAGCATATGTCCAGTATCGTGGTGACCGGCGCCTCAACCGGGATTGGCTGGGGCGTAAGCAAAGTGCTGCTCCGGCATGGTTTTCGTGTGTTCGGGAGTGTCCGGAAGACAAGGGATGCGGAGCGCCTTTCTGGGGAGCTCGGACCGGGATTTGTCCCATTACTCTTCGACGTGACCGATGAAGCAGCCGTCCAGACTGCCGCAGTGCAGGTTCGCGAACAGCTCAATGGAGAGACGCTGCGCGGATTGGTGAACAACGCCGGGATTGCCGTGCCCGGTCCTCTCATGCATCTGCCGGCGGACGCCTTCCGACATCAGCTTGAAGTGAACCTGGTCAGCGTATTGATCGTAACCAGGGCATTTCTGCCCTTGCTCGGCGCGGATCGGTCGCTCCCGGGCAAACCTGGACGAGTCATCAATATCAGCTCGGTCAGCGGAAGGATTGGATATCCATTCGTCGGCGCCTACGCGGCTTCGAAGCATGGACTGGAGGGCTTTTCGGAAACGCTTCGGCGAGAGCTTATGCTTTATGGGATCGATGTCATTATCATCGGACCTGGCTCGGTTGCCACGCCGATCTGGGACAAAGCGGAACAGGCGGATCTATCTTTTTATGCAAACACAGACTACGTTGAATCCGCTCGACGCGCCCATGATTTCATGATCCGGAACGGAAAACGTGGTCTTCCCGCGGAAACGGTGGGAAAGGTAGTCCTACAGGCGCTGACGGCCCCCAGGCCACGGGTTCGCTATACGGTGGTCCGTGGGGGCTTTCTTACACGTTTCCTGATGCATCTCTTACCGAAACGCGTGATCGATGCGCTCATCGCCAGGAGTTTGGGATTCAGATAGTCGCCCCTCTCCAAACATGAATTATCTTTGGTTATCTGGAAACGCTTTTTCAAATGCAGTTTTTGCCGCCTTGTAGCCTTCTTCGATCAGCCTTGCGGAGACATCGCCATCATAGTCAATAATCCGCTCCACCTTCAAGAATTCGAGCGGGGCCACGATGATGGGCTTGACGAGCCGATAGCGATACGGCGGCGAACCCTCTTCCCGCTCACGGATCGCCAACTCGTTGAAGGCACGAATCATCTTCAGGTTCTCGCGGAACGAAGCCAAGAGCATCCAATCGAGCATCCACGTAATCGCATCGCCGAACGATTTGGGTTCTGTATCGTTTTCGGCAGGTGCCGGATCGTCGCTTTCCCACCATGGGGTCATCATCACGATCACCACTTCTGCGGATACACTGGCATCTCCGCCCATCATGTCAATAGCCGCTCCCATGGGAGTGTTTGCTACCAGCGCTCCATCCCAGTAGTACGCATCTGTTTCCCGATCGAAGGTCCACGGATACACCAGCGGGATTGAGCACGAAGCCAGGATGCGGTCCACAGTGATCCCGGTAAATACATCATGCCGAGGCCTCCGCCGCCTCTGGTCCATCACTTCCCGGTTGCTGAACAGGACACGCTCTCCAGTCCGCACCTTGGTTGCGGCAATGAGCAATGCTTTCTCGCTCGCGGCGAGCTTCTCCTCTCTTAAGCCAAAGCGTGTTAAAAGAGTCTTACGCAGGGGACCGGTGTCGAGCAGGTTGATCCAGTACCCGATCAAGCGTTCTGCCATCCAGCGGGGCAGCAGAGGCAGCGGTGGCCAGAATTTCTCGGGGGTGGGAGAGGTTGCTTCCTCCGGCCGAATCTGAGGAAGTCTGGCGTCCATCAACTCTCTGAAGATGGCCCGCGCGCTCCAGCGGGCGATGCCGCGCATCCCGGGTGGTAATGCCTGGATATCCGTTTCCTCCAGCGACTTCCAGATCTCGACGAGCTGGTCGGCGGACATGCCCTGGGCGATCGCTGCGCCGTTCACCGCCCCGATGGATGTCCCCACGATGATCTGCGGCTCCCAGGCACTTGCATGGCTAGGATCTACATTGACCTTATGATTCTTCACGAGATATTTGTAGACCCCGGCATGGAACGCGCCGCGCCCTCCGCCGCCCGAAAGAACGAGTGCTCGAACTGCATCCATAGCCATGCTGCCTCCTTGAGTGCTCTGATAGGTCTACTATAGAATGAATTTCCAGCGCTGTCAACGACCTGCATTGCGCCCCTTGACAAATAGACAAACTTCTATATAATGTCCCATAGAAGCTTATCTATATGAACGAATCTCTGATTTGCAACATGGACGTCTTTACTCCTGCTGAACGGGAAGCACATCTCCTGGCAACCACGCGGCTGATAAAATCTATTCAGGCGGTGCGGGATCGGGAAGACGGTTACGAACTGGTGTTTCCAGGCGAGACCGAGCTCATCTCCAGAGTTGCTGAATTTATCGCAAAGGAACGCCTGTGCTGCCCCTTTCTGAAATTTACCCTGTATGTATCTTCAGAGAGTGAGCCGGTCTCTCTTGCGCTGACCGGACCTGCGGGTACGCAGGAGTTTCTACGCCTGGAATTTGACGGAGTGATTCCATGAAAGCCAATCCTGTCCTCTTTGCCAAAGCAATCGCTGACGAGACCCGTCAGAAGATCATGACCGAATGTTGCTGCTGCTGGGTTTCCGTGGGTGACCTTGCTGTCAAACTGGAAGTAACACAACCGACCGTCTCTCACCATCTTGCCATTCTGCGTGATGCGGGTCTGGTTCACATCCGGGAGGAGGGCAAGCAAACGTTCTATACACTGAACCAGGAAAACATTGTGGTTTGCTGTGGCCAGCTGATGATCAAATTTGCCCCCGAGACCACGACAACCGAAAAACTCTTAAAAGTTATTGACCAATAAGATTGGAGGTCAGGCGCGCGCTGCGCTCCAATTTTTTTGACTTAACAAATAGACAAAGGTCTATGTGAAAGGAGGTGAATGCCATGAACGAACGTAACGTGCTCAGCAACTGCGGTTGTGAAGATTGTGAGGGTGGTTGTTGCGGTGGCGGCGGCTGCTGCTAAAAAATATCTCTGTGGCGCCTTGCTACCGAGGCGCCACAGAGAGAACTTATGGACATATTTTGTGCAAACATCAACAGACAAGGAGAATCGTATGACAACTCAATCCCCTACTCCCATTCATGAGGCTGTCCGTGAGCATTATGCCGAGCGCATCAAAAGCAATGCTTCCTGCTGTGGCGGCTCGGAGTGCTGCAGCACGGAAAGCAGTCTCTACCCGGCAGATTTACTCGGCACACTGCCTGAAGGCGAAACCATTGTGAGCTATGGTTGCGGCGATCCTATCACCCTGGCTTCGCTTGAGCCCGGTCAAATCATCCTCGACCTTGGTTCCGGCGCAGGACTGGATTGCTTCTTCGCGGCAAAGAAAGTTGGCGAAGCCGGGCGTGTGATCGGTGTGGATATGACTCCTGAAATGATCGAGCGTGCGAGATCCAGCGCCCAGCGGCTAAACCTTCAGAATGTGGAATTCCGCCAGGGGTACCTGGAAGATCTGCCGGTCGAGAGCAATACCGTCGACGTGATTATCTCGAACTGTGTAATCAACCTCTCGCCGGATAAGTCCCGGGTCTTTGCCGAAGCCTTCCGGGTATTGAAGCCCGGCGGAAAGCTCGCTGTCTCTGATATCCTCACCGACGGCCCGCTTCCCCAGCCGGTAAAGCAAAGCCTAAGTGCCTGGGCTGGGTGCGTGGCCGGGGCAGTTGAGTCCAGGGAATACATCGCCATGATGGAGTCAGTTGGATTCTCGGACATTTCTATCACACCCGTTTTCTTCGATAAGGCTACCGTCGATTCGGCACTGGATGATATGCAGGAGACAATCGAGCTCCAGACGATCAACCGGGATGACGTCTATAAGGCAGTATTCAGCGCCAAGATCACTGCTTATAAATAAGCGGTAAGCAAGGCAGATCATGGATAGAGACGGCTGTGAGAAATCAGCCGTCTTTATTTATTTCTGAGTTGCAGGAGCGATCCACGTGCATTCTCAGGAGTAAAATCGTTATTATAAGAAAGGCATGGAAGCTGGCGAGCCTGTCCAAATAGATCCTGAGCCTACAGTCAGAGGAGTCTTAAATGAAAATTGTGACCGATAGCGCGGCAGATATGTCTGCCGAAGAAATCAAGCACTTGGACGTCACCCAGGCGCCGCTCTTCATTCAGTTTCCGGAAGAAGAAATCAGTTCTGCAGATATCTCGGCTGATGATTTTTACAACCGGCTGGAGGCGATGCGTCCAGCCGTGCCCACAACGGCGCAGCCGTCCAGCGGCATCTTCGCAGAGCTGTATCGAAAGCTGGCCGAGACGGAAAAAGAGATCCTTTCCATTCATATTTCCTCCGGCCTGAGCGGTACCATCAACGCGGCGCGAGATGGCGGGGAACAGGTCAAACCTGACGCTCAGGTGAGCTACTGGGATACATTGACCCTCTCCGGAGGCCAACGCTTTCAGGTCATGGCCGCCGGCCTGGCAGCAAAAGCTAACTGGACTCTGCGTGCCATCCAGGAACGCCTGGAAAAAATCCGCGAGCAAACTGAGGTCATTTATACACTGGACACGTTGGAGTATCTGGCGCGCGGTGGGCGCATCGGCCGGGTTAAGGCGATGGCGGGTGCACTGCTGAATCTCAAGCCCGTTATCCGCGTGGACCAGGATGGCAAGTACAGCACTGTAAGTACCGGCCGCACGCTTGGAAAGTCTATCCAAGCCATTGCAGAGCATTTGCTTGCCAGATACCGGGAGACTCCGGTCCGGGTTACGATTCTGCACGGCCGCTTCCTGGATAAAGCCGAAATACTGGCAAATGAATTGCATGGGAAATTGAATGTCTCGAAGCTTGAGATCAACCGCATCTCGCCGGTGCTGGGTGTCCACACAGGGCCCGGGATTGTCGGCGCAGCCGTCGTGCCCATCGAGTTGATGGAAGATCTGCCGGGGTATTTTCCTTAATCCGGGTGCTTATTTGCTCACCGGCGGTGAGGGTGTGCGTTCTCTGAGACTTTTGCGGTTCCCCCGTTTGGTTTTCTTGGAATTTTTCCTCATTCTCACTGGCTGGGTACGTTTATTCAAAACAACCGGTATGGTGCGCTGATAATCGGGCGCCAGCTGATCGACATTTCGTACCGAGGGAATCAGATAAGCCGCCAGACCTACCAGCGCCCCCGCGATCCCGCACAAAAAAATCAACAGGCCGAAGCCGGATCCCGGTCCCGTGCCAACCAGCCATCCAAAAGTATTGACGAGCGCTCCGCCGGTCTGCATAGCAGGCTCGAACACCCGATCCCCAAAATAACCTGCCAGCAGCGGAGTAAAGGGTATCATTGCCTGGGCGATGAAATCACTGGCTGAAAAGACGCGCCCCTGCAGATCCGGGGGCACCTTTGCCTGCAGAAACGAGTCCATAGCTACATTGACAATCGGGTCGAAAATAGCGTCCACCGCCACAGCGATCAGCCAGACCCACAGAACCTGCCCGATCCCGAGCAGCGTCATGCCGAGCAGGCTCGAGATAACCCACCCCAGAATAATCGCGCGGGACGGACGCCGGATACCGCCCCAGGTCGTCAGGAAAAGCCCGCCCACCACCGAAGCTAGCGCGGCCGCAGATTGAACCGTCCCAAGGACCTCCGTGTTGTTTCCTGTTCGCAAAAGAATCATAGGATAGAGTGCAGCGACCGAGAGGGCAATGCCTGAAAACAAATTCCCTGTAAAAAAGAGCAACTGCAATCCCAGCAAGCCTGGACGCTGAAAAATATATCGAATTCCATACACCGCCTCGCTCAGGAACCGGGTATGAGAGCGCTCTCCTTCTGTCGTGTGGGGTGTTTCCGGAACCTCCACGAATAGCAGAAAGCCGATAGAAACGACGAACGTGAGCAAGTTGAGAGCCAGAATGCCGCTTAACCCGATGGTCAGGTACATGACTCCGGCAAGGATCGGACCGAAAATTCCCGGCATGTCGTACAGCAGAGATATGAGACCGTTGGCACGCGTGTATTCCTTTCTCGAAACCATGGTCGTGATCGCGGCCGCGTAGGAAGGCGCTTGAAACGCCAGCCCCACTCCTTGCAAGGCGGCGGATACGTATAAGTGCCAGACCTCCAGGCGCCCCGCCGTCTGCAAAACCAGCAGCACGGCCAGCCCGGCAAGCGACATGAAATCATACATCAGCATCATCGTCTTGCGGTTGCTGCGGTCGATCAAAATCCCGGCGAACAGCACGGCCAGCAGATAAGACCCGAAGTAGAAGAACTCTAATAATCCGACTGCGGCACCGCTGTCGGTGATGCTAAAGATCCAGATGGGTAAGGCAACCGCCGTGATGCTGGAGGCGATCCCAGAGATCATCTGACCCAGCCAGATGATGAAAAGCCCTCGCATGCCCTGGGGTCGTTGGATAGGAAGATCGATTTTCCACATCGCTGCTGAGAGGCAGCATATCATAGGGAATCAAGGAAAACAACCCTTGGGCAGGGTTATTTTCTTGTAAACTCGTTTCAAAAGCGCAGAGTGTAAAGGGCTAGCTGGCTTCCGCGGTTGCCATCGTATCGTGATCAGGTAACATCTCTTCGGCATGGCGGATATGCCGGACGAAGTATCCCGTCAGCCCGGCCAGGATGCCGCCGAGCGAGCTGAGGAAGATCAGGAGACCCATCCCCGCGCCGGGTCCGGGAGAGACAAGCCAGCCAAACGTCGAGGCAAGTCCGCCAGAGGCGCGCATGGAAGGCTCGAGCACATAGTCTGCCAGCGTACCGGCGATCAACGGCGAGATCGGGTTGGTCATCCAGGCGATCAGCATACGCGCCGAAAAGACGCGTCCCTGGAGATCGGGAGGCACCTTCGACTGCCAGATTGCCTGATTCGAGCCATTGATCAGGGGACCGACGAGAGAAGACAGCGCCAGCGCGACGACCCAGACCGTCACAGAGGTCCCCAATCCCACCACTGCCAGGAAAAAACTGGCAATGATCCAGCCTCCCAGCACACCATGAACCCGGCGCTTGAAACCTCCCCAGGCGCTCATCGCGATACCCCCCAGTACGCCGCCGATCGCCCCTGCCGATTGCACCAGCCCTAGGCTGACGCTGTCATTGCCGGTACGCAGCAAGACCATGGGCGCAAGAACGGTGAACGCGATGCCTGTACACAAATTCCCGAAGAAAAAGATCAGTTGCAAGCCCAGCAGGCTGGGTCGCGCAAAAATGTAACGGAAGCCAAATACCGCCTCGGTGAGGATATTCCCCTGCGCCCGTGCTCCCTCGTCGGTGCGCTGAGGCTGCGGGATATGGATGAAAAGCAATACCAGGATCGCCAGCGAGAAAGTGACGACATCCAAGGAAAGAATTCCGATCACTCCGATAACCGGCAGTAGGGCGCCTGCGAGCATGGGAGCGAGCACACCTGGCCCCATCTCCATGAGAGACATCATGCCGTTGGCACGCCCGTATTTTTCTTTCGGGATCATCAGGCTGATGGTGGCAGAATACGCGGGCCATTGGAAGGCATTGCCAAGACCCTGAACAATCGCGGCGGCATACAGGTGCCAGACCTCCAGGACGCCAAACGCCTGCAAGGTGAGAATTGAAATCGTTGCCACGCCCGCAGTCAGATCGCTGACCATCATCATAAGCTTGCGGTTATATCTGTCCACCATAACGCCGGCAAAGGGTGTGATGATCAACAGGGGGGTGATGAAAAAGACCTGCATCAACCCGAGCGCCGTAGCGCTACCGGTCTCCTGGAAGACCCAGATCGTGAGAGCAAATCCGGTCATGTTGGTCGCCAGGACCGAGATTAGCTGCCCGAGCCATACAAGAGTGAAACCGAACATTCCTGTTGGGCGATTTGTGTTTCGCATGGTATACCTCTAATAAGATGTAATCGAATCTCAGCAGAAGAACCTTGCCCGAGAGTCGAACAATCCCGCGCGGCGCGGGATTGTTCGACTTGCTCTCACGCGTTGAATTTATGTAAGTCAGTTTGCTTGGCACTCACTCGACATAAATCTCTACGTGTTCCCCATCCTCTTCATCGGTCACGTCAATAATCTTGCCCGTGACGCCCGAGCGCAATGCCTCCATCACGTTCGACATATCCACGCCTTGCACCTCGGGGGCAAAATGGGCGCCGATCTTCATCCCGGCGTCCACCAGTGCAAGCGGGATCTGCACGGAAGCCTTCGAGCGCCCAGTGCGCACATCGGTGACGCGGATCCGCAACCAGCGCGGCCCACCTGGCATTCCCGGTGGGCGCGGCGGAGCGGGCACCCGTTTCTCGCTGAGTGCAGCAAGGAGCTTGGTCCCTTCCTCCGCACTCAATTTGCCCTCCTCGATCATTTTCAGAATCTTCATTCGTTCTTCAGAGCTAGCCATGGTTATCTCCGATCCATAATTTCATGGGGCAGGTAGCACTGCCGTAACTTCCGCAGGTGCGTTTTCTTCTGCCCCGGGAAGCCTGAACTTTAACCAGATTGGAATAATAGAAAACAATAAAATGATTGCAGTCAGTGTAAAAGGGAAGCGCGGACCGACCTGCTCCCAGAGATGCGCCCCGATCCACGGCGCTGGCAGGGAAACGAGTCCCAGGCTGGTACTGAACAGTCCAAAGGCTGTCCCGCGCATGTGCGCCGGCACTGCCTTACTGATGAGTGACTGATAGGCAGGGCTCATGATACCAACTCCTAAGCCCGCTATGCCCCAGCCGAGATAATAGAGCCATTGATTCCCCTGGGGAATGTTGATCAAAATCAACAGGGAGCTGCCCAGCAGGAACATTCCGGCGGCGATCCCAACGCGCTCGCCTGCTTTATCGGACAGCCAGCCGCCGGGGATCGTGATCAACATCATGCAAATGCCGAAGACTGAGGTGACCCAGCCGATCTGCTGCAGCGAGAGTCCGCCAAACTCCTGCATGTACACAGGGAACAGATTCTCGGAGAACTGAAACGAGATGTCGCGCAATCCATCGGTCAATAGGATCCAGGTAAGTAATCCACCGGAAATAATCAGGCCGAACATTGTCCGAAGATTTGTCTTTAAGCTGGCAAACGAAAGCGACTGCCCCGCGGGAATTGCTCCTTTTGAGGCTTCGCGCGCCATACTGAGGCGCATCAGCATGGCTACGAAGTAAAACGTGCCCGCCACCAGAAGCATCAGTTTGAAGCCATAGGTCCCAGCCAGCCAGCCGCCCAACGGGGGCCCGACAACAGAAACGATCATAAAGATGGCCTGCGAAATGCCGAAGACCTTGCCTCGATTCTCCTCACTCGAATGTTCGGCGATAAACGCATCGAAGCTCGGACCTACGAGCGCACGCGCCACCGCGCCCAGTGCGACCGCCAGCAGCAGCCATTGCCAGCGGTCTGCCAGGACCATCGGGACAAAGGCGATGGCACCGAACACGCTTCCAATAGCGATCGCGCGCAACCGCCCGAGAGAGTCTGATATCCATCCCCCCAGGATTTGCAGGAAGAGAGGCACAATCTGCGCGAGTGTGAAGAACAGGCCGATCTGTGTAATCGAAGCTTGCAGATCCTTTAGATAAAGCGGCATGAATGCCCCGTACATATTCCCGCCAATATTCGCAAAGACCATCGCGGCAAGGAACAGGATCAGCAATCCGCTCAATAATGGGGGGTTCTTGATGGTTTTCGTCATTCGCTTCCCGTCATCCGATGAATAGTTGGACGCGCTCCCCATCGTCTCGATCATCCACATTGATGATCAATGGCTCGCCTGAATTGCGGGTGACCTCCAGCATCTGGACAATGCCATCGACTCGTCCGGGGCTCATACCATGCAGGTTGCGTCCGAACGTGCGAAAGAACCATCCTACCAGACCCAGGGGCAAAGGAAGTGCCAGGGTAATATGACGCGGGCCATCACCTTCTCGAGCATTGCGTCGGTCTACATCGATGTAAATCCAGCGAGAGGATTGCGCGCCCGCGCCCAGTGCGACCAATAAAACTCCCAACATCAGCGGGAGAAGCATGCAATAAAACCAAAAATTAGTGCCTGCGCTCTGTTGAATCGCATAAAGCCCCCATGCACTCAACAGAGTGATAAACACGCCGATCCAGAGAGGGATCATGGAGAAGCGCCGCGCCCTGGCCTTGACCTGTTCGAACTCGGGGGCATCGATGCGCTCACTGCCGAAAGTTGCCGGCGGTTCGAATATTTCCACCTCTGCCTCCGTTGAATCTTGATCAGAATCGCCATCTTCTTCCAGAGCGCGCATTAAGCTGGCAGCCTGTTCGGCTGAGATCTTACCTTCTGCCACCATCTGCAAGATTTTCCTGCGTTCCTCAGAGGACATTACTTGCCTCCTTCCAGGGCATTCAGTAATTGCTCAGCCTGTTCCGCCGTGATCTTTTTCTCGGCTAACATTTTCAGCACCGCCAAACGCTCTTCCTCCGCCACCGGCTCCGAAGGAGGAGTTGGCGGCATGGGAACGCCGCCTGGTCCTGTTTCCCAGTTCCAGCGGCCGACCTTGACGTTGCCGCGCCAGCGGCGTGCCTGGCGTTCTGCATGCCGCTCCACGCGCCGGGCAGCCTCCTCGGCGCGCTTTGCTGCGCGCGCAGTTGCCTGCCCCACCTGGCGCGAGATGCGCTCACCGAACCCGGACCAGTCGAAGTTCATCCCGGCGAAGTTGCCAAAGTCCTCTGCCGAGTTGCCTGCCTCGGCATCGTTCGTCACACGGATGTCTCCCCCGGCGCTGAGTGCGATCTTTGCGGAGCCGTCGCCCAGCACCAGGACTCGCTCCGTGACATCTGCCTCGTTGTCAATGCCCGGCCAGTCTACATCGATCTTATCTCCGTGCATGGAGAGCGTCGCATTCGCATTAGACTTCAAGACAAGTAGAATATCATCTCCGGCGGTGATCGCGTAGGCGCCATCTTCCTTCGGCTCGAGATACAAGACAACGTCCTCACCCACGTTGACCTTGATATTGCCGCGCACGCCGCGCAGCGCCAGGTCATCCGCGATAGATTCGAAAGTGATGTTCCCCTCGACATCTCGCACCGATACATCTCCTCCCACATGTTTTACATAGACATTGCCCTTTGCACCGCGCAGGCTGAAGTCCGCATTGATCGAATCGACACTCACAGATCCCACCTCGCGTATCGATAGATCGCTATTAACTTCCTTGATCGCGACATCACCCATTACACCGCGTAGAGCCATGTCACCGCCAATGCTATCGATGGAGAGGGTGGCATCGCGGGGAATGCGAAGGGAAACATCATCCGTAGATGAGATCGTAACCTCACTGTCATTTCGGTTGATCGTCAATTCCTCTTCATCGCCTTTGATCAGGATATCTTCGCCATCCCATCCCACGATACTCAGGTCGCCGCCAACCGCGCTGATGTGGATTTTCGGAGTCTTGCCAACAGAAATAGTTCTCGACATGCCTTACTCCTCCTCACCGCGCAGCAAACGCATGGCTTCATCTGCGGAGATCTTGCCCAGCTCCAGATCTTCGAGCACGGTGCTTCGACGCTCGGGGCTGATCTCGACCACTTCATCCTTACCAGGCTCGAAGCCCAGCACGCGGATCACGTCGTGCAGGCGATTGCGAATGGTCGGGTAAGAAAGTCCCAGCTCCTGTTCCATGCGATTGATCTTTCCCTCACAGCGCACAAAGGTAACGATAAAATCCAGATGTTCCGCTGTCAGATGGGCAAACGGGCCTCCCGTAAACTGGCCCTCGATCGAAGTATCGCAGGACTGGCAATGCAGTCGGGTGACCGTTAGCTCTGAGCGACAAACAGGACAGCGAGTTGGTGCAGCATACATGCAGGTATCTCCTAATAACAGGTCCTTCCATACAAGAAGGCGTATAATCGAAAGTCAGGCTTGGAGATTTCCAATTTGCTTTCAACTTTTATAAATATTATAATCTTGAAATTCAAATTGTCAAGAGTTAACTCAATTAAATTGAACCAGACACAAGATAATTCAATTTTCTTGGTCGTGAAACTTAATAATAGCCATTTTTACGAAATCACTGATCTTTGAGGTTATTCTGATGATCCGATCCATTTATTATCTGCCAGGCCAGCCGATCCAGAAGGATCTCCCGCCCGAGCAATTTCCCGGGCTGATACGAAATCCGCGGGGGGTGCTCTGGGTGGATTTCATCAGTGAGCCGCCGGAAACCTGTCAGCCAATTCTGGAGGAATTTGGCTTTCACCCCCTGGCGATCGATGACGCCCTTCAGGAAACGCATGTGCCCCGGCTGGATGATTGGGGCGAATATCTATATATTGTGCTTAACTATATGAATATGGAATCAAACGGGGATACCTGGGAGACAAAAGTTGATGAGCTGGATGTTTTTCTCGGGAAAAACTATATCGTTACCCATCATGACCATCGCATCACGGCTGTGGACGAGACCTGGATGGTCTGCGACCGCGACGAGCGCAACCTGCACGAAGGCGCGGACCATATCCTGTACAGGATCGCCGACAATCTGATGGCAGGCTATATGCCTGCTGTGGAACAAATCGATGAGGCCATCGACCACATCGAAGACCAGGTCTTCGACCGGCCCTCGCCGCGCACTCTGGAGCAGCTGCTGGCCCTGAAGCGCGTATTAGTGGCGATGCGACGAATTATCATTCCCCAGCGAGAAGTGCTGAACAAGCTTGCCCGTGATGATTATCAGGTCATCGATCCCAAAGACCGCGTTTTCTTCCGTGATATCTACGATCACCTCGTGCGTCTGCATGACCTGAATGAGAGCCTCCGCGATCTGGTGGGCAGCGTCCTGGATACTTATCTATCTGTGATCAATAACCGCATGAACGAGGTCATGAAAACCCTGACGATCATCACGGTCCTGTTCATGCCGCTCACCTTTCTGACAGGTTACTTCGGCATGAACTTTTTTGAGCCGCTGGGCAACTTGAGAGAATGGACGAGCAACCCTGTTTTCTACCTTACGCTCGCTACGATCATTATTATGCCTATCGGTATGTATCTCTGGATGCGGCGGCGCACGTGGTTGTAACCAAAATCTGCCTTCCCAGCGCTTGACACAGAACAGACGTTCGGTTATCATTCATAGCACAAATGAGCGAATAATCAGCGCTCAGGAGGTAGCCATGATGATGGTCCGTAAAAGCAAAGGTCTCGGAGAACGTCACCAGCGCATCCTTGATTTTCTCAAGGATTACCAGCGCACCAATAAATACCCGCCTTCCATCCGTGAAATCGGTGAGAAGACCGGCATTTCGTCCACCTCAGTTGTCAATTACTATCTCGATCAACTGGAGAAACGCGGATTGATCGAACGTGACCGCAAGATCTCCCGCGGCGTGCGTCTTTCGGGATTTAATGGGTCGGCGGACACTCTCCGCATACCCATCCTGGGTCCCATTGCGGCGGGTCTTCCTCTGCCGGAGCTGGATCCCAATATCAGCTACATGACCGACAATGAAGCGGCTGCCGTCGATATTGCCCGCAGCCTCCTCCCTGCCAAGGAGAAGGGTGATGGGTTGTACGCCCTGGAAGTTCAGGGAGAATCCATGATCGACGCCATGATCAACGATGGCGATATTGTTGTCCTCAAGCCGGCCACGGATGCTCGCAATGGCGAGATGGTAGCAGTCTGGCTGCCTCGCGATAACGAAGCGACTCTGAAGTACTTCTTCAAGGAGAAGGATCGCTATCGCCTCCAGCCCGCCAATCCCACCATGAAGCCGATCTTCGTCAGGAAGAACGAACCGCTCGAGATCAAGGGCAAGGTCGTCATGGTCATCCGCCGGATGGACAAGCTACTGGCCTCCTGAGTAGAATGAGACTGGGAGAGGCGACCCATGAGGTCGCCTCTTTTTGATTCATGAAAGTGAAAACGATATAATTAAATCCAAACTCATCCTTGCGAAGGTTGGTTTGCTCCGGCATCAAAACAGGAAATCTGCGCAAGGCTAGCCCAAGGAGGCTCTTATGTATGGAACTATCGCACGTTTTCGCCTCAAACCCGGCGTCAGAGAGGAATTTATCAAAACCATGGATAGCTTTGGCGATGCTACTATCCCGGGTTGGGTTGCCGATTATCATTTTCAAATGGATAAGGATCCAGACGAGTTTTATCTGGTAGCAATTTTCAAGGACAAAGAAACGTATTTCGCGAATGCCGATAGCGTCCAGCAGCATGAGCAGTATCTGAAATTTCGCTCCTTCCTGGTGGAGGATCCCGAATGGCATGATGGGGTTATCGTTTCGGCAACAGGTCCAGGATCGGGAAACGAATGATCTGGCATTAATGAAAAAGACGGCTCATAAAGTGAGCCGTCTTTTCGCTCTGGCACGCTACTTACGCGAGCTCGACAGAAGCGCCAGCTTCTTCCAGCTTCTTCTTGGCTTCGGTTGCCGCGTCCTTGCCGACACCGGTGAGAACTTTGCCACCTGCGGTTTCAGCCAGAGTCTTGGCTTCGCCGAGACCGAGACTGGTCAACTGGCGGATGACCTTGATGACGTCGATTTTCTTTGCGCCAGCATCCTTGATGACTACGTCGAATTCCGTCTTCTCTTCCACGGGTTCGGCGGGGGCGGCAGCGCCGCCACCGGGCATGGCAGCCATTGCCATCGGAGCAGCGGCAGAAACGCCCCACTTCTCTTCTAACTTTTTGACGAGCTCAGCCGCCTCGAGGACGGACAGGGTGGACAATTGATCCACAATTTGATCGAGATTTGTTGCAGCCATTGTAGAGTTACTCCTAACGAACTGAGATAATTTTTGATGTAGATTGCGTAAACTTCACGCCGTTTACGCCGCGGCATTCGCTGCGCTGGCTTCATTTGCTTTCTCAGAGAAAGCTCTAAAGACAGCTGCCAGACCACGTGCGGGTTCGGCAATTGTGCGAGCCAGTTTGCTCGCCGGGGCCTGCAGCACACCCAGCAGCTGGGCGCGGACCACCGGCAGCGGCGGCATATCCGCCAGCGCCTTGACCTGCGCAGCATTCAGCGTCTGGCCGCTCATGAAGCCACCCTTGACCTTGACGAATTCAAGGCCCTTGGTGGCATCGGTAAGGGCTTTTGCGGTCGTCGCGGGGTCCGTAAAGGCAAACGAGATCGCGGTGCTTTTGACCAGATAATCGCTGGGCACTTGCAGCCCGTTATCGGCAAACGCGCGCCGCGCCAGGGTATTCTTCACTACATGGAACTCACCACCGGCTTCGCGGATCTTGGCACGGATGTTATCCAGATCCTTCATCTTCACGCCGGTATATTCCACAAGGATTACCGCCTGGCTGCGCTGCATCCAGTCTGCATATTGTGACAGCACCTCGTCTTTGCGTTCTTTTGTAATTGCCAAAGGACATTCACCTCCTTTCAATTAAAAAGTCTTTGCCACTCGTTTCGCGAGGCAAAGACTTTTCGCAATTTCCCAGGAGGGACGCGGCACTCAATATGCCGGTATTTGCTTGGGTCTCCACCTGAGCAGGAAATTAAGTCCACGCTGGTCAAGACCAGCCGGACACCCGCCTTCATTGGCGAAGTGGCTTACTATGGTTAGACGAGTAATTTTACTCGATTCCCTCGAATTTGTGAGTATCGCCAGGATTCACTTTGATCCCGGGTCCCATCGTGGTGGTCAGGGTGATCCGCTTTATGTAGTCACCCTTGGCACCCGACGGACGCGCCTTGTGCACGGCATCCATCAGAGCGGCAAAGTTCTCGTACAGCTGATTTGCATCGAACGAGACCTTGCCCACCGCCACATGGATATTGGCGGTCTTATCGAGACGGAACTCCACACGACCGGCTTTGGCTTCCTTGATAGCGCGCGGCAGTGCATCGGCTGCGACGACCGTACCTGCTTTAGGGTTCGGCATCAGGCCGCGGGGACCCAGGATGCGTCCCAGCCGACCTACGCGACCCATTGCATCGGGTGTGGCGATCGCGACATCAAAGTCGAGCATACCGCCTTCGATCTTCTTCAGGGTTTCGTCATCGTCGGCGACGAGATCAGCGCCTGCGCCGCGCGCCGCAGCTGCACCTTCCCCCTGGGCAAAGACGAGCACGCGCACGGTCTTCCCCAGACCATGAGGCAGGACAACAACGTCCCGCACCTGTTGATCTGCCTGACGTGGGTCGAGCGCGGTCCGCATGTGAACTTCCACTGTTGAATCGAACTTGGTGATGCTGGTTTCCTTGGCGAGCGCTACCGCGTCGCGCGGGGAATATTCCTTTTCCAGATCCACCTTAGCCTGAGCGGCTAGATATTTCTTTCCGTGTTTTGCCATTTTTTCCTCCGTGGTGCAAGCGGACCGCCTGAAGCGGACCTCCCACAATTTAGTCGGTCACCGTAATGCCCATTGAGCGGGCGGTGCCTTCAACCTGCTTGATCGCGCCTTCGAGATTGATCGCGTTCAGATCTTTCATCTTGAGCTCTGCGATCTCCTTCACCTGGGCACGCGTCACCCTGCCGACCTTTTCCTTGTTCGGAACGCCGGAGCCCTTCTCCACTTTGGCTGCCTTGCGCAAGAGCACAGCCGCCGGAGGGGTCTTCAGGATGAATGTGAACGACCCATCCGTATAGACGGTGATCTCAGCCGGGAGCACTTCACCCGGACGATTGGACGTGCGGGCGTTGTATTCCTTACAAAAGGCCATGATATTGATACCATGACCTGCCAGCGCCGGACCCACCGGGGGTGCCGGGTTGGCTTTTCCAGCTTCGAGCTGGAGACGAACGATCGCCTTGAACTTCTTTGCCATTTCTACTCCTTTGTGGTGTTGGCGTGACGCATTCGCGCCACTCCCACTCTATTAAGTTGCGGGGGTTTGTGCCGCAACCGGTCACTAACGTATTTATGCCTTCTCGACCTGCAGAAAATCCAGCTCGACCGGCGTTTCCCGCCCGAAGAAGGACACCATCACACGCACCTTCGTGCGCTCCATATCGATCTCCGAGACAACGCCGCGGAAATCGTTGAACGGACCATCAATAATGCGGACGCGTTCCCCCACCTTGAACGTGACCTTGACGGTCGGCGCTTCGGCTTCCATGCGCTTGACGATCTGGGCCACTTCCTCGGGGCGCAGCGGCGTGGGATTATTTCCCATCCCGACGAACCCGGTCACACCCGGTGTGTTTCGAACCACATACCAGGACTCTTCCGACAAAAGCATATTGACAAGCACATAGCCCGGGAAAATGTGGCGCTCCACGGTGCGGCGCTTGCCGTCCTTGACCTCGATTTCTTCTTGCGTGGGGATGACGACATCGAAGATCTTGTCTTTCATGCCCATGGTCTCGATACGCTGCTCGAGGTTGTGTCGAACCTTGTTCTCGTACCCTGAATAACAATGGATCACGTACCAGGCAGGACCCTCGGTCGGTTCGGGGGACGGCAACTCATCTGCAGAGGACGGGGGCAGGGACTCGATGGCAGGAGCCTCTAGTTCCTCTGCCTCTTCCACTGCAGCGGAATCGTCAGATGTCTCGTCTGTTGGAGTCTCAACAGATTCGGGTTCATCAGCTCGTACATAGGAATCCAAATCATCCAATGGAGCTTCGATCGAAGAATTCTCTACTTCTTCGATTTCTTCTTCCACGGATTCACTCTCAAATTGGTTTCGCGGTTCCTGCACAGACATTCGTTGCGTTCCTCTTGCGTCTTACGAGAAGCCCAAAATGATATTCAGCAAGGTTCGGGCTCCAAGATCCGTAATACCCAGAATGAGACCCATTACAACCATCACTGCCAGGACCAGCAGGGTCAATTGACGCGCCTCCGGCCAGGTCGGCCAGGACACTTTGCGGAGTTCGCCCGCTGTTTCGCGGAAAAACGCCTGGATTGCGTTGGGCTTCTTACCTCTTTCTCTAGCCACGATGGACTCCTTCGTTGTTCATACGGCTAAAACGCCGCTCGAAGAGCGGCGCTGCCGATCTTTCTTGCAGGCCAGGCAGGACTTGAACCCACAACCGCTCGTTTTGGAGACGAGTGCTCTACCAATTGAGCTACTGGCCTTCGTTAATTTAGTTAGGTAGTTCTTTAGTTTTGTTAATCTGTAGTGTACTACCAAACTATGTAACTAGCAAACTACCTAACTAACAATCAACTACTTCGTTTCGCGATGCGTTGTATGTTTCCTGCAACGCGGACAGAATTTGCTAAATTCAAGTCGATTCGGATCGTTGCGCCGATTCTTCTCAGTCGTGTAATTTCGCTCCTTGCATTCATTACACTGGAGTGTAATGACAGGGCGAACGTCTTTCTTCTTGGATGCCATTCTAACGTACCAACTTTCTTTCTCTTATTCCAAAATCTTCGTCACGACGCCGGCGCCGACGGTGAGGCCGCCTTCACGGATCGCGAACT
>DAIQBG010000007.1:1736-104091 GCA_036781265.1 Anaerolineales bacterium | reverse complement strand
CGGGGCGAGAGGATTTGAACCTCCGACCCCTTGCACCCCATGCAAGTGCGCTACCGGGCTGCGCCACGCCCCGAGGCGTGCTATTACTGGTCAAAGGCAGGCAACATTATAGTCGCGTTTGAATATTCCTGCAACCGAATGACATTCACTCTTGATTATGCTACAATACTGACACAGCTTAATGCTAGATGAAAGTTTTCGGTCTCTTTTCAGCGACCGTGTAGAGTGGTTTAGAATAGATGAATCGAGCAGCTGGTACCCTCACCACCTGGAGTTTCTATGCCTGAGATGATTGAAGTGCAGATCGACAGCGTCCGCGTGCATTTGATGACGCCGCAGCGCCTGGTTGTCTTGAAACAGCTGGGCTCCGAGCGCTATCTTCCGATCTGGGTAGGACCGTACGAAGCCGAAGCCATTACCGTTGCCCTTCAAGAAGTGGAAATGATCCGCCCTCTCACGCATGACTTGTTGAAAAATGTCTTTGGCGCATTCAATGCGCGCATCAAGCGAATCGAGATCGTCAAACTGCAGAACGAGATCTTTTACGGCAACATCGTCGCCGAGGTAGATGGCAGGGAAGTCAATGTCGATTCGCGCCCCTCCGACGCCATCGCCTTGTCGGTGAGAGCGCATGTTCCCATTCTGGTTCACTACAGCGTGATGGAAGAGGCCGGCATTGTCCCCGAGCAGGATATCCCCGAAGAGGAGGAAGCGACTGCTCGAGCCGCGCCCCCGCCTATGACGGAGGCGAGCAGCGAGCGCTTGTCCGTCTTCGAAGATTTTCTCGAGAAGCTTGAATTCGATAAACCAGATGATAAAGATAACTCTGAAGACGACAATGATGCCTCAGCATCCGGGAAACCTAAAAAACCTAACAAATGACTGATTATCTGCCACACGAAACAACATCCGCCCCCACCACGCAAACGGCAGTCCCGCACAGTCGAGAAGCCGAAGAAGCCGTCGTTGGGGCGGTATTCATTAACCCTGAAGTCTATTATGATGTCGCCCAGTTTTTGAGCGCCGACGATTTCTACATCCACAGACATAAGTGGATCTGGGAAGCATTCACGAGTCTACACGAACAGCGTATTCCCATCGACTTGCTGACTGTCGCCGACGAGCTGGAGCGGCGCGGGCAATTGAGCGAGGTCGGCGGACCTGCCTATTTGACCTCGTTGATTAACCAGGTGCCGTCGTCGCTCAATGCCGAATCCTACGGGCGCATCGTGGAAGGTTATTCCATCCGGCGCAAGATGATCAACGCCGCCAACCAGATCGCGTCCGTGGCATACAACGAGCGGACGAACGTGGACGACGTCATGGATGAGGCGGAGAAAGCGGTCTTCAATGTGAGCGAGCGGCGCCTTAAGCATGACCTGGCGCCTATTTCATCTGTGCTGAGCGAGTACTACGACCGCATCGACGATCTTGCCAAACGCCCGGATGAGTTCTTCGGCGTTCCAACCGGCTTTATCGACCTCGATAAAATGCTTACCGGCCTGCAGCCCTCAGACCTGCTGATCATTGCCGGGCGCCCCGGTCAGGGTAAGACCGGCTTTCTGCTCTCGATCGCCAAGAACGCCGGCCTGACCCATCGAAAGCATGTTGCCATCTTCTCCCTGGAAATGTCCAACGAGCAGGTGGTGCAGCGCTTGATCGCTCAGGAAACGGGAATCGACTCGCAGCGCCTGCGAACCGGTAAGCTCCACGATAATGAGTGGCCATTGTTCACGCACGCCATCGAGGTGTTCGGCGATACGCATATTTATCTCGATGACACTCCAGCCATTACTCCGCTGCAGCTCCGCACCAAGTGCCGCCGTCTGCACATGGAATTCGGGTTGGACCTGGTCATTGTCGATTATCTCCAGCTCATGGGCGGCGACACGCGCAACGACAACCGCGTCCAGGAAGTTTCCTATATCTCCCGCAATTTGAAGATCCTGGCGCGGGAGCTCAATGTACCGGTCCTTGCCGCAGCCCAGCTCTCGCGTGCTGTCGAGCAGCGCTCCGATAAACGACCCGTGCTCTCCGATTTGCGTGAATCGGGATCCCTGGAGCAGGACGCCGATATCGTTATGTTTATCTACCGTCCTGACCAGTATGAGAAAGATACGGTCAAACAAAATGTCGCAGAGATCATCATCGCCAAGCATCGCAACGGACCGGTGGGCAGCGTGGAACTGGTCTTCCGCAACGAGCTGGCAAAGTTCGAGAATGCCGCCACGAGGATTTTCAGACCGAATGAGTAATATCCTGTCATTGCGAGGCCCGCAGGGGCGAAGCAATCTCCCGTTATGTTGGCGCAAGGCGGTTTCCCCGCCGCCCCAGTGGAGTGCTCCGCAAAGGACGGCGGCTTGAGCAAATTCAAAGGCTTTAGCGACTCAGAGACATTCACTCAGCTCCCCGATACATTTTTTCATCAGTTATTTCATCAACTTGATGATATTGAGGAGCTGAAAGTGACCTTATACATCCTGTGGCGTGTGCAGCACATGGATGGTGCATTCCCTTCTTTTCGAGAGACAGAGTTTGATGCAAAGACCTTAGGCTTATCCGCCGAGGAAATTCGCCTGGGTATGGAAAAGGCTGTGAAGCGAGGGACGATCTTAAAAGCGGAGCACAAAGCGGAAGTCCTCTACTTTTTGAACTCTCCACGCGGGCGCGCCGCGGCAAATGCATTTTTGCATGGTGACTATAAAGCTTCAACCAGCCAGGGGATACCGTTTGAGCGCACCAATATCTTCAGGTTGTACGAAGAGAACATCGGCCCGCTTACCCCTCTGATCGCGGACGCGCTCAAAGATGCGGAAGATACCTATACAGCAGAATGGGTGGCGGAGACAATCGATCTCGCTGTTAAGAACAACAAGCGCAGCTGGCGGTACTGTGAAGCCATTTTGAAACGTTGGAAGGAAGAAGGACGTGGCGAAAAGCAAGATAGACGAGACACTGAAGCGAATCGCGACAAGTACATCAAAGGCGAATACGCCGACTACATCGAGCACTAGTCTGGGCGACCCGAACTGTCCGCACTGCGGCGGTGCAGGTTATTTACGCTCGGACGTTCCGGTCGGGCATCCCAACTTCGGGCGGCTCGACGTTTGCGTGTGCCGCCAGAGAGATGTCAGCCAGCAGGTGCGTGAGCGCCTGTATTCTCTCAGCCGTCTCGACGAATTACAGGGACTGACCTTCGATACCTTCCAGCCCCGCGGCCGCAAAGGCCTGGGTGAGATCCAGGCAAATTCGCTGGAAGTCGCCTTCAACCAGGCACATCACTATGCAAAAGCGCTTAATGGCTGGTTATTACTCCAGGGTCCCTATGGATCAGGAAAAACTCATCTTGCGGCTGCCATAGCCAACTATGCCGTCGAGATGGGCGTGCCAACCCTGTTTCTCACGGTACCCGATCTGCTCGATATGTTGCGCTTCTCCTATGACAGCCAGGAAACGACCTTCGAGGGCCGCTTCAACGAGATCCGCAATGCCTCGTTGCTCGTCCTGGATGACTTCGGTACTCAGAACGCCACGAGTTGGGCACAGGAGAAGCTGTTTCAAATCATCAATTACCGCTACATCAATAAACTTCCTCTGGTGATCACAACCAACCTTCACCTGGATGAGGTCGAAGCGCGCATCCGTTCGCGACTCGCAGACCCGGAGCTGGTGACCGCCGTCCGGATCAACGCCCCCGATTACCGCCGCCCCATGGATGATACCGGGCATCCAGAGCTTTCGTCTCTGGATCTCATGGTCAATAAGACCTTTGGCTCATTTGAAGACCGGATAGGTGAAGGGTTACCTGCGGAAGAGTTAAAGTCCCTGCAAAAAGCGTTGAAATCAGCCCACAGCTATGCCGAAAAACCGCGAGGCTGGCTGATCCTCCTGGGAGGCTATGGCTCCGGCAAGACACATCTGGCCGCGGCGATTGCCAACTATCGTGCCCGGCTGGGCGACCCGCCGCTTTTCGTCATGGTCCCCGACCTGCTTGATCATCTGAGAGCAACTTTTAGTCCTGGCAGCAGCGTGGCGTTCGACCGCCGCTTCGACGAGATCCGTACAGCTCCCCTGCTGATTCTTGACGACCTGGGTACGCAGTCCATGACGCCCTGGGTACGCGAGAAGCTTTATCAGCTCTTCAATTATCGTTACAACGCCGAGCTGCCTACTGTCATCACCACGTCCGATTCGCTGGATGAGATGGACCCCCGCATCCGATCCCGGCTACTGGACGGGAAGCTCTGTACCATCTATGCCCTGACAGTTCCCAGCTATCACGGCAACCGTGGCAAAAAAGTAAGGAAATAAGCGCGCCCTCAGGCAAGTCCTGAGGGATTTTCCTATATTTTACAGGGACCGCAAGTAAATACACGCGAAATCATTGTATATTTTGAATTTAGTTGATAAAATTCATAAAAAATAGCCAGCCACGGCTATTTTGCTTGTTTCGTATCTACTTTTGCACATTTCTATTCAGTAAGCCTGTAGTAACAGGCACACATGCAACCGATCATTGACGCTTTCGAGCCTCAACTCTCAAACGCTGTACAAGTCTTGGTCACATCTAGCAAAACTACACCATTTTTTTCATATCGCACTGTTAGCCTCCGGCTCCTCGTAGCCGCGAGCCTGGTGGCACTCTTTGTTTCCATTCCCATTCTGTATATCTTCATCCGTGCCCTGGGTGGAGGCGCGGACGTCTGGGCAAGGCTTCTACAGACGCGCCTGCTGGGCTTACTTGCCAACACGCTGGTTCTCGCCCTGGCGGTCACGATGGGCACATCCATTCTCGGCGTGGGTCTGGCGTGGCTGACGGAGCGCACCGATATGCCGGGGCGCAAAATCTTTCGCTGGCTGCTCGCACTGCCGCTGGCGATCCCTGCCTATATTGGCGCGATTGTTCATCTCGCGCTGCTGCGACCGCGCGGCGGCTATGTTCCGCAATTTCTAGAGTGGCTGCTTGGGCATCCGGTTTATACGCCCAGTCCCCTGGGACTTCTGGGGGCATCGTTCATATTGACTCTCTTCTTATACCCTTATGTCTACCTGCTCAGCGGAGCCGCCTTCCGCTCCCTGCACGCAGCCCTGGATGAAGCTTCTCATGTCTTCGGCAGAAACAACTGGCAGACGCTGTGGGGCGTGACGCTTCCAGCTTTGCGACCGGGTCTCACAGCCGGAGCCTTGCTGGTCACTCTCGATATCCTGGCGGAATATGGGACAGTTGCTCTGCTGCGCTACGAAACGTTTTCATCTGCGATCTTTGTGCAACTGGCGGGTCGCTATGACAGGTCAGCTGCCTCAGTGTTGAGCGGCGTGCTTGTCTTGATCGCTGTAATCGCTCTGTGGGGTGAGTTGCGCGTGGAAGGCAAAGCCCGGCATACACAACTCGACAGCAGCTGGCGGCTTGCCCCTCCCATCCGGCTGGGAGCCTGGCGGGCACCGGCATTAGCGCTGGTCTCTGCGGTATGTTTTGCCTCTCTGATTGTGCCGGTCACCGTCCTGGCCGTCTGGAGCATACAAGCTTTTTCGGATCCTGCGCTATTGACCAGCATTCTGCGGAGCGGCTCGCGCACCCTTTTTGATTTCTCTCGCAACAGCCTGTGGAGCGCCGGGCTGGCAGCCTTCCTGGCTGTCGTGCTATC
This sequence comes from Anaerolineales bacterium, assembly GCA_036781265.1. GTDB lineage: Bacteria > Chloroflexota > Anaerolineae > Anaerolineales > Villigracilaceae > Defluviilinea. The sequence continues at coordinate 98,446 of DAIQBG010000007.1, read as the reverse complement.
GCTGCCGGTGGCGTTGTTTGCCCGGCGACACCCCGGCAGACTCTCGCGGGTGATCTCACGCCTGTGCCAGACAGGATACGCCCTGCCGGGCGTGGTCGTGGCATTGAGTCTTGTTCTCGTGGTCAACCGTGGGCTGCCTTTTTTGTACGGCACTCCTTTTGTCGTGGTGATCGCGTACGTCCTGCGGCACATGCCTCAGGCGGTGCGCGCCAGTGAAGCCGCCCTGTCTCAAATCTCGGGGAGCATGGAAGAAGCGGCACGCAGCCTGGGCCGCACTTCCTTTGAAACATTCTTTCAGGTCACATTGCCTCTCATCCTGCCCGGGCTGCTTGCCGGTGGCGCGCTGGTGTTTCTGACTTCTTTGAAAGAACTACCTGCCACGCTTCTGCTGCGACCGGCAGGCTTCGACACACTTGCCGTCCGTGTCTGGATCTGGGCGGAGCAAGGCTTTTATATTCAGGCAGCCCCGGCTGCTTTCTTACTGATCATCATCTCGGTGATCCCTCTCTCATTCTTGCTGAAACGGGAACAGATATTCAGATGACGGCTCTGGAAATACATCAGCTCTCCAAGAGCTTCGACTCGGCGGAACCTGCTGCAGTGTCGGATGTCTCTTTTGCGTTGGAGCGCGGCGAGATTATTGCCTTGCTGGGTCCCTCTGGCTGTGGGAAGACCACGACACTGCGACTCATTGCCGGGTTCGAGCGCCCGGATGAAGGCAAGGTGATCCTGAACGACCGCCTTATGGCAGACCGCACAACCTTCGTGCCTCCAGAAAGACGGGGCATCAGCATGGTGTTTCAGGACCACGCCCTATTCCCACACCTGACCGCAAAACAGAATGTTCTGTTTGGACTGAACAAACAATCGAAGGCGACTGCGGAGGAACGAGCGTTGGGCATGCTCCGGCTGGTGGGATTGGAACACCTCTCCGAGCGCTTTCCGCACGAGCTCTCGGGCGGCGAGCGCCAGCGCATCGCTCTTGCACGTGCTCTTGCGCCGAACCCTGCCCTGCTCTTGCTCGATGAACCGTTCAGCAGTCTCGACGCAGACATGCGCGTAGAAGTACGTGAGCAGGTGCGGGGGATCCTCAAAGCTGCGCGTGCCACGGCGGTCTTTGTGACCCATGACCAGGAGGAAGCTCTCTACATGGGAGACCGGATCGCGGTGTTCAACAAGGGCCGGATCGAGCAGATCGATGTTCCGCAGCAAGTCTTTCACGCGCCCAACAGCCGCTTCGTAGCCGACTTCATCGGCAGCACGGATTTCATTTCGGGCGAGGTCGTCGAGCAGGGCATTCAGACGGAGATCGGCTTGCTGCCTCAATTCCCCAAACTCCCGGGTGGCACTACAGTGGAAATTGCCGTCCGGTTTGACGACATTAAGTTCGAGCAAAAACCGGGCAGCAGGTCACTCGTGCTCGAGCAGCAGTTCCGCGGCGCGTACAATGTCTATCGCCTGCGACTGCCCTCGGGGAACCTGGTCCATGCGATGCAGCCTCATACAGCCTTTTTCCGGCCCGGGACACCGGTCCATGTCTCGTTCATGCTGGATCATCCGTTGGCAGTCTTTCATAACGGCGCAGCCGTCAAAGAATAGACAGGAACAGGCTGCGTCTTGAGAGCGCAGCCTGTTTTACTTCATTTCATATCCAAACGTTTCGCCAAACGCGGTAATGACCTCCCTCTTAACCCGCTCCATGGATGGCGGTTCCGCAAAAAGATCCGCCAGTGAAACGACCGGCTCATCCTGCAGCCCGCAGGCGATGATTCCTTCCCAGTAGTCCATATCCGGATTGACATTCAACGCAAAACCGTGTCGAGAAACGCCGCGAGCGTCTACCTTGACCCCGATCGCCGCGATCTTGGCGGGCCGCTGGCGATCTTCGGGCTTGCAGCGCGGACAGCGCGAATGCACATCGGCCTGGATCCACACCCCGGTCAGGCCGGCCCGTTGGCCCGCCGCCAGCCCCATTCGCGCAAGCGCCACGATCAGCGTCCGCTCCAGCTTACGGACGTAGCCCACGTAATCGGCTTGAGGAATTCGTAACCCCGCCTCCCCGCCGGTTCGCGCAAGCGACGGGAGAGCCAGGGGCAATAACGGATACCCTACCAGCTGGCCAGGCCCGTGATACGTCACGTCCCCGCCGCGGTCCACCCAGTGGATGTCAATCCCTTTTTCCTTCAGCTGCGACTCGCCCCAGAGTAGATTTTCCTGCTTCCCGCGCCGGCCGAAGGTGTATACATGCGGGTGTTCCAGAAGCAAGAGAGTCGGCGGGCGCTTCTCCTCAGCAACTTCCAAAGCATACTGATCCTGAAGCTTCCAGGCGCGTTGATACTCAGCCAGACCCAGGTCGAGAACCTCACAAATCATTGTGCTTTGTTGGTTTCGAGCCACTTGGCAAGATTCGCCAGCCCGTCGTACGCCGCGTACTGGTAGGAGTCAGATAACGTCGGATAGTTGTAAACGGCTTCGATAAACTCATCGATTAGCCCGCCATGCAGCATGACATGCGAAGCAATATGAATCAGCTCTGAGGCTTGCTCGCCAATCATATGAGCGCCAAGCAGCTTCTTGTCCACGGGCGAGAATACGAGTTTGATCATGCCGCTCATATCGCCAATGATTTGCCCCCGCGAGTTTTCCTCATAGTAGGCGCGCCCGACGAGATAAGGAATATTCTTTTCCTTACATTCATCCTCGGTAATCCCTACCGAAGAGATCTCAGGAATGGCATAGACTGCAAACGGCAGGAAAGGCGCCAGCTTTTCCTTGTACTCCAGATCGAACGCATGCACCACGGCTGCCCGTGCCTGCTCCATGGATGTGGAAGCCAGAGCAGGAAACCCGATCACATCGCCCACCGCATAGATATTCGGGATATTCGTCTCATAATTTTCGTCCACGAGAATAAGCCCGCGCTTTCCCTGTTTGATGCCCACCTGCTCCAGGTTTAGAGCCTGGACATTGCTCTGTCTGCCTGCCGCGATGAGAGCTACGTCGACTTCCAGATCGCCGGCTTTTTCCAGCGTCAAATGGACCTTTTTTCCCCGGCGTTCAATAGCAGACATCTGCTCATGGAACATAAAGTTGATCCCAAGCTTCAACAGCTGATCCATCAAACGCTGGCCGATCTCCGAATCCACAAAGGGGATGATACGGTCATCACGCTCGATTAGTGTGACTTTGATATCCAGCGCCGTAAAGATCGAGGCATATTCGGTGCCGATCACGCCCCCGCCGACAACCGCCATACTCCTGGGGAGCCGCTTGAGGTTCAAGATCGAATCGGAATCGCAGATCAGCTCATGATCAAACGGGACTTCAGGTGGATGGTACGGCGAGGACCCCGTGGCAATGAGAATGGCGTCACCGACGAGCTCGCGTTCGCCTAGATCGGATCTCACACCCACTGTATTGGTATCTTTCAGAAAACCTTCCCCGTGTACCAGATCAATCTCATGATGCTCGATCTGTTCGGCAATCATCCTCCGTTCTTTACGGACGACGGCGCGTTCGCGAAACATGAAGTCCTTGATCGTTAGGTTTTCCTTGAGGGAATAGTCGATTCCATACAAGCCGCGCTGCCGCAAGCCGGAAAAATACAGCGCCGATTCGCGCAAGGTCTTGGATGGTACGGTACCCGTATTAATGCCCGCCCCACCCAGGACCGGGGCACGCTCAACCAGCGCCACCCGCTTTCCGTATTGGGCAGCTTTTGAGGCGCCCTTTTCTCCGGCGGGACCCCCGCCAATCACGATCAGATCGTATTTCTTAGACAAAGCCTTTTACTCAAACACCCTTCGATAAAGATCCGATCCCAGAAGATTGCCTGGATCGCAGCGTCGCTTAAGCTCTTTAAACTTCGCGATGGTCTCCACGCCCAGAAAGGCACGTGCTGAATCTGCAGAGGTCTCGCTGTTCTTGGCAAAGTAGAAACGACCGCCTGCATCCAGGACCATGCGGTCGAAGTCTTTCAACATTTTGCTTAACGTGGTACGGTTTCCCTCTGTCACTTTGAAGTCCAAAGCGAGCGAAAATCCATCCACGCTATGCGTCAACAGGAATTTGTCCGGACGGTGCCTTTTGGTCACGCCCAGATAGGAAGGTAAGCCCCGCTCCTGGGAAAGCTGGATCATTCGCCGCCAGGTCGTCTCGGCGGTTTCTTTAGGTAGAAACGACTGGTACTGGATCAGACCGCCACGCCCGTAAGCCAGCTCCCAGTTGGGGACGTAGTCAAGCAAGAAGTGGAACGCGGCATGGGACTGCCGGAAAGTATGCTTGCGCAGCGAAGCGATATATTTTGCCGTGTTGATCCCCCACGCGCCGATGTTCATCATGAACGGTCGCATAATATAATGCAGGCTGGATTTAGGCATCACGCCGAAGATACGCGGCGGTAGAGTCTGGCTCTCAAGGCGCAGGGTCTCCTGCGAGTTGGGATCTTCGCCTTCCTTCAAATGGCTGGCGGCGTGGATCTGCCCACGCCCGATATTTTTTCCGCTGGCGGTGGTATCCATCCAGCCGACGATGTAATCGTAAGCAGGAGCATTCTCAAGGAGATCGCCCAAATGCCGGTGTAGATCGGGCACAGACCATGCATCCACCGAGATCAGCCCGGAATAAATGCGTTTCATCTGCAAGGTGATGGATGTAAATATACCCAGCATGCCTAATCCGCTGATCATGGCATGAAACAGCTCGGCGTTTTGCTCCGGCGTACATGTGACGTGTTCACCGCTTGGCAGCATGGCCTGGAACTCGAGGACATGCTCACCGATGGGTCCCTTTTGAAAATTATTCTTGCCGTGGATGTTGGCAGCCAGGCAGCCTCCCAGCGTGGTTTTCATGGTTCCGGAGACCACAGGCGGCCACCAGCCGTGCGGCTCAACGTGTTTCCATAACTGCTCCAGTGTTACCCCCGGCTCACACTGCACTCTGCCCGTCCCCGGATCCCACTCCTGGATCTGGTTCATGGCAGACATATCCAGAAGAATACCGCCCCCGTTCAACGAGGCATCATTATAGCTCCTGCCCGCGCCACGGGCGGTGACTGTGAGACCTGTCTGCTGAGCGAGGCAAAAGACTTCCTGGATGTCCTCTGCATGGGTGGGACGGAAACGATAGGAGGGCGCACGCAGCGAGTGGCCAAAATTCTCGTGCTGGATGAAGTTGTTCGGTGAGAGAGTGATGTTTTCTTTCATGGATGTGCCTGTCTGGAGAATTCAAAGGCTAGCCCTCGAACGCTCGAATCAAAACGACAACCTGCGAAAAATAAACGAAGGGGTATGCTGGATTGCCAGCATGATCCAGCGCCAGATGGACGGTGTATAAACCACCTGCTTGCGCTTCTGCATGGCTTCCCAGATATCGTCTGCGGCTTTTTCCGTGCTGATCAAGAACGGCGTCGGACCCTGCGCAGCTTTTACCATTTCCGTCTGCACGAAACCGGGTTTGACCGTCAACACATGGACACCATGGCGCGTCAGACGGTTGCGCAAGGCTTCGAGATAGGTCGCCAGCCCGGCTTTGGAGGTGTTATAACCTGGGTTGCCGACGCGCCCGCGATCCCCGGCCACTGATCCCACGCCCACGATCTGTCCGGTTCTCGCGGATTGGAACATCTCTGCAACCGGAGTCAGCCAGGCCATCGCGCCCAGCAGATTGACCTCGATCATGCGACGGTCATTCTCGAAGTTGAATTTGTCGATTCCCCCTGGAGGGTAATTCACACCGGCGACAAACATCACCAGATCAAGCCCGCCCAGGTCGGCAACGATTCTACGCAGCAGCACGGGAACCTGTTCGGCATCGGCGACATCATGAGGATAGGCGCGAGCGCGCCGCTCGTTGGAGCGTTCATTGATTTCGCTGCACAGCGCTTCCAGTTTCTCCCCGCGCCGCGCCAGGAGTGCCAGGATATATCCCTCATGAGCCAGGCGCCGCGCCAGGGCTGCGCCAATCCCGTCTGAGGCGCCAAGGATAATTCCTCGTCGGCGTGGGTTGAGTGGTGTGGCGGCAACGGGTTTGGGGTGATCTGACAAGCTGTCCTCCGTAAACGGTTAGTGAATTCTAACACATCCGTTTGCTTACCAATTTGTCGACTCACGGCCGGCGGGCTGGCGTATAATTTTCGACGCACGGGGTTGTAACGTGCATGCAATCCATAAACTTAACCGGCTGGTTATAATGACACTCAGGTTTTCATTGTAGGACAAAAGAGCCAATTGAGGGTTCATCAAACCATGATTAAATGCCCCACGAATATACGAGCATGGGCGATCTCAGACTGAGCATCCTGGAAGAAGCACGCAATATTCTGGAGAAAGAGGGCGGATCTCACACCGAGAGAGAGACGCTGATCAAACTTCTGGATATCCTGACGGCTGCCCTGGAGAAAATTTCCCCCGGCGACAACGAGGGTCTACAAAAAGCGGCTGGTGATCTTCTCAATAACCGGGCGCTGCTTGCCGTTCTCAGACAGCAGACCGACGAGCTGGACGCGCTCAAGAAGCTGAGCATTAACCTCACCTCCAGCCTGGACCTGCCCGATGTGCTGGACGCCGTGGTCTCGGAGGCAATGCGCCTGATTGATAACGCCCACGATGTTAATATCTTTCTTTACAGGAATCAAAAGCTCTCCTTCGGCGCGGCGCTGGACGCAGATGGAACGCGCAACCGCCCCTGGGCGAAACCAAGGGCGACAGGGCTCACCAGTACGGTGGCTCGCGAAGGCAAGATGATCCTTGTGGAGGACATGCAAAATCATCCTCTCTTCCAAAGCATTCCGGCCAACTGGGTTGGCTCGATCATCGGCATCCCGTTGAAAGTCGGCGACATGGTCGTCGGTGTGATGAATCTCGCCCGTCCCATCGTCGGCGGATTTTCAGTCTCAGAGCTGAGATTGCTGAGCCTGCTTTCGGACCAGGCAGCGGTTGCGATTTCTAATGCAAGTCTACATCAGCTCATCAGCCGGCAGGCGTACAGTGATACTCTGACCGGTCTGCCCAACCGCCGCGCTCTCGATGAGCGACTGGAGGAGGAGGTTGTCTCGGCGCGCCGGAATAATTACTCCTTTGCGGTGATCATGATGGACCTGGATGGGTTTAAGGCTGTCAACGACACCTATGGTCATTCCGTGGGGGATGATGTCTTGCGGCTGGTCTTCGGCCAGATGGCGCGCGGTGTGCGCACCACCGATTTTCTGGCGCGCTACGGCGGCGATGAGCTCACGCTCATCCTCAGCCAGACAGAGCTGTCTTCGGCCCAGGTCGTCGCCGAGAAAATCATCGAAGGGATGAAGAGGATCAAATTCCGCCTGCCCGACGGCCGGCGGTTGCGGCTTGGCATCTCGGGTGGCATTGCCCTGTTCCCGGTGCACGCCCGAAACGGACCAGACTTATTACGCGCCGCCGATGCTGCGCTGTATCACGCCAAGAAATATAAACGCGGTACATTTGCCCTTGCCCAGGGTGTCACGGCGCCACTGGCAGTGCATCCGTTCGGGCGCCAGTAAAGCCTCCCTTTTGTTTTGTGGGGGTTATAATCGACACAATCACCAACAGACCCTAAAGGTTTACAGGCAAAATTCCGGCTGTGCGCGCCGACTATTTTGCATGCTCATCTGGACTCACTATGCAACAAAGCCTTTAGGGTCTTTTGTAATGGAGACCCGGCATGCATCGCAAAGTCAAAATTATCTTGAATCCCATGGCTGATATGGGCAATGCCTGGCGCGTCGCCCGCGACCTGCGTTCGATCACCGAGCAGCATGGCGGCGTGGACTGGAGCGGTACCGTCTATCCAGGTCATGCCATCACGCTCGCACAACAGGCCGGAGAGCAGGGATATGACATGGTGATTGCGATGGGCGGCGACGGGACGGTGCACGAAGTTGTCAATGGCTTGATGAAAATCCCAGGAGAGAAACGACCCGTGCTGGGCGTGGTTCCTGTGGGATCGGGCAACGATTTTGCCCACGGGATTCATGCCTCCGGTAAACCGTCTGAGGCGCTGTCCTGGGCTCTCAACGGGGAGCCCTCCAGTGTGGATCTCTGCCTGATGACGGATGAAAATGGACGCATGGAGTTTTTCGATAATACGCTGGGTATTGGATTTGGTGCGATGGTGACAATACGCTCGCACAGGCTACCCATTATCCGCGGTTTTCTCATGTACCTTACATCGGTCATCCAGACCATTGCACTCGACCACAATCCAATTCATATGAAGATCGAGGCCGACGAGGAAAAATGGGACCAGAAGGTCATCTACCTCGTGTTATGCAATGGTCCACGCGAGGGCGGCGGCTTTCTCATCGCTCCCGAGGCGAAGATCGACGACGGCATACTGCATTATGCCATGATCACCGATGTCAGCCGCGCAATGATGCTTCGGATTGTGCCCGAAGTGATGAAGGGGACACATGGGCGCTTCAAGCAAGTGCGCATGGGCACGTGCCGGAAGTTTTCGATCACAGCCGATCGACCTCTCTACATCCATGCAGATGGGGAAATTTTCTCGGGACCCGGGACGGATCTTCGCAGGGTGAGCTTCGAAGTTTTGCCTGCGGCCCTGCGGGTTGTGCGTGGCAGCTGAGCACGTGAAGAAGTAGACATGGAAACAGGTACACAGGTACAATGCCTGTGTACGTACAAACCTGACTACGATCTATTTACTCCATGCCTGATCTCTTTGAATCCCTCCTCAAGCAGGACTTTGGACATCTGCGCATCATCGCAGAATTATGGGGGATCGAGCTAGACTCAACGGGAGAAAACGCAGCCCGCGAAGAGTTGACCATCTCCCTCCTGGAGCCTGACTTGCTTACCGAGTTAGTTGACACCCTGCCTCCCGAGGCCGATTCGGCAATTACCGAGCTCGTCAACTCGGGCGGGCGGATTCCCTGGCCCACGTTCACGCGCAGATACGGTGAGATCCGCGACGCTGGTGCGGGCAAACGCGATCGTGAGAAGCTGTATCTGCAGCCTGCATCGGTGACCGAAACTCTGTATTATCGCGGGCTTCTGGCGCGTGCCTTCTTCGAAACAAAAAAGGGACCGCAGGAGTTCGCCTATATCCCCGATGACTTGCTTGCCCTCCTGGATCGTGAGGAACAGGAAGACTTGGACGATGAACAGGCTGAACCGCTAGGTCGTGCCGCCTCGCCCGGTGAGCGGGGGATCGAAATCCACGCCAGCGACTCCATTCTGGACGATGCCACCACGCTGCTCGCTGCCCTGCGCCTGGGAATCGACCCGCCGGAAACTCGGATCCCCAAAGAAGTCCTGCAGGCCTTGCTCGAAACAGCAAACCTGACGCAGGGATATGCCCCGCAGCCGGAACCGGTCAAGGCCTTTCTTGAGTCGCCGCGCCCGGATGCACTGCGCACACTGCAAAGTGCATGGGTGGAAAGCGAGACCTTCAACGAGCTGCACCTGATGCCGGGCATCGTTTGTGAAGGGGAATGGAAGAACGAACCGCAGGAGACGAGAGATTTCCTCTTGAACCTGCTGGATGCTCTGCCCGAAGGAAAATGGTGGAGCGTCACTGCCTTTATCCGTGACATCAAACAAAAGTATCCCGATTTCCAGCGGCCTGCAGGCGATTACGACTCCTGGTTCATCAAACGCGCCTCCGATGGGCTGTTTCTGCGCGGCTTCTCAAACTGGGACCTGGTGGATGGGGCCTTGGTCAGATTCTTCATCACCGGCATACTGCACTGGCTCGGACAGGTGGATTTGTGCACAGCGGAGACAAGTGGCGAGGTCACATCCTTTCGGGTGACGAACTCGCCCGTGACCCTGAAAGAAGACAAAAAAATCAACATTTCCTCTCAGGGATTAATCTCCGTGCCTCGGCTGGCGCCGCGCGCCGTACGCTATCAGGTCTCGCGCTTCTGCACATGGGAGGAAGAGAAAGAAGAATTCTATCGCTATCGCGTCTCCACCACCTCCCTGACGCGCGCCAGGGAGCAGGGTTTGAAAGTGGAGCATCTGCTTGCGCTGCTGGCAAGGACCTCCGATGCGGGGATACCACCTTCGCTTGCCAAAGCCCTCAAACGCTGGGAAGCAAACGGTACCGAAGCGCGAGTGCAGACTCAAATCATCTTAAGGGTGAGCAAACCTGAAATCCTGGAAGAGATGCGCAAGTCGAAAGCAGCGAAGTTTCTGGGGGAAGTGTTAAGCCCAACCACGGTGATCGTGAAAAGCGGCGCGGTTCCAAAGGTGATGGAGGCGCTAACTGAGCTGGGCCTGCTGGCCGAGGTTGCGACCGACTAGCCCCCGAGCGCCATCAAGACTGTTTTGTTTAGGTCCAGAGCCTGGCCGCGCTCGAGCTCCACTTCGATATCATCCACACGCATTTGCCTCAGATCTTCCAGCACAAGCTGAATGTCCCGGTGCGTGTCACTGTTGGTTTCGGGATGATACAGGCACAAGCCGAGAATCTGCAGAGCCGTCTGACGGTTACCTTCCGCAGCAAGGATATTGGCAAAGCCCACCAGCGAAAACAGGATCCATGAGACAGAGTCGTTTTCAATATTGAGCTGCAGAGCCGATCGCAGCGAGGCGTACGCATCCCGAATTTCTCCCAGACCCACCTGCGAGTACACAAGGTTGATCAGCATGATAGGCAAGGCATAGCGGTTGCCCAGCTCGCGCGTCAGCTTGATGCCTTCGAGCGTATAGGGCTTGGCTTCGGCGTACTTTCGCTGAATGCGAATCAGCTCGCTCAGGTTGCTATATGCCCGTGCCAGACCGTAGCGGTCCCCCGACTGTTTACAAATTTCGATCGCCTGCAGGTAGTAATGATGCCCCCGCTCGTAATGCTGGTTATTGACACTGATCATGGCAAGCATGTTCAGAGAAAACGCCTGAGCAATGGCATCTCCTGCCCACTTCGCAAATGCATAACTTTCTTCGCCATAATTCTGTGCTTCCGCATAACGCCCCTGGTAGTGACTGATATACCCCAGATGCGCGAGAGTGTATGCCAGCAAATCCAGATCATTAAGCTCCTGGGCAATCTCAAAGCTTTCCTGCAGATGTTTTTCTGCCGGCTCGAACTTTCCCTGCTCCAGCCCGATGCGACCCAACCGGGCTAATGCCTGAGCTTCCAACTGGCGATCCTGGATGGTGCGGGCCAGCGCGATACACTCCTCAAACCGCACGGTCGCGGTGCCATGATCCGTCAGCCAGAGATGCGCTACCCCAATCGTCAGCAGCAGACGCGCTCGCATCGCCAGGTTTGAATCCTCCGAAGCTGCAAGGATCGCCAGGGCATGCTCTGAAGCGGAGAGCGCTTCGCGATACGCGCTCAGACGCATGGATTGGTCCGCGGCGCGCTCGAGGAATTCGACCGCCCGCCCCGTATCTCCTGCCAGCTCGTAGTGCTGGGCGATTAAGCCCAGGTATTCGTCAATGCGTTCCCCACTCTGCTGGATCAGCCAGTCCCCTGCCATACGGTGGTAGAGCTTGCGCTTGGCCTTCAGGACGCGCTCATAAGTCACTTCTCGCAGAATGGCATGCTTAAAGATGAATTCCTGCGCGCTGGCGAATGTAGACGGCTGGTGCACGAAGACCAGTTCCTTGTTGCGTAAAGCGCTCAGCGCAGAATGGACATCCTCCCCACCGGTCAATGTCTGTGCCGCCTCGGAGCCGCGCATGGCTGCTACGGCAGCATCCCAGAACGTGCGACCGATCACCGCGGCCCGCTCCAGGACCTCACTCTCCATCGAGGGAAGCCGGTCCAGGCGGGCCTGCAGCACCCCCGTCAGCGTAGCCGGGACGCGCAACTGGGTCAGCCGCTGCGGAACGATCTGCCAGACGTCCTCACCCTTTACGATCACTCCGTCTTCAATGAGTACCTTGATCAATTCTTCCAGATAAAACGGATTGCCTTCGGCATTCTTGGCGACAGTTTCGACCAAGTCGGGAGGTAGCTCCGAAACGTTCTGTAGTATTTCACTGACGAGCTCTTCGCTGGCCATGAAATCCAGGCTCTTGATGGTAATTACGGTACTCAGCGGAAAATTATGCCCCCAGTTCGGATGAGACTCGTCCAGGCTGGGTCGAGCCGTGCACAGGATAAATAGCGGCAGCTCTGTTTCCAGCTTTGCCAGATATTCGATCAGCTCAAGAGACGCCATATCCGCCCAGTGGATATCATCTAACAAGAGAACCATGGGTGAGTCTAGCTCCGAAAAGAACTGGACTATGCTGTTGAAGGAACGATCCCGAATCTGGCGAGCGTCGTTGCGAATGCCGCGCACAAACCCACTCTCCGAAAAATCAAAACCGAGCAGTTCGCCGATAAATGCCGTCCGCTCTTCGTTCCGCCTTCCCGTCATGGTTGACATCCCCTCCATGAGCTTTGCGCGGGCCTCAGCCTGGGTATCGCTGTCCCGGATTTGGAACCGCTCGCTGAACACATCCCGCAGAAGGCTGTATGGCAGCCTCATGGTCTCTTCGTCGGCACGACCTTTGAAAAGATAAAAGTCTGTGGGGTGAGAATCCAGCCAGGCTTCGAACTCGTACATCAGGCGGCTCTTTCCCAGACCGGCGTCGCCTTTGACAACAACTACTGTGACCCGGCGATGCAGGGCACTCTGCTCGAGAGCATCCTGGATGGTCTGGAACTCAGGCTCGCGCCCGACCATGCGCGTGGTAACGCCTTCGACGCCTCTCCTGCCGATACGAAACGCACGTGGGCGCACCCGTTGGACCAGGTAGGTTTGCAGGGGTTCCGTCTTCCCTTTCACCATGATCGGCGTCTGCTTCTGCACATCGAAGACGCCGCGTACCAGCTGGTAAGTATCGTGCGATATGAGCACCTGCCCGCCGTCCGCCGAGTGGACCAGACGACTGGCGGTGTTGACGGTATCACCCATGGCTGTGAATTCACCCTGAGTGCCAATGGAACTGAGGAGCACCTGCCCGCTATTGACCCCTACCTTCAGGCGTATGGGAAGCGCCCCGGCACCCTCCTTGAACGTTTCCTGCATCTTGAGGGCGGCCCGGACGGCGCGCTCTGCGTCATCTTCGCGTGCGGTCTCTGCGCCCCAGAGCGCCATGACCGCGTCGCCGATATGCTTGTCGATGTGACCGCCATATTCCTCGATCACCCGGTCGGCCCGGATCCAGAGGTGGTTGACCAGGTTCGCCACGTCTTCGGCATCCCGTTTTTCGGAAAACGCGGTGAAACCGGAAACATCTGCAAAGAGAACGGTCACCAGCTTGCGGCGCGCCTGGTTTGACGCTTCCTGCTGGGTGGCCTGTCGTTCCAGATCGTTCAACTGGTCGCGTAAGACGGCCAACGTCGTCTCGACCACCGAATCGTCCAGGACGGAGCGCATCGTTCCCTGCGCTTCGATGGCTTGTTTTAGGGCGGCGATCTGTTCGTGCAGGGACCTGGCGCTCATAGAATGGGCAGATTATAAATTGATTTTCCGTGCCAGTTCGATTTGCAACCAACCCAATATGAGTGCTTTGACCACTTTCAGGTCGCCCTTGCCTTTAACGAGGAAGGCTGTTTTAATCGTTCGTTCGGTTGAATCGGTTTTTTCTTAAAAAGGAGCTGGGATGGTGGACTTAAGAGGAAAAGTTTCAGTTGTGACCGGCGCGAGCCGCGGCGTCGGGAAAGGGATCGCGCTGGGGCTGGGCGAGGCCGGCGCGACGGTCTACGTCACCGGGCGGACCGCGGACGAGGGCACGGATGTCGAGAAACTGGGCGGTACTATTTTTTCGACTGCCGAAGAAGTCACTGCCATGGGAAGCAAGGGAATTCCAGTTCATTGTGATCATCGAGATGACTCCCAGGTCCAGGCATTCTTCGAGCGTGTGCAGCAGGAGAGCGGACGGTTGGACATCCTGGTGAACAATGCGTGGGGTGGCTACGAGCGAATGGAGCACGATGGGGAATTCACCTGGCTCAAGCCCTTCTGGGAACAACCCATCTGGCGTTGGGATGCCATGTTTGCCGGTGGTGTACGTGCCGCCTATGTGGCAAGCGCCTTCGCGGCCAGAATGATGATGGAGCAACAGAGTGGGCTGATCGTAAATATTTCCTTCTGGGCGGCACAGAAGTACATAGCGAACGTCGCCTATGGAGCCGCCAAAGCCGCCGTGGACAAGATGACCGCAGACATGGCACACGAGGCAGAAAAGTTCAACATCGCGGTGGTTTCACTGTATCCGGGATTGGTGCGCACAGAAAGTGTACTGCGCGCCGCCGAGTACTTCGACATGAGCAACTCCGAGTCACCGCAGTTTACCGGGCGCGTCATCGCGGCGCTGGCAGCCGATCCAAACCTCATGAGCCGCACAGGCAAAGTCTGGGTAGGCGCCGCGCTGGCACAGGAATATGGCATTCCAGATATCGATGGGAAGCAGCCTAGAGCGGTCACGCTCGAAGAGGCATGAAACAGGGCGACTGTCACGGAAGAATCGTGACAGTCGTTTTTTGTAAGATTGCTATAATGAACAAAAATTGCTTCTGTTATTGAGAGGAGGGTGCTCTGCTCGACCAAGCAATCTCATCAACCAATCAAAGGGGAGATTGCTTCGCCCTAACCGGCTCGCAATGACAGTTACACAGGAGTCCTCATGTCCAAACTCGATTGGCTCAACCAGGAAATTAACAGCCTGAAACAACAGGGCTTGTACAACCGCATCCGCACGATCGGCTCTGCCCAGGGCGCCTGGCTGACCGTGGACGGCAAGAGTGTGCTCAACTTCTGTTCAAACAATTATCTGGGCCTGGCAAATCATCCCAGGATTGTCGAGGCTGCCAGGGCGGCGACAGACAAATATGGTGTGGGCCCTGCTGCCGTGCGCTCCATTGCGGGCACGATGGATCTGCATGTGCAGCTCGAGCAGAGCCTGGCGAGGTTCAAGGGCGCGGAAGATGTCATTACGTTCCAGTCGGGATTTACCGCTAACGTAGGGACCATCTCGGCGCTGGTCGGAAAAGAAGATGTGGTTTTCTCGGATAGGCTTAATCATGCCTCTATCATCGATGGCTGCCGGCTCTCGGGCGCCAAGATCATTCCCTATGAGCACAACGATCCCGGAGCGTTAGAGGATGCCATCAAGGACAACCTCTCGAATTACCGCCGCGCCCTGATCGTAACGGACGGCGTCTTCAGCATGGACGGCGACATCGCGCCCCTCCCGGAACTGTATGAGGTGGCGAAGAAATACGACATTCTCTTCATGGTGGACGACGCGCATGGCGAAGGTGTGCTCGGCAAAGGCGGGCGCGGCATCGTGGATCATTTCGGCTTGAACGGGAAGGTGGATATCGAAGTCGGCACGATGTCCAAGGCGTTCGGGGTGGTCGGCGGAATGGTGGCAGGCGATAAAACCATTGTCGAATGGCTGCGGCAGCGCGGGCGTCCGTTCCTGTTCTCCTCTGCGGTCACGGTGCCAGATGCAGCCGCCTGTCTGGCAGCCGTGGATCTGCTGGAAGAGTCTACCGAGCTTGTTGATAAGCTCTGGTCGAATGCGAAATACTTCAAAGCCGAGATGAAGAAACTGGGCTTCGACACCGGCGTCAGCGAGACGCCCATCACGCCGGTCATGCTGGGTGAGGCCCCGCTCGCCCAGCAGTTCAGCCGCGAGCTTTTCGAAGAAAGCGTGTTCGCCATGGCTATCGGCTACCCGACCGTGGCGAAAGGCAAAGCGCGCATCCGCGTGATGATCTCGGCCGCGCACGATAATGATGACCTGGGAAAGGGTCTGGAAGCGTTCGAGAAAGTTGGGAAAAATTTAGGTGTGATAGAGTAAAGCAGTGGGAATTATGACAGAGATATCCAAGAACAAGGCTGCGGGCCCGTGCCCGCAGCCTTGTTTTCACACTCTTATGATGTTTGTACCTTCCGGAAATTCCCTGGGCAGGGTCACCGTGCATATGCATTCAGGAACTCATCCCAGCCGGTCTGCTGTGCGAAATCGAGTCCGCGGTAATAGGTGTAATCTGAGTCCTTCTGGGTGGCTTTCGAGATGTGATAGATCGTGATGCCATGCGCATCGGAATACGCATTGACATGCCGCTCATGCAGCACGACCCCATTGACCGCATTCATCACTGCCTGGCTTTTGCTCTTTATATTTGCATCGCTTACCAGGCGGTTGATCTCATAGGCCATATCGTACAGGTCCTTATCCATGGGCGCCTGCCAGAACGTGCGCGTCGCGGTGAAGGCTTGATCGTATTTCCTGCGATGTTGGGCTAATCCACTGTGCAGCGCAACCGACCACTGGTCTACGGCAGTGAGCAGCGCATCGAAACGGCTGTCCACCGCTACTGCAGACCAGGTCTTATCCCTGGTTGCGCTCTGACTGGTGGCAATCGCCACCTGATCGGCGGTCATATTTGGATTCGCAGCCAGCTGGGCAAGCACCAGGTCATACTGGACCCCCTCGCCGCCCACCCATTCCTGAGAATGAGCCAGCGCCGTGGCATATCCATGCCACAACAGCTGGACTTCAATGGATGCCATATTGCAGCCATCGAACCCGACCATATCTATGAACCCAAGAGATGGCAGCGCGGCTTTGACTTCCTCCATATCCAGCGCGTCGCCGTCCGTATCATCCTGCATTACGACATCGGGGTGCCAGTTCCAGCCATGTCCCCAAAAGTACAGTGCATACCGGTCCGCAGGATAATTCGCCTTGGTCCAGGTCACAAAATCGACCAGCGTCTGCGGGTCACCAAAGTTGCGCTCGCCCCAATCGGCAATCGCATTTCCTGCTGTGGCGGTCATGCCCTGCGTCACGCGGAAGAGCTTGGTCGTCTGCCAGTCGCCGCGGCCGGTGTCGTAGCCGGGACCTCGATCCGCAAGGGCGATCACCTGCACACTTGCGCTGGAACCCAGGGCCGCCAGTTCGGTTTCAATATCACTGACCACGTATTGTTCGAGGTTGTTGTCACCTGAGATATACAGCATGACGGTCCATTGGGCGCGTGAGGCGGAGGGAGCTGCGCGAACGGTTCCCGTCAGTGTGATCAGTAAACTAAACACTGCGACAATGATGAGGGTGGAATGTGTTTTGCGCATACGAATTTCCTTTAACGAAGAATACAAGAGTATGCATCGAAACGTTTCACGGTTAAGAATGCTCGTGAAAGTGTAGCATGAAGGAACACAGGGTTCAAGGATACTTTTGTTCCTATGTCAAAAGAGCCATGATTAGCGATTGAGGCTGAAAGCTGCGCTTGCGTCTGCTCACCCCGTACGTTCCCCTTGACAAACTTATATATACACTGTATATTTACAGCGTATATATAAGTGGAGGTTTATTATGGTTCGTCCGCTTAGAAAGAAACAAATCCCCCATCTGCAGGAAGCGATCAAGGAAACGGCTTGGAAACAGATCGCCCAGTATGGGGCCCCCGCCCTTTCGCTGCGCGCCATTGCCAGAGAGCTCAAGATTACAGCGCCGGCGATTTATAACTACTTCCCGGACCGCGACGCGCTGGTAACAGCACTCATTATCGATGCCTACACATCCTTTGGCGACTGGCAAATCGAAGCACGCGACTCGGTCTCAACCGGTGACTTGCGCCTCAAGCTAAAGGCTATTGGACAGGCTTACCGGAATTGGGCACATACCTACCCGCAGCGTTATCAGCTCATCTTTGGGACCCCCATCCCCGGCTATGAGCCGCCCAGAGCAAGGATATTTCCATCCTCCGCACGATCGATCAGCGCCCTATTCAGTGTGGTGGAGGAAATTCGTGCGGCAGGGAGATTAAACGACAATGCGTTCCCTGTGGCGCAGGACGACTACGCGGTCCACTACGAGCAGTGGAAGCAATATGTCGGTGAAGTACACTCCGACTCCCTTTTCGCGGCAATGAGCATCTGGGCACGCGTGCATGGCATCGTCTCGCTGGAGATCCAGGGAAACCTGCCTCCTTTTGGTGAAACAGGGGATGCTTTATATCTTTTTGAGCTGGACTCACAGGCCCGTCAATACATTAAGGAGTAATCACATGAGTAACATTTTTAATGGTCGCTACACGGCAAAGACAGATCAACCATTTGTTGTCTTTCTCATCGGGATGCGCGTCAACAAGTGGTGGCGCTTTGACAAATGGCTTCCCGTGGCTTCAGCCATGGGCCCCATGTTGAGAACCCTGTATACAAATCCGGAAAAAGGATTTTTGCATGCCGAATCGTTTTGGAATATCAGCGGGCCGGTGCTCATCCAGTACTGGCGTTCCTTCGAGGAGCTGGAGCGGTTTGCCCGCCACCCATCGGAGCCACACCTCGTCGCCTGGAAGAGCTTCAATCAGGCTATTGGGGCGGATGGAAGCGTGGGCATCTGGCATGAGACCTATACGGTCGATCCCGATCAATTCGAAAGCGTCTACGGCAATATGCCGAGATTTGGGCTGGCTGCGGCAATGGACCATGTGAAAGCCACAGGGCGGCGAGAAACCGCGCGTGTGAGGCTTGCGGGAAAGAGCGGGCCTCAACTAGAGCGTGTGCGATGAAGGGGATCAACCTCAGAAAACAATTTCCCTGGAGCTGGATGCTTTTCTTTGCACTTGGCACGGTGTTTTTCACGGTGACGCCCTATCTCACCTTAAACCCTGCGCATTTCAACATTGCCACCTCTCGATTCGCCGTTGAAACCCCGCTGCGCCAGGCGGGATTATACATCCATATATTTTCGGGAGCTCTCGCCCTGCTGATCGGCCCGTTTCAATTTCTCAATCGGCTTCGTCAGAACAAGCCGAGGCTTCACCGTTGGATGGGACGGTTTTATCTCCTCGGAATCCTGGTCAGCGGCCTAACGACTTTTCTGATCGCTCCGGGGATGATCGCAGGCATGGCCGGGGAAGCAGGTTTAATCACACTCGCCATTCTCTGGTTGTGGACCGGTTGGAATGCGTACAGCGCCATACGCGCCGGGAACAAAGCCAGGCATCGGGAGTGGATGATCCGCAACTACGCACTGACTTTTGCAGCGGTCACTATTCGCCTTTGGTTAGGTATGTTGATCGGAACACAGATTCCCTTTCTCGAAACCAAATACTCAGGCAACTTTGAAGCTCTCTTTGTCGAGGTCTACCGCGCGGTCATGTGGCTTGGATGGGTTCCGAACCTCATTATCGCTGAATTTCTTCTTCAGCCCCGGCCAGGATCCCGGGTTTCAAGCCTTCATAAACCAGGAGTCGTAAAGACATAAAGTTGACTGGAAGGAGGACGCGCTCCGCCATATTGTTCCGAGCTGGAGCAAATACCCCCTTTTGAAGTAAAGAAGTGGCCTGTGCCGATTTCTTTATTAATTCATGACATTAACCCCTTACCAACAAATCTGTGCGGAAGTATCATTCTGCTCATGCCTCATCAACAGGCTGAGCACCAGGACTTGATGAAAAACCGCGCTTCGCTGACGCGCTTTGCCTGGCTTTCCATCGCGGCTGCTGCGACGACAATCGTCTTGAAAATGGGAGCCTACCTGTTAACCGGCTCAGTGGGTCTATTGTCAGATGCATTGGAATCTCTGGTCAATTTGGCCGGCGGGATCATGGCTCTGAGTATGTTAGTCATTGCAGCCCGTCCAGCCGATACAAGCCATGTGTATGGCCATAGTAAAGCCGAATATTTCGCCAGTGTGACGGAAGGTGTCTTAATCCTTGGCGCAGCCCTTGGCATCATCATTACAGCGGTCGAGCGGCTGCTTGCGCCTCGCGCTCTGGAACAATTGGGGCTCGGGTTAGGCGTCTCGATCGCTGCATCCATCATCAACCTGATTGTTGCCCGAATCCTCCTGCGGGTGGGGAGACAACGTCAATCGATCACCCTGGAAGCGGATGCCCATCACCTGATGACCGATGTCTGGACGTCTGCGGGGGTGATCACGGGTGTTGCTCTGGCCGGGATTACAGGATGGAATTTCCTAGATCCCATCGTTGCTATCGTTGTGGGGCTGAATATCATCTGGACGGGGGTCGGATTGGTGAGCCGCTCCGTCTCCGGCCTGATGGATGCCGCCCTGCCGGAAGCTGAGCAGAAATTGATCCACGATGTGATGGACAGGTTTCGTGAAAAGGGTGTGAGTTTCCATGCGCTGCGCACACGACAGGCAGCCGCGCGGCGTTTTATCTCTGTCCACATCCTTGTCCCGGGCGACTGGACCGTGCATGATGCTCATCATGTCGCAGAAGATTTCGAGACCGATATTCGCACAGCGTTGGGGAGCGTTGTCACGGTCTTCACCCACATCGAGCCTGTAGAAGATGAGCTATCCATGGAGGATATCTTCCTGGATCGACCTTAAGGAATTGACGCGATGAGCGATAGTCATACCTCGCTGGCAACAGGCAAGTGGATCGAGCAGGTCCGCCTGCACGATCATCAAGACCCGCATCACCAAGATTCGCGGCTGGCAGAGATCATTCTCGGCGGTCAAGATGGGCTGGTTAATGTACTTGGCGTGATACTGGGGGTGGCCGCTGCGACCCAGGAGGCGCGTATAGTGATCGCGGCGGGCCTGGCAGCTACGTTTGCCGAGTCGATCTCCATGGGTGCAGTCGCGTATACATCAGCACGGGCAAATGACGATCTGTATCTTAGCGAACGCGAACGCGAATACCGTCACATCCATCTGGCTCCCGATGTAGAGATTGAGGAGATTCGCGGGATCTATCGCAACAAAGGGTTTGAGGGGGAAACGCTGGAAAAGATCGTCGAGGTAATCACAGCGAACCCCGATGTGTGGGTCAACGTGATGCTGTCGGAAGAATTACAGTTGACTCCCCCGGAAGAGACACGCGCCTTTCGTTCGTCCATTATCGTGGGCTTTTCCGCTCTGGCAGGCTCGCTTATCCCCCTTTTCCCATTCTTTTTCTTGACGGTAGGCCAGGGAATCTGGCTCTCGATCGTCCTCGCAGTCCTGACGCTGTTCGCCGTTGGAGCCTATAAGGCCCGCGTGACTGTAGGCAGGCCTTTGCGGAGCGGGATCCAGATGGCGCTGATTGGCACACTCAGCGCGCTGGCGGGGTTTGTCGTGGGTCTGCTTTTTAGAGCACCCACCGTCCCTTAAGTACGAGGTTCCTGTTCCTTCCAGATCGTAAAGTTCTTGAGAATGGACCCCCCCAGGAACTCGCGCACGATGGAAGTCCCCGGTACGAGGCTGATGTCCAGGGGCAGGAACCACTCCAGGAAAGCCAGCAAGCGCTTCGCCTCGATGTACTCGGGCGTGCCATGCGGCACCTGTCGCAAAAGTGGCTCGGCAAATTGTTTCAGTGCTGCCAGCTCATACGCCAGGGCGGAATTGAACATCACATTGGCATTTTCCTGAAAGGGAAAGATATGGCGCTTTTCACCGCGCCGCACTGATTCCCAACGCTCGATGGTTTGCGCTGCCGTGTAGCCGCGCTCGCGTGCGTCCCGCACGATCCGTCGGATGAGTCGCGTGTCGGTGGTGGAAACGCGGTTGTGGCGATCCAGGTTGAGTTGGGTCAATGCCGAGACGTAGATCCGAAAAGCCTCGCCGCTCAGATCCGACGGGATCAGGCGCGGGTCCATCCCGTGAATCCCCTCCAGGATGATCGGCTGCCCGTCTCGCAAGCGGATCAACTCGCCGGTCTCCCGCAAGCCGGTCTTGAAGTTATAGCGGGGAAGCTGGACTTCCTCACCTCGCGTCAAGCCTTGCAAGTGGTCGGCAAGCAGGGGAAGGTCCAGTGCATCGATGGACTCAAAGTCAGGCCTCCCATCCTCGCCGAGAGGCGTCTTGTCACGATCAAGAAAGTAATTATCCAGCTCGAGTGGGAAGGGTGATACTCCCAGGGCAAGCAGCTGAACGGTAAGCCGCCGTGATGTGGTTGTCTTGCCGGCGGAGGAGGGTCCGGCGATCAGGATAATACGCGAACGATCAAGCTGATCGACGACCTGGTTGGCAATCCGCGCCAGGTTGTTCTCATGAAAGGCCTCCGAAACCAGCACCACCTGGTCACTCCGTCCGCTCTCGATGGCATTGTTCAACGCGCCAACATTCTCAATTCCCAGCTTCGCCAGCCAGTCCCCATACTGAAGAAAAGTTCCGAGCAATTTGGGGTATTCGGGCATGGGCAACAGCTCGTTTGGCTTATGGCGGCGCGGGTATCGAAGAGTGAAGCCACCCTCGGTATAGACCAGATCGAACCATTTGAGATAGCCGGTCGAAGGAACCATGTACCCGTGGTGATAATCCATTCGCTCGCCGGCACGATATAGCGTCAGATAGGACTTACGCCGATAGCTCAGTAAGCGGACTTTATCCTCATGGCCGCGCGAGTGGAAATATTCGATTGCTTCCCCGATGGGAACCTCTAGGCGCTCGAACGGAAGATCAGACGCTACCAGGTCCTGCATGTGCTGTTTGAGTTGATTGATCTCCGATTCGGTCAAGGGATCTCGCCCGGTGATCTGGCAGTAGAAGCCGCCGGAGGCGACGGAATGATCGACATACAGTATCGCGCCGGGGAACAGCTCATTGAATGCCATCTCGAGCAGAAAAGTCAGCGAACGGCGGTAAATACGCGCCCCGTCCGCGGCCGACATCGTCACAGGGATGACCCGCGATTCGATTTCGATCGGATAGGTCAGCTCACGGAGGTCGCCGTTAATCACGGCAGCCACGATTTGCACATCGGACTCCAACGCGTGCATGAACTCGCCGATTTTCGCCCCCCGCGGACCTGACAACACGCGCCCATCGGGAAGAAGAATTTCGACAGATGGACGGGGAGAAGTAAAGGTAATGGTTTCGCTCATGTGTGATTTTGCATTCGCGTCAGGAATTTTTCCGGCTTGTGTGAAAACGCATCGAGTGGGATTTCCCGGTTAGTCAGCGCCATCAATGTTTCCGTTAGCAGCTTGTTGACCGGCGTGGGCACCTTGCATCTCTCTCCGGCCCGCACGACTTCGCCGTGTAAATACACCACTTCGCTTTTCCCGCGCCCGGAGCGCAGGTCAATGTGGAAGGAAGGCATCTTCCCACCGCGCCCGGCCCCCGCCGCGCGTGAGAGTAGCGGTTTGGAAAGCCATGGCGGCAGCCGGGTCGCGAACGCTAACGCCCGGACCGGGGTGCCAGGCAAATCCACTACCTTGAACCCCTGGGCGTCCATCACTGCCAGGCATTCGCGCAGCATTTCGATTTCCAGCCTGTATAACCTCCGGTTAGCAAACACTTCCGCCGGGGTCATATCCAGGATGGCAGAAGTCGGGTTTGACAGGAGATTCGTGAGCATTTTCGACCACTTCATGCTATTGGCATCGCCGAAAAGCTCGGAATTGAGTAAAGCGGAATTAAGGACATTGTTCAGCTTCTCGGACAGCGGGTGTCCCCGCGCAATCCCTACGCCGCGCAGACGCTCAAGCACGATATCCCCGGGCCCGCGGCGGCCAATGGCTGTCGTGACTGTGCCATAGATGACTTTATCCTTTCCCACAATTCCGGCGATGGCCGTCTCGTTCGTAACGCCGTTGGAAAGACAAAGGACCGGCGGCATTCGGTCTGCATAAGGCTCGACCGATCGAAGCGCTGCGTGGGTATCGAAGGACTTGAGAGCAAACAAAGCCACATCAAAGGGACCGTATCGAAGCGCATCTTCCAGCGTGGACGCGATGACGAATCGGGAGGGATCCAGACGTGAGGCATCCTGGGTCTGCCGGCGCTTGTCGAGAGTCAGGTCCAGACGCAAGCCGCGCTGCCGCAACTCGTCCACCGTACCCTGACGCTCCAGGAACACAACCGGATGCCCGTTCAGCGCCAGGCTCCCGCCGACGTAGGTGCCGATCGCGCCCGCACCGAAGACAAGTACTTTCAGTTTGCCGTTGAGATGCCGGGCTGACTCAGACAATGTCATGTTCGTGCTGCGTTTCTGAGTTCAAAGATTTCAAATGAGCGCGGTCATTCAGGGCGTCAATGGACCAGCGATGCTGGTGCGGAAAATAGATCACACGTGCAAAGCCTGTGTTCTCGAAACGGAAGCGAACACCGGAAGGATCGACATGAGGGGCGATCCCGATAATGGCATTCATCAGTTGATTCAATAACCCGCCGTGCGAGACGATTAGATAACTGCCTGGTGCCCGGCGCAGTAGAGCGTGCAAAGCCTGTCCCGCACGCAAGTACAGCGCCCAATCGCCCTCGCCTGCGCCACCGATCGGATCATAGGGCGTTACGTATGGCGGTTGGGGCCTCCGGCGGACCTCTTCGGCCGTGAGCCCCTCTATCTCGCCGATGTGCCGCTCCAACCAGATCGGATCCAGTTCCATCTTCACGTCTAACGCCGATGCGATAATGGTGGCGGTCTCCCTGGCCCGCACCAGGGGGCTAGAAATGATCAAATCGAATTGGGCGCGCTCGGACCTCCAGCGTCTGGCAAGAGCCTGAGCCTGCGCACGCCCCTTTTCGGTCAAAGCGTAATCGGATTGTCCCTGCCAGCGCGATTCAGCATTGCCGATCGATTCGCCATGCCGCAGAAATACAAAACTGTATACCGGTTTATCGTTACGGCTCACTTTTCCCTCTTCTTCAACAAATAGACAGGTCTACGCTTGACTTCCTGGAAGATGTAACCCACATAGATCCCGATAAACCCGAGCAGGATCATGATCATGCCACTGACGATCAGAATAACGAACATGAGCGAGCTCCAGCCCGGGGCCAGGCTGGAGGTGCGACCTGTAACCCAGAACGAAAGCACGTAGATCATCTCGAGGGCGGCGAGGCAAAAGAAAAGACCGCCGGCGCTCAAGCCGATATACAGCGGCATCAGCGAAAACGAAAAGATGGCATCCATGGCCAGGCGGAACATCTTACCCAGCGAATACTTGGACCTGCCTCCCACCCGGCGGGTCTCATGATAAGGCAGGATGACACTGCGGTAACCCACCCAGGAGATCATGCCGCGCAGAAAACGATGATACTCAGGCATGGACTTGAGGGCCTCCACGACCTGGCGGCTCATGCCTCGAAAATCTGCGGCGCCGGGCTCCATATGCGTGCCACTGATACGGTTGATCAAGGCGTAAAAACCGGAAGAGGACAGCCTCTTGAAGGAAAACCTTTGCCCCTCCTCTACTCGCTGCGCCTGGACGATATCATACCCTTGTTGAAAAAGATCGATCATCTGAGGAATCATCCCGGGCGGGTGCTGACCGTCCGCGTCCATCGTGATCACGAAATCGCCGGTCGAAGCATCCAGGCCGGCGGTCAACGCGGCCTGATGGCCAAAATTGCGAGCCAGCTCCAGGAGAACAATGCGCCGGTCCCGCTCTGCCAACGACCCAAGACATTCTGCGGTCTTGTCGTGCGAACCATCGTCCACGTAATAAATGTTAAAGGCATGAGGAAGAGGGTCTATGATCTGGCAAACTTCGACATAGGTTTGCTCAACCACTCCCGCCTCGTTGAAGACGGGAATGATAAGATCGATTGCCAGTTGGCGTTCGGGGAACATTAAAAGAATTCTACCATGCTGGAAATAGCGGTTGGCCGAAGGGCTTACCGCCCGCCAGGGTTCAGAATGAAAATGTATGAAGAAGATCGATCACCTGCTCCTGTTCATTGGCGGTCAGCGAATTGTGGAAAGGAAGACGAATGAGGCGGTCGCTGGCGCTCTCGGTGACCGGGCAATCGCCCGTCTTCCCACCGAAGCGCTGACCCATATCGGAGAGGTGCAGCGGCAGATAATGGAAGACGCTGTACACGCCATGCTCACGCAAATACGTGATTAACTTTTGACGCCGCTCGAGATCCGGCAAAAGCATGTAGAACATGTGATAGGACTGCTCGCAGTCCGCGGGCACGTACGGCAGCTGCACATCGTGAGCAGCTGCCCAATCTCTTAAGCTCGTGTAATACAGCTCCCAGACCCGCTTGCGGTGCAGTTGGATCTGCTCATACTGTTCGAACTGAGCGAATAAGAACGCGGCGAGAATGTCAGATGGCAGATATGAAGAACCGATATCCACCCAGGTATATTTATCTACCTGTCCGCGAAAGAAGCGCGACCGGTTAGTGCCCTTCTCACGGATGATCTCCGCCCGCTCGAGCAGAACGGGGTCATTGATAAGCAAGGCGCCGCCTTCACCACAGCTGAAATTCTTGGTCTCGTGAAAGGATTGGGAAGCCAGTGATCCAAACGTGCCCAGATATTTTCCTTTGTACCTGGCGAGCAACCCGTGTGCGTTGTCTTCCACAACAGCCAGGGTGTGCCGCCTGGCAATGTCCATGATCGGACCCATCTCGCAGGCAACTCCGGCATAATGCACGGGGACGATGACTCTGGTTTTCGAAGTTAGGGCAGCCTCGAGGCGGTTTTCATCGAGGTTGAGCGTGTCAGGTCGAATATCCACGAAGATCGGCCGGGCGCCGCGCAGGACGAAGGCATTGACCGTCGAAACGAATGTGAAATCCGGGATGATCACCTCGTCACCTGGCTGGATCTCCAGCAGGATAGCAGACATCTCAAGGGCATGCGTACAGGACGTAGTCAGCAGCGCTTTTACCACACCGAGCTGTTCTTCAAGAAATGTGTGGCATCTTTTTGTAAACGGACCATCGCCCGAGATGTGGCCGTTCTCGATAGCCTGCTTCATATATTCGAACTCGCGGCCTACCACCACGGGACGATTGAAATCCACTTTCAAAGGGTTCAAACGAAATTCTCCAGAATGATTTTGCAGGTATGCTCAGCCTGATCAGCGGTAAAGTGATGGTCATTGAACAGATTGATGATGCTGCCTGCCAGATCTTCCGCATATGGGGCTTGTCCATCCGCCATGATACCCGCCAGCGAGGCATAATGCGAGCTGGCAAACAAGCCCGCGGCAAAAATGCGCTCCAAGACGCGCTGGCTGTCTCTGACGCGGATGTTAAAACGCCAGGTCTGAAATCCACCGGGGAGCTGGATCTCTGCCGGCAGGAGACTCGCATAGATCTGGTTCAATGCGATGCGCTGCTCCAGAGTTTGCATGAGCTTCCTCTCGATTCGCTCGAGATACTTGTCCCAGGCAGGTACAGGCGTGCTGGTCTCCAGCCAATCACTGTCGCGGTAGAAAAACCTCGTCCGCTGGCTGACCGAAGCCTTATATGCCTTTTCCAGCTCCTCGTGATACCGGGGGTGGAATGGCAGCTGTGCAGGCAGATAATCGAGCTCTTCACGCAGGAATGCATAGCCTCCGCTGCCCAAGTCCACGATCTTGGCGTATCCTGTGCTGTACAGTTGCACATCGGCTTGATTGAGGGGATCAAACTCGAGACCGGGGAGGCACAGGCAACGATCGTCGATAATCAACAGCTTCGGGGAGATTTGTTTGATCGCCTCGAAAAACCCGTTGGGCGTGGAGCTTTCGCCGTAGGTGTGGGAGTAAAGCAGCCCACCGAACTGCCGCTGCCGGATCAGCGCGTTCACCTGGTCTAGGTCCATGTGCAAGGTGTCCGGTGAGATATCTACCAGCTCGAACGGTACCCGCGCCTTCATAAAGGTAAGCGGAACGATGGGGCAAATATTGGCTGGCAGCAGCCATGGACTCTGATCTGCCTGTTGAACCAGGAGGCTGAAGAGAATAGCAGATGCCCGCGGCGCCTGGATGATTTGCCCCATCGCCAACTACACGTCCTTGCGGACCAGAATGGTGAAATCATACAGACCGTAGTCATGCAGGAGCGCGACGTTGCGCGAAAATTCGCGTTTGCACAGGTCGAAGAAGAACAGGGGATCGCCGTAAAACAGATCGGGGCGCTGCGCCATGCGATCGGCATCCGAGTATCGGGTCAGCATGTTGAATGAAAACCCCTTCGAGCACAGTGCGTTCATGCGTCGAAGGGTCTTCACCACAAAGTCCTGCCAGTCTTCATAACTGGCATCCAGCTTGATGTTGAAGATCGCCCCGGCGAGCAAATAATCCGCCTGCGGAACTTCGCTTTCATTGGTCGTGAAATGAGCATGGGGGAAGTCCTTATGAGCTGCTCGACCCGCCAGGACCATTTCTTCTATGAGATCGATGCCATGGTACTCGAATTGCCAACCCTTCTTTTGCAGGAAATCGAACATCGCCCCGTACCCGCTGCCATAATCAATGACGGTAAACGGTCGGGATGCATTGATCACGCGCACAAGCTGCTCGAAGCGGCGCTCCTGGGCCTCGGCTCCGTTGTAGTCCACCCCTTGAGGCGTTGCGCCAAAGGAGATCAGCTTTTCTGAAAAATACTTGTTTAGTTTTCTCTGGGTCTCATCGATGGTCATGCTGCCTCAATGTCATAAATAATCAATCGCGTTGCTGCCTGTCATAAAGAGTAGATCTAGGACGGTCACGTATGGATCGAACGGCGGATACAGCTGCGGGTATTCCGGATAATTGTAGTGCATGTATTCGAAGGAAATACCTGCAGCGTTGAACTTCTCGGGCTCGAGATACTCGCGTGCTGCGGGGCCGCTGATATAGTGCGTCGCACCGACATGCTTCAGGAGCTGGATCAGGCGGTCCGTCTTAACCCCGGTCATCCCGGGGATTGCCGAAGAACGCAGGAACTGCGTCGAAGCGATCCCCAACTCGCGGCTGAGGAGGATGGAAGTCTCGATCGTGAAGTCCGCGAGGCACTCGTCGCGGCGATCGTAAAAAGTCTGCAGGAGAGGGAGGTAATCTTTGAAATAAGGTGCTTTCTGGTAGGCAAACGTCAGGGCCTTGAGGTGGTGGCTGGACCACGTCTTGGACCAGTCAATCCGTATGTCCTTAATGAGCATACCCTCGGTTGCGCCTTTGCTGTGAACCGGGATGGTGAGCCACTGCTTGCCTTGAGAAGTCTTGATCTGGTTGCGGTTGCGCCAGCCGTGCTTGTCATATTGGACGTCATCGTAAAAAATAAACAAATCTGCCCGGCGTATCTGATCAAAATAGCCTCGCCAGGGAATATAGGAAGGCTGCAAGATGACGACGTTCACTGCCCCACCGTTTCGTGGATGACGTAGGAGGGCTTGTCCATGCTGCGGTCGAACATGCGCGCCAGGTATTCCCCGAAGATCCCCAGCCCAAACAATTGCGCCCCACTGAACAGGGCGATGATCGAAGCCAGGAATGGAAAACCCGGCAGACTGCCCGCCGTGAAATAAATGACGAGCACATAGATAAATACCCCGATCCCAAATAGGGTCATCACAAAACCGACCCAGCTTGCAAAGCGCAGCGGCAGCGTGCTATACCCGATCAGGATGAGCATCGCCGCCCGCACCAGCATCTTGAAGTTGTAGTTGGTGCGCTGCGCATGACCGATGTTTACCTCCACCGATGTAAAGCGGGTGGTGCCCCAAGAAAGCAGGACGTCGAGGATTAACGAGGGACTTTGAAAGTTGGCAAAGGCCTCCCGCAGCTGGGTGCGAAACGCCCGGAACGCAGACACATTGCGCACAGCCGGCAACCCGATAACTTTTGCCAGGATCCACTTGATGCCTGCAGTCATGATGTTACGCCACAGGCTCTGCGGCAGCTTGCGCGGCGAGCCATACACTACATCGTACCCCTCTGCCAGCTTTCCCAGCAAACGCGGGATTTCCTGCGGAGGGTGCTGTAAATCCTGGTCCATGGTCACAGTCAATTCATAACACGCAGCGCGCACACCGCAAAGGGTGGCATTGTGCTGGCCGTAATTGCGCATCATACGAATGCCACGCACACACGGGTATTGCTCAGACAGTCGTTGGATCACCGTCCAGCTGTCATCCGGGCTTCCATCGTTGACCAGAATGATCTCGTAGTCATCTGCAAATGCGGGAACTATCTGGTTGATCTGTGAGACAAGCGGCTCGATGAGCGTTTCCCCCTTATACACAGGAACGACAATGGACAGGTTCATACGGGGCACAATTTTACCACCCGACTCATAGCTGAACCCCGTGTTGCTCCGAAAGGAGCAACAACGTGCGGGCGATCTCAGCCGCCTTTCGTTCCTCGTCCCAGCCGAGGGCATTCCCCAGAGCTTTCCCAAGTTCTTCGATCATCTCGCCGTTTACCCGTCCAAGCATCGCCAGCATCGAGCGCCGGAGCAGAAAGTCATCGAGATGGCAGACCTTCTCGTGCTGCGCCAGGAATATGATCTCCCGCAGGGAATAATCCGGAAGGGTGCGGAGAATAAAATCCGTGCCTCCGTTCATGTAGGTGGCAATCGCCTCGCCCCGGGTCCCATAGCGCTCGAACAAGGATTTCAAGCGCTCTCGCCCTACTCCTGTCCAGGCAGAGAGGCTTTCGATCTGGCGACGCATCTCGCCTGCCCCCCGCGGATAACCGCGCCCACCGCCGATTGGCAGAGAACGCGTGTCTTTCTTGCGCGGCAAACGCAGATGAGCCAGCGCCTTATCTGCCACCTGCTCTGAAAAGGCACGGAAGGATGTCCATTTGCCGCCCACAAGCGAATAGACCGGAAAGCGCAAGTTCGTCCAATCGCCGCTGATCACCTCGATGCTGTGGTCGCGCGAGATCTGGGAAGCGCTCTTCGCTGCCGAGCGCGGTAACGGGCGGACCCCTGAGTATTGAAAAACGACATGCTCGCGACTCAGGCTCAAGCTCGGAAAGATACGGCGTGTCAGGCTCAGGAAATAATCGATCTCTTCATCCGTGCACCGGGCTTCTTCCGGGTGCTCCACGGGGATGTCTGAGGTGCCGATCAAGACGCGATCATAGAGTGGGAAAATAAGGACGATCCGCCCATCTTCATTTTCAAAAAAGAATTCGTTATCCCCGATAGCGTTTCGCAGCTCGTCGTGCTTAACGACGATATGGGAGCCCTTGGTGCCGCCGATAAAGCCGGTAGCGAGGCCCAGTTTTCGGTTCGTAAAATCGATCCACGGACCAGCCGCGTTGATGAGAAGCTTCGGGCGCACCTCATAGGTTTCATCTGTGAGCTCATCCCGCAGCAACACGCTATCGCCGGCGCCGCCGACCATGCTCACATAGTTGAGGGCACGTGCATCGGGGTTTTCCGCTTCCGCATCCAGAACCAGCTCAATGCCCAGGCGCTCCGGCTGCAGGATCGCGCCGTCGTAGTAGACAGCGGCATTGACAATTTCCGGACTGAGATGCGTCCACTTCGAGAGCGCGTCATCACGCGAATAAAACCTGTGTCTTGGAACCGTCCGCTGTCGCCCCGTGAACGCGTCATACATCATCAAGCCCAGCTTAATGATAACGGAGCCGCGCTCGGCAGGTTTATTCAGCAGCCTGAGGAATTTGAGCGGCGCATTGAGCAGCCCCGAGAAACGTTTGAAAATCGGGATTGTAGTCGGAAGTGGCTTGACGACATGCGGGGCATTTTGTAACAGACGATTCCGCTCGCGGACCGCCTCCCGCACCAGACGAAACTCACCGTTTTCGAGATAGCGGATTCCCCCGTGCGCCATGTGCGAAGAAGCCGAGCTTGCGCCCGAACAAAAATCCCCCTTTTCGACCAACAGGACATCCACGCCATTAAGTGCCAGCTCGCGAAATGTGCCAATGCCATTGATGCCGCCGCCCACAATCAGCACGGAGACTTCAGAGTGATTCTTCAGCGCAGAGAGGATTTCATTGCGGTTCATGTATGTTCTGATCTAGCAGGGAAAGACCCTTGTGCTCCTCAAGATCGATGGTTTCGTCAAAAGTAAGACGGCAGCCCCGTTCGAACTCGAGTATAACTTCTTTGAGTATGCCCGGTCCATTGCAGGACGTTAACCGGGCTGCCTGCTCTGCTCCCAGTTTCGCGCACCTGCAAGAAAGGACGCGCCACTCATGGATTTCTTCCCCGCGGGCTGCACTTCATCGAGGACTAGAACTCCCTCCCGCGCGCCCACCGCGGGCTGATTGCGATAAAGCAGTCGCTGTCCCGGCTGTGCCCGCCCCGCTTCTTCCAGATGCGCGCGATGGACCTTGAGCAAAGTTCCATCGAAGTCCATGAAAGCGCCGGGCCACGGATTGAAGGCGCGGACTCGTCGCTCGAGCTCCTCAGCGGGGCGCGTGAAATCGAGCTGACCCTCCTCCTTTTTGAGCATGGGCGCATAGGTCATGCCTTCTTCGGGTTGCGGGACCGGCTGGACCTTTCCCGACAAATAATCGGGCAGGGTCTCGATGAGAAGGTCTGCGCCGAGTTGAGAGAGCTTCTCGAAAACGGAACCGGCCGTGTCGTCGGAGGTAAGCGGAATGGATCTTTGGCTTAATATGGGACCTGTATCCAACCCCACATCCATTTTCATAATGGTGATGCCAGTTTCCTTGTCCCCGTGCAGGATGGCGGCATTAATGGGCGCCGCGCCCCGCCAGCGCGGCAGCAGCGAGGCATGGACGTTGATACATCCGTGAGATGGGAGATCTAGAACGTCCTTTCTCAGAATCTGACCGAATGCGGCGACCACAATCAAGTCAGGACTCCACAAGCGCAGCTGATCCATGGCTTCGGGTTGCCGCAATTTCTCCGGCTGCAACACCGGAAGCTTAAGTTTCCCCGCCAGCAACCTGACCGGAGGCGGCTTGAGCTCACGACCGCGCCCCGAGGCGCGATCCGGCTGGGTGACTACGCCGACCACTTGATAATTCTCAGCCAGCGCTTTTAGAGTCGGGAGCGCGAAATCCGGCGAGCCCATAAAAACGACCCGGGTCATGCGGTCATTTTACCAGCAGGGCTCCCTTTACATTCACATTTCTATCAGAAACCTCGGTTGCATTTTGAATTGATTGGTTGTAAAATGTTGAAAATTAAATCCCAGATTAATTCGGAGGAACTCATGGAAAACCGGCCCGTAATGGATGTCACCAGTGATGATAAGCTGTGGGGAGCATTGAGTTATGTGTTCGCACCCATCGTCGGCATCATCGTGATGCTGATGGAGGACAAGAAGAATCGCCCCTTCGTGAAATTCCATGCCATTCAGTCCATTGTGGCCAGCATTGCATTCTGGATTATCGCCACAGTTATCACGACCGTAACGATTGGCTTCGGCGGACTGTGCGTGCCGTTGCTTTGGCTGGTGTTCCTGTACTGGGCATACAAAGCCTACCAAGGCGAGATGGTCAACATCCCGGTAGTCACCAACTTCATCCGGAACCAGGGCTGGGCATAAGTTCTTTTGAAGCAAAAAGCTCACACTTGCGTGTGAGCTTTTTTATTTTCAGTTGTATGCCAATTACGGTCCCCAGCGCGGCTGGTAATCACAGTAGTCGTTATTTGTCAGGCGGCGCAAGTCGGTGCCATTCGTACGGATGATGTAAATCTCGCAGCCGTGGTCATCGCCGTATCGATCAAAATAGGCAGTGAACACTACCCACTGACCGTCCGGTGAAAAGGATGGTCCCTGGCTGTTCCCACCCGTTGGGGTGAGCTGGCGGGCATTGGAGCCATCGGCATTCATTATATAGACTTCGCGGTTCCAGGCGGGACCAGAATACGTGGCAATGGAACCTCCATCGGGCGACCAGTCACTGCGGCCGCGGATGGCGGGTAAGTTGCTCACCCGGCGCATTCCTCTGCCATTTCGGTTGACGACAAACAACTGGGTGGCTCCTTCGCTGCTCGAGGCAAACAAGATCTGGCTCCCATCCGGGGACCAGGTCGGATCCCAGCCGAAAACTTGAGGGATATTGCCCGGGTTCCCTCCATTTCGATCCATAACCATGATTTGCATATTGCCGGTGATGGGGTTGCCGCGCGTGAAGATAATTGAGCCACCATCCGGCGAGACCTCCGGGGCAGTCAACACCCCGATCCTATTCGTCAACTCGTCCACACTACCATCATTGAGGTCAAGCTCGTATATCTCATAGACATTTAGCTCGCGGAACGACGAATAAAACACACTCTGTCCATCGGGTGCAAGAGATGGATAGTAATGGCGGCGGTTATCCTCAGTAGTAAGTCGGCGCATCCCAGAACCGTCTGCGTTCATGATGCAGACCTGGTCCATCGCCTGCACTTTGAAAAGCTGACAGGTAAAAACAATATGTCCGGTTAACTGATCGGCAGCAGAAGCAAAAGGAATCGAGCTATCTCCTGACGGTGCTCCTAAAGTAGGATTGGGCGTTGAAAAAACCAAACCAGGAGTCGCGATCCCCTCGGTCACTGCCGGAGAGACAAACCCATCGGGCGTCGAGGCTTGCAGCGTGGCGAACAGATCAGGGGTTGGAGCAGCGGCGGGACGGTTGCATCCCACCATCAATAAAGAAAATATCAAAAGAAGTTTGAGCTTGCTCATCATTCCAGCTCGACAGATTCCAGATGGAACTCCTCACCAGTTAATATTTTCGCGCCGTAGCTTCCGCAATAGGGACAGTGGATTTGCTTATCCACCGGATGATATTTCTCAAAGCACGCCATGCATTGAACTTCTGCATGAATTGAGCGAAAGCGAAGCTGTGCTCGTTCCGCAGCTGTGCCGTGGCTGAGCTGCTCCCATAGCAGTCCAACCGCATCCTGGTCAAGCTCGAAGATTTCGCCGATAGCGATTTGCACGCTCTTGATCTGACTGGTATTTGATTCGCGTGCCTGTTGAAGGGCCCGGGTGAGAAGGGCTTGGACTGCGGATTGTTCGTGCATTGGGAATTTGATGGAGATAATTTATAAACTGCGCCGTATCCTCTTGTCAGGGATACTTGCGCAGTTCTACTAGACATGGCCCTCAGGACGGTTTATAAGCCGCATTCTGTCCATGGCATTTGGTCAAAGACCCTGCCACTGGGCGATCATCTCTCTGGGCGGCGCGTCGCCGCGCCGCTCGATGCGACCTACCCGGGACTGGCTCTCTCATCTCATGAGAGAGCACGTATGAAGACGAGCAGTCTCCCGCCATCCGCGGATGGCTTCGTCCCTACTTGGTCTTGCTCCCGGCGGGGGTTACCTGGCCATCCACATTACTGTGGATGCCGGTGGTCTTTTACACCACCTTTTCACCATCACCCTTCCCTTACCCCTTGCGGGGCGAGGGCGGCTGTTTGTTTCTGTGGCCCTCATCCGGCAGGTTAGCTCCTCACGGAGGGTTCCCCGCCCCGGGTGCTATCCGACGCCGTGCTCTATGGAGTGCGGACTTTCCTCGATCCCGACAACGCAGGACCGCGATCGCCCAACCGACCTGAGGCGACAATATGATACACGCAAGAGAACCCGGCGTCAACAGTAGTTGCGAGGATTCAAACAATATTCTTAAACTCCACGCCGGCCCGCATTGTGGGGACCCGACTTCTAAAAATGCTTTAATAATTTATCAGACAAGCGGTAAAATAAGAAACAATTCATGGAATTCGAAGTAATGGAGTCTCTGTGAGCAACTGGCCCGGCAAATACGTTATTGGTCTGACCGGCAACATCGCAACCGGAAAAAGCGTGGTACGTCGCATGCTGGAGCATCTGGGCGCATACACCATCGACGCAGATGCGCTCTCTCATCGTGTGATATCCAAAGGCGCGCCGGGATACCAGCCCGTTTTGCAAACCTTCGGCATGTGGCTGCTCGACCAGGACAGACAGATCAACCGCAAAAAGCTGGGTCGGCTCGTCTTTGGCGACCCGGAAGCCCTAGCCCAGCTCGAAGCGATCATCCACCCCTATGTCGGCCAGGCGATCGACATCCTTGTGAGGCGCGCCAGCCAGCGCGTTGTGGTGATCGAAGCCATCAAGCTGCTCGAATCGGACCTCCGTACACGCTGCGATACCCTCTGGGTCGCGGATGCGCCGCCAGAGATCCAGGTGGAACGGCTCATGCGCAAACGAGGACTGGGCCGGGACGAGGCGCTGCACCTGGTTCAGATGCAGGCGGCACAGAACGTGAAGGTCGCCGCGGCAGATGTGGTGATCACCAATCACGGTTCCTACGATGACCTGTGGAAGCAGGTCAACCAGGCATGGAAGCAGATCTTCCCCGGGGAGAGAACCGATCCTACAACCCAGGTCATTACCCGGCCCGTCGGATCGCTGTCTCTGCAGCGAGCCAAGCCACGCGATGCGCAGAAGATCGCCGAGCTGGTCACTCGTTTGAGCCAGGGCAAGCGCCGGATGACTCAGGACCAGGTCATGGAGGCCTTTGGCGACAAAGCGTTCCTGCTGCTCCTCAGGGACCGGGAGCTTGTCGGCATTGTGGGCTGGCAGGTGGAAAACCTGGTGGCACGGATCACCGATCTCTTCCTCGATCCCCGCGTTGCGCCGGAACAGGCACTGCCGCTCTTAATCCAGGAAGTGGAACGCGCCTCGGGAGACCTCCAGTGTGAAGCGGCCCTCATCTTCCCGCCCTTAGAACTTGGCGGTCTCGACCGCGTCTGGAAACAGCTCGGCTATGAACGGCGCGCCCCGGATACACTGGGTGTGCAAGCCTGGGAAGATGCAGCCCTGGAGTCCATGCCTGGAGGCTCAACTCTTTTCTTCAAACAGCTTCGTACCGATCGCGTTCTCAGACCGATCTAAGAGCCTTTTATGACGGGCGTCAGACACGCCCGTTGATCGGAATCATCTCACAGGGTGGGAAGTTGTTGCTAATCAGGCTGGAAACCGTCATGTAGGCACAGTTCTAAGCCCACATTCAGCCACTAATATTATACTGACTGTCGCGGTCACGAACCTCGCACCAAGTGTTACAGACGTGGTAGCAGTCCTGCTGACAAATGACGAATTTTCTCAATAACATCCTTTTCATCTTCGAACGTCTGAACTGGTTAAGCGTTCTCGACATCTTGTTGGTAACGTTGATCTTCTTTGTAGTGCTTTACTCTCTGCGTGATACGCAGGCGATGGTTCTCTTGAGGGGCGTCATCTTCCTCGTGGTTGCCCTGATATTATTGACAACCCTCGTAGAGCTACCCGCGTTTTCATGGCTGGTCCAAAGCGCGTTGCCAGCATTGCTGCTTGCCATTCCTGTCATCTTCGCGCCCGAGATCCGGCGGGCCCTTGAACGGTTGGGTCGCGCCGGCACCGTCACGATCATCCAGCCTACAAATGGCGCCACTGATGAAGAGACGCAGAAAGCCCTACACGCCGTGGTGGAAGCCGTGGCACGCCTTTCTGCCCGCCAGCACGGCGCCCTGATCGTCATCCAACGAATGGACAGTCTCGAGCAGTATATTGAGACCGGCGTCCAGATGCGGGCGCACGTCACCCCGGAGCTGCTGCTGCAGATTTTTTACCCCGATACCCCTCTACATGATGGTGCGGTCGTTGTTGCCCGGGGGCGCATTGTCGCTGCTGCGTGTGTCATGCCGCTCTCTGCGAGCGGCATCCTCAACCGCTCACCGGAGCGCCAGATGGGACTTCGTCACCGCGCCGCACTCGGAGTCTCGGAGATTAGCGACGCGATCGCAGTTGTCGTCTCGGAACAGAGCGGCTCCATTTCGATCGCACATGCGGGGCGGATGATTCGTCGAATCGATCCGGAGCGGCTCGAGAATATCCTGGCTGCATTCTTCCGAAACGAAGCCACCATGCCTCAACGGGCATGGCTGCGCAGGTTTTTCCCGTATATCCGGCGTAAGGATGAGTAATATGCGTTTGTTTGCGAAAAACGTTCGTACATTTTTACTCTCTCTGGTTCTGGGTATTTCCGTCTGGGTGTCTGCTGTCAGCGGCGCGGACCCGAACGAAGTACGGATGTTTCCGAGGCCGATTCCGATCGAGGTGGTCGGGCAGGATCCTTCTCTGGTGCTCACAAACGAGATCCCCGACACCATGCAGGTATCCCTGCGTGCGCCGCACTCGGTCTGGGAATCGCTCACCACGAACGACGATGCTATCCATGCCACCGTAGATCTGTCTGGCCTCAGCGCAGGCGAGCACATGCAGGATGTACAGGTCACGGTTAGGATGCGGCCGTATCAAATTGTTAGCGAAAACCCCTCGTCGGTGCCCGTAGTTCTGGAGTCGCTCTCTACCCAGACCATCCCACTTTCCCTCTCGCTGAGCGGACAGCCGGCCGCGGGTTACCAGGTGGGCGAGGCGACTATGGATCAGGCGGAAGTGACCGTTTCAGGTCCAGAATCCCTGGTGGAGCAGGTTGCCCGGGCGCGTGTGCTTGTCAGCCTGGACGGAGTGCGTGAGAGCATTGAGGACACAATGCCCATCCAGCTCCTGGATCCACAGAACGGCATCGTGCAGGGATTGACGATCAATCCCGAATCGGTAGAAGTGGCTATCCCGATCAGCCTGCAGGGTGGTTTTCGAGATGTGGCGGTCAAGGTCCTCGTCCAGGGGCAGCAGGCGCCCGGATATCGGATTGAGAATATCAGAGTCTTTCCGCCCGTCATCACCGTGTTTGCCTCAGACCCGGAACTTGTAAACGCCTTGCCTGGAGTCGTCGAGACACAGCCTCTCAACCTGGATGACCGACGCGAGGATATCTCGACCCGTCTATCCCTTAATTTGCCCGAATACATTACGGTGGTCGGCGCGCAGACGGTGCAGGTGAACGTGAGCATCTCCCCAATTCAGACCAGTGTCACCCTGACAAATCAGCTGATCGACGTGAACGGTCTACAGGGACTGGCTGCTCAGGTCTTCCCCCAGACTGTGGATGTAATCATTTCAGGACCGCTGCCGGTGCTCGATACTTTTTCGTCCGAGGATATTATAGTGACCGTCGATGCCACGGGACTGGAAATCGGCACCTACCAGCTGAGAGCGGAGGCAAGGGTGCTGGTAGAGAACGTCCTGGTGCAGGCCATCCTGCCGGAAACGGTGGAAGTGGTGATTACCCCGCCACTCACGCCGACGATCACGCCTTTCCCAACCCCATAAACTATGCCTAAACCAATTGTCGCTCTTGTTGGCAGACCCAACGTAGGAAAAAGCACTCTATTCAACCGGCTGGTCGGTGAGCGTCTCGCGATCGTGGACGACACCCCCGGCACGACGCGCGACCGCCTCTTCGGTGAAGCGGAATGGAACGGGCGCGCTTTTCACGTCGTGGACACGGGCGGCATCGATCCGAGCCACGGCGGCAAGACTCCGCTTTCAATTGGCTCTGCGGATTTCATCCACGAAATTCGCCAGCAAGCGAAGGTCGCTATCGAGGAAGCAGATGCGATCCTCTTCGTCAATGATGGGGAGACAGGCGTCACTTCCCCCGACCTCGAAGTTGCAAATATCCTGCGCCGCTCACAGAAGAAGCTGGAGGATGGCACGTTCTGGCCCCCGATCTTTGTCGTCGCAAACAAGACAGAATCCAGGGGACGGCGCGACGAGGCGGCTCAATTCTACGAGCTGGGTCTGGGCGAGCCGTATGCTGTCTCTGCCGTGCACGGGACCGGGACGGGCGATCTGCTCGACGCGCTGGTTGCAGCGTTCCCGGAGCAGGATGCGGAATCGGAAGACGACAGCGTCAAGATTGCCATCGTCGGCAAGCCGAATGCAGGCAAATCGAGCCTGCTGAACAGGCTAGTGGGCGAAGAGCGCGCCATCGTCAGCCCCATCCCCGGCACGACGCGCGACGCGACCGATACGGTGATCGAATTCAACGGCTTACCCATCACTCTGATCGACACAGCGGGCATTCGCAAGCGCGGCAAGATCGAGCGCGGCGTGGAGCAGTTCAGCGTGTTGCGCGCTTTTAAAGCCATCGAGCGCGCCGATGTGGCGCTGCTGGTGATCGACGCCACGACCGGCATTACTTCCCAGGATGCGCATATTGCCGGGTTTATCCTCGAAGAGTGGAAGTCCTGCGTGGTGATTGTCAACAAGTGGGATGCGGTCGAAAAGGACGCGTACACTATGGAGGAATTCACCCGCAAGATCCGCGCCGACCTGAACTTCATGGACTATGTCCCGCTGCTATACATCTCTGCCAAGACAGGGCAACGCGTGGACCAGGTACTGCCCATGGCACTGCGCGTCCAGGAGGAGCGCCTCGCCCGCCTCACGACCTCCAAGATTAACGAGGTCATCCACAAGGCACAGGATGCTCATCCCCATCCCTCGCATGCCGGGCGGCAGCTGAAAATGTTCTACGGCACCCAGGTCCGCTCCGACCCGCCGACATTCATGATCTACGTCAACGATCCGAAGCTGATGCATTTCACTTATCTTCGTTATCTGGAAAATCAGATCCGTGCCGAATATGGCTTTCTGGGGACGCCGATCCGGATCGTGACCAAGGGTAGACGTGAGTAGTTTCTTCCTATAATTTACAACTGAGATATTTCATGTCCCGGAAACGACGACGTTCTTCCCGGCGCTGGATTCCTTCTGTCGCCGGTCTTATTATTTTGCTTGCATTCGCAGTCTATGATCCTATTACGAACTGGTGGCAAAGCCTTTCGTCTACCGGTCAGTTCTTGCTGTTCGCGACGACAGGCATCGTCCTGATGACTGTAATCGGCGTAGTATTTGCATTCCTCATCTATCGCAAAAGGGAACGGGATAGGATCTGGCGGCTTGCCATGGCTGGCTGGCAAAACCGTTCACGAGATAATGTGAATCATCGAAAACAATCCGCCACGCATTTATCGGACCTGGAGCTGGAAAAACTGGCAGAACAGGTCTATAGGAAATTAGGCTATAAGGTCCAACACGTTGGGCAGACAGGCGATCATGGAATAGACGTCCTGCTCATCAACCCCAGGAACCAGAAAGAAATCGTTCAGTGTAAGCAGTGGAGTAAACCCGTTGGCGAAGCCGCGCTCAGGGATCTCTACGGCGCAATGATGCACGATAGCGCCATCCGCGGATGGATCTGGGCGCCGCGCGGCTTCAGCGGACCCGCGAAGGCCTGGGCAAAAGGAAAGCCAATTGTCCTGGTGGATGATGCTGAGATCAATCGTTTGATGGGGATTGCTTATAAAAACAGATGAAGCTTTAGTTTTAAGTGGAACACACAAAATATGTACCATGGCTGCGCTGCGGCAATTCAATATGCAGCAGCACATCCTGAAATCTTAATTCCATTAGGAAGTGATTACCACGGCTGGCAAAGTCGCGTCTACGCCCCGGCGGATGTGTGTCCATTTAGATAGCTGACGATCACCGCGCTGGCAGAGCACGCCATGAGCGAGGTGAAAATTAAGCAAGAGCACAAGTAAACTGCCCTACAAAAACTTTTGTGCTCCTTTGTGGTTAAATAAAACTATGACCAGCTTCTCCACCTCCCGTGAATTTGCAGCCCAACTTGATCAACAAGACCCTCTCGCCTCATACCGCGAGCAGTTCGTCGCCAACGATCCCGACCTGATCTACCTCGACGGCAACTCGCTGGGACGCTTGCCAAAATCGGTAATTGAGCGCATGAAGAAAGTTGTCGAGGAAGAATGGGGCACAGACCTGATCCGTGGCTGGAACAAAGGCTGGTGGGAAGCGCCCACGCGCATCGGCGAAAAGATCGCGACCTTACTGGGCGCAGCAGAAGGCGAGGTGATCGCAGGAGACCAGACCTCGATCAACCTGTTCAAGCTCGCCGCCGCTGCCTTGACCTTGAATTCAGGTCGCAAGCGCATCATCACCGACACCTTCAACTTCCCATCTGACCTCTACATTTTGCAGGGCATCGCCAAGTTACTTGGAGATCGACATGAGATCCTCCGCATCGGAGCGCAGGATGACGATATCACACCGGATATTGAGGCGCTCGAGAATGCAATGAATGGAGACACTGCTCTCGTCACACTTTCGCACGTGGCATTCAAGAGCGGCTACCTGTATGATATGGCGCGCATCACAGAGCTGGCGCACCGGCACGGAGCCCTTGTTTTATGGGACCTCAGTCACTCCGCCGGAGCGATTCCTATTGAACTCGACACCTGGAATGTGGATTTTGCCATTGGCTGCACCTACAAATACCTCAACGGCGGACCGGGGGCGCCCGCATTCCTGTACGTCAATCGGAGGATTCAAAACGAAGTCACCTCCCCGATCTGGGGGTGGTGGGGTCAGAACGATCCGTTCGCATTCGACGTCACTTACCGGCCGGCCCCGGGTGTGCAGCGCTTTGCAATTGGCACGGCCCCGATCCTCTCCATGCTAGCGATGGAAGAAGCATTAACTCCCTTACTTGCGGCCGGAATAGATGCCGTGCGCGCCAAATCGATGTTGATGACGGACTACGCCGCCTACCTGACCGACCACCTGCTGGCGCCCCTGGGCTTTTCCCTTGGCTCCCCGCGCGCCTCCGCCCGGCGCGGTTCCCACATCAGCATCCGCCACCTCGACGGGTACCGCATCAACCGTGCCATGATCGAGGAGATGAATGTCATCCCTGACTTCCGCTCTCCCGATAATATCCGGCTCGGCTTCGCACCGCTCTATCTTTCCTTTACCGATATCTGGGAAGGCTTCGACCGCATCCATCGGGTGGTAAAAGAGAGACGATATGAGAAATATCCGAAGCAAAGGTTAACAGTGACCTGAACCCGGATGATAAAATACATCCGCTCGTGAATTCATCCGGGAGACAGAATACATGCGGCGCGTCTTTTTTTGCTCTTTCCTGGGTCTCGTTATGACTGCCTGCCAGTCCGCGCCCCTGCCTATCGCGCCAACCGAGCCGGCAGCCACAATCCAGCCAAGTGAAATTCCCCTCCTCACGCCGACTTTTGCACAAACAGCCATTCCAACACCTCTACCAAGCGCGACCGCCTCGCCGGCGGAGCTAATTCGGAGAGCCGCTCCTATTTGTGAAAATGCCTTTTCCGCGCTGGTGGAGAGCGGACCCTTAACCCCGCCCTTTGCCGTCATGAAAATGACTACCTACACCGACGCGCCCTCGTGGGAGCTTGCTCATCCGCTTCCCCATCTCGGCAGCCTGGCCGACGATGAGGTCCAGACTCTGTTCTGTATTGCCGAAACCAGGTTGCAGGCTGGAACCTACACCGATGGCTCGGCAGCTTATCAGCTGTTCTGGGATGTAAGGGTGGTGTCCTGGCCGGGTGGAAAAGTGATCGGCCGGAGCTCGTTCACCGGCTCCCCGCCGCCAGAGACGACGGCAC
This sequence comes from Anaerolineales bacterium, assembly GCA_036781265.1. Classification (GTDB taxonomy): domain Bacteria; phylum Chloroflexota; class Anaerolineae; order Anaerolineales; family Villigracilaceae; genus Defluviilinea. The sequence continues at coordinate 55,530 of DAIQBG010000007.1, read as the reverse complement.
TTGCCTGGGGTGCAGCGGAAGGAAGGTATCCCGTCTCCGCCTTCACCGCCTGGATCTTCCGGGAAACAGATCACCCCGACTTTATCTATTTCGACGACGCGGTGACCAGCCTCGCCGTTTCTCCGGGCGGAAGCCTGGCCGCATTTGGCACAGCCAGCGCCCATCAGATCGTGGACAGAAACTATCAGGCACAGATCTTTCTGCTGAGAGCCTCTGACCTGGAAATCATCTCCTCTCTTGATGGCCACCAGGGAATGGTGACATCGATGGCATTTTCGCCCGACGGAAGAATCCTCGCCTCAAGCGGATATGACCTCTTTGTTAAGTTCTGGGATGTGGGCAGCAGCCAGCTGCTTGGACAGGTGCACATCGCGGACACACCTAGTTCTCTCATGTTTTCCCCGGACGGAAGGAAGCTTGCGGTAGCCTCTAATCTGGATGTGGCTTTCATCGACGTCGCCTCGATGCAGATCGAGCAATCCTTGCAGGAGGCGAGCGGAAGCGATCTGACTTTCGCCCCCGATGGACGGCACGTCTATGTCCGTTCCCTGGGGAGTATCAAGCTGATAGACATCCAGGCAAACATCGTGATGCTGACGTTCCCCGATTCTCTTGCACTGGTTCCAACGATGTCGGTTGCAGCAGATGGAAGTGTTGTCGGCGTCACGTATGAATATCCGGATGCGGTAAATGGATTTGCTCTATCTCCTGATGGAAAGCAGCTGGTCAGCTATACTATCGAGCGGTCGCTGGATGATACAGCCGCTGCCAGAAATGTGAGGCTGGCTGTCTGGGATGCGCTGACAGGCAAATTTTCCAGTGAAAGCAAGTTTTTGGCAGAGAATGTACAAACCATAGAGTTCTCTCCCGATGGATCCCTGCTGGTAACCGGCGTCGGCAGCGAGGTCTGGATCTGGGATGCTGAAACCTGGCAGGTGGAGAAAAAACTTACGGGGCATGTCGGCGATATCGTCGACCTTGCCTTCGACCGTGAGGGCACAAGGATTTTTTCTGCTGGCAGTGATGGCACAGTTCGGGTCTGGTCTCTGGAAGAGTAGCGAACGTCTGGCATGGTATGATCATTTTCGAAGAGGAGTTAACGGATGGACACAAAACCTGACACCATTAAAGTTTCTGCCTCACACCGGCAAGAGATCTTTGCGTCACACGCCAATTTATATGTGACGGTGAAGGGATCATCCGTCGTGGGCGGCAATGAGGCGATGAAAAAGGCCAGGGAGGTCAGTCAGCTGGTCGAAGCGCTGACCCGCTTTGGACTACCGCAGGATGCGGTGCAGCTGCTGGGAGTCCATATCGAGACGTCCAGCGGCTCCCTGCTCAAATCCTCGAGTGCGACCTACCGGTTGCGGCTCCATCTCCAGAGCCTGGACTCACTGACGGAAGTTTTGGATATCATCGCTTCCCAGAAGAATGCTACGCTCGAGCGGATCGAATGGAAATACCCGGAGGAAGAAGCACAGGACCACGCTCTGGAAGCCGCAATCGCTAAAGGCAAGGCAAAAGCCGAAAAGGTCGCGGCAGCGGTGGGCGTCAGGCTACTGGGCGTTTACGAGTTCATGGAGAACACATTTGATGAGGAACGTCCGCCCATGCCCTTCCAGGCAATGGAAATGAATATGAAATCCCGCGCGGTCGCGATGGCCGACCAGCCCAGTCTGAACCTGGATATCCAGCATAGCAAGACGATCAATGTCAATATAGATCTGTGGTACCGCGTCTCTTCTTTCGAAGAACTTAATTGAGGTTCTTAATTCTCATTTAATCTAGCACTTCTGTTCTATTAATGATAGAATCGCTCCCTTCGGAGGAGCGATTTCTATGTCCCCAGAAACCATTGTGGTCGAACAATTGAGTAAAACATACCAGGTTCCGGAACGGGAAGGTGGATTTGGCGCAGCTGTTCGTAGCTTTTTCAGGCGCAAGTACCGGGATGTAAAAGCCGTGCAGCAGGTGGACTTCAAGATCAACCAGGGTGAGATCGTCGGCTTTCTCGGTCCCAATGGCGCCGGCAAGACCACGACCCTCAAGATGCTTTCCGGCTTGCTGCATCCTACCGGCGGCAGGGCAACCGTCCTTGGCTTTACCCCGTGGGAGTTGAAGCCGGAGTACCTGCGCTCCATGACCCTGGTAATGGGACAGCGCAACCGGCTTGCCTGGGATATTCCGGCCGCAGACTCGTTCCTGCTCAACCAGGCGATTTACCGCCTCCCCGATGACGAATATAAAAAGACCTATAAAGAGCTGAATGAGCTTCTCGAGCTCGAGCCGCTCATGAAAAAACCGGTCCGTAATCTCTCCCTTGGAGAACGGATGAAATGTGAGATCGCAGCCGGCTTGCTTCACCGTCCCAGGGTGTTGTTTCTGGATGAACCGACCATCGGCCTCGATATCACCGGGCAGGCACGCATCCGTGAGTTCCTGCGTGAATACAACCGCCTGACCGGCGCGACGATTCTGCTCACCAGTCACTATATGGCGGATGTGACCGCCCTTTGCGAGAGGATCATTATTATTCATCACGGGCAGTTGAAATACGACGGCGGGATCGGGGACCTCTCACGGAAGATAGCGCCTTTCAAGCTGATCGGCGTCAGGCTTGCAGAAACCAATTCACACGACCTCTCCCGGTATGGTACACCGGTCCAAAATGAAGAAGACTGGGAGAAAGAATACATCCAGGTCAAAGCCGAGGACGTGACCCGGGTCACCTCGGGGCTGCTGGCGGACCTGCCCATCCACGATATCACCATCGCCGACCCACCGATCGAAGATGTGATCGAACAGGCCTTTAATCAATAAGAGTAGAGCCGGCCTGTCTGCGTAGCCAGGGAAAGGATGTTGCGTTCCCGGCGGGTGGCCATTCCCCGTTAAACAGGAGTCCTTATGCTCAAAATCTTCCAACGCCTCTGGCAGGTAAACTGGGCGGAACAGTGGCAGTACCGCGCCAACCTGATCATGTACTTGCTCTACTGGCTGGTCTCCCCTATTATCTATCTCGCCGTGTGGAGCAGCATCGCTGCCAGCAAAGGCAGCGTCAACGGATTGACGGTCAATGACTTCACGACCTACTATATGACCCTCCTGATCGTAGACCAGATCACCAGCAACATTGTCATCCATACCTTTGCCTATAAGGTTCAGGATGGCTCTCTCTCGGGTGAGCTGGTGCGCCCCATTCACCCGATGCTGACCAATGCGCTGGTCAACAACATTGCCTTCAAAGCCCTGACCATCATGGGATTTATTCCCATCTGGACCGTTCTGTTCTTTCTCTTCAAGCCGGATTTTGGCGGTCTCACATTCGCCGGAATTCTGCTATCTATCCCTGCCATGATTCTGGGATTCTTCATTGGATACCTGTTTTCGGCTGCTATCACAGCCCTTGCATTTTGGACGACCCGCGTCTACTCGATCCATGAATTCTATTACGCCTTGATCCTGTTGTTTTCTGGTCAGTTCGTACCGTTGACCCTGATGCCTAAATTGATCCAGGATATCGCTCAGTACTTGCCCTTTCAACTGCTTATTTATTTTCCCATCCAGTTGATTCTGGGAAAGCTCTCCACCGCCCAGATCATGCAGGGCTATACAATGGGTGCCGTCTGGTTGACCATTGCCATCCTCTTATTTAACTGGGTCTGGCGTAACGGTGTAAAGCGCTACTCGGCCGTGGGAGCGTGACATGAATATCCTCAAGTTGCTCTCGGCTTTCCTGAAAGTCAATATCCAGATGTCATTAGCCTATCGCGCCGATACAGTCGTCAACATCCTCCTGAATCTGATGTGGCTGGGCTGGGAATTGCTCAGCCTGGGCATCATCTTCAGCAACACCGACACGATCGGCGGCTGGGACTTTGGCGAACTGATCGCACTGCTGGGCGTGTTTCGGCTTGTCCATACCTTGATGATCGCACTGATCTGGCCAAACACCGAAAAATTCAACCAGAGTATTCGCGATGGCTCCATGGACTATACATTGCTTCAACCTGTCAATAGCATGTTCCTGGTAACCTTCTCGCGCATCACGGTCTGGCGTGCTTGGGATTTGGTCCTGGCTGCAATTCTGATTGCAGTCGGTATCAACCTGTCAGGTGACATAATTACTCCCCTCAATATCCTTACCTTTATCCTCCTGACCATTTCGGGCGCCATCGTCATCTACAGCCTCTGGATAGTGCTAATTGCGCTGACTTTCTGGTTCACAAAGTTCGACAACAATGTGACGATCCTGCAAGCTCTGCTGGATGCGGGCCGGTACCCGGTGACGGTCTATCCTGTCTGGCTGCGCATCCTGGTGACTTTTGTTATTCCCATCGCAGTAGCCACAACTATCCCGCTCCAGGGCCTGCGCGGAGACCTGACTCCGGAGCGGACCCTGATGTTCATTGGCATTGGCGCGGCTAGCTTTCTCATCGCCTCGCAAGTATGGAAACGGGGTTTAAAGCAATATAGCGGAGCAAGCAGCTAGGTCAAAGCGGCAGTCTTGAGACTGCCGCTTTTGATTTGTCATGCGATTAAAATTTCTGAAAAGAATCTTTTTGCATTCCCGGCCGTCATGTATTTCAGTCGCTTCACAACACCGAACCTATTCACAAAGGAGAATGCAACATGTTAGACTCATCGATACCCACCACGCACCCCGCCATCGAGCAGCTGGACGACCAGCCCAATCTTCTGATGGGATTAATTGGCGGCGCAATTGCCATGCTGGCGGGCGCCATCGCCTGGGGAGCCATCACGTACTTCACCGAATACCAGATCGGCTGGATGGCCATCGGTGTTGGCTTTCTTGTTGGATTGGCGATCAAGTTCTTCGGACGGGGGAAAACAATGATGTTTGGGATCTCAGGAGCCGTCCTTGCGCTGATCGGATGCGCCCTGGGGAACCTGATCTTCTACTCGGGAGTGATCGCCCGGGAGGAAGGCGCAGCCTTCCTGGAAGTGTTTTTCTTCTTTCTTCTGAGCCCGGTTGCTTCGATCGAGCTCTTCACTATAGCCTTCGACTTCATGGACATCCTCTTTTATGGGCTCGCTGCTTATGCCGGTTTTAGCACGGCTATGGACATCAAACGGTACAAAAAATAACAAAGAGAAGAGCCGGAGCATGCTCCGGCTCTCATTATGGCTGGTAAAGAAACTGTCGTGCCTGTAATTACTTACCGGTGTTGATCTCTCCGAGGACCTTGACAACCATATCCTCCGTGAGCCCAGCCTGTTTGGCTTGCGGCATCGCAAGCAACGATCGGAGAGTCATCCCTTTTGCAAGCCCGATCATGGGGTGGTTCGACACGCCCGGGGCATAGCGCTCCAAAACCTGGACCGCTCCAGCATCCTTCAGAAGGTCACCGACTTTTGAATCTAACGTGTATGCCATTTTATCTCCTCGATTTGACAGATTTCTAACGCCAGTCATCGATTATAAGTTAATACGGGCAACACGAGATACTAAAATCGCGCCTCCTTAGGATCTTCTCACTTCCGGTGCTTTTCTACATAGACCCGGACCGCTTCCTTCATGAACCCGGCCAGCTCCGGGTGCATTTTGTCAAATGTCGCTTTGAAGCGGGGATCATCGTTGTATCCGGTGGCCAACGCCAGCAGTTGATCCAGGCTAGGCGTCCAGAAGTAGTCCATATGTTGGCGCCAGCGTTCGACAATGGCTTGCGCTTCAGTACTGCCTGGTCCTTTCGGCATGATGGCAATCATGTCCGTATAATTCTTACTGCCTTCCTCCATAATCCGCTTTTTCTCTTCGGCGGAATAGGCTTTCCACTTGTTCATGGAGGCACGGACACTTTCAGTGCCGTATAACTCTTCAGCTTCTGCGGCGTGGCGCTCCTGCTCTTCTTCGCTGAAGCCTTCGAAATATGCTTTGTCGCTCATAATCGTCTGTCCTTTCAAATGATTGATCGTAGTATCGACGGTATGGATCAGGCGGTTCAGGCGAACGACCTGCTTTTGGAGTGCTTCCCTGTGGCTGCGTAATGCGCTCATTACGTCAAAGTCATGCCGCCCGATGATCTTCTTTATATCGTCCAGCGGTAATCCCAGCTCACGATAGAACAAAACTTGCTGGAGCCGGAGAATGGATTCTTCGCCATAATAGCGGTAGCCATTCTGGCCGACTCGGGAAGGCTTGAGGAGCCCAATCTCATCATAATGGTGGAGGGTACGCGGTGTCACACCTGCCAGTTTCGAAAGTTGTTTTACAGTAAGCATTGATCGAGTCATAGTTTATTCCGTTCTGCCTGGCTGATTGAACCAAAGCCTGTTGTACAGCATAATACCCGCCGCCGTAGATACGTTGAGTGACTCCACGCTGGAGCTCGTCGGAATTTGAACCTGGTAAGCTGCGGCATTCAAAATAGGCAGAGAGCAACCGTCCTTTTCGCTGCCAAAGACGATCGCAAAACGTTGTGTCATAGAGGTTACCTTGCCCACCAGATCACCAGCTCGTGCCTCCATAACAAGAATGGGTAACCCGTTTTGTTTGCAAAAGCGGATGAATTCCTCTGTAGTCATGGCGATAACCGGCAGCGAGAAGATATGTCCACGGCTGGCGCGGATGATCCTGCGGTCGTACAAATCCACTGGCTCCGCGTTCAACAGCACGATACCACCTGCACCGAACGCCACGGCAGTTCGAATAATCGCTCCGATATTTCCGGAAATGGTCAAATCTTCCAGGGCAACGATATCGCCCGAAACATCTGCGAGACGACCAACCGTCAGGAAAGCCGGTGTATAAGCGAGGGCAAAAACACGTGAAATCTTGTCATTATCAAAAAGCTTCTTGCACGTTCTTTTCGCGACGCCATACACTTGAACAGCCCGGGGCAGCTTGGGCAGCAGCTCATTGGATAGCTTCTCGTCGCCCGAATAGTAAATAGAATGGATCTCAACACCCCCCTGCAAAGCCTGCAAGATATTTTCCTCATCGTCAATCAGGATCAGACCGTGATGTAGCCTTCCTGAGCGCGTCAATATCTGACGGATCAGCACCGCCGCAGGGTGCAGGAGAGAATCCACAACCCCAAGACTCTCTCGACCAACGAGGATCTGATTAGCTTTTAAGCGTGCCGTTGCGTCGGACGCTTGTTCACTATACGCAAGACTTCTCTGGTTCATGTACATCAATATAAACCCTAACGTAACGTTAAAGTCAAGGGCTTTCTGACGCGAACCTTCGTAAGGTTATAATGAAAGCGTGGAATATTGGCTTGCCCTCAGTCCGTGGCCTGGCGTGTTCTTATGGGTGATTCTTTATAGCAGTGATTATTATCTGACAGTCATTTCGGCACGCGGGTTTCGTGAGATAGGACACTTTCAATTCGAGGGTAGCTTCGAGCTCACCCCACAATATCAAAAAGACATCGATGCGCTGAAACCAGTGTCAAGACTGCATTTGACCCTGCTTGTCCTTTACAGTCTCTTGCTCCTATTTCTCTGGTGGTTTACGCGACAACTTCCCTTTTTCCCGTGGACCTACCTGCTTTACCTGGGGATGTTCCTTCTGCTGGAGGTTGCTGTGCACGTGCGCCACTTCCGGAATGTGTTTCTGATCCGCGAGATTCGCAAAGGTGGAGGAGTCGATGGACAAATCTCTTACCGAAAATGGTTATCCTACCGAATTTCTGCGCTCGAGTTGTACACGTTCTCTATTCTATTTCTCATCGTCTCCGTGTTACATTCCAGTCCTTTTTTCCTGGGCGGAGCAATCATGTGTGCTGGAACAGGTTTCAAGCATGGCCGGTTAGCCATTAAGACAACGTCTGAGCATCCACAGCTTGTCTCGAAACCATGAAGCTCCTTTACGCAGACGAACACTTGCTGGTGGTAGATAAGCCCGCCGGGTTGCCTGTCCTGCCGGACGGTTGGGAAAAGGATTCGCCCTACCTGGTGAAGCACCTGGAGGAGAAAGTCGGTAAGGTATTTATAGTCCATCGCCTGGACAAGATCACCAGCGGCGTTATGGTCTTTGCGCGCGCCGCAGAGGTCCACCGTGCATTGAATATGCAATTCGAACAGCATGAGGCGCAGAAAACATACCACGCCATCGTGGAAGGAAGTCCCAGATGGGATGAGAAAGTGGCGAAGCACCCACTGCGCGCCAATGTAGGTCATAAACATCGCACAATGGTGGACAATAAGCATGGCAAACCATCGGAAACGCGTTTCCGAGTGATTAAGCGATATGAGGACGCAGCCTTGCTTGAAGCCAAGCCGGTGACCGGGAGGGCACACCAGATTCGCGTTCATACCTATGCGTTGGGACACCCGCTCCTCGGAGATGTGCTCTACGGTGCACAGGGAGCACCTGGCGTGTCGCGTCCGATGCTCCACGCCCAGACGTTATCATTCTTCCATCCCATGACGAACGAGCGAGTGAAATTTACGGCGCCTCACCCGGAGGATTTTGAAGAGGCATTAAGACAACTGTAGGGCACTTCCGCGGAAGTGCCCTACAGTTGCTCGATCTACTATGAAATTTTTCTCGCTTCCATGTAGAAGCGCTTCTCGTGCGCCTCTCCCATCGAGAACGTTTTGCGCGGGAGCGCGCCATCCAGAATCACCGTCTTGAATAGATCGGATTTGCTCATACCGGGCAGATAAAAGCCGGCGTTGCCCGGCTGGCTTCCCAGGTTCACGGTCACATCCTCCCCATGAACGTAATCGATCTTCTCGGCGCCGCCTTCCTTGAGAAAAACGTCGAGAAAGGCTTGAATCGTGCCGACCGGCAGGTTTGACGATGGGTTGGCGATCTCGAGCACGCCGAATTGCCGGCCGCCCCCCACCAGGCCGATTGTTTTCTTCGCTGCCTGCGCCGAGTCGACAGCCCGGATCATCTCCTCCGCGCTGGCGACGGGCGTGTAGGTCAGGTTCGCGCCGAAAGTCCTTTCCAGCTCAGCGAAAAGATCTTTCTTCAATCCGAATAGCACACGATGGATTGGCTCAAACTCAAGCCCATCGTCGTGCACGTTCTCGATCTCAACCAGCGCGTAACGGGAGGGATGGTCCATCCCGACCTGGAGCTTCATGGATTCCCAGATGGCTTTGGCTGTGGCAAGGGAGTGATTGCCATCCCCCATCGCAAACAACAAGACCGGCTGATTTTGATCGATACCATATTTGGCAGCGAACGTATCAGGCTCTGCCAATCCGCGTAACGCACGAATAACACGATCCTCCAACTCCTCATCCACGGCATATCCTACAAGATGCCCACTTCCCAACATGAGATCAAAATCGTACAGCTTTTCGAGCCTCGATTTGGCGGCGCTCACCGGCTCGATGACTGTGCGGTTCGGGTCATCGATTAACACCAGAATATGCGGCAATTCCAGCAACGCGCCTTCCCGGATCTTAATACGCGGTGGCAGACGATCGACGATCGTCCCTTCGGTCGCGCGAATCAGGCTGGAAGACCCCTTGGTGTAATCGTACGCCTCAAGATCGAGAGCCAGTACGATTCCCTTGCGGGTCTTATCCCCAACGGCACGCTCTACATAAATTAATCCCTCGCGTGGCTCAAGAATACCCTCGTCCATATAGTTGCGCATGGTCGCCTGGATGCTGCGGATGCGATCCTCGCCGCCCGGCTCTTCAAGATAGACCTCCGGAAACGTTAAGTTCAATGTGGATGGAGCATCGCCGACGATGTTCTCCACGTCCTTCCAGTATTCCGGCTGGGAGGTGAACTGGTCACAGGCTATGACAGCCCATTTGGTGAGGTCTGTGCCGGGCCTGGGAAGATACACCTGTGGAATTTGAATGCCGATATCGCTAAGGTTTCTCATGGACATCTCCGTCATATGTCATTGCGAAGAGTGGTTCTAAAGCACCCCGACGAAGCAATCTCAACTCATTGGAGATTGCTTCGTCGGGAAAATCCGCGCAGCGTCCTCGCAACGACCTGCTAAGGATTACGCCGGCTGCATCTTCCTGGCGAATTCGATCAGCTTTTCAGCCACTTCGGCGCCGACGCGTGACTGGGCTTCTTTGGTCCCCGCGCCAATATGCGGGGAACCGATCACATTATCGAGCTTGAGTAGTTTCCAGTCTGTGGGCGGTTCTTCGGCAAAGACGTCCAGCGCCGCGCCTGCCACCTTGCCGCTGATCAGCGCGTCGTAAAGCGCCTCTTCGTTGATGATACCACCCCGCGCGCAGTTGATGATGCGGACACCGTCCTTCATTTTGGCGAACTGTTCGGCGTCGATCATGTTGGTAGACTCTTTCGTCTTTGGGAGATGAAGGCTGATGTAATCGGACTTTGCCAGCAGCTCATCCAGTGTGACAAGCCGGAGGCCATTCTGGGAAGTCACATACGGATCGTACGCCAGAACGTTCATCCCGAGGGCAAGGGCGAGTCGGGCAGTCTGATGTCCAATATTGCCATAGCCGATCAAGCCGAGGGTTTTGCCTCCAAGCTCCACGCCGACGAACGCTTTCTTCTCCCATTTTTCCTCCTTCATCGTCGCCGTTGCCTTATGGAGGGAGCGCGCCAGCATGAACATGTATCCGATTGCCAGCTCTGCAACGGAAGCAGAGTTAGCCAGCGGAGTATTCATCACGATAATGTCCTTCGACCTGGCATACTCATAATCGATTGTATCGAGACCCGCGCCGCCGCGCACGATCACCTTGAGGTTGGGGCACGCGTCGATCAACGGCTGCCGGACTTTGGTCCGCGAGCGAACGACCATGCCATCGTAGGCGGGGAGAACGTTGAAGAGTTCCTCCGGCGTGATGTCGTCGCGCACATCCACGCTCAGGCCCGCGGCTCGCATTTGTTCGATGTACTCTTTTTCGGTCTTGTCACAAATCAGGATTTTCATTGCTATGCTCCTTGCTGCATCGGAAATTAAGAACAGAGATCTATCTGTCGGAACGGCTGACCTCTGTTTGCGAAGTGAAAATAATCACAAAAGCATTTTACTTATGGCAAAACTTGGTGTCAACGACATAAATCAGGCAAGAACCGTGCTAATTGTTCTTGTTGATTTGTCTGACAAAAAGATATAATGAAGCGAAAAGTCCAGCCAATTACGACCAACATGTTACCTCACGCGCGTTGCGCGTTTGCAAATCTATCCAATCAGGAGTGAATTCCATGTCCAATTCCAAGCGCGTCTTCAACTTTAACCCGGGCCCTGCCGCCCTGCCCCTCGAGGTCCTCGAAACGGCTCAGGCTGAGCTGCTGGATTTCAAAGGCACGGGTATGTCTGTGATGGAAATCAGCCACCGCTCGAAAGAATTTGAAGCCGTGATCCAGACCGCCGAAGCGGACCTGCGTGAGCTACTGGGCATCCCCGCCAGCTATAAGATCCTGTTCCTGCAGGGCGGCGCATCCCTTCAGTTCGCAATGTTGCCTATGAATCTTCGTGCAAACGGCGCTTCCGCGGATTACATCGTGACTGGCACATGGAGCAAGACCGCCATTAAGGAAGCCAAGAAACTGGGCGCGGCGCGCGCAGCCGCCAGCACGGAGCAGGAAGCGTTCAAGTGCCTGCCCACAAGCCTGGACCTGGATGCGAATGCCGCTTATCTGCATTTCACCTCCAACGAGACCATTCATGGCGTAGAATTCTTCGAAGAGCCGACACCGCCTGCCGGTGTTCCTCTGGTCTGTGACGCCTCCTCCGATTTCATCAGCCGCCCGGTCGATGTGTCTAAATACGCACTGATCTATGCCGGCGCGCAGAAGAACGCGGGGCCCGCAGGCACGACCGTAGTGATCATTCGCGACGACATGCTCGACCGCACCCCGGAGAACCTGCCCGTCATGCTTGACTACAAAGCCCTTTCCGCCAGCGGGTCCCTGCACAACACACCGCCCGCCTTTGCCATTTATATGGTGGGACTTGTTTTCAAATGGGCAAAGAAGATGGGTGGCCTGGCGGAGATCGAGAGGATCAATCGCAGAAAAGCGGACCTGATCTACACAGCCATCGACGAGAGCGGCGGCTTCTATCGCGGTCACGCCGCGCCCGAGGCGCGCTCTCTAATGAACATCCCGTTCCGGCTGCCCTCCGAAGAGATGGAAGACGCCTTTGCCAAGCAATCCAAGAGCAACGGCTTGATCGGACTCAAGGGACACCGCTCCGTCGGCGGCATGCGCGCCTCCATCTATAACGCCATGACGCCGGAAGGCGTGGAAGCCCTGATCCAATTTATGAAAGAATTCCAGCGCACGCACGGCTAACTTTGTCGCAGAGACGTACGGGCACTGAAAATCTCCTCAGTACGCTGCGTTGAGCCTAATAAAACTGTAACTGAACTGCCCGCCTTCTCCCGAAGGCGGGCAGTCGCTTTTGGTTATAATTACCAGATGGATTTCTTTCTTCCTGAAGACCATCTCCAGCGGATGACCCCAGAAGAAACCCGAATCACCTCCCTGAGCGCCCAGCCTTATCCGGACGGGTACCGTTTACGGGTCAACATTGAGATGACACCCTTTCAAAAACGACCTCACCTGGAAGTGGTATTGCGAGATGCAAGTGGAGACGAAGTCGCCTCTTCCAGCATCGTCGAGCCATTGAGCTGGAAAATTGAGTTCACAATGCACATTCGCGGTGAGCTGAAAAACCCTTATACCCTCGAAGTCAGTTTATTTTATCCCGACGGCCCCAGTCTTCCATCGCGGTCATTGCAGTTCAGCGTGGAGCCGCCTGCGGCCGCGCATCAGACTGATCCCGCTTGACTGACTCCTTCATGTTCCACGTATTCCATCGGCAACCCGGGCTGGCAGCGATTCTGGGTTTGTTCGTCCTTTTATTACTCAGCTGTTCGCCACAGGTGACAGCAACTCCTGAGGTGACCGTTGCCCTCGAAGAACCAACAGCGACCGAAGAAGCAATCCCTACTGTTTCCAAAACTCTCACAGAGACAATTGTCTTCTCCTTCGAGGAGGATGGCTACGCTCATCTCTTTGCATCCCTCCCGGGAACACCGCTCACCCGGATTACTGCGGGGGATTGGGATGACATCTTGCCCTCCCCCAGCCCGGATGGGGAGAGGATCGCCTTTGCATCCAACCGCAATGGATTCTGGGATCTTTACTTACTCGATCTGTCCACGGGAGACTTAACCCAGCTGACGAACACGCCCGAGTACGAGGGCGCGCCTTCCTGGTCGCCAGATGGGACATTCCTGGTATTCGAAGTCTATGAAGATGGCAACCTCAATATTGTGGTGGGCCCGTCGAATGATCCGCTCGCCGAAGCCATACGCCTGACATCGGCGCCTTCCTCGGACCATTCGCCTGCCTGGGGTCCGGGTGGACGGCATATCGCCTTCATTTCGGATGGGGAGGTCATTCTTGCCGATCTGGATAGGACGGACGATCAGCGATTCCAGAACTTGAGCAATACAGGTCTGGCGTCCGAATCACATCCGGTCTGGTCACCGGATGGCAACCGGCTTGCCTGGGCATCGTCCTCACAGAGCATGGGACGAAGTGGAATTTACGTCTGGGAAGCCGGTAGAAATACGCCCGCAGTCTGGGTAGGGGATGGGAATTGGCCCGCCTGGAACGTGGCGGGTAATGAGCTTATGACCACGCTCGCCGCGCCAAACAGCACGTATCTGACCACCTACGCAATCAACGGTCAATTGCTTCAACCTCTCACGCCCTTCCCTGCCCCGTCGTTGCGCGGCTTGATCTGGGCGAATCTGGCAATCCCTGAGCAGCTACCGGAAACCTTCCAGCAAGCCGCAGGATTAACACCCGCTCCCCTGTGGGCTCCCCACAGCGAAGTGATCTCCGAAGATGGACTGGAACGTTGGGCGCTGGTGGAGTTGGAGGGTGTAGATGCCCCCTATCCCCAACTTCATGATCTGGCGGATGAAGCGTTTGCCGCGCTGCGCGAGCGCGTCCAGTTCGAGGCGGGCTGGGATGCGCTGGCAAGCCTGGAAAATGCCTTTGTCCCCATCACTGCATCTCTGGATCCCGGATTTGGCGAGGACTGGCTCTATACCGGACGTGCCTTTGCCATCAATTCGCTGATGACCAATGCAGGCTGGATGGTGGCGGTGCGCGAAGATTTCGGCGCACAGACTTACTGGCGGCTCTATCTGCGTGCGCAGCTCCAGGATGGCTCGCTGGGCGAGCCGCTGCGCGACACCCCCTGGGATTTGAGTGCGCGCTACAACCTCGACCCTCAAATCTATGAGCAAGGCGGCACCTACAGCGACGTGCCGGAGGGATACTGGGTTGACGTCACTTCTCTGGCGATCCAGTACGGGTGGGAGCGCGTCCCCGCGCTGCCGAACTGGCGCACGTTCTATCGCGGGGCGCGCTTCAGCGAGTTTGCCCTGACAGATGGGCTGGACTGGTACTCAGCGATGCTGCAGTTGTATCCAACTGACATCCTGGTAACGCCGACGCGGCTCCTGCCGCCGACTGTTACACCCACGCGCACGCCGCTCCCTACCTGGACACCCCTGCCGACGCGCACGCCGCGTCCAACCTTTACACCTTCGCCCACGCGCTCGCCAACGGTCACGGTCACACCCTCGCCGACCTTAACGCCTTCACCCACGCCGCCCACGATTATTCCATGAAATATGTCTACCCTGACTGCGAGGAGCGCAGAGAGGACTGCGAAGCGTCCCCCGCGGAAGCAGTCTCATGTTCAAGAGGAAGATTGCTTTTTAGTTTAGAGACGCGCAGACATATGATTCTCTTCTGGTGGGCGATTTTGTTTATCTCGTCGTGTACACCTGCCTCGCCTACTGCGGAAAGGATACTCACGCCAACCGCGGTCATCGCGGGAGAAACAGTCACGCCTCCACCCACAGAAATCGAGCAACAGGCCAGGCCCACAATTGTCCCGTTCCGGTTCGTGCTGCCTACACCGGGCGCGGAGCCGGTCTCAGGCTGGCGTCCACCTCTCTACCCGGTGCCGTGGGCGGTTTCTGCCTACGACCACTTTTACTTCGCCCGGCCCATCGCTGCGGATAATGTGAACTGGCCTCTGGCCGAATACCGTTATGGAGGTGTGTTCTTCGCGCCCAATATCGTCCACACCGGCGTGGACATTGACGCGATCGAAGGTGCCCCGATTCTTGCTGCGGGTTCGGGCACCGTCGTATCCGCAGATTGGGGCTTATTCAGCGCGGTACCCGGAAATATTACCGACCCGTATGGGATGGCGGTTGTAATTCGCCATGACTTCGGTTATCAAGGAGAGGCGCTCTATACCGTGTACGCTCACATGAGTGAAATTATTGCCGTCTTGGGCCAACATGTGGAGACGGGGGATGTGCTTGGTCTGGTCGGCGATACGGGTGTGACCACCGGACCGCACCTTCATTTTGAAGTCCGGCTGGGCGACAATACTTTCTTTAGGACGTATAACCCTGAGCTGTGGATGGCGCCCCCGCAGGGTTGGGGTATCCTGGTAGGACGGCTGACAGACGACAAGGGCAACTTGCTGTACCAGTTACCCGTTGATGTCCGACCATTACCTTCTGAAGTGCCCCTGAGAAAAGTGATCACCTATGCGGAAGGCGCCGTCAACGCAGATCCCTATTATCAGGAGAATCTTGTGTTGAGCGACCTCCCAGCGGGGCTGTACAAGATCGCGTTCGAGCATGAGGAAAAGAGGTATCAATTCTGGGCGGACATTTATCCCGGCCAGGTCACGTACTTCACATTCTCTACGAAAGACGGTTTTCAGGTGACTCCGCCACCGGTTCCGACACTGGATTTCCTGCCGGTGGATGAGTCCGTAACACCTTGACGCATCGAACATCTGTGCTATACTTCGCATCTACACACAACTAAACTGTCATATAAACTTGTATTGGAGAAGAAACCATGTCCCCTCGAAGATCAAAATCCGCGGCTGAAGAGCAGATCGAAATTCCATCCCGCAATGTGGATGGCGCGAAACGCGCCGTGCTCGATAAAGCAGTCGGCGATATCCTGAAACGTTATGGCGACGGTTCGATCATGCGTCTGGGCGAAGCTCAGCACATGCAGACCGAAGCCTTCCCCACCGGCTCGCTTTCGCTCGATATCGCGCTCGGTGTAGGCGGCGTCCCGCGCGGACGCATTACCGAAATCTACGGACCTGAATCTTCAGGAAAGACGACGATCTGCCAGCACATCGTCGCCGAAGCGCAGCGCATGGGTGGTGTGGCTGCCTTCGTGGACATGGAACATGCTCTCGACCCGGTCTATGCGGCGCGCGTCGGTGTAGATATCGACAACTTGCTCGTCTCGCAGCCCGATACCGGCGAACAGGCGCTCGAGATCACCGAGACGCTTGTCCGCTCGGGCGGCATCGACGTGATCGTGATCGACTCGGTTGCCGCGCTGGTGCCGCGTGCAGAAATCGAAGGCGACATGGGCGATCCTTCGATGGGCGTGCAGGCACGCTTGATGTCTCAGGCGCTGAGGAAACTCTCCGGGGCAATCAACCAGACCAAGACAGCCGTTATTTTCACCAACCAATTGCGTCAAAAGATCGGCGTGATGTTCGGCAATCCAGAAACGACGACAGGCGGTCAGGCTCTCAAGTTCTATGCTTCTGTCCGTCTCGATGTCCGCCGCATACAGGCGATCAAGGTCGGCGATGAAGTCATCGGCAATCGGACCCGTGTCAAAGTCGTTAAGAACAAAGTCGCTCCTCCGTTCCGCACGGCCGAATTCGATATTATGTTCAACGAAGGCATCTCGAAATCAGGCGACGTGCTCGACCTGGCGACGAAGTTCGAAGTCGTTCAGAAACGCGGCGCATTCTTCTCCTACGGCGATATCCGTCTCGGTCAGGGGCGCGAGAATGCCAAGGATTTCCTGCGCCAGAACTTCGACCTGATGAACGAAATCGAAACGGTCATCCGGCAGAAGGCCCTGAGCGGCGAAATTGCTCTCCCGCTTGATATTGGCGGAGGCGAGTCTGACGGCGGTGGTGTATCCGCTCTCGAGGAAGAAGTATAAGTTCCCAGTTAGGGCGACCTGCCTTCAGCATCTGGCGGGTCGCCTTTTTTATTTATGATCCGTTGCGGTTCACGCAATGACCTGGTCAGGGGAAGCCTTCTTGCGGTTCTATCGATACTTCTCCTCGCCCCTGCTTGTGCCCCCATTGTCACGCCTACGCCTTTTCGGCCGCCGACCATTCCGGCTCCTTTGATCGAGCCTACCCTGATCATTCAGCCCACCAGAGAAATCGTGATAGTTGAATCTACACAGGTGTCTACCATCATCCCCACGGTAAACCCGGCGGATTGTTTCAACGATCTCAATTTTGTCGATGATCTGACCATTCCCGATAACACCGCCACAACCTTTGGATTGACGCTTGACAAACAGTGGCTGGTGGAGAACAGCGGCACATGTCACTGGAATTCCGGATACCGCCTGAGAAACGTCGGTGGAGCCAGTCTGGGCGCGTCGACGGAGATTGCCCTGTATCCCGCCCGGGCGGGCACCCAGGCAATGATCCAGATCCTGTTTACTGCGCCGTTTGCTGAAGGCGTGTATGAAAGCGCCTGGCAGGCTGTCGGACCCGATGGCAGCCTGTTTGGCGATCCTATCTACATGAGAGTTGTCGTCCAGTAAGGGCTATAGACTCAACAGGAGACAGGATGTCACCTCAAGCTGATTTTTCTCTTGTCTTCGAACAGCTCAAGAAAATCTTGAAGCCTTATGCCGGAGAGCTCAACCTCAAAGTGGATACGCCAGATACCTACTATCTTGACGGTCCGTACAGCGAGAAATGGCAAAAGGAGCTGTTCTTTGGCTCGGCACAGATAAAGAAGAACTACGTTTCTTTCTATCTGATGCCCGTTTACATGTATCCTGAATTGCTCGAAAACATGTCGCCAGCATTAAAGAAGCGCATGCAGGGAAAGTCTTGTTTCAACTTTAAGAGTGTCGAGCCCGGTTTGTTCGCTGAACTTGCCGAGCTGACGCGCAAAGGCGCAGAAAGACTTAAAGAGGAGAGTGCTTCATGAACGGTCGGGACGTAACTTTCGATGTGGGCGGCAAACCCGCCAGCGGATACCTGGCTCTGCCAGACCTATCCAATGCGCCCGGCGTCCTGGTACTGCATGCCTGGTGGGGACTGAATCCTTTTTTCAAGCGCATGTGCGAGAGACTGGCAGCCGAAGGGTTCGTCGCCTTTGCTCCGGATTTGAATGAGGGCAGAGTTGCCAAAACGATTGACGAAGCAAAAGAGATCATGTCCAGTCTGGATGAGCAAAGGAAACTTGAAGTTGCTACAGCAGCGATCGAGTTTTTGCGCCAACGCACCGAAGTCAATCAGGAGCCATTCTCCGTTATTGGATTTTCTATGGGTGCAGCGTGGTCCTTAATCCTGGCAAGCGAACGTCCTGAAGAAGTACACAAAGCCGTTATGTGCTACGGAGCCGGAGAAGGTAATTTTTCAAACATCAGGGCTGAAATCCTTGGCCACTTTTCGGACACCGATGAATGGGAAGATATTGATTACGTGCGCTCCATGGAAAACGATATGCGCCAGGCCGGGCTGAAAACCACGTTTCACATCTATCCGCAGCTGCCACACTGGTTCTTTGAAGATGACCGTCCGGAGTTCGATCCGGAATCGGCGCAGCTTGCGTGGACTCGGACCCTTGAGTTCTTGCGCAAATAAGAAGGGCGAGACCATGGTCTCGCCCTTCTTATTACAGGATCGCGCTTTGTAGGAGCCCTACAGCCCGTCGTTCCACAGCGGAGATCTGCAGAAGAATGTCCCGCAGGTTTGCCCGCAGGTCGGCGGCTTCTGCGCTTGAGAGGGGGAAATCCAGTTCTGACTGCGCCAGCAGTACATTTAACCGCGCATGGATCTCTTGGATTTCAGGCACAGCTGCCTCTCCTTGTTCTATGAACAACTCGTGCTTTTTACGGATCAACTGCTTGCTCTCGCGCAACAGAGGGACCTCGTCCGGGAGCAGAGCGTTTGCAAATGTAAGCCAAAGTTGATGACTGTCTTGAAATTTTGTTGCTGCTTCCTTCAAGCCGGGTTTGCCTAGAATTTGCTCGGCCTCGAGCAGGAAGTCTGCGTAGAGGCCACGTTCGGCGCCATCGGCTGAGCCCCAGTTCATAATCCAATGATACGCTCCAGGCTGGACCGGGGAGCCTGCCAGTGCGTGATACATGCGGATGCCGGGAGCAAAGAAGCGCTCCCAGCTTTGCCTGTTGCGCGTGTTGACCAGCATCTCCGCCAGCCGTTCGTACGCGGCGAACCCGAAGTTGTCGCGAGCTCCACGCGGCGGTTCTTCTGTGAACAGGCTGATCGTTTGGCAGATACCCCTGTGGACAGCACCGGCCAGTTTAGTCGTCTGGGGTGCATCGAGCGTGATCAGGCGATAGCGATCTTCCTTTACACGACCGCGGGCTTTTGTCAACTGCTCCATGGAAAGGTGCAGAGGCTGGCTCGAACGGTCGACAACGGTCACCATCGAGCCTGTGCTTTCCACACTTAAAACCGGCAGCATACCCCACATCGGCTCATTTGCAGGCAGGCAATTGTAGGGCAGGCTGAATTGGTCCGCCCACAGGATTGGGTACATACCAGTCTCCAGTATGCTTCGCAGATTCTTCTCCGCGACCTCTGCCTTGTTGGTCTGCTGGACATCCTGCGCGACACCCAGTCGTTCGAGGATGGTTTGAAAGGGATTAAATGTATTGCGGGTCAGAAGGGCTACATGGGGCAGGTAGCCCTTGTATTCGAACGTGAAGTAGCCAAATGCAATGCCGCCGCTGACGCCAAGTAGTAGGGCCTCCGAAAAGGGCTTGCCGGTATGCGGTGCTTTGACTCCCTGGAGAGCAAGTGCATTATGTATGCTCCCGGTTTCCCAATGCCTGCCGTTGAACTGCGCTTTTCTCTTCATGATGACCTCGTAGATTTGAACTGCCGGCATTATAAGCAGGATAAGGCTAACGCCAGAAAATTTGCGACCTACTTTGCACTTTTTCCTGTCTTCTCGTTTCGGCAGGGAAACGGTGAATGATTCGGGTGGCTATATCCATCACAGGCCGGTTCGAGCATTGTTACGCGAAAAGAGGCTGAGATCAAACAGCGATATCCCAGGCGGTGGGGATTTCCTGATAGAATACGAGCAAGAAGGCCCCCACGGGCTTTTTTTATGTAAGGAAGGTAAAGACATACACACCTCTATGACCTACAACTTTCGCCTCTTCTGGCGCACATTCTATCGATCCCTTTTTGCGGCGAGCAAGACCCCGGCTCGTCTCACACGCAAACGCATTTTCTTCCTGTTGCTCTTTTACACAGTCTGGCCGCTCGGGGCACTCGTGCACTGGATTTGTTTCTTTCTCGACGATATTCTTTTTCCGGGTCACAAGACACAGCCCATCGAAAAGCCGCTCTTCATTCTGGGAAATTTGCGTAGCGGCTCCACATTTCTGCACCGCCTGCTCTCGCGCGACGCCGAGACCTTTACCAGCCTGACCATCTGGGATATTTACCTCACCCCCTCAGTGACGCAGAAGAAGATCACGCAATTCTTCGCCCAACTTGACAATAAGCTCGGCGGTCATCTGCATCGCATCCTCTATGCCTTTGACCGGCGCACATTGGGACAATTCAAAATTCACCGCATCTCATTCTTTCAGCCCGAAGAGGATGAAAACATTCTTTTTCACGTCTGGGACTCGCTCTGGGTGAGTTTTTTGTTCCCGTTCATGGACGAATTTCCAAACTATCAGCACTTCGACGAAGCACTGCCCCTAGAGCATAGGCGCCGCATCATGGCCTTTTACAAATCCATGCTACAGCGCCATTTATATGCCACCGGCAAAACGTTTTTCGTGGCGAAGAACCCTGCGTTTAGCCCTAAGATCGCGACGCTGCTCGAATTCTTTCCGGACGCGCGCATTATTTACCTGGCGCGCAACCCGCTGGATATGCTCCCTTCGACTGTCTCATGGATTAACTACGCGCGGCGAGTCTTTACGGAGCCGAGAGAAAAATATCTTTATTTGGATGAGATTCTGGATTTCACACAACACTGGTACCGGTACCCGCTCCAGTACCTGGATTCTCATCCATCTCCCCGACACCTGATCCTGAACTACGATGATTTGATCCAGCGCCCCGAACGAGTAATCCGGGAATTCTACGAGCAGTTCGGCTATCCCGACAAGCCCGGGCTAGATGGCATCGTGGATCAGGCTGTCAAGGAGGCGCTCTCTTTTAATAGCGATCACACCTACTCGTATGAGGAAATGGGCTTTACCCGCGAGCAGATTGTGGAAATTTATGGCGATATTTTCGAGCGCTTTGGCTTCGATACGCGTGAACACGAGCTGACGAGTCCACAGATGGTTAAGGTCTCCGCCATCGATTAAAGACAATCGCCCGAATGAGCTCGTTCGGGCGATTGTCGTTTAGGGCTTTTTTACCTCGGTGCCCGGGGCTCTCGCGTTCCTCTTCGCCGCTCGTTTGGCTGCTGCGGGAGAAAGTCTTTTCATACGGGCATCTTTTCTCTCTTCAACAGCACTGTCGGGTGAAATAGCGGCTGCACTCTCTCCGACTTGATAAGTCTCTTCCCAATTTTCCGCAAACCTGAAATGTAGAACGCTGTAGCGGGCTAGCAGAAGAAGGATGCCTGCAAGCGCCATCAAGGCTGCAAAAATGCTCGAGTAGCTGATTCCCAGCTCGGCGATCTTTGGCTGATCCGGGCGGAAGAATTCGATGATAACCCGCCCGACACCGGCCAGGATCAGCCATCCGGCAAAGAGCGCACCGGGTTTGAGTTTGTCCTTATGACGTCGCGAAAGCCACAGTAAGACTCCGGCTGCAGCAAAATTCCAGAGCATCTCGTATGCAAATGTCGGGTGGAAACGGGTTGTATCGACGGGAAAAACGCTCAGGTCCCGGTATTGCGGGAGGCGGTGATCCGCTTCGATCGGGATTCCCCAGGGAAGAGTAGTCGGCGGCCCGTAAAGCTCCTGGTTGATAAAGTTTGCAATCCGACCGATCCCCTGCCCGACCAGGGCAGCGGGGCCCGCGGCATCCAGAAAAAGCCAGGGATCCAGCCTATTCTGCCGCAGGTAAAAGAGCAGGGCGAGCGCCCCAAACAGGAAACCCCCAAAGATATGCAGACCGCCCTCCCAGACCCGGATGATACTGGCAGGGTTTTCGAGATAAGAGCTGTTGCCTCCCAGGATCGCATTGAGCACATACCAGAGACGCGCTCCGATGATCCCGGCTGGCAAGACCCAGAGCAAGGCATCCCAGATGCGGTCGCCCTTCTCGCCGCGGCGCTTGAGCTCGCGCTCGACGATTAGTGCGCCGACCACAATTCCAACCATGACAATGACACCGTACCAGCGCAAAGGGATTTCTCGTCCGAACAACTCAATTGTAAAAATCACCGGGTCGATCATCAACACCTCAGGAAACGTTTTCACCGATTATACCGCCACGAGCGTATGCTCCGCCTTTCCTAGTCAGTTACATTTGCAAGCCCTTCCAAGTATTAACATTTTGTTACTCCTGTCACAAACCGCTTGTGATAAATTGCACATGGCGTTATACTTGCAATGCTTACAAAGAGAGTCAACATTGACTCAAACTGTAAAAGTTTCATGAAAGGCGCCTGATGCTCAAAATTAACCGCCAGACCGACTATGCTGTGCGTGTGCTGCTCGCTCTCGCGAGACAGGGCGAGGGCGCACGGGTTTGCAGCAGTGAAATCCAACAGCAGATGCTGATCCCACCCGCATTGATGCCGCGAATTGTCGCTCGGCTGGCACGCACAGGTCTCCTGAACACGTTCCCGGGGCGTGAAGGTGGATTGATGCTCCCCCGCCCCGCCTCTGAGCTCACGCTCAGGGATGTGGTCGAGGCGTTCGAGGGACCCATCCTGCTTTCGGAATGTCTGCAGGACAAGGGTGAGGATGATTGTCCGTTCCAGTCCAATTGCCCGGTCCGTTCGAAATGGGGACGCGTCCAGGTGGCGATGTTACGTGAGATGGCAGCGATCACATTCGAGAGTCTGGCGCAGGAAGCGCCCGGCACTGCGGTCGGAATAATGAGTCCAGGTCTGGCTTATTGAATTCGATGTGCCGAGAGCGCACATCAAACTTTGAACAGGAGACTCTATGGATCCCGTTACACTCTCGCGATGGCAGTTTGGCTTGACAACTGTCTATCACTTTCTGTTCGTCCCACTCACGCTGGGATTGGGGTGGTTTGTTGCGTACATGCAAACGCGTTATTACCAGACCCGGGATGAGTCCTGGCGCAAGATGGCAAAGTTCTGGGGAAAGCTATTCCTGATCAACTTTGCAATCGGCGTCGTGACCGGCATCGTCCAGGAATTCCAGTTCGGGATGAACTGGTCGGAATATTCGCGCTATGTCGGCGACATCTTCGGCGCGCCGCTCGCCATCGAAGCGCTGCTGGCGTTCTTCCTGGAATCAACCTTCCTGGGCATCTGGATCTTTGGCGAGGGTCGCGTACCGGAGAAGGTGCATCTGGCGTCGATCTGGCTCGTGGCGATCGGCTCCAACTTTTCGGCGCTGTGGATCCTGCTCGCCAACGGTTGGATGCAGCATCCCGTAGGCTACGTGATCAACGAAGTAACGGGTCGTGCCGAGCTGGTCGATTTTTTTGCCCTGGTGACCAACCCCAAGGGTTGGCTGTTCTTCTGGCATACAATCGCGGCCGGTCTGGCGACCGCCAGCTTCCTCATCCTGGGCGTGAGCGCCTATCATCTTATCCGCAAACAATACGTGGAAATCTATAAGCGTTCCTTCCAGATGGCCGCGCTGGTGGGCTTGATCGCCAGCACGCTGGTCTTTCTGGGTGGGCACACCAACGGCCAGTATATGTATGAGACCCAGCCGATGAAGTTTGCGGCTATTGAGGCGCACTGGGAAACCTCGGAGCCCGCTTCTTTCTCCATCCTGACCATCGGTGACCTGACGGGCAAACGCGAAGTCTGGTCCATCCGTGTGCCGCGCGTACTGAGCTTCCTTGCCTGTAACAACTTTGACTGTGAGGTGCGCGGCGTTAATGAGCTTCAGGAGGAATACGCTGCTGCCTATGGCCCGGGCGATTACGTACCGCTGATGGTGGTCACCTACTGGACGTTTCGCTTCATGATGACCATCGGCTTCCTGATGATGGGTCTCTCGCTTTTCTTCCTGCTTGCAACGCGCGGATCCTACGAAAATGCACGCTGGATGAGGTGGGTGCCATGGGTGATTGCCCTGCCATATATCGCCAACTCGAGCGGCTGGATCCTGACCGAGATGGGCCGCCAGCCCTGGATCGTGCAGGGATTGCTCAAGGTTGAACATGCGGTTTCCCCCAACCTCACCACTACCGACTTGCTGATCTCGTTGATTGGCTATGCCGTGGTCTATGGCTCTCTGGCAGTTGCCATGGTCTACCTGATGAAAAAATACGCCATTGCCGGACCCGATGCGGCACTGCACGAATCGGTGGATGTGGAGCCGGAGGAAGGCAGCCTGGTCGAGGCGCTGCCCATCGGCGCGCAAGATTAATAGAAGAGGCATGAAATGTCGTACGAATTTCTCCAAACTCTCTGGTTTATTCTGATCGCGATACTCTGGATCGGCTTCTTCTTCCTAGAAGGCTTCGACTTCGGCGTGGGAATGCTCCTGCCATTTGTCGGCAAGAAAGACGAAGAACGCCGCGCCATCATCAACACGATCGGCTCGGTCTGGGATGGCAACGAGGTCTGGCTGCTCACTGCAGGCGGCGCGATGTTTGCTGCCTTTCCCCACTGGTATGCCACCATGTTCAGTGGATTTTATCTGGCACTGTTCCTCTTGCTCGTTGGCTTGATCCTGCGCGGGATCTCGTTCGAATACCGCTCCAAGGACCCCAGGCGTTCCTGGCGCAACCGCTTCGACTGGATGATCGCCATCGGCTCATTCATGGCCTCTCTGCTGCTCGGCGCGGCGTTTGCCAACCTGGCGCGCGGCGTCCCGATCGACGAGAACATGATGTACACGGGCAACCTGTTCACCCTGCTGAATCCCTACGGCCTCATTGGCGGGTTCACCACCGTCATCGTCTTCATACTGCACGGGGCGAACTTCCTGGGCCTGAAGCTGGATGGTGAGCTACGCGAACGCGTCCACAGGTTGTCGAAGCGAATCTATGTCGCTGCGGCAATCATCACAACTGTGCTGCTGGTCTCCACGTTTATCTACACCGACATCTCCAGCAAGCTAGGGATCAACCCGGGCATCACTCCTATTGCCTCCTATGTTGCGCTGCTGGTGACCATCTACTTCATCAATCGCAGGATGGAAGGCTGGGCGTTCATCATGACGGCGCTGCACATCGTGCTGACGCAGGTCACCTTCTTTACGCTCATGTTCCCACGCGTGATGATCTCCAGCACGGATCCAGCCTATAGCCTGACAATCTATAATGCCTCGTCCTCGCAATACACCCTGACAGTCATGTCGGTGATTGCCCTGATCTCCGTCCCGATCGTGCTCGCTTATCAAGGCTGGACCTATTACATGTTCCGCAAACGCATCACAGCTGACAAGCAAAGCCTCGTCTACTAAACCAATATTGTCCGTATAATAGGAATGTTGGAAGGCTGCGTCAGCGTTCGCAACCTTCCAGCTTTTTTACCTGGTACCTTTCCCCTTATTATGCACCGGCGATTACTTGCCCTTACCCGTACATCCCGTTCCGCGCTGCTCGTAACTATTCTCTCCGGATTCTTGATCGGGCTGTTGACCATCGCTCAGGCGTACCTGCTTAGCCTCACCGTCAACGGTGTTTTTCTCGAAGGGGGAACACTGGCGCAGGTAGCAGGCTGGCTGCGGCTGATCCTGGTTTTGATTGCCGGACGTGCCCTGCTCACCTGGATCAACGAGGTCAGCGCCAACGCGGTGGCAGTCCAGATCAAGACGGATCTGCGTGAACGGCTCTTCCACCACATCCTCAGGCTCGGTCCTGCTTATACGCGCGGGCAGCGCACTGGTGAGCTGACAACAGCCGCGGTCGAAGGCATAGAAGCGCTGGATGCCTACTATAGCCAGTACCTACCCCAGCTCGTCATCACCGCCCTGATTCCTATCAGCATCTTGCTCGTAGTCTTTCCGATCGACCTGCTTTCGGCGATCGTCATGCTGGTCACCGCGCCGCTGATTCCCTTCTTCATGATCATGATTGGCAAAGGTGCAGAAATCGTCACGAAGAAACAGTACCAGACGCTGGCTCGCCTTTCTGCTCATTTTCTCGATAGCCTGCAGGGCCTGACTACGCTGAAACTGTTTGGGCAGTCCCAGGCGCATGCAAAGAATATTGAGACCGTCAGCAACCAGTTCCGTGACACCACCCTGGGCGTGCTGCGGATCACCTTCCTGTCTGCGCTGGCGCTGGAATTGTTGGCGACGTTGAGTACGGCTGTCATCGCGGTGGAGATCGGGTTCCGCCTGCTTTATGCACGGATGGAGTTTCTCGAGGCGTTCTTCATCCTGGTCCTTGCCCCGGAATTTTATCTGCCGCTCCGAAATCTGGGTGCCCGCTTCCACGCCGGCATGGCCGGCACCACAGCCGCAAAGAGGATTTACGAAATCCTCGATACACCGGTAACCAACAATCAGTTGGCAGAAAACAGGGATCAGACAGCCGGAGCGGTTTTGTCTATCAAATATGAGGATGTCAGCTATACCTATCCCGGCGAAACCATACCTGCACTCGACAATATCAGCCTGACGATCCAGGCCGGTCAGCACATTGCCCTGGTCGGCCCAAGCGGTTCGGGAAAAACCACGCTCGCAAATCTGTTGCTCGGCTTCATTCGACCGACACACGGGCAAATTACAACTCAAACTCTATCTTCCACTTTCCATTTTCCACCTGCCGCTTCTTCCATCGCCTGGGTCCCCCAAAAACCGCATCTTTTCCACGATACCATCGCGGCCAATATCCGGCTTGGCAAGCCCAATGCAACAGATGTCGAGATGATCGACGCTGCAAAAGCCGCGCACTTACATGATTTCGTCGAAACACTGCCCGAGAAATATGAGACGATTATCGGTGAGGACGCAGCGCGACTCAGCGGAGGACAGGCACAACGCCTTGCCATCGCCCGCGCCTTCCTCAAAAATGCCCCTATTCTCGTCCTGGATGAACCCACCTCCAGCCTGGATCCGGAAACTGAGACTCTTCTGGAAGAATCCACGGGCCGGCTGATGCAGGGACATACGGTCATTACGATTGCCCACCGCCTGAACACAGTCTTTCGGGCGGACCATATCCTCGTCCTCCAGGCCGGTCGCGTGATCGAGTCAGGTACTCATCAGGAACTGTTAGCCAGGGATGACGTGTACGCGGCGATGGTGAGGACGTACGAAATCTCAAGAGATGCACCCGGGAATGGAAGAGTAGAAAATCCAGAAGCACGAGACAAACCGCATCATACCCGACTCTTTTCGCAGCGAAGTCCATCCTCCGCCTCTGCCTCTCCATCACTAAGCCCCAGCGACTCTTCATCAATCTTTCTCCGTTTGCTTTCCTTCCTACGTGGCTCCTGGCGCCTGGTCGCTCTCTCTGTTTTGCTCAGCACGCTGACGATCGGCTCCAGCGTCGCGCTGATGGGCACATCGGCGTGGCTGATCGCAACGGCCGCATTACATCCCTCGATTGCGGAGCTTGGCGTCTCGGTGGTCGGTGTGAGATTTTTCGGCATTGCTCGCGGTCTTGGACGTTATCTGGAGCGACTGGTCTCGCATAACGTCACATTTCGTTTGCTCGCCCGATTGCGGGTCTGGTTCTACGAGAAACTTGAGCCGCTGGCGCCGGCGCGGCTGATGGAATACAAAAGTGGTGACTTACTGGCGCGCGTCATCGGCGACGTGGAAACACTGGAAAACTTTTACGTTCGAGTGATCTCGCCCTCTTTGACTGCCTTCCTGATTGGAACAGCGGTTGCCTTTTTCTTTGCTGCGTTCTATATGCTACTGGCGCTCGTGCTCATAGGCTCCTTTCTGCTGCTGGGTCTGGTGCTGCCGCTGCTTGCGCAAGCTACCAGCCGGCACACTGGACAACGGCTGATCGCGCAGCGCGCTGGCATCCAATCTCAGTTGGTAGATGGCATCCAGGGCATGGCTGACCTGCTCGCCTTCGGACGCGGCAGGGAGCGGCTGCAAAAAATTGCCGCACAGGGCGAAGCTTATGGCGCATCCCAAAAAGAGATGGCCCGCATCAGCGGGTTCCATTCGGCGCTGGGAACCCTGTTTTCAAACCTGGCTGTCTGGCTCGTGCTGATTCTCGTCATCCCGCAGGTCACATCAGGCAATATCCCTGGCGTAATGCTCGGCACCTTTACCCTGATGACTCTGGCATCCTTCGAGGCAGTCACGCCCCTGCCTCTGGCTGCCCAGATGTGGAATGCTTCGCGGGAAGCGGCAAAACGGTTGTTCGAGATCGTCGATGCAAAACCAGCTGTAAAGGAAGAGCCTGGATACTCGAAGCTGGATACTCGTTTACCAGGCATGGAATTCGCGAATGTCTCATTTGCTTACCCCAATCAAGCCATCCCGGCGCTGCAGGACATCTCGTTTACGGTTTCGGCTGGCAAATCGATAGCTATCGTCGGGCCCAGCGGCGCGGGGAAAAGCACCATTGCCCACTTGCTGCTGCGCTTCTGGGATTACGAGTCCGGGCAGATCACTCTGGACGGCGTTTCGCTCCAAGCGCTGGACCCGGACGAGGTCCGCCAACAGCTCGCACTGGTCTCCCAAAACAGCTATTTTTTCAACACGACCATTCGAGAGAATCTGCGGCTGGCGCGTCGGTCTGTCAGCCAGGAAGAAATTGAGTCGGCGGCGCGCAAGGCCCAGATTCACGAATTTATTCAGGAGCTGCCGCGAGGCTATGACACGCTGATCGGCGAACAGGGGCTACGGCTTTCGGGCGGCGAGCGCCAAAGACTCGCGATCGCCCGTGCGCTCATAAAAGATGCCCCAATTCTCATCTTCGACGAGCCTACTGCCAATCTCGACCCACAGACTGAAAAGCAGGTGCTGGAGACTCTTTTCGGAGCCAGGCAGGGCAGAACACTCGTCCTCATCACCCATCGTCTGGTCGGTCTCGAGAATGTGGATGAAATCCTGGTCATGGAAAATGGTAAGGTAATCGAGCAGGGTACCCATCAAGAATTACTGCTGCAAGAGGGGCGTTACTGGCGCCTGTGGGATATCCAGAATCAGCTCCTTTCTGATCCAACGGAGCTGGCACGGATGCCAATCTCACAGATTTGAAAGCTTTATAGGAATACTATTAACGTGCTTGCATCGCCTCGTCGAACATGCTATAATACTGGCAATTCCCCAGCGCTTTACAGACTGATGAGGCGGAATCTGGATGCACGGCGATCTAACCTGTACGGGTTCCGCATAAATAGAATTTGAACGAAAATCCACACCCATCCACAACCTAAGGGACCCTACCGGATTGCTAAATGCAGTTCGGGCAATTTTGCATTTCATTTCATCTAACACCCCACCCAATGAGAAAAACTATGAAAATACTTGAACTTGAAAACGAACCTCTTTCCAAGCTACGCGGCATCGCGAAGGGACTTAATATTCCCAATGCGAACCGCTTGAAAAAAGAGACCCTGGCCATGATGATCCGCGAAGCAGAGGCGCAAAAAGAAGGCATTGAGCTGCGCGGCGGCATCCTTGAGATTATGAGCGAAGGAATTGGATTCCTGCGAGCGACCAACTATCGTATCAGCGACCAGGATGTGTACGTCTCTCAGGCGCAGCTCCGCCGTCACGATCTGCGGGCCGGCGACCTGGTGATCGGTCAGGTGCGCCCACCGCGTGAAAGCGAGCGTCACTTCGGGCTGCTCAAGGTCGAATCGATCAACGGCGTGGACCCGGAAGAAGCCTCCCGGCGGCCCGTCTTTGAGACTCTTACCCCTATCTTCCCGGACAAACGCTTCGACCTGGAGACCGACCACGACACGCTGGCGCCGCGTCTGATCAACCTCGTCGCTCCGATCGGTCGGGGACAGCGTGGGCTGATTGTTTCGCCTCCCAAAGCGGGGAAAACCACCATCCTCAAGCAGATTGCCAACTCGATTTCAACCAAATATCCTGATGTCCACCTGATCGTCGCCCTGATCGGTGAGCGCCCTGAAGAAGTGACCGATATGGACCGGTCTGTCGATGCGGAAGTCGTAGCTTCGACGTTCGATGAGCCGGTGACATCGCACGTTCGCACCGCAGAGCTGGCCTTAGAGCGGGCTAAGAGACTCGTGGAGATCGGCCGCCACGTGGTAATCTTGATGGACTCGATCACCCGCCTGGCACGTGCCTACAACCTGGTGGTCAACCCCTCCGGGCGCACGCTCTCGGGTGGTATGGATCCCTCGGCGCTGTACCCGCCCAAACGTTTCTTCGGCGCCGCACGTAACATCGAAGAAGGCGGCTCACTGACGATCATTGCCACCTGCCTTGTGGACACCGGCTCCCGCCTCGACGACGTGGTCTTTGAAGAGTTCAAAGGCACGGGCAACATGGAATTGCATCTCTCCCGCAAGTTACAGGAGCGCCGTATCTTCCCGGCTGTGGACATCGAACGCTCCTCGACTCGCCGCGAAGACCTCTTGCTGGGACCCGATCTGCTTCAACGTGTCTGGCTCATGCGCCGCATGTACATTCAAATGATCTCGCCGCAACCAGCAGGTGCAGGCATGGATCAATCGGTCGCTACAGAAGCGATTGTCACCCGGCTGGACCGCGCCCGCAACAACCAGGAGTTTCTGGAAAACCTGGGCAGAGATGCCTAGCCCATTATCTAAGGTTCGCCTGGACCGCTGGACCCACACTTAACCAGCATTTTTCGGATGTCGAAACTGTCTTCCTTCTTCAACGTGCACCGCTTTACGATCATCAGCTGGGCAGTCACAGTTATTCTTGTGGCGAGTCTGATCTTCGGTGCTTTCAAGTGGAAAGAGTCGACTTCCGTCGCGCAGGCTCTTGCACCCATCCCGACCGCGGGGCCTGATGAAGAGATGCCCCAGGTGATCATGCCTACGCTTGGCGTCCCTGAGGACCTTGGATTCATTGAACGCGAGATCCAGATGAAGACCAACATTCCTGCCGATAAGCCGCGCTACGATGTGCAGGAATATCGTGTCGTGCGCGGCGACTCCGTCTTTGCCATCGCAGAGAGCTTTAAGGTAACCCCGGAGACGGTCCTGTGGGCAAATTACGATGTCCTCCAGGATGACCCACATAGCCTTGCACCAGGCATGGTCTTGAAGATTCCCCCCACGGACGGTATTTATTATCAGTGGAAGCCCAACGATACGCTTGAGACGGTTTCCGCGGAGTTCGCGGCCAGTATTGAGGATATTATCAACTTTCCCGGCAATGATATCGACCTGACCGACCCCAAGATCGACTCAGGGTCATGGGTCATGATTCCGGGTGGAGAACGCGAGTTTGTACAGTGGCTGGTTCCGACGATTGCGAGTGGAGCTTCGGGCACTTCCTCTACCAACCAGAGCGCCTGTCCGGGCGGCGCGGTGGGAGGCGGCGGCTTCCGCTGGCCAGCCGACAACAACTTCCTGTCAGGCAATGATTACTGGTCCGGTCACCTTGGCATTGACATTGCCGCGGGCGCCGGAGCACCGGTCTATGCAGCCGACGGTGGAGTAGTGACTATGGCACAGGGCGGCTATAACTACGGTTATGGCAATGTGGTCCAGATCGATCATGGGAATGGATATTCAACAATCTATGCCCACCTGAGCGCATTCTTTGTGAGCACATGCCAGAGCGTCGGCGCGGGCCAGCAAATCGCCACCGCGGGGAATACGGGTAACTCCCAGGGCGCACACCTTCACTTTGAGGTCCGTCAGGGCGGTGGATTCATCAATCCCTGGTTTGTTTTGCCGTAAGACGTAAAAGCCTGACAGGTTTGCCTCCCTCATCGTTTTCATGGAGGCATTTGCAAACACCTGCCGGGTTTATTTTTTAATCTATGAACCAAAGTGAACTGAAGAAGGCGCTTTCGAAACTCCCGCTCGGGGATGTCAGCTATTTCGATTCTATTGGCTCGACCAACAATGAGGCACTGGCCTGGGCAGCTGATGGTGCCAGGGACCTATCGCTGGTGATTGCGGATGAACAGACGGCAGGCCGCGGACGCCTCGATCGGAAATGGTTTACACCCAAGGGGACAGCGCTTGCCTTTAGCCTGATTATTCGTCCCCGGCGGGAAGAAAAGCCTTATCTGACCCGAATTGTAGGACTGGCTGCACTGGCGATCGTAGATTCGCTGAAGTCGAGGCGTCTGGTTGCGCAGATCAAGTGGCCTAATGATGTCCTGCTTAACGGTCGTAAGGTGGCTGGAATCCTGGTTGAATCGGTGTGGTCAGGCGAGGAAGTAGATTGCCTGGTCATCGGGATCGGGCTTAACGTTCAGAAGGACGCTCTGCCTTCAGAAGCATCCCTGCAATTCCCTGCCACCAGCCTGGAAGAGGCGCTGGGAGCCGAGATCAGGCGCGCAGACCTCCTGCATGACATTCTGGCTAGCGTCATTGCCCTGCGTCCCCACATGGTGAGCGATTCCTTTATCACCTCGTGGGAAAAGGCACTCGCGTTCCGCGGCGAGCAGGTTAGAGTGGAACAGGGGAATGGGGTCTCGACCACAGGCAGGCTGCTGGGTCTGGAGATGGATGGCAGCCTAAAGCTGAACACGGAGGATGGGCAATCTCTAACAGTACGATTTGGGGATGTGCGGCTGCGGCCGGGCGGTTGAGCACCCGTGATATACTTTGGTCTGAGGTAAACATGTTTGATAATCTACGCGACTCCGCCGAATCCTCCTTTTACGAGGAAGACCAGAATGATCTGTACAAGGAGCCGGTCGTCACTGTAACTGCCCGGCGCCGTAATAACGCCCGGTTTCTGGGAATGACTGCTCAGCAGCGATTTTTGGTCTCCCTGATGCTGATGTTCACGGTCTGCATTCTTGGGACGCTGGCGATGTTTGTGATGGGGAAGATGTCGCTGTTTTAGCTGTTCCAATAAACGACTACAGTCGTTATTGCAGGGTCGATAAAAGAAGTCCAGTGGTTTAGCCACTGGACTTCTTCTTTTACACCAGCTGCGGCTGCATCTCGTCGGTTTTTTCTTCACCACCGTTGAGCTGCGCGCCTGCTCTTTTCAGATCTTCCGCAGCGATACGTGCCACCGATGCCACACTGTCACCCGGTTGCGGCTTGATCAGGTGCACACCTCGAGTGGAGCGTCCCGCCTGGCGCACATCGTTAACCTTGATGCGAATGGCAACCCCGTTCGAGGTGATGATCGTCAGGTCATCAGCCTTTTGAATGACGCGGGCGGCGACAACCTTTCCGATCTCCGGCAATGCGCGTTGATCAATGGTCGAAATGCCGTTGGTGGCGCGGCCCTTGGGAGTATAGGCGCTCAGGGGGGTTTGCTTTCCATAGCCATTGCTGGTGATCACCAGCAGCGCTCCATCCTTCTCGACCACATCCATGCTGGTCACACAGTCTCCGTCCTGCAGCCGGATGGCCTGCACGCCGGCAGCCTGCCGCCCCATCGAGCGGATCTTACTCTCACTGAAGCGCAACGCTTGTCCGTGCTCGGTCACAAAGATCACTTCATCACTGCCGCTGGTGAGACGTGCCCAGCCAAGCTTATCACCCTCATCCAGAGACATCGCGATCAGACCCGACGGGCGTACAGAGGCAAATTCCTCCATCACCACCCGTTTGACTTTGCCGCGGATCGTCGAGAGCACGCAGTAGCCATGGGCCGAGAAATCGGAGACTGCGATAGCGGCTGTGATGCGCTCGTTTGGATCCAGGGCGAGCACGTTCACGAGAGGGATACCCTTTGCCGTGCGGTCAGCATCCGGGATCTGGTAGACCTTCTCCGAATAGACCTTGCCGCGATCTGAGAAAAACAGCATCGTGTCCAGGCTGCGCGCCGGCAGCAGAGCAACCACCACATCCTCATCGCGGATGGTGTGCCCCATCACACCGCGCCCGCCGCGGCTCTGCGAGCGAAATGCCGAGGCTGCAACGCGCTTGATATAGCCGCGTTCCGTGAGGCTGATCAAGACAGCTTCATCCTGGACCAGGTCTGCTTCGCTGAGGGTCTCGGTCGCCTCGGCGGCGATACGGGTGCGGCGATCGTCGCCATATTTTTCGGCAAGATCGTGCATGTCGTCCTGGATGAGCCCCAGGATCTTCTTGGGGTGAGCCAGCAAGTCCTCCAGGTGCGCGATCTGCTGGGTGACCTGTTTGTGCTCTTCTTCGATTCTCGAGCGCTCAAGGGCGGCCAGCCGCCGCAGCTGCATATCAAGAATAGCTTGCGCCTGAAGCTCGCTCAACTTGAAGCGCTGGACCAGGTTTCCCTTGGCTTCGTCCGCATCCTGCGACTCGCGGATAGTCTTGATAACAGCGTCGAGATTGGCGAGAGCAATCAGATAACCATCGAGGATATGCTGGCGGGCGCGGGCTTTTGCCAGCTCGAAATTCGTCCGCCGGACGATCACGGTCTGGCGGTGCTCTATAAAGATCTGCAGAGCCCGTTTTAGCGGGAGGGTTCGAGGTTCGCCGTCCACCAGTGCCAGGAGCTGCACACCGAACGTAGATTGCAAGGCTGTATATTTATACAGCTGGTTGAGCACCTTCTTCGGCTGCGCCCCGCGCTTGAGCTCGATCACAATGCTCATGCCGCGCTGATCGGATTCGTCGCGCAGGTCGGAGATCTGGTCGATCCTGTCCTCGCGCACCAGCTCGGCAATCCGCTCGATCAGGCTGGCTTTATTCACCTGGTAGGGGATTTCGGTGATGACGATCTCATGCCGGCCGCCTTTGCTTTCTTCGATATGAGCGACGCCCCGCACGACCAGTCGTCCCTTCCCGGTGCCATAAGCGGATTCGATCCCCTCGCGCCCCACGATAATGCCTCCGGTGGGAAAATCCGGGCCCGGAATGCGCTGCATGAGCTCGGTCAGCGGGATTTCATCCATCTCATCATAATTATCGATCAAGTAGATGATCGCATCGGTCAGCTCGCGCAGGTTGTGCGGCGGGATATTGGTTGCCATCCCGACCGCGATGCCTGCTGTGCCGTTAAGGAGCATATTGGGCACGCGCGCAGGCAGGACGAGAGGCTCCTCCAGCGAGTCGTCAAAGTTGGGACCAAAGTCAACGGTATCCTTGTCGATATCCGCAAGCAGTTCTTCTGCCAGGCGATGGAGGCGGGCCTCGGTATAACGCATCGCCGCGGGCGCATCGCCATCCACGGAACCGAAGTTGCCCTGGCCGTCGACCAGCGGGTAGCGCATCGAAAAGTCCTGGGCCATGCGCGCCATGGTCTCATAGACCGCCGAGTCACCGTGCGGGTGGAACTTACCCAGCACTTCACCGACGATACGGGCAGATTTCTTGTAAGATGAATTCGAGCGGAGACCCAGCTCCTGCATTGCATACAGGATTCGGCGGTGGACCGGCTTCAGGCCGTCGCGCGCATCCGGCAGGGCACGCGCCACGATCACGCTCATGGCGTAATCCAGATAGGCATCGCGCATCTGGGCGTCTATGTCAACTTGTTGGATATTACCATTATGATTGGTTTGAATGTTCTCTTCAGCCATAACTTTCTCTTCAGGGTGGTGTAACGGCATAAAAAAGACACGAAGGACGAGATTCTGTGACTCCGCGTCTTAACTAATGAAGGACATGCCTGGGTTACTCTGATTATACCACCGCCCACTGCCCCTCTCCTCTCTAAATCTATGAGAAAAATGTCGTTTTTCGGGGCAAAAGGAACTGTCTCCGCGCACAGCAACCGGTTTCACAGAAATACCATCACAAGCCGGATCGGTATCTGAGAAACAAAAAACCCGCCTTTCAGCGAGTCTTGTTTTACCGCTTGCTCCAGCAGTATAGTTTGTGCCGAAGGTGGGACTTGAACCCACATGAGGGAACCCTCACTACGCCCTGAACGTAGCGCGTCTGCCAATTCCGCCACTTCGGCTGGCGGAGTGTATTGTATCCACTTTCACAGTTTTGTCAAATCAGATTTCTGTTAGAAAGGCTCAAACTTCGAGGCGGGTGCGCACTGGTTCTGGCACTGCCCTCGGGTTTACAAGACTGCAAAGTTAAGTGATCCAAACCATGGAACAAAAGTCGACGAACAACGTCATGTAACTGCAACTTCAATGAGAGGAGAGCCTCCCACCAAAGACCTATTGACAATTTAGAACGCATGTTCTATATTGGATGATAGATCCCACCGCTGCCGAATCCATTTCAGTACTGTTAGGGGATACAACTTCTTGAGCGGACTCTCGTTAATAGTAATAGGAGAAAGGAGGATTTCATGTTCGTCATCATCATATCCGTCCTCTTGCTCGTGTTCCTCGCCCTCGCAGGCGCGGACCTGCTCATCTCGAACATCAATTCAGATGAGCTGAGCAACATGGGTGTCGAGAAAAAGACATGATCGAAGACACCCAACGCCACTAGCCCGATGCCATTTGTAAGCGGCAGTCGGGCTTTTTATTTTAAGCAAACTGGCGTTCTCCGTGCACGTCTCGAAAACGATCGGCGCTACTCGAGCACCGGATAATCAGGTCAAGTATAATTAGAGAAAAATTTCACTGAGGCAGTGCATGGATTTTTCTCTTTCTCAAGAACATCAGATGATTCAAAAAACGGTGCGCGACTTTGCTCAACGAGAGATCGCGCCCGTGATCAAGGAATACGATCGCAAGCAGGAGCCGATTCCATTTGCACTCAAACGGATGGGCGAGCTGGGCATCCTTGGACTGCCTTTTCCCCTGCGCTACGGCGGCGCGGGCATGGATTACATTGCCTGGGGTCTCGCCTGCGAAGAGCTCGAAGCGGTGGATACGTCCTTGCGGGTGGTGATGTCTGTCCACACGGGCCTGTGCGCGATGACCGTGTTCCAATGGGGAACGGACGAGCAGAAGCAGAAGTTTTTAATTCCGCTGGCATCCGGGCAAAAAATCGGGTGCGGTGTATTCACGGAGCCAGGCATGGGATCGGACGTAGCTGCAATGCGGACCTCCGCTAAACGCGAGGACGATACGTATATCCTGAACGGCGAAAAGATGTGGATCTCGCTTGCCTCCAAGGCGGACCTGGCGCTGGTGACTGTCAAAACAAACCCCTCGGCTCATAAAGCTTCCGAGGGACTGTCATGCTTCATCGTGGATCTGCACGCCCCCGGCGTGACGCGCGGCGATATTCACGGCAAGCTGGGCGTACGTGCCGGCTCGACGGGCTGGATCAACTTTCAGGACGTGCGTGTACCAGCCGAGAACCGGGTTGGCGAAGAGGGCGAAGGCTTCAAGATCACAATGACCGCCTTCGACCACGGGCGATACACGGTCGCGTCCGGTGCGACCGGCATCGTCCGCGCTGCCCTTGAAGCAAGTGTGAACTACTCGAAATCGCGCACGACGTTTGGCAAACCGATTGCCGATCATCAGCTTATCAAGGAAAAAATCGCCAGGATGGCGCAGGATTATGAAATCGCGCGCCTGCTCTACCTGCAGGCTGGCTGGATGCAGAACGTCGGCAAGCGCAACACGCTGCAGACTTCTTATGCCAAGAAATTCGCCACGGAAGCGTCGTTCAATGCGGCCAATGAAGCCATCCAGATCCATGGCGCCTACGGGTTCAGCGATGAATTTGACGTAGAGCGCTACCTGCGCAATTCCAAGGGCGCGGTGATCTACGAAGGCAGCTCCGAGATCCAAGCGCTCATCCAGTCTGGCTATGCGCTAGGCGAGCGGATCGATAAGCCCCTGCGCTGTGAGCTGCCCGCCTATGATGAGGCCTTCTGGCAGTCGTAAAGGAATTATGGAAATCCAGCCCCTCCACACGAAAATCGAAAAATCCATCCAGACGCTTTACGGCACAGTCGTGCTGGAAAGCCCTAACGGCTTTCCGCGCGACCAATCGAACCTGTATTGCGTCTCTCCCGCAGGAAATATCGTCTGGCAGGCGGAGAAACCCCAGCAATACACACTTTACTCACGCGTGAAACTCAACGAAGAAGGCAATACACTTTCGACATATACCCTGGGCGCACACGCCTGTGATCTCGAACTGAAGACAGGCAAAATCTTGAGCCAGATGGGTATTCAATAGGTTAAGCGTTCGAATATTCTAAACTACCCATAGAATGGAGCAACCCTCTGCCGGTTTTGTCGTTGTTTTTCTGCTCTTTAGCCTGCTGTTCTTTCGCAACACGTATAAGCTCTGGTTCAGGACAGATACGTACTACCAGGACCTTTATAATAGCCTGACCCGCGAGCCCTCGATTTATCCGTTCCGACAGTTCTTTCTCAGGCGCATGGAAAACAAAGAGAGATGGATCCTCTGGCAAAAGGTCTTCAGCCTATTTGGACTGATAGCCGTACTTACAGCCGATGTGTTGGTCATCCTGGCGTGGAGAGCATAATGCGGAGACTGATAATCCGCCCGGGCTTGCCAGATAGCATATCGTCAGGCGGAATGCCTGATCTACAGAAATCATAACGTTGGAGGAATAACTTGAAGATCATCGCCTGTATCAAGCAAGTACCCGACTCGGAGGCGAAAGTAAGAGCCGAGGGCGGGAAAGTCTCCTGGGGAGACGCACCTCTGGTGATCAACCCGTTCGACGAGTACGCAGTGGAAGGCGCGCTCCAGCAAAGAGAAGCGCAGGGAGGGACTGTCACAGCTCTGTGTCTCGGACCTGAGACCGCTAAGGAAGCACTCAAGCACGCTCTGGCTATGGGCGCCGATGACGCCATCCTGGTCTCGGACTCGACGCTTGAAAACCTCGACACCCAGGGCGCGGCGCGGGTCCTGGCTGCTGCCATTCAGAAGATCGGCAACGTAGATATGGTCGTGTTTGGGCGGCAAACGCTCGATAACGGGGCCGGTCTCACCCCCGCGCAAACGGCGCGCGTCCTCGGCTGGCCAATGCTCGGGCTGGCAGGGCAAATCAAAGTCCAGGATGGGAGCGTGAGCGTGGACCGTGTCATCGAAGAAGGCAGGCAAACGGTCAGCGCAAAACTGCCTTCCGTCGTGAGCGTGGTCCAGAGCATCGGCGAGCCCCGCTATCCCTCCTTCATGGGCATCCGCAAGGCGTCGAAGGCAACCATCCCTGTCTGGTCGCTGAGTGACCTGGGCGTGAACGCCCCGGAAACAGCCGTGAAGCGCGCCGAAGTGATGAACCCGCCTGTACAGGAAACGAAGATCGAGATCATCACCGGCGAAACGCCGGCTGAGGTCGCCGAGAAGCTCGCAGACAAAATCCTGGCGGAGAGGATCCTATGAAAACGCTGGTGTACATCGATCACTTCAAAGGCGAGGTCCAGCCGGCTTCCTGGGAAGCGCTTGGGCTCGCTAAATCGCTGGGTGCAGCGAGTGTGGTCGTCCTGGGCTCGGGCGTAGACGAGGTTGTGAAAGCAGCGTTCGAGCACGGTGCGGATGAGGTCCTGGCGGCGGACAACGGGGCCCTGACGGATTTCCGCGTCGAGCCGTATGCATCCACGCTTTCGGCTCTGGCTGCCTCTCAGAGCCCGGACCTGATCCTTCTCCCCACCACCGCACGGACGCGTGAGCTGGCGGCAATGGTGGGAGTTGATTTGAACACAGGTGTCTTAACGGATGTGACCGCCCTGGAAGCGAGCGGCGATCAACTGACAGCAACCCGCCCCATCTATGAAGGCAAGCTGCTGGAAAAGGTCGTCTGTACCGGCAAACCGGTGATTGCGACCGTCCGGGGTCGCGCCTTCCCTAAGCCCGAGCCAGATGCCAGCAAGTCTGGAACAGCAACCCAGGTCGAGGTCCAAGCCGATGCGTTGACGGAGGTCACAGGGTACTCTGCCTCCGAGAGCGCTGTGAACCTGGGCGACGCGGGCGTGATCGTCTCGGGTGGGCGGGGCGTGTCGAACAACCCGTCCCTGCAGCCGCCTGCCGGCCTGGACGAAAAACAAGCGGAGCTGTGGCGCGCCCAGCAGGGGTTTGCGTTGATCACCGAGCTGGCGAATGTGCTGGGCGGTGCGGTCGGTGCTTCTCGCGCTGCAGTGGACGCGGGTTATATCCCTTACTCCCACCAGGTGGGACAAACCGGTAAAGTCGTGACGCCTGATCTGTATATCGCCTGTGGCATCTCCGGCGCGATCCAGCACCTGGTGGGGATGCGTAATGCCAAGCTGGTCGTGGCGATTAACAAAGATTCCGATGCGCCCATCTTCAAGCAGGCACGCTATGGCGTGGTGGGAGACCTGTTCCAGATCGTCCCGGCATTGACCGAGGCCTTCCGCAAGAAACTGGGGAAATGAGCAGGTAAATCCGGATACAGGTAAAAAGACCTCCGAGCGATCCTGGCCCGGAGGTCTTTTTGAAAGTGCACGAGGACCTTAATCGGTGTGGTGTGCTATGCCAAACCCATGCTCATAAACCAGCATGACATAGTATTTCCATGCAAACGGAGGATGATAATCGATCGAGACCGGGTCGGCCGCGCGGCTGGAGGCGTCACGGAGATTCGTCTCCAGAAAAGCCAGCATCTGGTTCCATGCCTCGGCTTGCGCGCCCCCAGACCTGACTCCTCCTGCATCCTCGACAAAGGCATGCGGCTGCCCCTCATAGATCGTGACCTCATGCGGCACACCGGCTTCGGTCAGCGCCGCGTCGAAGGCGTTTACCTGCGAAACAGGGATGGATTGGTCCGCCCCGCCGAAGATGCCCAGCACAGGACCAGGGAGTGTCCTGAGGACTTGCGAATTGGTCTCCGGGGAACCATAGAAGATCACCGTAGCTGCCAGTTGATCATTATGTAGGCTGTATGCCAGTGATGTACGCCCTCCGTAACAAAAACCTGAAATGGCAATCCTGCTGGCGTCGACATCCGGCTGCGCTTGGAGCCAGGCATACACGGAATCAAGGTCAGCATTCACGTTTTCTGGCCGGGTCGTAATGACCTGATATATCGCCCGCGGGATCCAGGCTGTGGTCGAGCCGCGGAAGGTATCGGGCGCCACAACGAGATAACCCTCCTCCGCCAGCAGGTCTGCCAGGCTGACGATGGACTCATTCAGACCGTAGAATTCATGGATCATCATGACTGCCGGGAAGGGACCCGCGCGCTGGGGACGCGCCACATAGGCTCGAACATCGGGTCCACCGCCGATACCAGGGATCGTGACGTTCGTTATGCCATCCAACCGTCCGGCGCCCAGGACCGCATCCATGGCGATCGAACCCGCTATGATCACGACCATGGTGATGAACAGAATGAGGAGTCCAAAGAGAACCCGCCTGAGTAGTTTCATGTCTACCTCCGAAGTCAGGACGTGACCATACTCTCAGGTTTTACCTGTGATTTCTATACGCTCTGGATTTCCCCGGGCTTCACTAATCTGGCTCCTATCAAGGCGGCAAGGGCCATCAGGAAGAAGACGCCCACCCCCCCGCAGATACCTGTCGCAGCAATCGAAGCCGCCAGCCCTTTTAACCCAACTTCTTCGTTGCCAAAGACCTCTTGAGAGCCATCCTCGTACGTACAGGTCAGCTCGGTGAAGTGTCCTGTCCCGCTGTTCGGACTTGAAGTAGACGGCGTGCCAAAACCATAATCACGATACGAATAGGCGGTCGCATCCGGGCAAAGCACGTAGGCGGTGAGCCGGTCGAACACCGGCGGAATCGCAGCAATCATCGCAGCGCCAAATGGGACCAGAAAAATGAGAGAGCTGCCGCCGATCAATAAGACCAGAAGTGCACCGATACAGGAGCCATGCCAGGATTTCACTGCGTTCTCCCTTGATGAACCTTGCGCAGGGCGATCATTCCTATTTGACCCCACGTACAGCCCAGACGCGTGCCACCAGCGGAATAGATCCGTCCAGCGCAAAAGGCAAACTGTTATACAACCTCTCCCGTAACTGAGCCCGCTTTTCTTCGCTTAGCGACATCGCATAAGCCGGAGCTGGAGCCTGACCCTTAAGGAATGGAGCCCAGTAGTCGTCGAAGTCCTTGAAATCGGTCGAGATATCGATCGGGCGGACATGCACTTGAAGCAGGCCCACAGTTTCAAACAGGTTTTTGAGCGAATCAGGGTTACACAGGGGAAAACGGCGCCCCTCATCGAGATCACGAGCCGCCGGGTCCAGCGCGGCAGCTGCATTCCAGAAGTGGCGCATCATCTGCATCTTCCCGGGATAGTCCCAGATGTACAGAGCAACGGTTCCCCCGGTACGGACGGCGCGCTTCATCTCGGCGATCATTTGGCCCGGGCGCGGGACAAAATTCAGGACAAGGCCCGAGACAGCCGCATCAAAGCTTTCGGAAGCTACCGGTAATGACTGAGCGTCGCCCACTTCAAATTCTACCTGTGGATGCGGAAGCCGGTGGCGGGCGTATTCTACAAAGCCTTCGGACCTGTCCACACCTTTAATTTTTTCAGGATCTGCAAGATCGAGAATCGCCTGGCTGAGCGCGCCGGTACCGCAGCCCACGTCCAGCCAATGCCTTCTAGCAGATAAATCCAGCCAACGAATGAATTCCGGGGCGACCAGACGACTCCAACGGCCGACATACGGTTCATAGACATCCCCGCTCGACCAGAGTGGTTTCGATGCGTCTGTTGTACTCATAAAAAGGTA
The DNA here is from genome assembly GCA_036781265.1 of Anaerolineales bacterium. GTDB lineage: Bacteria > Chloroflexota > Anaerolineae > Anaerolineales > Villigracilaceae > Defluviilinea. The sequence continues at coordinate 12,823 of DAIQBG010000007.1, read as the reverse complement.
TCCTCTTGTCAATAAAAGCTTGGGTCATTATAACGATAATAGAGCACTGATGAAGAGAATCAAAAGAGCCAGAAGCAAGCCTCTGGCTCCTCTATGCACAGATCATTGTCTCCAGGAGGGCATCACCCAGTCGCTGTCCAATGTCAAGCCGGGCGCTTGAAGCATGCGTTGCTCCAGTGTCTGCAGGTCTACAACAAACAGCTGCGCGCCGGTGGCACGGTCCGTCTCACTGATCAGTAAAAATTTTCCATCCGGCGAGAATAATAGCGCACCAACTGTTGCGCCTCTGTAAACCTGTTTCAGACCCCTGCCATTTCGGTCAATCACATAGACATCCGCGGTCGGTGTGCTGCCTGGAGTCAGACCCGTGAAGTAGACGAATGCCAGACGGCGATCATCGGGCGACCAAACGATAGGATACAGGGTGCCACCGGTAAAGCTCGCGATTTCGACGGGATTTGCGCCGTCAGGCTCGGCTACATAGAGAGTGTGTGTTTCCCCATCATAAGCGTCATAAGCCAGCCAGGCACTGTTATGTGAGGGCACGAGCAGGGACTTGATTAACCTGGCATCGAACATTGGCTGGATCAGTCCGTCGGCGGCGCGGATCAAATAAATGGTTCCCTCGTTCCCCGGCTTGACGGAGTGCACCATGATATTCCCGGTGATCCAGCCAGCCAGGCCGTACGGTCTGGACTCTGCAGGTAGATCTTCGGACGCCGTCAGGTTTTTCAAGTCAGAGCCATCCCGTCGAACCACATAGATATCCTCGCCGCCCAGCCCATCCTGGACCCGAAAGGCGAGCCAGTTCCCATCCGGCGACCAGAACGGCGGATCGATATAGGGATACTCGAACAAGGAGGTCCAGGTGTCTGCGGCAGGGTCGAAGAGCCACAGCTGGTGTGGTGTACCGTCTGGATCATCGGGATAGGAGAAGGCTGCCAGGTTCCCATCCGGCGACCAGGATAACTGTGTTAACGAAAAATCAAACGGAAAGGGCGCGGACACTCTTTCCACCGCCGGACAGGCTGCCAGCCCCGCTGCGCACAGGCCTGGCAGCCGGACCAACTGCGCAGATGGATTCGCCTGATGCGGCAAAGTAAAGAAGTACAACTCACCCAGCCTATCTCTGCCACGGGCGGCTTCCGGCTCTGTTTCCGCCTGGTCGCTCGCCTGTCCAGTCACATCCCCAAACCGGGGCAATGTGGCAGGTGCACGGAATAGAGCATCGGCAAAGAGATCATCATAGATCACCTGATTGATAACGGCTTCGCTCTGGATTGCGTCCCCGCCGCTTTTCTCGTAGGTCTGCATCTTCAGAATCACGGCAGTCTCAACATCCAGCCACAGGCGCCAGGACGGCAGGTCGTTCTCGATATGGGTCCATTCGACGACAACGGTCTCCCGGTCGGCGACAAACTCTGTGCCCACGGGCTTAAATGCCCCCTCGTTTTGCGCCAGGTCGGAGGAAAATGCCAGCTGCGAAAGCTGTGTGCCCATCTGCCCCCAGAGAGGCTGAGGATACCCATACCCGGGCTGCAGGGTCGGGACGAACTGTTTTACCTTTGCAAATTCGGGCAAGGGATAAGACTGGCTCTGACCGGTCTGCAAGTCCACTTCGAGGATGGTCGCGCCATCCGAAGCTTTGAACGTTTCGGCCGTTCCGTCAGCCGGTCCGCTCAAGATACGGAAGCGGCTCAGGGATTGATCGATCCAGACCTGTTCACGCGTAACCTGCGGCGCCGCGTCGGAGCCATCCATGGCATAGTGCGTAACTGTGCCGTCCATCCAGATGGTGAGCCAGCTGGTCGCGCTGGCGAGCATGGCGTGCTGGATCTCATCCGAAGAAGAGGAAAGGGAAAGTCCCGGTTCTGCCGTCGCTTCCGCAGCGGAACTCACGGGAATGGCGGGCATCTCGGGTGGAGGGGTTTCGAGCCCGATTTCGAGGGTACCACAGGCGGACAAGATCAGTGCAAGCGCGGTGAACAGAGCGAAGACTGGTCGCATTTTGATGTTTCCTTCGATAGGGATGATTTCCGCTTAGACGGAAAGAGGCAGGTTCATCCGGTAGGATACCGGAAGCAGTTCGCCTGAAGCCTGCAGGGACTTCTGCATCTGCACCCGGGCACGCGCCAGCCGGCTCTTCACGGTTCCGACCGGAATGCCGGCAGCCTGCGCCGCTTCTTCGTAGGACAGGCCTTCGATATCCACCAGGACCAACATCAGGCGATAGACAGCAGGCAGCTTCGCGAGGCTGCCCTGAATGGCGCTTTCCAGCTCACTGGATTCGAACTGTACCTCGGGGTCCGCCTGCGGGTCCACCAACCAGGCGCTGGATTCGATCTCGTCCCCCTCGGCGGTGAGCTGCTCTAGCGGCACGGAGTGCTGGCGGCGCTTCTTGCGCAGCTCGTCATAGCTGGCATTGACTGCCACACGCGCCAACCAGCTTTTGAGGGAATCGCCCCGGAATGTATGGAACCGACGAAAGGCTGAGATGAGTGCTTCCTGGACGGCGTCGGCTGCCGCATCTTCATCACCCAGCAAGCGCAGGGCGATCCCGAACAGCAGGTTCTGGTAGCGCAGGATCAAGAGATTAAATGCTTCCAGGTCGCCACGCTGGGCAGCCTGGATGAGAGCCTTTTCCGAAGCAGGAGCGTTCTTTAAGCCTTTCATACATATACTATACTCCGCCCTTGTTACAAGGCTGTTCCAGAGTTGTCACAGTTTTGTAACGTGTGGTCTCGATACGGGCGTTGCATCTGTCGAGTTAGCAAGAAGCCTATCTTGCCTAGCATCGCCCTACTCGTCCACCGTATAGCTGATTACCTTTTTTCCGGCAGGCGGACGGTGAAAACCGTCCCGTGCGGTCCGTCCCGGCGGCTGCGGACATCGATCTGACCGCCATGCAGCGAGACAATCCTGTTCACCAGCGCCAGCCCCAGTCCACTGCCTTCCGTGCCGCGAGCGTTGGAACCTCGATAAAGTTCTTCGAAGATCTTCGAGAGATCTTCATGCGGGATTCCCGCCCCGGAATCAGCCACTTCCACGAGGATGGCACGACCATCCTCCAGGGCGCGGACTTCGACCGAATCTTGCGCGGAGGTGAACTTGAGGGCGTTTTCGACCAGGTTATACATTGCCAGAGCCAGCAGATCGCGATCGCCGGTGACTTGCGGCAGTGGCGAGGGGACTTTCGTGACCAGCAAGTTCACACTACGACCCTGGTAGGCAGGCACGGTTCGCGCCGCCTCAACAACCTCATCCAACAGTTCGGGAATGTCAACGGGTATGCGTTCCATCGAGCGTTCTTCGAGATCCGAGAGCTTGCGAAGATCGTTCAGCAAGCGTGTCAGGCGCTCCATAGCGCGGCGGGCATTCTCGGAAGCGCGCTGGCGCTCCTGCGGATTGGCGGTCTCCTGCAAATTGACCAGCGCTGCGCGTAACCCGGTCAGCGGATTCTTGATCTCATGATCGAGCCTGCGGATAAAGCGCTGGCGCCCCTGCTCCGACTCCTGCAGGGAACGCTCGATCGTGCTTCGGGCAGTACGGTCTCGGATCCATGAAGCTAGAAAAGCAACCCCGAGCAGAAGAGTGATAAAGGCGCCCGTGACAAACGCCACCATTCCGACATCGATGCGAAAGACGAGCAGCGGCACAGGATCCCACATCCATTGTGCGAGGAAGGAAGCCAGCGCCCCCAGAATGAGCGGAAGAAAAAGCAGGAAGAAGACGAGCCAGGTTTTCTTCGACATGGCTCAGCCGGAGGGAAGCAGCGTGATCTTTCTCTTATTGACCGGAAGGCGAACCGTAAAGACGGTGCCCCGTGGCTCCTCCTGGCTGCTGCGCACCTGGATTTGCCCCCCGTGTAAGGCGATGATCCGATGCACAAGCGCCAGGCCGAGCCCGCTCCCCTCGGTACTGCGCGTGTTGGAACCGCGGTAGAGCTCCTCGAAAATCTTGGATACATCTTCTGCAGGGATGCCGGCTCCCGAGTCGGCTACTTCAATGATGATCGCGCGTCCATCCTCGTAGACGCGCATCTCCACCGAATCTGCTGCTCCCGTAAACTTGAGCGCGTTTTCAACAAGATTATAGATAGCAAGCACCAGCAGGTCACGGTCGCCGGTGATCATGGGGAAGGGTGAGGGAACTTTGGGAATCAGCAGATTGACCTCGCGCCCCTTGTACGCAGGCAGGCTGTGCGCTGCATCCACTACATCCTGGAGCAGATCCGGGACATCGACCTGCCAGAGCTCGATCGGTCGCTCACCGAGGTCAGATAACTTCCGCAGATCGGTCAACAGACGAGTCAGGCGTTCCACCGCGTGACTCGCATTAGACACCGCTCGCTGGCGATCAGTGACAGCCTGAGCTTCCTGCATGTTCACCAGCGCCGCGCGTAGCCCGGTCAATGGGTTTTTTATCTCATGGTCCAGGCGCCGCAGAAACCGCCGCCGGCCCTGTTCCGCTTCCTGCTTGGCACTTTCAATGAGCACCTGGGTTTGCTCTCCACGCCGAATGGAGCGATTGTACAGAAGCAATAAGACCCCCGTGATCAACAGACCCATCAGGAGAGCAAGGACCCCCAGGTTCCGGATGGTGAGTCCCAGGACGAGACCGACAAAACCAAAATCGGCGGTCACCATGAACGGCGGCAGCGCCTGAGAAAAGAGGTTGACCAAGACAAAAGCAAAAATGCCTCCCAGCAGAGGCAGGAATAGCAAAACGAATGTGACCCAGCTTTTCTTGAGCATAGCGGGATAATCTTACCCCTCTCCATGGACAGGCGCAATAAAGCGATAGCCCTCCCCGGGAATCGTCTCGATGAACCGCGGGTCGGACGGATCATCATCGAGAGCACGGCGCAGCTCCGCCATACGCGTATCGACCGTGCGCGTCCCGGCCGGGTATTCCCAACCCCAGACGGCCTCAAGCAAACGCTCGCGCGTGACGGCTTCGTCGGGATGCGTCATCAGATACTCAAGTACCGCCAGCGCCTTCGGTGTGAGCTCGACGGTTTCGCCTGCCAGAGTGGCGCGGCGAGCGCGGCGATCAAGCTCCAGGTCCTTGGCAGTCAACAGCCAGGCGGCCGACAAGGAACGCTCACCCGGGCGCGCCCGCCTCAACACGGCCCGAATGCGTGCCAGCAGCTCATGTGGATCGAATGGCTTGTTGAGATAATCGTCGGCGCCCTCCTCAAGTGCCAGGGCGCGCTCGGAGGCTTCGCCAACCTGGGTGAGCAAGATGGTAGGAGTCCAGATTTTGGCTTTGCGCAGACGGCGCAGGGTCTCACGCCCATCCATACGCGGCATAAGCACATCCAGGATGATCAGCTCAGGATGATGAGCCTGCGCCTTTTCGAGCGCGCTCATGCCATCGGATACGACCAAAACATGGAAGCCTGCCCGCTCGAGGAACGGCGCCAGGCTATCCGCGATGGTGGGATCGTCGTCGGCAAGGAGGAGGGTGGATCGTTTGGAGGACATGGGTGAGTAATCGCTCCGCTCCACGCAAAATGGAGAGAAAAAGCCTGGCCCATCCGGACCAGGCCTTCGTTGCGAACCGCGTAATACTGACGCTAGTTAATCGGGCCGTAAGTAGCCATTGTGGCGCCGATCACTGCCGATTCCTGCGCCATATCGAAGACCGGCGGAGGCGTGGCATAGTTCCCGGGATTGGCAGAATGCAGCACGAACGCCAGAGTAATGCATGCATTATTGCGGGTCGTAGCATAAACTGTCCAATCGTAGCGGTTACCTGCTGCAGCCCCCTGACCGGTGGTCTTGACAAATGCAATATTGTTGATGGTGACATTTTCTGTGGAAGAGGGGAGGCCATCCACCGCAGGGCTAACACACGGATTGGCACCTTCGACCACGTGGATCTGGATATACTTTGAAAGGAGATTTGTGCCTGCTGTGACTACGGGCAGACTGACACGCCCAACGGTGTCAGATTGGCTGACAATCGTTGCACCTGCGGGCAGGCTAAACTTAAAATTGTAGGTCGTGTTTTGGTACTGACCGGAACTATTCCCTTGCTGGGTTTGTGTGGGCGTAGGCGATGCCGTCGGAGTTGCAGACGAAGGCGCGGTCGTATTGGTCGGTGTAGCTGAGGAGGCGCCTGTAGTTCCGGTGGGTGTGGGCGTCGCAGTTGGGGCTGCGGTGGCGTTCGTCGGCGTCGGTGAGATCGTACCGGAGATCGGAGTCGGCGGCGTGGTCGCCCCGGGGCGGTAGATATGAGGACCCACCCACAGGGCACGGTCACCCGTCGCCACGCCTGCGGTCCGCACCGTCAAAATGAACTTGACATCTCGTCCGGCAAGCGAGCTCAGGTCTGCATCGATCGTAAAGAACCTGCCCTCATACCGTTCCAGGAACGGTCCCCAGAACGTGCGGATGGGTTCATTGCCAGTCTGATAATCGAGGCTGAAGGCGACATAGCAATTGGTGGCGCCGCCCTCACAATTGATGATCGAGCGGAAGCGATCGCCGTTCTGCACGCGGAATGAGGGGAAGAATCCCTGGACGTAGCCGTTCTGCACGTTTTGGGGGAAAGTGAGAAGGCCGGGACGGTTATCGGTTGCGCCGGTCTCCAGCCTGGGGTTCGTCACCCTGAGGACAAAGCCTTTGGCATCACCGTCGGTTCCGGGGCATGGAAGTTGGCCCGCGCCGCTGAACCAGGTACCGGAACAGGCATTGGTGGCAAAATCATATGCCATACCCGGGGAAGGCGTGACGGTCGGACCACTGGGCGTGACTGTCGGACCACCGGGTGTAACAGTAGCACCGGCAACCCGGATATCCACCCACCAGGGCCTATTCCCCTGCGGACCAAATCCGAAGAGCTGTCCACTGGCGTTCTTGAACATCCAGTAGCCGCGATAGGATCCGGCTGTCGAAGGCGCCGTCATCGGCACTGAGAACCGGGCTGTCCTGCCCACCGGAACATTTTCGGTAAATGCATAGGTTTCGGCTGCGCCCATGCGTTCGCCGCTGAAGAACACTAGCTGGTATGAGGTAGACCAGGCACAGGTGCCAGAATTCCTGAGTTCCCAGGTCTTCGTAAAGGTCTGGCCGGGATTCATCAGCGTACCATCCGGCACGGTTACATCCCTGACGAACTGTGCCCTGTCACAGGCGGAAGGCGGAACGGTTGCCGTCCCTGGCCCGGGCGTCCTTGTTGGCGTTGCGGTAGGCGGTGTGCCGGTGACCGTAGGCGGAGGAGTTGTAGGAGTCGTCGGAGATGCACCCCGGCGCACGATCACAGGATTTCCCCAGAATGCCCGATCGCCCACAGGAGAACCATAGGCAGAGAGATAAAGAATGAACTTGACGGTCTTTCCAGCCAGTGGGCTCAAATCCAGGTTGGCGTTATATGTCCAGCCCTCATATCGTTCACGGAAGGTCCAGAATGTCCGGATCGTGCTGCCGACCTGATAATCAAGACGGTACGCCACGTAGCAGGAAGTGGCATTGAGCTCGCAGCCGACAGTTGTCTGGAAGCGGTCTCCAGCTTGCACGGCGAAATCGGGATAGACCGCCTGGATGAACCCGTTTGTGATCTGGTGGGGAGAGAAGAGCAGGCCGGGCTGCGTAGCCGAGACACCGCTCTCAAAAGCGGGGCTCTCCACTCGCACGGCGAATCCCTTTGTGTCCCCATTCGTGCCGGGGAAGGAAAGCCCGCCCGCGCCGCTCGACCAGGTCGCCGAGCCAGCGTTGGCAGTGAAGTCATAAGCCACTCCCGTCTGAGTCGAGCCCGTCACGTTGATCTCGACCCACCAGGACTTATTGGCAGCCAGGCCAATTCCAAACACAGTGCCGCCGGCATTTCTGAAGCGCCAGTAGCCAATGTAATGACCGGCTGCATTGGGAGCGGTGAGGTTGACCGAGACGTCAACGTTCTGACCGGGCGCCACGCTGGACGGCATCGGAACCGAGGCTGGCCCTCCCATCTGCTCACCCGACTGGAACACCATGCTGTAGCCGGTTGTCCAGGTGCAAGTGCCAATGTTGCGCAGTCGCCAGGTCTTGGTGAACGTTGCGCCGGGGTTAAACCGTGTACCGTCGGGAACGGTTACGTCTGCGATGAACTGTGCTCGGTCGGTACAGGTCTGTGCCGCGGCGGCGCTTCCCGGAAGCGCTGCCGCAGGCACGAACGAGACTACCAACGCAATCAGCAGCAGCGTTGATACGGCTTGCAATCTTGCTTTCATAGGATCCTCCTCCGTTCATTCAGTTTATTAATACGTTCACATAATTGCGGAAGTTCCCATTGACACAACTGGCGATTGGGTCACCTGAGATTTCTAATGACTATACGCCTCTAGTATATCTTTTCTTTAAGGAATGTTCAATATCTCATTAATGACTCTTTTATCCTTATAATCGAGCCGATGGCCCGCACTATCCTGCACATCGACCTGGACGCCTTCTTCTGCGCTGTCGAGGAGACGCGCAACCCGGAGTTGCGCGGCAAGGCCTTTGCCGTGGGCGGCAGGCCGGAGGAGCGTGGGGTCGTCGCGTCCTGTTCGTACGCGGCGCGGCGGATGGGCGTTCGCTCGGCGATGCCAATGGGGAAAGCCGTGCGGCTCAGCCCGGGCTTGATCATCGTCCCTTCGCGCCACCATCTTTACCGGGAGGTTTCGCACGAGGTGATGGCACGCTTGCACGATACCTCGCCTCTCGTCGAGCAGATTTCTATTGATGAAGCGTTCCTGGATATCAGCGATCTACGCGATCCCGCTGCGAGGATCGCTCAGAACCTGCAGGCGCGCATCCGTGACGAGTTGCAGCTGCCCTGCTCGATCGGTATCGCCTCGAACAAGCTCGTGGCGAAGATCGCCACCGAGGTAGGGAAAAGCGCGGCGCTGCGTGAGTTAAGAGCCCAGGGTGAAGCGAGTCCGCCGAACGCGGTAACCATCGTCCCGTTTGGAGAGGAGGCTGCCTTCCTCTCCCCGCTGCCGGCGGACATGCTCTGGGGCGTGGGTCCAAAGACCTCCGCGCGACTGACAGAGCTGGGTATCTACACGATCGGCGATATCGCCAGATGGCCCGAGAGCGAGTTGATCCGCATGTTCGGCGAGAATGGGCGCGACCTCGCCAGACACTCCAAAGGGATTGATGACCGCCCCATTACGACCGAGCATGAAACCAAGTCCATCAGCCAGGAGATCACGTTTTCCAGGGATGTACGTGATGATGCAATTCTGCACAAGACCCTGCATGAAATGTCGGTCGAGGTCGCCAGGCAATTGAGAGAAAGCAATCTGGCGGGCAAAACCATCAAACTCAAAATCCGCTGGCCCGATTTCACCACGCTGACGCGGCAGACCACTCTTCACAGCCCGACGGACCAGGAAGACGAGATCGAAAGCACAGCGCTCGAATTGATGAAAACCGTCCGAAAGCCTTATCAGGCAGTACGGCTGATCGGTGTGGGCGTCACCGGGCTGGGACAGCCAGTCCGCCAATTAGGTCTGTGGGATATGGACTCGGAAAAGGAGCGCAGGCTCCAGGATGCCATCGATGAATTGAAAGAGAAATATGGCGACAATGTCATTCATAAAGGAGAACATCGTGAAAACTCTTGACCTCAAAAAAGATTGGAAACATCTGTATGCTCCTTCGGCCAAAAAAGTGGAACTCGTAGAGGTGCCGCGTCTGCAATTCGCCATGATCGACGGCGCCATCGAAAAAGGATCCGAGCCGGGCAATTCCCCGTCCTTTCAGGAAGCGACCCAGGCGTTGTATGGGATTTCATATACGCTGAAGTTCATGCTCAAAAAACGCAAGTCGGACCCCTTGGACTATTCCGTCATGCCGCTCGAAGGATTGTGGTGGGTAGTAGATGGAATGTTCGACATCACCGTCAAGGACAACTGGTTCTATACTCTGATGATCCTGCAGCCGGACCTGGTCACGCCGGATATCTTTGCTGAGGGACTCGAACAGCTCCGTAAAAAACGTGGTGACAGCGATTTCCTAGCGAAAATACGCCTGACAGATTTCGAAGAAGGTTTATGCGTTCAAGTGATGCACATCGGTCCCTACGCCACGGAACCCGCGACCGTCGAACGGATGCGCGAAGTTGCAGAGGAGAACGGCTACCGCGATCTCGTGGGAACGGGCGGCAAACATCATGAGATCTACCTTGGCGACCCGCGCAAGGCGGACCCTGCAAAGCTAAAAACTGTGCTCAGACATCCGATTGAAAAAATATCAGGTTCATAATTATGACAGTCAAAACAACTTCTATTTCCCTCCGAACGCAAGGCAATGCAGATATCCACGATATTACCGATCCGCTGACGAAGACCCTTTCGAAAAGTGGATTGCTGGCCGGTATTGCAACTGTTTTCTGTCCCTCATCCACCAGCGCGTTGACCACCATCGAATACGAGGGCGGCGCGCTGAGCGATTTGCGCCGGCTCTTCGACGAGCTGGTTCCCTCGGATCGCGGATACGCCCACAACGAGCGCTGGCATGACGGCAATGGGCACAGCCATGTGCGGGCGGCGCTGCTTGGACCGTCGCTGACGATTCCCTTCGTGGATGGACAGTTAACCCTGGGCACCTGGCAGCAGGTGATCTACGTCGACTTCGATAACCGTCCCCGCCAAAGAAAGCTCATTGTGCAGCTGATGGGAGAATAACCTTGGTCTGCTATTACCATCCAGACAGGCCCGCAGTGGGCATTTGCAAGTATTGCCAGCGCGGGCTTTGTCAGGAATGCGCCGCGCAGGCAGGTGACTCCTTGGCCTGTAAAGGACTACACGAAGAGCAAGTCCGGGGGATGGAAGCGTTGATGCAAAGAAATATCGTCCAGTCGAAGCGCGTCGGTTCAGACTACATTCGTAATACAATCTTCTACGGCATCACCGGGGCTTTGTTCGCTGCATTCGGCTTCTCCCAGCTCCGGTGGCTGGGGTTGCAGGCGGTCATCTATCTGATGATAGGTCTGGCGTTGCTCTGGGCGGCGGGGGCAAATTATCTGGAGAGCAGGAAATATAAGTAACACCGCTGGTTGAGCAGGTCGAGTGCTCGCCGAGACCGTATTGAGACCCGCAATCACAGCTATATACAAAA
>DAIQBG010000007.1:0-1636 GCA_036781265.1 Anaerolineales bacterium | reverse complement strand
CAGCCTTGCAACCTTCCGCACTCCCCTGCGTATGTCCCTGTAGAAATCGTGGAAAGGAGTGCAACCTCATGAACACCAATTACAAGCAGCTGACCCGTAGTACATCCAACCGTATGATCGCAGGCGTCTGCGCAGGGCTGGGCGAATACCTCGGCATCGACCCGACCATTATCCGACTGCTGACCCTGCTGGCGTTCTTCACCGGCTTCGGTGGCATTGCGCTGGTCTACCTGATCATGGCAATTGTGGTGCCTGAGCAAACCACTGTGGCTCAGTAGAGCGCCCGGCAACCTGACAGTGGGCTGGAGTATAGAAGCGACCAGGCTTTGCAGCCTGGTCGTTTCGTTTCCTTTGAAGCCTAGGGGCTATCTATTGGAAGCGTGAAACCAACTGCCAGACCTGCATGCTGCAACTACGCAACTCGTTCTCCGTATATCAAAGTGTATAATTGCCTAGACATAGCAGAAAGGGCTACACATGGCAGGGCTGACCTTCATCGAGATTATCTATTGGGCCTCTACAATTATAGGTGGGACTCTCTTCCTCCTCCGTTTGATGATGCTGTTCATTGGGGGTGATACCGGCGAAGACGTCGCGGACTCGGCTTTGGATGCCGCCGGGGAGCATCTAGATGCAGACATCAGCTTCAAGCTATTATCCGTGCAGGGACTGACATCTTTCTTTATGATGTTTGGGCTGGTAGGGCTTGCCCTGCTCCGGGCGGGTGTAGCCGTTCTCCTGACGGTCCTGGGCGGCATGATCGCCGGCCTGGTCACCGTCGCGGTCACAGGCGTGATATTCAGCCAGATGAAGCGCCTGCAAACCGAAGGGACGATCCATATTCAAAATACCATCGGCACGCAGGGAAGTATCTATCTGACGATCCCAAAGAACGGAACGGGGCAGGTGCAGATCATTGCACAGGGCTCGTTGAAGATTTTTGACGCCGTTTCAAGCAACAAGAACACGATCGCCACCGGTGAAAAGGTCCAGGTTATCGGGGTGGCGGCCGGCAACACCTTGATCGTTGAGAAGCTTACATAATCCAAGGAGAATGAAATGAACGCTGCAGGATTTGGAGTTCTGGCACTGATTGCCTTCGTGGTGCTCGTATTTTTCACGGTTGCCTTTATGGCAAGCCGCTACAAACGCTGTCCATCCGATAAAATCCTCGTCATTTACGGGCGCGTGGACAAGGGGCGCTCAAGCAGGACGATACACGGCGGCGGCGCCTTCGTCTGGCCTCTGATCCAGGACTACGCTTACATCAGTCTCACGCCGATCACCATCAGCATACCACTCGAGAATGCGTTGTCACTGCAGAATATCCGTATCAACGTGCCGAGCACCTTCACGGTCGGCGTCAGCACCGTGCCTGAGATCATGAGCAATGCCGCCGAGCGCATCCTGCATTTGCCGCAGAATGCTATTGAAGAGATGGCAAAAGAGATCATCTTCGGCCAGCTACGTCTGACGGTCGCCTCCCTGACCATCGAGCAGATCAACCAGGACCGCGAGAGCTTCCTCGATTCCATTCGTCGCAATGTGGAGCCTGAGCTGAACAAGATTGGTCTGCAGCTCATCAACGTCAACATCACGGACATTACCGACGCATCCGAATATATTTCCAGCATCG
>DAIQBG010000006.1:102759-107316 GCA_036781265.1 Anaerolineales bacterium | reverse complement strand
GGTCTGGCCACACCTCGCTGATCGGTTGTGAGGCAAGCAGTACCATTACTGATTGTAGCAAGTGCTTTTTTACTCCATCCCCAGGCCGTATCAACCTGATTGAAATGCAGGCTGATATGTCCTCTCTGAGCATTGACCAGCACCAGCTCGCGCACGGGCATTCCGATCTCTCTGGGCCTCACTTCCATGCGCCAGACTAGCTCGGGGGTGCGGGCGCTCGGGCGTAACAGGTTCTCGTCGAAGATCCACAATTCAGGTTCAGAGGCAAGAAACTCCTCGGGAGCTGCCTGGTACCATTTGGCAGCGGCGTGAAGTGCGGTTTGCCTGGCTTGTTCCGGATCGATCGCCGGCTGGGTGGAAAGCGCAATGTCAGGCGAGATTTCCCCGTTGATCGAATACAGGTCGCCGTTCTCGCTGGTATTAACGATTAGCTCTCCGCCCAGAATCGGGACATCTTGATAGCTTTGCTGATACCGGACGGTCAGGCGTCCATTGCCGGGGCGTTTGGTCGCCATTTCTGCCAGCTCGCGCTCCGGACTCTCCAATCCGAATTCGGATCCGAATCGCCTGGCGAGCGCCATGGCAGGGTCTTGGGGACGAATGAATGTGCCCAGGGCTCGGGAGGCGGAAAGCGCTCGTCCGCTCTCCGGACCGATGAAGCTAACCTTTCCGGTTTGAGCATTATGCTGGCGCTTGAGGCCATCGCTGCCCTGCGCGAATGCAGATGGCAAAGGCACGGCTGAAAGAAGCATGCTCACGATGAGCATACAGGAGAGAAATTTTAGAAAGCGGCGATGTACAGACATGTGGACTCTCCTTGGCTGCTGCGTGTCCCGATCTTTGCATGTTGCGGGCGATCGCTTCCGGATATGCAGAAGCATATCGGAAATCCGGTATTTGATAGTTGCACTTCGTTGTTAAAAAGGTTTATCCCCCGACAGTTTCGGGGCTTTCACATGACGGATTCCCGCCCGAAATGGTCCGATTATTTGTAATCACATCAGAGTGATAAATGTCTGTGAATTGTGGAGGATAACAGCGCTAACATCAATGCCCTTCCATGGAATGGGGCTGTCTGGTACAGCCCATTTTGATTCGATTAGACCGGAATATCGCCCGCAGCGCTGTACAGGAAGGACCCACGCCTCAGATATACCTGGTGCTGTTCAAGGTGCGAAAGACTTCATCCTACATAATATTTCCGCGTCCGTTTCCCTCCCCAGCCAGCAATGTTTAGTCATCGTCAGCAGCATGAAAGCTACAACAAAAGGGTTCTATCTTTACAACGAGTGAGCAGACCCGTCGAGGCAGGATGTGTATATCCTGTATCCCGGATCTTCAAATCAAAGAGAGGCTGTCCTGTACAGCCTCTTTTGATGTATCCGGTTGTGGGAACTCAGGGGTACAAGTACTGTGGAATCTTCTCGCTATATTTGCTATCGTAGTTCTCACCGATGACCTTGGGATAGACAATGTCATTCTCTTCCGCCGAATAGACCACCATCACGCTGGAGCCCATTTCTGCGAAGGCATACTTGGCAGGCTTGGTCTCCTCGATAAGCTCCTTCAACGAATCGGAAATGCTATCTGCCAGGACCAGGCAGATCACATGGACATACGAGCTTCGCTGGTCGCCCAGACCCTTGCTATATTGCTTGATGTCTTTTTCGATCTCAAGGAAGCGATCCTCGTCCAGCTCACCCTGCTCCAGGATCATGACCCGGTGAAATTCATCCAGAGTATTAAACATATACTTGGTGTTTCTCTCCAGCACTCTGGAGAACCGTAGATCGCCAAAGCGCTCGTCTGGCAATTCCTGGTAATCGTCGCGCGCTAGTTTCCGAACCACCTGGGCGATATAGCCTTCACTGGAACCTGCTTTCGTTTTCTTCGAGGGTTTCGAGGTCCTGGGCTTTTTTATTTCGGTGGCTTTAGGAGACGCTGAGGCGCGTCGAGCCTCTTTTGGTGCAGGTTCCTCGACCGGAGGCGACTCCACTTCTTCTGTGACTTCTTCGCCCAGCCGCTGTTTGAGCATCTCCACCAGCGTGGCAAAATTGCTGTTCTCGTGCATCTCCGGGGTTAGCGTGTTCATATCCTTGAGCAGGAAGGTCAGATTGGAAATGTTATCCCGGATATCATCATAACTATCGATTTCATCGCGCATCCCCTGCAGATTGGCAGAGCTGACCAGCTTCATGGCGGCATCCAGCTCCCTGAGCTGGTCCTCCCAGTGCTTGATGTATTTGATGCGGTTGATGGGATTGTAAATGTCGGCGTCTGCCAGCACGATCGGGAAGATACGGTCGTATACATCCTTATTCTTCGCAATTTCCACGAGCTCGTACATGCAGTTCGGCGATTTCAAGTACTTGTCACTGATCACAACGATCACAGCGTAGCCCCGTCCGATTTGCTGCATGAAATCGCGGATCATCCCCTTGAAGCCCAAATTGCGTTTGTCGCGCACGATCGTTATGCCCTGCGCCTTTAGGTCCGCGTCCAGTTCGTTGACGATGCGTTCGCTTTCACCGCCCCAGGCGTAAGAGATGTAAACCTGTTTATCGTTGTGGCTCATGGTGCCTCACTTTTGCTCGACAGGATAATTATGATTGAACCGTATTATATAACGACTCCACCTGTTTTCCCGCAGGTTGCGCCACTCAGGAGGGACGAGAAGCGTCAGGTATAATGCCTTGCATGCGCAGCGCCGTCATCATTTATAACCCCACCGCGGGCCGCTTTTCGGTAAAGCCGTTCCTCAGCTCTGCTGTCGACGAGCTGGAATCTGCCGGCTGGCGGGTGGAAACCCACGAAACTCGGAGCGGGGAACATACGGTAGAGCTGGCGAGGCAGGCCGCGGTCGAGCAGCAGGAGGCGGTCTTCGCTGTCGGAGGGGATGGGACAATTGGTAACGTGGTCAACGGACTGGCGGGCTCAGAGACGGCCCTGGGAGTCCTGCCGGCGGGGACGGCCAACGTGTGGAGCACCGAGTTGGGCTTGCGCCCCTTCGCCTGGACCCGGCCCTGGGTGTTGCGCCGGAATGCTGCCATCCTTGCCAATGCACCCAGTCACCGCGTGGATGTGGGTCTATGCAACCAGATTTCCTTCATGATGTGGGCGGGCATCGGTCTGGATGCCATGGCGATCCAATCGCTCGAGCCGCGCATCCGGCTCGAAAAATTTTTTGCCATGCCTGAATATACTGCCACCGCCATCTGGAATGCAGCCCAGTGGAGCGGCTTGAATTTGAGGATCTGGACGGATGAGCATGAAGTCGAAGGACATTTCATCCTCGCCGTCGCCACCAACATACGTCGTTACATGGGTGGGCTCTCCAATCTCTCTCCGGATGCCTATATTGATGACGGCCTGCTGGACCTGTGGTTGTTCGACGGCAGCAACCTGGGGGACGCCTTGCGCCACGCCTACGAGCTCTGGCGCGGCACACACGTCAACTCGGGTGCCGCCAGACGTCTCCCCTTCCGCAATCTGCACGTGGAAGCCGAAGCGCCCTACTGGATCCAGACCGACGGCGAAGTACGCGGCACGTCCCGGGTCACGGAGATCAGCGTCCAGACTCGGGCGCTGAAGCTCCTGGTCCCGCCGGCCGGCATGGGCCTGCTCAAGATGAACCATCACTTTCAGGAAGTCCAATGAACGTACGCGATCTCTTCAACAAATGGGTGATCTTCGGGGCACTGGCGCTGGCGGGCATCCTGCTGCTGATCACCGCCATCAGCATTGGGCTAACATCTGCGACGCGCGGCCCCGATGTGGGCTTTGCCCCCGCGGACCTGACCGTGATCCCGGCGCCCACAGGCACGTCGAGCGCACCGCCCACGCCGACCATCGACCCGTTCGCCACGGCAACCTCGCCCGCCGGGGTGGCGATCGGCAACTATGTGCAGATCACTGGCACCGAGGGGCAGGGACTGCGCATCCGCTCTGCGCCCGGGCTCGATGGAGAGTTTCAATTCCTGGCGTACGACTCCGAAGTGTTCGTCGTCCAGGACGGCCCGCGCGAGGTGGATGGCTACGTGTGGTGGTACCTGAGCGCACCCTACGATGAATCGCGCGTCGGATGGGCCGCCGCGGACTTTTTGTCCTATGTGCCCGCCCCTGAATAAATCCAATGGACGCAGCGTCTCGAAGCGTTGAGTCTATAAACGAGTGAATGATGAACGAAAAGCCAACCGGCATTACCGCCAACAAAAAGACCCGGGAATTTACCGTCACCTGGAACGACAATCACACCAGCGTCTATCCGTTTGAGTTATTGCGGGCCGCCTGTCCCTGCGCCTCATGCCGCGGTGGGCACGAGAACATGCGCTCCGAGCCGGATGCCGAAGTGTTCGCTATCAGGCTTGAGGACACGGCTTCCACCCGCATCAGCAACGTCGTTGCGGTGGGATCCTATGCCCTCACCATCGTCTGGGAGGACGGGCACGATTACGGCATCTACAACTGGCATTACCTGCGCGCTCTGTGTCCCTGCCCGGAAGACCGGGCGAAGTATGGAAAGCAATAAAAAGCAGGATGTGTCGTGATTACTCTGGT
>DAIQBG010000006.1:0-102659 GCA_036781265.1 Anaerolineales bacterium | reverse complement strand
GGTCCTCTCTGAGCTCGAGGCGTGGGCACGGGAATTGTCTTACGAGACTTGCATCCTTGAGACGGGGAAAAAGCAACCAGAAGCGATCAAGCTGTACCAGAAGAATGGATATCAGATCATTCCCAATTACGGACAGTATGCCGATGTCGAAAATAGCCTGTGCTTCGAGAAAAGTATAGGCTCGTAAAACGCGGCACATAAGGCATAGAAAAGCCGACTGTTAGATCAGTCGGCTTTTGATTACGGGGTAGGTGTCCGCGTCGGGGTGCGGGTGGGTGTTCGGGTCGGCGTCCGTGTGGATGTGACCGTCACGGTGGGTGTCCGCGTTGGGGTCCGGGTAGGAGTCCTCGGTCGCAGGGTGGGAGTTCGCGAAGGTGTCACTGTCGCCGTCGGTGTGGCGAGCGCTGCCAGGCGCTCTTCGGCTTCTGCGCGCATTTCTTCTGTCATCGCCTCCTCGGGCAAGTCCAGCAAGAGCGCCCAGTGCTCGGCTGCTTCGTCGAAGTCTTCGCGCTCCTCATAGACGAATGCCGCCCAGTAATATGCCAGTGCTCTTTGCTCATCGGTCTCGGCGAGCGATTTGGTCCTGTCGATCAACAGCGAGGCGCTGCCGTACCGTTCCCGCAAGACATGCGTGCGGATCACAGCAAGACTCACATCAAACGAATCACGATAGAACGACAGCACCCTGTCGACATCTTCTTCAGCCTCATCGCCCCTCTCCAGCTCCACGTTCGAGAGGAAGCGATACAGGTATGCCTCACGCTGGCTGCGGTCGCGTACCAGGATCTGGTTCATGGCATCGATTGTTTCTTCATACCTCTGGTTGTCGAAGTGCAGCCTGCCCAGCAGGAGATACGTGCTAATATCTTCGGGCCTGTATTTGAGATACGTGGTCAGAGCTTCCACGGCCTGCTCTTCGTTCTCTTCCGCCGCATAGATCTGTCCGAGCAAAAGATAGGTGGGCAGATTGGTCACGTCCAGCTCATTGGCGCGTTGTGCGGCGCTGAGGGCGAGGTCCATGTCTCCCTCCCGAATACGCGCCTGGGCCAGCTGCAAATATACAAGAGGAGAGTTGGGCATACGCCGATCTGCTTCGGCGAGGTCCTGCAGCGCACCGGCGGTATTATTCTCCCGCAACTTCAGGCTGGCGCGCTCGAGATAGGCTTCACCAAAATTCGGGTCCAGCCGTATCGCCTCATCCAGGAAAGACATGACATTGGCATTCGGGTTGAGGACCAGCCTGGAGCGTGCAATGCCGACATAAGCGGGACCGAACGCCGGGTTGACTCCTAGCGCCGCCTCGTATGCTTCGACGGCGCGGGCATGATCACCCTTGAAGCGGTAGGCTTCACCCAGGTGGTAGTAAGGCTCTACCCCGTCTGGTTCGAGGCGGATGACTTCCTGCAGCCGGCGGATCGCTTCGTCCCAGTCACCTGCCAGGTATGCGGCCCGCACCAGACGATAAATATCCGACGTCAGGGGCGAGCCGCGCATACTCACATAGACAGGTGTCGCCGTATAAGGCACGGGCAAAAGCTCGGACAGCGGCGCGGCGGTGCCAACGACAACCGGTTGGCCGGCAGCGTTGAGCGCCGTGGGAGTCAGGGTATAGGTGGGAGAAGGACCCGGTGTCGCTGTCGGTGGACGGACATTACGATTGGCGCTGGCCTGCATGAACCCCAAGACGATCGCACCAACCAGCACGGCAGCCAGTGTGATCAGCCCACCCAGGCGCGCCACCGGGCTGGCTCTCAAGGCTGCCCAGCCCTTCAATTTTGGCTTTTCGTGCGCCAGAAGAAGCTTGTCCTCCCACGCTCGTGGACGGTTCACCGGAAATGGCTGGATGGTTTCGTCGGCCGGCAACGCGCCGTGCAGGATCAAACCGCGCCTGGCGGCTACATTATCCGGGTCCAGCTTGAGCGCGGTCTGCAAACAGTAGATCCGCTCCTTGGCAGTGTCCACCGTTGAGCTCATCCACACCCAGTAGAGGGCATTGTTCTGATCGGTTTTCAACAAATCCGTGAGCAGTTCGCGCGCCCGGCTTTTATTCCCCGCACGGAGGGCATCTACGGCTTCCTGGAAGACGGCATCGTTATCAGCCATACGCCGATTTTACCCTACTCGTAAAACGCCTTACTCGTGGAATTCTTCTACCCGGTAGGTCAACACATCCAGATGTTTGGTGCGCCACAGACCGGGCTCTGCACCCATTTTGTAGCAAAGGTTGTCGAGGAAATCCGCAGGATTCGGAATTTTCTCCCATACCTGCGGCAGGAAGGTTGCGCGCCGGTCCGGACCATCGCGAACAATGATTCCATCCACATGCGGGTGCAGCCTGGACAGCAGGTCATTGGCATCCTGGTATTCAAGGGGCACCGGGCGGGTCAGACGCGAGATCTCGATCTTAATTCCGCTTAGTTCGTCTTCTGTCACTGGCGAGAAGCGCGGGTCCCTGAGTGCAGCCGCGATCGCGTGTTCACGCACATCTTCAGCCAGGGGTTGGTAGGGCTCCAGCGAGCCAATACAGCCGCGCAGCTGTCCATCTAGCGTTAGCGTCACAAAACATGAGCCTTGTTCTACCAGGCTTGGCGGCAGGGCAGTCAGCTCCACGGGAGGCAAAGCCTCGCCTTTCACACCGCGTTCCAGCGCCTCGCGCGCCAGACGGAGCAAAATCTCTTGTTCTTCCAGGGTTAATTTTTCGTCCATAGTGGCTCCCCTCCGCCTTTCGCAACGAGGACAAGTCTATCACTATTTGAATGGATATCCCCCGCTTGATCCTACGCCGCCTCGAGGTTCGCGAATGCTGCCTGAGTCTCCGAAGCTCGATCAGGGAATCTTTTCCGTCAACCTCCAGAACTCGCGGTTGTGATAAATCAGTGGTTCGCCTTCGCCATCACCGCGCGCATCCACGACTTCGGCGATAAAAAGCGTGTTTTCCCCGAACGGCATTGAGCTCACCACCTGGCAGTCGAAATAAGCCATTCCATCCCTGAACACGGGTGCATCCAGTGAAATGGTTTCCGTCTGGACCCCATCAAAGCGATTCGTAATGTTAGGAAGTTTCCCGGCAAACCGGTCGGAAAGGTCTTTTTGGGCGGCGGTAAGAATTGTGATGGAAAACAGACCTGATTTCACAACGAGGTCATGGGTATGGGTGAGTCTTCTCAGGGTAACAGAAATCAGCGGCGGCTCCAGAGAAATGGAGCTGAAGGAATTAACGGTCATGCCATATTGCTGATCTTCATAAATCGAAGTCACAATTGCCACGCCCGTTGTCCAGGCACGCATGGCACGCCGAAGTTGTTCAGGATCGAGGGTCATAAAAAGTTCTCCATGAAAATTCATGATACCGAGGAGAGATAGGTGCGTCAAGTCAAAAATCGAACAAGAAAAAGGGAGGAGGAGAGCAGGAACTCGTAGTGAAAAATACCCGTTCCCCCTTGCATGTTCGTGCCTTAAAAGGTACTATTTGGATATACGACATGGAAAACGGTTCTCCTCGACCCCGGCGGCGTAGCCGCTCCTTCCGCGCCATCCAGAGCGTACTGGGTATTGCTATCCTGCTTGCAACGCTCTTCACAGCCCTGCCTTCGCGTGGACTGGTCGCAGGCGACTTCTATGAGAGCATCAGCATCATCCTCACCCCCCGCTCGGAGGAGAGCGTCTCACTGATCTCCCAGCCGCAATTGCGGATCGGCATCGTTGCGGGACATTCCGGCAATGACTCGGGGGCTGTCTGCCTTGACGGAAATGGCAACGTGACCCTGACCGAGGCCGATGTCAATCTGGAGATCGCAGCCATCGTTCAGGAGCAGCTCACCCAGCAGGGGTATCAGGTGGATCTCCTGCGGGAATTCGATACGCGCCTGAACGGTTATAGGGCGCTTGCTATTATTTCCATCCACAACGATTCGTGCCAGTATATCAACGACCAAGCCACCGGCTTCAAGGTGGCAGCGGCGCTCAACACGCACGATCTCAACCGCGCCAATCGTCTCAGCGCCTGCCTGGTGGATCGCTACCAGCGCCTCACTGGTATGAATTTCCACGCCGGAAGTATCACGCCTCATATGCGTGAATACCATGCTTTCCATGAAATCGATCCCAGCACGATCGCCGCGATCATCGAAACCGGATTTCTCAACCTCGACCGCGAAATTCTCACCAAACGGACAGATCTTGTTGCCCAGGGCGTAGTCGAGGGTATTTTATGCTTTGCCAATAACGAAAACATCGTCCCCACGCCCATTTCGAATGTAACGCCATGAGCGCCCTTCTCCCCAACAGACGGACTCGAATCCTGGCAAGCCTGTGGCTGGTCCTGTTATGCAGCAGCATTGGTCTTATCCTGTTTTTCGCCGGCACGTCTCCCGCCAGCGCGTCCATCAATATGCTCTTTGCCTCGCCCACGCCCACCCAGGAAAATTTGTGGGCCTATGTCGATATCCCTAAAGCGGCCCCCACCGGCGCACCCACTCTTGCACCCACCAGCCTTCCGGTGGAGGAACCGGCGGCTGCGGTCACAGAGGCTCCGGCAGCCATGGTCATGGAGATCGTCGAAGATACAGACGACCTGTCGCAGACAGTGGAAAGTGCACCGGCGCCATCTGTACCTTCCTACGGGGGTTCGAAATATATTCTTGTGGATATCTCAGAACAGCACATGTACGTCTATGATGGCGATACACTGATCTGGAGCTTTGTCGCCTCCACCGGAATGGGCAACTCTACGCGCATAGGCACATTCGCCGTGCAAAGCAAAATACCCAGCGCCTATGGCTCGACATGGAATATATGGATGCCCAGCTGGCTTGGCATTTACTGGTCCCATGGACTGGAAAACGGCATCCACGCCCTTCCCGTTCTGCCGAGTGGCGCGATCCTGTGGGAAGGCTATCTGGGCACACCAGTCTCTTATGGATGTGTGGTTCTGGGCACCTATGAAGCCCAGCTGTTGTATGACTGGGCAGAGATCGGCACGCCTGTGGAGATTCAATGGTGACTTCGCTCTGCCATTACGAGCCCAGATGGTCAAGACGTCGAACGACATCGAGACCCGGACGAAGCAATTTGATTCCGACTGATTAAGCTGCCCCCCGCTCGTGGGGCTGGCACATATCGAATTATTTTTTATCTCTTATAAAGGTGCTTTCATGAACAATCAATTCATCACAGCCCGCGAACTCATCATCAAGGCGCGTGAGACGTTGCGGCGCGGAGATAAGGCGACCGCCCGGCAGCTGGGAGAGCAGGCAGCGCTGCTCGCCCCGGATATGGAGGATGCCTGGCTTGTTCTGGCTGCATCTGACCCCGATCCCCGGGAAGCGCTGGCGTATGCCCGCAAAGCACTGGAGCTTCAGCCCCGGAGCACACGCGCACAGCGAGCCGTTGAGTGGGCAGAGGGACGCGCGAGATCGACACAGGACCTGACAGAGGAGACGTCTGAAGTCATTCCTGCTTCCGCGGTTGTAGCAGCGAGTCTCCCGGAGAAACACGCCAATCAAACTGTGGCTGCCGCGCCTCAAGCGAGATTGAGCGGAAGAAGATGGATCCTGCCCGCATTACTGGTGGGCGCTGCCTGCGTGCTCCTCGGAGTCTTCGCTTTCTTGGCCCTGAGCAGACCTGCAGCTGCCTTCCTGGCAGATAGCTTTAGTCTGACCAGGCAGGAAGAATTATGGGCGCCTGTCGATATTGCCAAACCCGAATTGACCCCGGTCGAGGAAAGCTCGTTTGCAGCCCAACCTGCTGAGACGGTAACGACCGTACCAACTCCAACGGATGCTCCGCCGACCGCGGCTCCCACCAGACGACCCACCCTCGCGCCAACGGAAGATCCGACGCAAGCCCCCGTTCTGGAGGAGCCAACCCTCGCGCCGACCGGTACGCCGGGCGAAATGGTCATGGAGATTGTGGAGGATACGCCTGCACCTGAATACATTCCACCCCAGGAACAGCTTGCCAGTGTGGGGAATGGGGAGCGCTGGATCGATGTGGATCTCACCAACCAGCAGGTCTACGCCTATGAAGGCGACGTGGTCGTCAATTCGTTCATTGTCTCCACCGGCACATGGTTAACTCCCACCGTGACCGGAAAGTACAAGATCTATGTCAAGGTACGCATGCAGGATATGAGAGGGCCAGGCTACCATCTCAGAGATGTGCCTTATGTCATGTTCTTCCATGGAGATTATGGACTGCACGGCACCTACTGGCATAATAACTTTGGCACGCCGATGAGCCGGGGCTGTGTGAACTTGACCATTGACGATGCAGCCTGGCTGTTCAACTGGGCATCGGTCGGTACTGTGGTCAATGTCCATTATTAAAACAACAGGAATCCGCCACCTACAGGATTTTTAGCGCGGCTATAATCGTAAAGTCTCTTCGTGCGTGACCACGAGGCGCGTGGACATCGTGAGCGCATCGCCTCCTATAATTATGTTTCGGGATGACGAACGCAGCTCCAGGTCAGGCAGGTGAAGCTTTACTGGAATAGCCTGTGAGAGGGGAAAGGTTATCTTCGCGCCGCGTGTCTCTACGGGCAACAAACGCCTTGGCGGGAAATACACGACCTCACTTGGAGAGTTCATCACCTGCTATAAACGTCCTACCCGTCGTATGACAGCCGGTGACATTGCCTCAAACGGCTTGATTTAACATGGCGCCTCAAGCCGCCAAATAGCTCTATCGCTGGTGGATGCCCGTCGTCCCACCCGATAAACACCTGATAGACACCAGGGAACGAAGGTGGAGATTAGGGCTAGCATCTGCTCCGGTCGTCGACACCGGGTAAGAATAACTGGAACTTTTCCATCGAGAACGAAGTATAAGAAATAAATAACAACCCCCGCCCATTCTCCTTTTTTACGGGTAAACTTGACTCATGCTCAACCCTCAGATCTCCCGCCGCGAATTTCTCAAACTCGTCAGCGCAGGCTCGCTGGCTTTTGCATTACGCGATCTGCGGCCTGATTCCGCCTTCGCGCAGACGTCCGTCAAGCAGGGCCGTATCACCTGGAGCGGACTGCCTCTTTATGAAGCACCGGCTTTCCAGTCCAAACAAATCCACCATTTCGGCGCGGATAAGGTGGTCGAGATCGCTGCCGTTCTGGAAGACGGCGAAAACGGATACGGGAATCCATTCAACACCATGTGGTATCAGGTCGATAATGGCTACGTCTATTCGGGCGGCGTCCAGCCTGTGGAGACCAATTACCAGAAGCCGGTCTTTACCCTCCCTGAAAAAGGACAGGTGGGTGAGATCACGGTCCCGTTCTGCGATACGAAAAAGGATCCCTACACCTATGCAGAGCGCGGTTATCGAATTTATTACGGAAGCACGCACTGGGTGAAGCGCGTCATCGTGCAGCGGGATGAGAAAAGCATCTGGTACCAGATCTATGACTCACACCTGAAGCGGAATTACTATGTCCCTTCTCATGATATGCGTCTGATACCAGATGACGAATTGTCGGTCCTTTCCCCCGAAGTCCCCAATGACCAAAAGAAAATCGTAGTAGATCTCACGACGCAGCTGGTAACAGCCTTTGAGGGCGAGACCCTTGTCTTCTCGCAGCGCTGCGCCAGCGGGGTGCGAGGCACAGAAACTCCCAAAGGAGAATTCCGCACGTATCATAAGGGTCCTTCCATTCACATGACCAACGAGGGCGACGCAGTGGAAGAGGACAGCATTTACAGCCTGCCGGGCGTGCCCTGGTGCTCCTTCTTTACCGGTGCGGGTAATGCCTTCCATGGTGCCTACTGGCATAACGATTACGGACAGCCGCGCAGCCACGGTTGCGTAAACCTGCCATCCGAGGCGGCAAAATTTCTTTA
Source organism: Anaerolineales bacterium (assembly GCA_036781265.1). Taxonomy (GTDB): domain Bacteria; phylum Chloroflexota; class Anaerolineae; order Anaerolineales; family Villigracilaceae; genus Defluviilinea. The sequence continues at coordinate 94,823 of DAIQBG010000006.1, read as the reverse complement.
TCGCTGGAGCATGCCCAACGTCCCCGCAGATACCGAGTACATCCATCTGCCCGGTGAAGGGACGCTCATCCAGATCTTCTGACCTGTAGTGATGGCTGAAGCCATCCACCATAGATCGACTTTTGCTTTAGTGGAGAATGCCATGAATCCCATTTTTGAATTCCCAACCTACCTGCTCCGGCGCCAGGCCATCGCTCTAACGGGGAAATTCCGTTTCTATGACCCGGCTGGCAGGATGATTATGTTCAGCGAACAGAAAATGTTCCGGCTGCGCGAAGATATTCGTGTCTACTCCGATGAGAGCAAGTCACGGGAAGTTTTAAGCATCAAGGCGCGCCAGTTCATGGATTTTTCTGCCGCCTACGATGTTGTGGACACAGAGCTGAATCAAAAAGCTGGCGTCTTGCGCCGCAAGGGACTGCGCTCCTTGCTGCGCGATGAGTGGGAAGTGCTGGATGCCAGCGACAACGTGATCGGTCAGTTATTCGAGGACAGCGTAGGGCTGGCGCTTCTGCGCCGTCTGCTGCTTGGTACCTGGCTGCCTCAGAATTACGATCTGACCGTCGGCGAGACGCGCGTTGCCGACCTCCGGCAGAACTTCAATCCCTTCCGCTACGAGCTCAACCTGGATTTCAGCATGGACACTGCCCGGCGCCTCGATCGACGCGTCGGCATTGCCGCCGGGATTTTGCTGGCTGCCGTGGAAGGAAAACAGAGCAGCTGATGACGCGCCAACCCCTCTTTGCCGGACTTGTTCTAGATGAATCTGGCAATCTCGCCGAGTCAGCATTAGTGGGAAACGAGCCCATGTATGTGGTGGATGAGGCCGGGTTCCGCCGCCACATCCCCTCGGAACAAGTGGATAGGCAGGTCCTCAGTCAACTGGCGGAGGTGATGAAAGGCAGCGAGGATCTGCTCTCTGAGCAAGCGGCCAAGATGCTGGGGCAGGAGGACGTCTTCAGTAAGGCGGCAATTCAGCAACAGCTGAAGAACATCGACAAACAGTTCGATCAGCTGTTGCAGGTAGGGCTGTCTGAAGATATGCGCGCCTATCTGGGAATGATGGGCTTTAAGATCATCATCAATGTTCACGGAGATGTCCTTAAGGTCGAACAGCCCGGGGCGATCACAGATGAAGGAGATGGGTAAGCGGAAGATACACCGATCCGTCCAAGACTACTCGAGATCAAAAGAGCACTGAACAGATCATCATTGCCTTCTCCATTTGTGGCTCTCTCGTCATTTTTGATGCCATTTTCTTGGCATCATTTTGTTTACCCGTAGTCAGGTAGCGAAAGCCAGCCCACGTCCGTCTACCCTGGGCACGGTGCAAGAGCCAGGGATTGAAATGCGCTCGAACAGGGAGGGTGGGAGAATAAGTTTTCCCCTGGTCAGCTATAACCATCAGGTTATGGAACGTTCCTATGATTCTGGATCGTCCTTGTCATTCTCAACATGTTTCTATGCGGATTGGCAGCCGCGCTGCTATTTGTTCTGTGGACTTTCGAGGGTGCCGCGCATATTCGCCTGCCCCGAGACACGTCCCCTTCGTTGTTGAAGCAGTCTCTGAATCCTGGCATACTGCTCGCGTGAGAGCGGGAACAACCATGCCAGGAGGATAGTCCCCGATACAATCGCCGCGCCAATGGGGGAAACCAGCAAGCGGATCATTTGCAGGGCCGCGTCTGTCTGCATAAACTGAAGAGCGCCATCCGGAGGCGAGGCATACCCGGCCCACCCCAGCAGCTGCAAAGTAACAAATATGATTAACGCGCCGGTTAATTTCCGGATCAGCGTCCGGAACCCGTAAAAGATACCTTCCTGCCTGCGACGTGTGCGTAGCTCATCCCACTCGATTACATCTGCAAACAGCGAGTCGGGTAGCGTGTAAGCCGCTGAGACCCCGACTCCGGCCAGTGCAGCAATGCCAAGCAGATAAGCTGTCTCTCCCGGCTGGATGGTAAAGATCAGCAGCTGAATGACAACCCAATAAATCATGCCGAGCATATAGGCTTCCCGCTTGTTGCGCCATTTCGCCATCCACAGCCAGAATGGGATGAACAGGATGCAGACTGACATCAAGACTCCGAAGAAAGCAGACTCGTACGCCAGATCAAACCCCAAGACAGAAATCGTGGCAAGCAGATCGCCTCGCCCAACCCAGTAAAGCAAAAAGTAAGGGAACGTCACCGCCACCATGTCAACGGCGGACCAGTTTAGCATGTGGATTCCCACCGCGTAACGAAACGGGATGTTCTGCCACGCCGCACGCAGGCTCTCGCGAAAGGGAATGGCTTCCGTCTGTTCAGGCGTAGATTTCTCGCGCACGAATAGCCCGATTAACAAAAGGGGAATCGCGCCGATCCCACCGAAGATCGCGCCGACGAGCATAAATCCCTGTTGCTGTGAGCCGCCGGCGGCAAGCACAATATCCACGATGGCGGGTGCGGCAACCACGACCGATAAGGCGCCAGCAAGCTGAAAGAACGAGCGGAAGCTCGTCAGCGTCGTGCGCTCGTCGTAATCCGAAGTCAGTTCCGGGGTAAGGGACATGAACGGAAGAGCCACAAGAGTCTGCAGGGTATCCGCCAGCATAAAGGACAGAGTCACATAGATGAGCAGGGCTGTCTGGCTTTCCCAGGCGGGCGCTGACCAAAGAGTAACAAAGCTGATCCCGAACGGGATCGCAAACCATAAGAGGAAGGGCCGGCGGCGTCCCCAGCGGGTGCGTAGCCGATCGCTCAGGATGCCAATGACCGGATCGTTGATCGCGTCCCAGACGATCCCCGCCAGCGCGCCGAAAGAGCCAAGGCGCGGGTCGAGCCCCACGACATCCGTCAGGTAAATGGCATAGAAGATCGAGCGCATCATGCCCATGCTGGAGATGCCCCAATCTCCCGAGCCGTATAAGAATTTCATCCAGAGGGGAAGGCGGCTCTTTGGCGTTGTGTTACGCATGGTGAAGTGCGCAAGTGTAGCACAATTACACTACAGACCAGGATAAACAAAAATTTCGACGCAAGGGGGCCGCAAGAATCTTTCCTTACACAATTGAAAGTTCACCCGTTGCTGTTTTGTAGGTAAATCGTATAGCAAAAGATCGTCCAGTTCGGGCCGGTTTTGATAGAATCCCGCGGGCTTAAAAAGTAAATACTCAGTTTTCGGGCTGATTTGAATATCTTGCACCCAGAAACTTCAATGATGCTCACCGACGCTCAACATACCATGACCCGAACTGTACTGCGAATCCACCTCTTTCTTTTTGTATTAATAGCCTTCTTCAACTCACATCCGGCCCAGGCAATCGGCTACACAAGGATTGTCATGCCACGTCTGACGGGCTCCTACGAATCTGCCCGGCAGGAAACCGAGGGCGTGCTGCGCCGCGTATATATCAAGGACGTGTTCGATCTGCCGGTTGTGCAGCAGCCCGCCAACAATCCTTATTATGTCTCTGATCGTGCGGACGAGATCACCCAGTTTTCTATGGTGTCTCAGTATGGCAATCTTGGACTGCTTGCGCACAATACGCTTGCCGGAAAACACTTTTCCCAGCTTGCCATTGGACAGGAATTGCGCCTGATGTATGAGAATGGTAGGAGTGAATATTTCGTCGTCACCGAGATTCTACGTTTTCAGGCATTGCAACCTGACAGTGTCTCCAGCTCCTTCCGGGATTTGGAGGGCAACGACGTCCTATCTGCCGTAGAAATGTTCAACCACGTCTACGTTGGCGGAGACCGTCTTGTGCTTCAGACCTGCATTGAAGCACGCGAAAACCCAAGCTGGGGACGTCTGTTTGTTATCGCTGTGCCTAAAAAATAGACTGCGCATTGCAAGCCTGTAAGCTTATAGCACTAATTACTGAAATGAAAGGTAAAGATGGCTGATCTGTTGCTATAATGTGATCAAATAACATCCGATAAAGGCAAACCCGTCGAAAGGCGGGGACGCAAAGCCATGGGTCTACCGCTGCACCGCAAGTTGGTGCGTCAAGACAGCCAGGTTACCGAAGATACAATCATCTGAGCATCTTCGCGAGCCTGGAAAAAGCCAGGCTCTTTTATTTGGAACCTTATCATCATTTCGTTCGATAAAGGCAAACCCGTCGAAAGGCGGGGACGCAAAGCCATGGGTCTACCGCTGCACCGCAAGTTGGTGCGTCAAGACAGCCAGGTTACCGAAAGCGGATCAATAAATTCGCCGGTGCAGTCTGAGCGCCTTTATCGAGGTGGAGAAATCAATGACGCTCAACGCTACGGCCCGTCGAATATCTCTGAATGCAAGCCTTCTACTGATCATTTTGACTTGTCTCTTTTTGAATCCTATTCCGGCGTTCGCTTTGGAGAAGGGCGAGTCACTTCCCGGGTTTCAGGAATTTTCAAAAGCTGTCCAGAACAATACGGCCCATGTGCTCCGAGGCGTGTATGTTCCTAATACCCTGGCTCTTCCGGTCACCCAGCAGCCGGCGGGAAATGCGGCCTATGTCTCCCCTAACGATGGAGAGCTCACCCAGTTTGGCATGGCAGCCCAGTTTGGAAGTGTGGGCTTGCTCGCGCATAACAACCTGTCGGGTAAAGATTTTTCACGTCTCGCTGTCGGCCAGGAAGTCCGTTTGGTATATGGCGATGGTAGGATCGAATACTTTGTCATCAAGCAAATATTGCAATATCAAGCTTTGGAACCTACCAGCCCTTATAGCTCCTTCCAGGATTTGAATAGCCATGAGTTATTGTCCGCCGAGCAAATGTTCAAACGGGTCTACACCGGCGAGCGGCATGTGACCTTCCAGACCTGCATCGCGGGACCGGGAAGCCTGAGCTGGGGACGGTTATTTGTGATCGCAACCCCGAAGCCTCAATTTTCGGGAATCCATCCTTTTGATGGGCAGTAAAAGCGATTTCGTGTCCAAAAGCGGCGCCGATGGCGCCGCTTTTTATTTTATGATTCTCTAACCTGTTCACACGCGTGCTTTGATTATAATCACGCTCTACAGGCTTCCTATGACCTCTCTGCAAAGACGCTCTCTCACCGATAGACTCCAATCGCTCGGCGTAAAAATTGGAGCTACGAGTCTTGCGCCGCCGAAACCGAGATCTCCTTATGCGATTGACTCGGTTGTGGCTGGCGCGTTCCTACCTACGCCCCGCGGAGACGTCTTTGTCGTTGAGCAGGTATACACGCCAGACCATTGTCATGGTCTGGCGCCTATCAGCTGCTCGCCGCCTCTCTCCCTGGTTTCGGAGTGGGCGAAGGAGGCGCGTCTGGCTCAGATGCCGCTCTCGAGACTCGCCTTTTTGGATACAGAGACCTCGGGGCTGGCAGGCGGCACCGGGACATATGCCTTCATGGTAGGCATCGCCCGCTTTATGGACAACCGATTCGTTCTGCGGCAGTTCTTCATGCGCGATCCGGCGGAAGAACCGGCGATGCTCGAGGCGATTGCCCAGTTCCTTGCTCCGGCGGAGGCGCTGGTCACGTTCAATGGGAAAGCCTTCGATGCCCCCTTGCTGAGTACACGTTTCCGACTGCACCATATTCCCATTCCGTTTCAGGGGTACTGTCACCTCGACCTGTTGCCCCTCGCCCGCAAATTATGGCGAGACAGGCTCGAGTCGCGCGCGTTAAAATATCTCGAGCAACATATCCTGGGCTTGCGGCGCGCGGTGGAAGAAGTGGAAGGATATGAGATTCCCTGGCTGTATTTCGATTATTTGAAATCAGGGGATGCACGCCCCCTGGCAGGTGTGTTCTATCATAACGCCATGGATGTGGTGGCGATGGCAGCCCTCCTCTCTCATGTCAATGAGGTGCTGGAGCATCCCTATGAAGGACGGGTGCAGCACGGGCTGGATTTCATCGCTCTCGGAAAGCTTTTCGAGGATCTTGGACACTGGGAGGAAGCCGCGCGTCTCTTCGAACGCGGCCTCGAGCTTGACTTGACGGAGTCAGATTTCGGCCTGGCAGTCAAGCGATTGTCCACGCTGCAGAAACGACGCGGTGACTTTCAGGAGGCGCTCCGCCTGTGGGAGTCCGCTGCCGCAAATGGTCATATCTACGCTCATATCGAGATGGCGAAGTATTACGAGCATAAGCGCCGGGATGTAAAGACCGCCTTAAGGTGGACTCGATCTGCGCTCGAACATGTACAGCAAGCCAATCTGCCTGCTTATATCGAAAAGCACTGGCTGGGGGAAATCGCTCACCGCCTCGAACGCCTTGAGCGGAAAGACAGTATATAATGTGTTCATTCATCTCTTTGGAGGCAAGCCATGAATATTTCCGTTTCACAGGCGCAGGGTAATAGTCCCGTTTCAATTCTCAAGCTTGACGGACAGCTAGATGGTCAAAGTTATCAGGAATTGATCAATAAGGCACAAGAACTCTACAGCGCCGGTGCGCGGGATTTTCTACTGGACCTCAGCGATCTGACATATATCAGCAGCGCCGGGTTGGTAGCTTTGCACAGTGTAGCCTTGCTGGCGCGCGGAGAAGAAATGCCTGATACGGAGGGTGGATGGTCGGCGTATCGCTCCCTGGGTCGGTCGGCGGAAGCAGGCATGCAGAAACATGTCAAGCTGCTCAACCCGCGCAGCGAAGTGATGAATGTGCTGGACATGGTGGGCTTTGGGAATGTGTTCGAGATTTATACAGATCTCGATCAAGCCGTAAATTCGTTTTGAGAGTACAGGCGATATGGTCTATCCATATCGCTTTTGATTCAGGCCAGTTAAGCTTTGCAGAGAAAATCGTTGCACCATTCCCCAATGAGACAAGCGTTGAGGAGTCCCTATGAAGCGCAATATCGGTAATCTGGTCATCTTCGCATCGGTGATCCTGACAGTGCTTGTCTGGTTCGTGTTTGCGCCACAGGATGATGGAAGCGATCCCACCTTTGCACGCCGTTATGCCGGCGAAATCCTCGGCTCCATCGTGATCGTCCTCTTGTCTTTTTCACTCTTTCTCTCCACGCGTGCCAAATGGGCGGAACCGTACTTTGGCGGCCTGGACAGGATGTACATCACACATCGTCGCACGTCCACAGTGGCGTTCCTGCTGCTCTTTGTACACCTTCTGACCGTCCCGATCTCGGTCAATGACATGCGCCTTGGGAACTACCTGGCGATTATTGCTTTCCTGGGCATTGTAACGATTGTGCTGGTCACTCTGGCGCCGCGCATCCCATTTCTGAGCAAGTGGCTGACCGGCGGCACATACGATGGCTGGAAAAAAGTCCATCGTTTTATCGGCATTTTTTTCATCCTGGGCTTCATTCATTCGTTGACGGTCAAAGCCCTGGACGCGCTCATCGCTATCAGCTGGGTGCAGATCTTTTTTATTTTTGGAACAATCTCTTATTTATATACGGAAGTCTTCGGCAGCTTTTTTAAGAAGTATGTGCCCTACAGCGTCGAGTCTGTTAGACATCCCAACGGAGCTACAACCGAAGTGACCCTGCGTCCCCAAAAGGGCCCGATCAAGCAGCAGCGCGCCGGGCAATTCCTCTTTGTGCGTTTTCCGCAGGACCGAATATTAAGCGAGTCACATCCGTTTACCATATCCAGTGCGCCGCATGAAGATGTTCTGCGGCTGACTATTAAGGCCAGCGGCGACTTTACTCGCTACCTGTTCAGTAACCTAAAGCCGGAGATGGGCGCCATTGTGGACGGGGCCTATGGCATGTTCGACTATAAGACCGGAGGTCCAAAGCAGATCTGGCTGGCAGGCGGGATCGGGGTCACCCCGTTTCTAGCGTTTATCCGTGATATGAATGGCAATCTCGCTCACCATATCGATTTCTATTACACGGTCCGCCACCCTGACGAAGCCTTGTTCGTGGAGGAAATCCAGGCTGCTGCGACCCGGAATCCACGTCTGCGGCCCTTTGTACGCTATTCAGCGAAGGAGGGCTCTCTGACCCTGGAGCATATCCTCAAAAACACGGCAGGTGATGTGAAAGATCATCATATCTACATGTGCGGTCCCCTGCCCATGATTCAAGCCTTTGAGAAAAAGTTTCTTGAGTTGGGCGTGCCCAATAACCAGATTCATTATGAAGAATTCAATTTCCGTTAGATCCTGAACTGAGGAAACTATGAATATCAATGTCACCCTTCAACAAGCCCGCGAACCGGTCGCCGTGATGAGCATTCAGGGCGATATCAATGCCTCGAACTTTGTCCAGGTAGTGGACAGGGCTCAGGAGATCTATGAAAACCCGGCTCGCAACCTGATTCTTGATCTAAGCGAAGTCTCCAGCATCAGCAATACCGGTCTGGCGGCAATCCACCAGATCGCCCTGCTGTATAGCGGCGTTCCTCAACGGCTGGCGCATCCGGACCTGACCCATAACAGCAATGCCCGCAAACACGTCAAGCTACTTAATCCGCAACCAGAGGTGGAGAAAACCCTCGAAGCTGCGGGATTGAAATTGTTCTTCAAGGTATTTCACGATCTCGACAGCGCACTCCGTTCTTTTTGAGCTCTTAGAGTTCGGTTGAAGATCAGCCCATAAATTTCCTCGAGGCGACATGTACCGGACAAACAAAGAACGCCGGCGGTATCGCCGCGATCCGGATCGTTCACGCGGGAGCGTTTTTACATCCGCCTTCCGCACTCCTCGCACACAGATCCTTGTCCTGCTTATTGTGACGCTGGTGGTTTATCTGGTCCTGCAATTTGTTGGGAGGAATGGCAATCTGCCGGGCACGATTGGCGTGAGTGAGGCATACCGCCTCTACCAGAGCGGGGCATTTGTTCTGGATGTCCGCACGGTGGAGGAATGGAACGAATACCACGTGCCCAATACCACGCTGATCCCACTGGATCAGCTGGCTTCCCGCCTGAACGCCCTGCCGCGCGACCGGCAGATTGTTGTGGTCTGCCGCTCGGGTAACCGTAGCCAGGAGGGACGCGATATTCTTCTAGAAGCCGGGTTTGAGCAGGTCACCAGCATGCGGGGTGGTTTGAGTGAGTGGCGGGCCGGTGGCTATCCGGTCGAACCATGAGAGTAAGGAGGTCGTCACGTATCTCCCTGCAACAACCTTGTTAAGCCCGGCATCTGCCCGGTTATGGTGGTGCTCTTCGATGATTTTGATGGATAAACCCCTGATTGTATCAATCTTCTAGTTCAAGGTGATACAATTCCCCAGACTTTCCCTGGAGATCTATGGCTTCCCAGATCAATGAACTCATTCGTATGCGTGATTTCGATACCCTCTTTGAGCTTATGACAGAGGATGATGACTGGATGACTCAGCTTGACGCAGCCGAGGGACTGATCTTGCTGGGGGACCGTCGCGGCTATGAATTCCTGCTCAGCGCAATGATGAGCGAGGATGACTCGATGCGCGAAACTGCACAAGAGATTTTTGACTCGCCCGAGCTGGCAAAAGTGAAAGCCGACATCGAGACGGAGCGCCTGCGCGAACATCGTGCCCGGGTTGACTCTGCCAGGAAGCGCTTGCAGAATGGCGGTAAGGTCTTTCGATATAAGATGGTTTATCTCCCGTCCGGAGCGCTCATGGGCAATGACCCGCTTGGCAGAGGGTTTAATCTCCCGGCCCTGGAAGAACATGGATTCGAAGGTTGGGAAGTGATTGAAATGCTCCCGAGCCGCAGGGCGCTGCTGGTCGGCAGTATCGACGACCACTTCACGGGCGCTTATTTCTTGCTCAAGAAGGAAGTCCTGCCCGGTGAAAGCGCCGAGCTGGATAACGAATAAGGAGTTCCTATGTGCGTGATCTGTGCCACTGTCCCTGCTGCGGCAGCCGTGGGTGCAAAGTTAAATGCCGATCAATTGAATAAACCCATCGAACACAGAAAACCTGTCCTGAAGATCACAGGGTTGGCGATTACCCTGCTGGTTGCCGCTTCTATCACGTATCACACGCTCGTCTGGCAAAATTAGTACGGACAGACCCTAAAGCAGGGAAAGGCGACTCGCCTTGACACCTGCTTTTATTTACCCTACAATACTGAAAATGATTTTCAATTTCAGAAAGATAATCGATGATCGCGAAAACCTGGTTGGATCAATTACAGGAAAATGGGTATCGACTGACCGAAGCACGGCGCGCCGTAGTCAAGACGGTGGCCGCGACGGACCGCGCCCTCACTCCCCTGCAAGTATTCGATCTTGCCCGTGAGCAAAACCCGGCTCTGGGCCTGGTGACCGTGTACCGCACGCTGGAAAAGCTGGAGGAGCTTCATCTTATCCAGCGCGTGCACCAGCCTGAGGGATGCCAGGCGTTCATTGCTGCCAGCCAGGCGCACCAGCATCTCCTGCTGTGCCAGAAGTGTGGTCAGGTTAAGTTCTTCGAAGGGGATGATCTGGACGACTTGATCGTTGCGATATCGGAGAAGACGGGTTACCAGATCGGGGAACACTGGCTGCAGCTCTTTGGTCTGTGCGGGGATTGCCGTAGCAGTTAACTTCTATCTCTCGTCACCAGCAGTGGATCATCATTGGGAGTTCGTAATGAGAAGGTTTCTTCGTACCGTAGCCAATCTCGGAGTTCTGACAGCTTCTTTACTGACGGGTTGTGCCGTTCCCTCTCAGCCAGAAGCCAGTACCCTGAATGTACTTGCCTCCACGTCCTTTCTGGCGGACATCACGCGGAATGTGGCGGGGGAGCGAGCCCATGTGGATTCTTTGCTCCCGGTCGGCGCAGATCCGCATGCGTACCAGGCAACCCCCTCTGACCTGGTGAAGATTTCTGAAAGCAGTGTGTTGATTTTGAACGGCCTCGAATACGAACACTTTGTCGAATCTTTGCTCGAAAATGCCGGTGGGGAACGGCTGGTCGTCACCGCATCCGAGGGGCTGGAACCCTATCCGATAATAGAGCAGGAAAGTGATACCGAAGATGAGCACAGTTACGAGACAGGCGATCCGCACATGTGGCTGGACCCGGTCCTCGTCATCACCTACGTCGAAAATATCCGCGACGGATTGAGCGCTGCGGACCCCGGCGGAGCAGAGATATACAAAGCCAACGCTCAAGCTTACCTTGCAGAGCTGGAAGAACTGGACGACTTTATAAAAGAACAGGTGGAACAGATTCCTGACGAACGGAGGTTGCTGGTGACGAATCACGGCGCGCTGGGATATTTTGCAGAACGCTACGGCTTTAGGGTAGTGGATACCATTCTGCCAAGTTTCAGCTCGGGTGCGAGCGCCTCCGCCCGAGAGGTTGCAGATGCCATTGAAGCAATCAAGTCGTCTGGCGCGCCTGCTATTTTCCTGGATGAAGTGGAAAATGCCACCCTTGCGAATCAGATTTCCGCGGAGACGGGCGTACAAGTGGTGGAAGGTCTACACCTCGAATCTCTGACGGATGGCGCTCCCGCAGGAACCTATATCGATATGATGAAGTACAATGTTTCCCTGCTTGTGCAGGCACTGCAGTAACGCAGAAAGTATATTCCACTGTACAAAAGCACTTATGTACCCACACACTCACCATCAGACCGACCAGCCCATCCTGGATGTTTCACGTCTCACTGTACGCTATAACAGTCATGTGGCGCTCGAGGAGATTACATTCCACCTTCATAAAGGAGAACGAATTGCTGTAGTAGGGCCGAACGGGGCAGGAAAAAGCACCCTGTTCAAGGTGATCGCTGGTGTGTTGCAGCCAAATGCAGGCGAAGTGAACATTTTCGGCTCGCGCCCGCGCGGGCACATCTGTATCGCCTATATTCCCCAACGCAGTCAGGTGGATTGGAATTTCCCGGTCAGTGTTGCCGATGTTGTCATGATGGGACGTTCGGCGAAGCTAGGACCCCTGAGCTGGCCGCACAAAAAGGATTGGGAATATGTCCATCATGCACTGGAAACGGTGGAGCTCCTGGACCTTGCGACACGCCAGATCGGTCAACTCTCAGGCGGGCAGCAGCAGCGCATGTTCATCGCACGTGCTATGGCTCAGGAAGCCGAGCTCATGCTTATGGATGAGCCGTTGAGCGGACTGGATACGCCATCCCAGGAGGGACTACTGAGATTACTTGATACGCTGCGGCATCAAGATGTCACTGTGATGGTTGCCACACACGACCTCGACCAGGCTGCCCGTCACTTCGACCGTATCATGCTGATGAATCACCGCATGATCGCATTCGACGAACCTCAAAAAGTTCTGCATACTAATTACTTATTGCAAGCGTATGGGGGCCGGCTGAAAATCAACCCCGAGGGAACCATGCTGGTGGACGATTGTTGCCCGCCAGAGTAATGCATGACTTTTCTGCTTGAGCCTCTCCAGTATGAATTCATGCAACGCGGCATGCTCGCTGCCATCCTGGTGGGGGTTCTGTGTGCAGTGGTCGGCACCTATGTGGTGCTACGCGGCATGGCATTCTTTGGAGACGCGCTGGCGCATACCATTCTTCCGGGGATCGCGCTCGGCTATCTCATCACCGGCGGGGCGCGCGAGCCGCTCTTCTGGTGGGCCCTGGGGACAGCCATCGTCGCCGCCCTGGGAATCGGCGCGATCAGCAAGAATTCCGAAATTAAGGAGGACACCGCGATCGGCATTATCTTTGCCGGGATGTTTGCGCTGGGGATCGCGCTGATCTCCACAGTGCGCAGCTATGCTGTGGATTTGAGTCACTTTCTTTTCGGAGATGTGCTCAGTGTCTCGCCCCAGAGCCTGGGGTTGATCCTGATCTTTGGAGGGCTCGTCCTCCTCTGCATTTTTGCCTTCTACAAAGAATTCCTGACTCTGTCCTTCGACCCCGTCCTGGCAGCCACCCTGCGACTTCCGGTCAGCTTTCTCAACAATCTACTACTTACCCTCATCGCCGTGACTGTGGCCGTTTCGTTGCAGACTGTAGGCGTGGCATTAATGGTTGCCATGCTTGTCACGCCTGCTGCGACAGCGTATCTGCTCACACAGCGACTGCCGCGCATGATGGGGCTTGCGGCGATCGTCGCTTCGCTCTCTGGAATCATCGGCTTATATCTTTCCTATTATCTGAGCATTGCCTCCGGCGCAGCCATCGTGCTTACTGCGACTCTCTTTTTTATCTTCGGGTTTGCCTGGAAGAAGATAAAAGGCAGATAGTTATCGCAAGCCTGGCGCGCTATAGAAGGGAAAGTTGAAACGAAGAAACAATATATGCCTGCTTGACCTGGAACAGGTGTTCTACTATAATTTTCGCATGGCTGATCCGCGCAAGAAAAAATCTTCACGGAAGGGCCCACAGCAGACAAACCGACATTTTCACGTCCTGGTCTCCCCTTTACGACTCGTAAACCGAACCGATCCAGCTGCCCAGGAGAATCCCCCTATAAACAATCATCCCGGGAATGCTGGTGGCCGCCGCTCAACTGATCGAGGTTCTTTTGATCTTTATGACCGCTGGCTTAAGCTGTCCCCGCGTGAACAGCAGGTTACTTATTTAACTTGTCTGGGATATAAAAATCACCAGATTGCATTTCATATGGGGGTTTCCGTTCGGACAGTGCAGTCTTATCTTGAGCATGTATACTTGAAGATGGATGTTCGCAGCAAAACTGACTTGCGCTTGAAGCTCCATGGTTTCGACTTTGAGCGGAATATGCCCTACAAATAGGCATTCATAGCGCTTTCGACCCATATCTGCTACGTATCTTAATACAGGGTTATAAATACGCCGCTGAAAAGCGGTTTCTCTTTTTACGAGAACTTGCTACGATGTGGAAATGAACAGCTTAATCCAACTCCCTGTGGATAGTACAGAGAAACGTGGTCTTAGTCTCATTATTACGCAAGACCAGGCCCGCCAGAGCAAGAGGGACCTTATCGCTACTTTGATATTAAAAGGTCCGCTTTTTGTCGTCTCCGGGGATGAGTGGCTTCCAGCGTTCGAACTGCCGCGCATCATTCGAGGGCAAACCACCGCCGTTAAGGAGGTCATGAACCGTCTGTATACAGCCCGGGCGTCCTCCTGTTACCGTCTGTTCGATTCACTGGCAAGTCTCCCTTCCAAAGGCGAGCCGATTCTCGTGATGGAATTCCTGCACACGTTTTATGATGTCGATATCCCTTTACGGACACGTCTTTTCCGTCTCAGAGAATGCTGTCGTGAACTGACGCGTTTGGCTGCCCATCGTCCCGTTATTGTGATCACCCGGGCCGGAGAAGGCGAAGATTATGACAAGTTTCTCCCTGCTGTCTGCCCAATCGCAAATCAGATCCTTACCCTCGCACCCGAACTTGAACCTCTCCAGCAACCCGCACTCTTCTAAGTCTTATGGGCCGGACTCTTCCCTCCACAACACAGCTTGCTTTCGACCTGATTGCGGAATTGAAGCCCTTCTATGGCGCGCTTCGCCGCAGTGACCAGCTGATCCTCGACACATTCTTCGAGGCGCTCCTGCAGCACCGCGCCGCACTGGGCAATGCGACGAACCTGCTGCCCCTGGAAGTCGTGCCGTTTATCGTCCTACTGGAGGAGCGGAAGAGAGCAAATCAAATGTTTCTCGAGTTGTATGGTCAGATCGAAGAACTGGAAAAGGGATTTATCTATTCCCTGCCTCCCGAAGAAGACTGGAGGAATGAATTTTGAAGGAATATACCGGCTGGCTGTTCGATCTTTATGCCAAACAGAACGGCATCGTTGTATGGCTGATCGGCGAGGATCACAAGCCACGCTCTTTTACACAACTCTTCCCGATCACATTTTATGCCGGTGGTCCTTTTCACCGTCTCCGCCAGTTGTGGAAGTACCTGCGCGAGAGACCTGTCCGGCTCCGGCGCACACAGCGTGAAGAGCTTCATGAGGGAATGAAAGATGTTGTGGAGATCAATGTAGATGATCCCTCATTATTTGATGAATTATTCAAGGAAGTCAGTCAGTGTTTCCCTGACCTGCTTTACTACGATATCGATATTCCGCTCATTCTGCGCTATGCCGCCAGGTATGGCGTCTTTCCACTGGGGCGTTGCAGGGTACAGGCAAAGCAAAGCTGGAACATAGCGAGCATCGTTTCCCTGGATACCCCCTGGGAGTTGGATCCGAAGCTGCCTGACCTGCGGGTGCTAGAAATCAGGCCAGATATGAATCCCTCCCACTGCATGCCGCGCCATCTATCAATACACTTTGACCGTTTTAAGTATCGTTTGTCTTTAGGCAATCCTCGTGCGCTGCTTTCATGTGTAAATGCCGCTTTACTGCAATACAACCCGGACATCATCCTCACCAGCCATGGGGATAGCTGGTTATTTTCTTATCTCGAAAAAATAGCAAAGGAAACACGCATCCCCTTCAATCCCAACCGTGACCCGATACGCTCCATCCATCGGAAAAAGGAAATCAGCTTCGTCAATTACGGGCAGGCCCACTACCGCAGTGAGCAGGCTCATCTCTTCGGTCGCTGGCACATCGACGACCAGAACTGTATGACCTATGGGGATTACGAGCTATTAGGGGCGATCGAGCAAGCACGCGTCACGGGACTGCCTGTGCAGGAAATCGCCAGGCGCTCCCCCGGCGCAGGCATCGCTGCTATGCAAAATCTGACGGCTCTGCGGCGCGGCATCCTTATCCCCTACCAGCAGCAAGAAGGGGAAATCCCCAAAACGTACAACCAGCTGGTTGCCTCGGATCGCGGAGGCGTGGTCTTCGAGCCTCTTCCGGGGGTTTTTCCTCATGTTGCCATCATTGACTTTGTATCCATGTATCCCTCCATTATCGTGGAATATAACATTTCCCCTGAAACGGTCGGTGTGGAGGAGGAAGATGCTCTCTATATCCCTGAAGTAGGGATCAGGATCAGTTCACGCGAGGGACTCATCCCGGCAGCATTGAGACCGATGGTCGCGAAACGCGTGACCATTAAGCAGGTTTTGAAAACGATGAACAAGGAGGACGAACATTACTCGCGCTACAAGGCATATTCAAATGCTCTTAAGTGGCTATGTGTAGTGGCGTATGGACGTCTGGGGTTCGCCAATTCCACGTTTGGCAGGATCAACTCGCATGAGGTGGTGTCCTTCATCGGGAGAAAGGCGCTGCTTAAGGCAAAGGAGATTGCTGAAGATCATGGCTTCACAATTGTCCATGCCTATGTGGATAGTCTCTTCCTCTGCAAGCCGGATGTCACCGCCGAGGAAAATTTTCGGCCTCTTTTAGATGAGATCGAAATGGAGATAAAGCTACCGATAGAAGTGGAACACGTTTATTCGTGGATGGCATTTGTCTCCTCCAGAAAGGATCCAAACCTGACAGTTGCCAATCGTTTCTTTGGCTTGCAAATGAACGGTGACTACAAAATACGCGGCCTGGCGTTGCGTCGCGACGATACCCCGACTTTTGTTGCCCATGCTCAAAGCCAGATCCTTCAAATCTTCGCGAAGGAGAAGGACGCCGGCAAGCTTACAACATTATTCCCGCAAGTTTTGAAACTGCTGCAAAGAAAAATCTCTGCCTTGAGCAATCGAGCTATTCCACCCGAAGAATTGCTGGTAACCCAAACCTTGAGCCGGGAGATGACGGATTATCGCGTGCCCTCTCCAGCGGCGCGTGCGGCATGTCAACTACAGGCAATTGGAAAGAACATTCAAATGGGGCAGAAGATCCAGTTTCTCTATGTGCGAACAAAACAAGGCGTAAAAGCCTGGGATCTACCCGAACCATTCAACCCGTTGCTCATCGATACGGCCAGGTATAGAGATCTGCTCTTTCGATCGGCATATGATATTTTACAGCCGCTGGGTGTTCCTGAGAATGTGCTGAAAAATTGGATGTTTGCCGGGGCCAGTTATCTACTTCCCCCGGGGCATCTTCATCACAGGCTGGAGACGCCGCTGTTTGCACCATTGGACAGAATCGGGGATCCGACGCACTAGCCAGACGAGGACTTAACCGTCAAGATCATATAAATACAAGAACACTGACGTGCCGGGTAAACGGAATTCACGGCGCTGGTTTCCCGCTTCATCCAGATATCTCAAAATGTGTTCTCTCTCGTTGAAACCCCCTTTTTCATACACATGAGAAAACAAGATCCAGAGGCGCGGCTGCCCCCTAAATGCGTCCAGCTGGCTTATTATGCTCTGCGGTGCTGCATAGTCTTCCCGCCGCCCGGACCGGTAGGGCAACTCTTCCAATCCATAGAATGAGGCATAGTAGCGGAAGGCAGGCAGAGCGCCGTACGAGACGTAGAGCGCATCGCCATCCTTCCACGAGTCGCGCAGGTACTCCATCGTCGGCCGGATGTGTTCAAAGTATTTCGGCTCGACGAACGATTGCATGGATGTCACCAGAGGACCATAAATCAAGAAACCGGCAAGGATGGATACAGAGAAAACAGCTGCGCCCGGGAAGGACTGCAAGCGTCGATGCATCGCTTCCACGAACTTACCCAACAGGATCAATCCAACCGGCACCAGGAAAAGGATCATGCGCTCGAAGAGCGGATAAAGCCCCAAGCCGGAAGCGATCAGCGTGCTCAATACGATCAGGGCAAGTGTCATCCCATATGCCCGGTCCTGCATAAGCAGAATGACGCAGCCAGCCAGCATTAAAGCAAAGATAAAAAAGACGGCATACGGCATTCCGAATTGCACGCTGATGTTTTGCTCAACTGCTCTGGTAAACCAATCAGGGTCGTTCCAGGGCGGCACCGGCAGAAAGGCGCCGTGCCAGTATTCCCTCATATAGGCATTCTGGTTCAGGTCTTTGAGAATGAGCAGGTAGAGGAAAGCTATATTGATAAGCCAGAGCATGCCCATCCCGAGCACCAGCCGGAGGTTGGAAACCTCCCGTCGCTGAAGGGCGTGGATCAAAAGGGTAAGCCCGATGCCTGCCAGCACGAAGAGTGCCGGGTGCGAGAACCACAGTCCGACCAGACCGGCAAGCCCCAGCCAGGCAAAATCCTTCTTTCGAGGCGAGTGGCGAAACAGAGGGGCGGCGAGCAATAAGAGGGCAATCGTCACCGCCACATCCATAATATATTGTTTGACTTCGGAGGAATAATAGATAAGCCGCGGGTTGAAGACAAACAATGCCAGGGCCACCAGGAGACCGGCCGTACCGGTCAGCCGCCTGAGCAGCAGATAAAACAATCCGAGGGTGAGCAGCCCGGTCAGCAGAGGGAAGAGTCGTAAGGCAAGCTCGTGCTTCCCCAGAATGGAGTTGAACAGCTTCTCGACCAGCAAAAAGCCGACCGGCGCGCCCTGATCGTAGTCCAGCGGCTGGAGCAGGCCCGCAAAACCGCGCTGGACAATGTTCAGCGCCAGCATCGCCTCGTCCGCCCAGAGAGAGCGGCCGGTGAGGTACTGGCGCAGGCGCAGCACCGCGCCCAGAAGCAAGAGCACGGAAGCGGCAACGGTTTCCCAGGTAAAGTATGTTCTTACGTTCTCGATGGCGCGAGCGGGATTCATTCTGCGGGTCCAATATAACACCTTTTTGTAACACATCCGCCGTTGTGGAATCCATCCAAGAGGCGTAAAATACGCAAGCTGTTCGTGCAGGTGCGACGGCGAGGAATCATGATGTTTCTGACGGACGAGAGTGATTTAGATTCTACTGAGAGTCAGCCGCCAAGTATAAGCTGGTCGCCTGGCGCGCTGCGTGTCCCAAGATTAGTTCTATGACATCACGAAGGAATTGAGCTCGACTCCTGCGTGATGACTTCACGCTAGGAGGCAGCGATGCTCACCATTTACAAAACCACCGAGCAGGGTCTCGAACAACTGGAATCCATGGCAAACGGCTCCTGGGTCAAGGTTGTTGATCCCACTCCTGAAGAAATACAACAGCTGGTCACCTGGGGGATCGAACCCGATTATATTAATTATTCCCTGGACCTCGACGAAATGCCGCGCATAGAGCGGGATGAGGATTACACCTTCATCCTGATCCGTATTCCCCACAAGCAGCCTAATGCCGACATCCCATATATCACGATTCCGCTCGGCATCATGATCAAAAACAACGTGATTGTCACGATTTGCCGCTACGACAAAGAGATGTTCAAGGTGCTGGCAAATGGAAAGTATCGTCTGCTCAAGACCTCCAAGCGCTATCGCTTTACACTGTATATTTTCCTCGAAACAGCCACGCGCTATCTTACTCACCTGCGTGAGATCAACCGCACCACCGAAGCGATCGAAGATCAGTTACAGAAATCCACCCGCAACCGGGAGCTCATGGAGCTGCTGAAATATCAGAAGAGCCTCACCTATTTTTCTACCGCCCTGCGCTCGAACGAGGTCATGATGGAGCGCGTCCAGCGCACACAGATCTTCAACTATTATGAGGACGATCAGGATCTGCTCGAGGATGTGCTGACGGAAAACCAGCAAGCCATCCAGATGACCAGCATCAACACCGAGATCCTTTCCAGTATGATGGATGCGTTCGCCTCGATCATCTCCAACAACGTAAACAGCGTCATGAAAGCGCTCGCGGCCATCACGATCATTATGAGTCTACCCACCATTGTTTCCTCTTTCTACGGGATGAATGTCGATCTGCCCTTCCAGACTCAGTCCTGGGCGTTCTGGTTCACCGTAGGCATCTCGGCGACATTTATCAGCCTGGCTGTGTTCATCTTCTATAAGCGAGACTGGTTCTAGCCCCCGACCCCGGTGGAGCACTCCCCGCGGGGGAGTGCTCCACCGGGGCGTTTCTATCGTACAATCGGGTTGAGGCAATCCTGTGAGTTCCAAACGGATCGAGTACTTTGATATTGCGCGGGGCATCGGCATCCTGCTCGTAGTCCTCGGACATAATGATTTTGGAGCACTTTCCTCCTTTTTCCATCGGGTGATCTATTCATTTCATGTACCCCTGTTCTTTTTTCTATCCGGGTATTTCCTCCATACCTCGATACCCTTCCTCGAATTTTTCAAGAAACGGTTTCACTCTGTCCTAAAACCCTTTCTCTTTACCATCCTGTTGATCTACTTCGCCTCGGTGTCCTTCGAGCGGATGGGATTTCAGACGGCGATCACGCGCATCGTGAAGTCGTTGTATGGAAGCGTAACCTATATCACCTGGGACCAGCTCTGGTTCCTGCCCAACCTGTTCGTGGTCAGCCTGTACGCGTACGCATTTATCCGGCTTACCAGCCGGCTGCCCAACCGCTGGTCAAGATGGGCGGCTCTGCTGGGGACATTGGCGCTTGCGTACCCCGTCATCCATGCCTTCAATCCGTTCTCGATCTCACTCCTCGGGAGAGACTATGAGCTATTTGGCTTGCCGTTCAGCCTGGATCTGGTGTTTCTCAGTGGCTTCTTTTTCCTGGTGGGCAGCGAGGTCAGGCAGCTTACTTCTGAGGAATCGTTCGATAGTCCTCTGCTCCTGGTCGGCGCCGGGACCGGGCTACTGCTTTTGAATATTCTCTTCCCCTACCGGACAGATATTGCTATCCGCCGTTATGAGTCGTTTCCGGTGAATACGGCAGAGGCAATCCTGGGCATCCTGTTGGTGCTTGCCCTCTCGCGCCAGATCGAGCTCCGCACCGGTGGTCTGGCGCGGGTGCTGCGCTATATTGGAAATATTTCTTTGATCATCCTGCTGTTCCATGTCCCCATCCAGGAGTTCTGGGGAGAGAAGATTCTTGGACTAACGGGTAGTTTTCCGCTTTCGATCCTGATCGGATTCATCATGGGCGTGCTGGGACCCGTGCTGATCTATGAAATCTTCATCCGCTACAATCCCGTAGCCGCATACTGGTTTGGCAGAAAAGCGGAATTGCGCCAGCAAAACGAACTGTCTGTGAAGGAGGAGTGGGCTGCTGCTGCCCCTCCCGGGACACCTGTTATCGAAATCAAAGAACAGTAATGCCGAAACCTGTCATCCTTACCCTGGACGATGATGCCTCCGTCCTGAACACCATCGAGCGCGATCTACGCACGCACTACGGGCAGGAATATCGCATCGTGCCGCTCGATTCAGGCCAGACTGCCCTCGACTATCTGAAATCGATGCAACAGCGTAACGAAACCGTGGCGTTATTTGTGGTCGATCAACGCATGCCGGAGATGAGCGGAGTCCAGTTCCTCGAACACGCCATCCGGGCATATCCTCAAGCCAAGCGAGTTCTGTTGACCGCGTATGCCGATACCCAGGCTGCCATCGCTTCGATCAACGAGGTCGGGCTGAATTATTATCTGATGAAACCCTGGCATCCCCCGGAGGAACGTCTGTACCCGATCCTGGATGAGCTGCTGGAAGATTGGAAGATCCACGTCCGCCTGCCGTATGAGGGTATACGTGTAGCAGGAACGTTATGGTCTCTTTCCAGTCATCAGGTGAAGGACTTCCTGACGCGGCACCAGATCCCCTACCAGTGGCTGGACATCGAAAAGGATTCGCAGGCACGCGAGCTCGTGGAAGGTGTTTCCTCGGAAGTCACAAAATTGCCGGTCATCTTTTTCCCCGATGGATACACTCTCTTTCAGCCCGGTCTGAAGGAGCTGGCAGAAAAGGTTGGTTTGCAGACCCGGGCTGCCCTGCCGTTCTACGACATTGTCGTGGTCGGGAGTGGACCCGCCGGACTGGCCGCTGCCGTATATGCCGGCTCAGAAGGCTATCGCTGCCTTGTCATCGAGAGGGCCGCGCCAGGAGGGCAGGCAGGCAGCAGCCCCAAGATCGAGAATTACCTCGGCTTTCCGACAGGGATTTCCGGCGATGACCTGGCGCGCCGCGCCGTCTCACAGGCGAAACGCTTTGGCGTTGAGATCCTGTCTGCACAGGAGGCAAAACAAGTCTCCGTGCGAGGCGCATACAGGATCCTGAAATTATCCGATGGGGCGGAGATCTCCTGTCACGCGCTTTTGATCGCGACGGGCGCCTCGTTCCATACGTTGAGGATGCCTGGCGCAGCAGAATTGACCGGCGCGGGCATCTATTACGGCGCGGCATACACCGAAGCCATGCATTATAAAGACCAGGCGGTGTTCGTGGTGGGCGGCGCAAACTCGGCAGCACAGGGCGCCATCTACCTAAGTCAATTTGCCAGCAAGGTGCAGGTGCTGATTCGCGGGCCACGCGCAACCGCTTCGAAGTATCTCGTCGATGCGCTCGAGCAGAACCAGAAGATCGAGCTTATGTACAACACCGACCTGATCGAAGTCAGGGGAAAGAATACCCTCGAGCAGATCATCGTCAGGAATACCACCACAGATGAGATGCAGACATTCGAGGCGGCGGCGATGTTCGTGTTCATCGGCGTGCGGCCGCAGAGCCAACTGGTCGCCGACCTGGTGAGCCGCAGCGACAAGGGCTACATCTTCACGGGGGCGGATCTGATCGTGGATAAAAAGCCGCCTCAAGGCTGGACTCTGGAGCGGCATCCGTTTCTCTTGGAAACCAGTGTCCCGGGCATCTTCGCAGCCGGGGATGTGCGCTTCGGAACGAGTCACCGTGTGTCCTCCGCGGTAGGCGAGGGCGCGATTGCCTTCGCCATGATGAAGGAGTATCTGAAGACGCTATAAAATGGCGTCGCGACCAATCACTCCCTATGAACCTCCAGGACTTACGTAAGTCTCCGTTCTTTGAAGGCCTCACCGATGCAGAGTTGAAACAGCTCATGTCCATGGCTGAGCCTGTCAAGCTACGCGCCGGTGAGTTTCTCATGCGCCAGGGAGAATTGGGTGACTCGGCATATGTCATTCTCCGTGGAGATTTCGAAGTCCAGAAGCAGTCGGGACAATCGCTGATCAAAATCGACGTGCGAAACCCGGGCGATGTGGTGGGAGAGATGGCACTGCTCTCACGCGCCCCGCGCAATGCCTCGATCATTGCCCGAACCAGCGCCGAAACACTGCGAATTCCTCAGGAAGCCTTCGAGAAATTATTATTATCCAGCACAACGGCAGCGATGGCGATCCTGCACTGGGTGATGGCACGCCTGACTCAGAATGAGTCCCTGCTACACCAGCAAGAAAAGATGGCGGCGCTTGGCACGATGAGCGCTGGCATCACACACGAGCTGAACAACCCGGCTGCTGCGGCACAGCGAAGCGCATCTCAATTGAAGATGACCCAATCGCGCTGGATGAGACTTACACACCAGCTGGAGAGATTCGCAGCCGAAGAGGGTCAAGCAGCGTGGTTCGATGGTTTTGTACAGGAAACCTCGCGCCGCTTTGAAACGCCGCTCAAGCTCGAGACACTGGAGCGGATCGAGCGCGTGGACCAGCTTCAATCCTGGCTAGAGGCAAGCGGGCTCGACTCGGCATGGGAGCTTGCACCCGCCATGATCCCCTTCGGCTGGAATGCAGAGTCGCTTGAGAATCTTAGGCAGAAGCTCTCGCCAGCGCTGTTCTCGCTGACAGTCCGATGGCTCGGGACGGGTTGTCTGATGATGGCGTTGTTATCGGAAGTGCTGCAGACCACAGAACGGATCTCGCAGATCGTCCGGGCAGTCAAGTCATACACGTACCTGGATCAAGCCCCGCTGCTCGAGGTGGACGTGCATGAAGGTTTGGAAAGCACTCTGTTGATCATGCAGCACAAGCTAAAGCAGGGCGTAACCATACGGCGTGAGTATTCACAGGAGCTGCCGCGCATCGAGGCCTATGCCAGTGAACTCAACCAGGTATGGACGAACATCATCGACAATGCCGTCGACGCCATGAACGGGAATGGCGAGATACGCATCAAAACCTATCAGGAAGACAAGAGTGTGATCGTCGAGATTAGCGACAATGGGCCGGGGATCCCTGAGGAAATTCAGACCCGCATTTTTGAACCGTTCTTTACGACCAAGGCTCCCGGGCAGGGAACCGGATTGGGGCTACACATTTCCCATGACATCATCGCC
Source organism: Anaerolineales bacterium (assembly GCA_036781265.1). Lineage (GTDB taxonomy): Bacteria > Chloroflexota > Anaerolineae > Anaerolineales > Villigracilaceae > Defluviilinea. The sequence goes on along the minus strand of DAIQBG010000006.1, from coordinate 71,059 downwards.
AACCGCCATCGCGGGCAGCTGCTGGTCGAGTCGAAACCGGGTGAGACGAAGTTTAGAATCATATTGCCAAGGCAAATCCAAGGAGTAGAAAAACATGAATAACGACCAGACGATGAAGGATATCCTTCTATCTGCAAAGACCATTGCGAGCGTGGGGCTGTCGTCCAATCAGGAGAAAGAAAGCTATTGGATCGCTTCATACCTGAAGGAGCAGGGCTACCGTTTGATCCCGGTTAACCCGACCGCGGATGAGATCCTCGGAGAGAAGGCGTATCCGGATCTCGAGTCCATCCCGGAGCAGATCGACGTTGTGCAGGTCTTCCGCCGTTCGGAGGATGTGCCGCCCGTAGTGGATTCGGCGATCAAGTCTGGCGCGAAAGTGGTCTGGATGCAGGCGGGCATTGTTAACGAGGAAGCGGCACAGAAGGCGCGTGAGGCAGGTCTGGAGGTGGTGATGGATGCCTGTATGCGCATGACACACCAGCGACTCATCGGTCCCCGCTTGATGAGACTGTAACTCACAGGCAATACCTATCCATCCAGTGTGCGCCAGCAGAATGGTCGCTCTGCCGCGGGTGACCCGGCATGAGCGCTAGAAATATTCCCCTTCATACAACCTGGGTCATAACTGTGCTCACTGCGCCTGCCTCCCTCAGGGCGCTGGAGACGGTTCTCGCCATTTCGGCACGGACCAGAGCGATCATATTGCCGCCGCGCCCGCCGCCGCTGAGCTTTGCCCCAAGCGCCCCGGCTCTCCGGGCAGTCTCCACCAGGCGATCCAGTTCCGGGGAAGAGACAGTTAGCGTTTGTAAGAGAGCGTGGTTTTCATTCATCAGGTCGCCTAACAATTCCCATTTTCCGGCTTCCATGGCGCGGCGCGCAGTAAATGAGATTTCGCCGATCTTGTCGAACACAGTTTCCCAGCGCGCCCGGTCACTCATCCACAGGTGACGCACGTCGCCCACAGCTTCCTTCGTAGGAGCCACGATACCGGTATCTGCAATAAGGATGGTAAACGGTTCTCCGACGCTGAACGTCTCGATGGGCTCGCCTTTCACAAAGTAGATTGGCATGGCATAGGTGACGACCGTGTTGTCGATCCCCGAAGGTGTGCCATGATGCAGTTTCTCGATCTCATGGGCAAAGGCATTGATCTCTTCGAGCGTCATGGCATGATCGAGGTGAGCAGCCAGCCCACGCGTCAGGGCGACCGTCACTGCCGCGCCGGAGCCCAGCCCGGAAGCGACAGGAATGGTCGAAGCAATGTGTATCTCGAGATTGGGGAAGCGCGGGAGCCGCGCCAGGAACAAAAAGTTGTGAATGACGGAAGCCACCGGATGGTCGGAGGGCAGCGTGTTCAGCTCCGCAGAGAGATTTACGTCCGGCGCCTCGATCCAGATCCCCGGGCGGGAGGAATCTAAGATCTCCACTTCCGCCTGAACCTGGGTCACCGGGACAGCCAGGGCGGGCCGTCCATAGACGACAGCGTGCTCTCCGAACAGAATGATCTTACCCGACGCGGAAGACTTGGTCATGAGCAATGGGTGGACGCGCGCGGCATTGCCTAGAATAGGTAAAAAATGGCGATAACCGTCAGCCCCCACAGGAGCACCGTGAATTGCAATGGGCGGTCTTTCAATGCCACTTCATCCGGCGATCCTGCCGCATGTCCCACCTGGATCAATTGCAGATAACGGAAAATGCCATAGACCACGAATGGAATGGTAAGCATCATAGCATGGTTTTCCGGGAGATTCGGCGCGGAGAAGGTATACAAAGAGTATGCCACAATGGTCATGCCCGACACAATCGTAATGTATTGATCAAGCAGCGGAATGGTATATCCGTCGAAGACCCGGCGGTGGGAACTGGCGCCATGTGCCAGCAAGTTCATCTCGGCGCGGCGTTTCCCGAGGCCGATATAGAGCGAGAACAAGATTGTGATCATGTATAGCCAGGGCGAAAAGCGCTCTACGGTGATCAATGCCACCCCGGCCGCCACACGCAAAACGAAACCAGAGGAGATGATCATCACATCGAGAATTGAGACGTGCTTCAGCCAGCGCGAGTACAGCACATTGATGGCGAGATATACAGTCAAGATCAAGGCAAAGACCGGTGACAATAGATAGCCGACCGGAATGGCAATCGCTGTCAGGATCAGCCCGGCGGCAAGAGCAATGTTAACAGGTAACTTCCCGGAAGCAATCGGACGATATTTTTTCTCCGGATGATTACGGTCAGCTTCGACATCCGCAATGTCATTGAAGAGGTACACGGCGCTCGAAACAAGACAAAATAGAAAGAACCCTACGACCGTCCGCAAGAACGGCTCCAGCATGAACAATTGTTTGTCAAAGATCAGCCCAAAAAAGATAAAGCCGTTTTTTGTCCACTGGCGCACACGCATGGTTTTGATGAGAGCAGTGATCATGAGCCAATTTTACTATGTTCAGCCAAAAGTCTTAGACCGGGCACAGACTATAATTGATTTATGCCAAAGATCCGTCTGGATGTGCTGCTGGTGGAGCGTGGACTGGCGGAGTCCCGCACCAAGGCGCAGGCGCTTGTGATGGCCGGACAGGTCCGTATAGCGGGACAAGTGGCACTCAAGCCCGCCACGCCAGTCCCGGCTGACGCAGACCTCACGGTGGATACGGGTCCGCGCTTTGTCTCGCGCGGCGGCGAAAAGCTGGAGGCAGCCCTGGATGCGTTCGACCTGGACGTCTCAGGCACGGTCTGCGCGGATGTGGGCGCCTCGACCGGAGGCTTCACCGACTGTCTCCTGCAACGCGGCGCAGCGAAGGTTTACGCCATCGACGTGGGCAAGGGCATCCTGCACTGGAAGCTGCGCAATGACCCGCGCGTCGTCGCGATGGAAGAGACCAACGCACGCTATGTCGAGTCGCTGCCTGAGCCGGTGTCGCTGGTGACTGTGGATGCCTCTTTTATTTCTCTCAAGATATTGCTGCCGGTAGTGAAGAACTGGCTCTCCCCCTCACCCCCATCCCGTCTTTCTTTGAAAGAGGGGGATATCATCGCACTGATCAAGCCCCAGTTCGAAGCTGGAAAAAAAGATGTCGCGCGCGGGGATGGCGTGATTCGCGACCCGGAGATTCATAGACAGGTATTGCTGGATGTCCTGGGCTTTGCACGAGCGGAGGGCTTCGCCATTTGTGGATTAATTAAGAGCCCGTTGCTGGGACCGAAGGGGAATGCCGAGTTCCTGCTCTGGCTGAAAGTGTCGGCGGCAAACGACGAGCCCGCAGACATCAGCCAGATCGTCGAGCGCGTGCTGTGAACGACGCACTGCTCGCCAGCCAGGTCAGATGCAGTCGAAATCGCTCTGGTACAATTTGTCCATGCCCCCCTCCTCCGAATCTGACTTCGACCTCCACCATCCACAACCACTGCTGATCGTTATCTCCGGACCTTCGGGTGCAGGCAAGGATACTGTGATGCAGCGGATGAAAGAACGAGGCTTGCCCTTCCATTTTGTAGTCACGGCCACAACCCGCCCGCAGCGGACCAATGAGGTGCACGGCAAGGACTATCTGTTCGTCTCGAAAGACGAGTTTGCCCGTATGATCGACGAAGATGAGCTGATCGAGCATGCCATTGTCTATGGCGATTACAAGGGCATACCCAAACAACAGGTCCGCGAGGCGCTGGTCAGCGGCATGGATGTCGTTATGCGGATCGACGTGCAGGGCGCAGAGACCGTCCGCAGGATGGCGCGCGAGGCACTGATGATCTTCATCACTACCGAGAGTGAAGAAGACCTGGTGCGCCGTCTCGAAACGCGCAAGACCGAGACAGCCGATTCGCTTGCCATCCGCATCGCCACGGCTCGTAAGGAGCTCAAGCGCGTAGAGGCATTCGACTACGTGATCGTGAACCGTGAATTCCACCTGGACGAAACCGTGGACATCATCCGGGCGATCATCGAGGCAGAACATCACCGCGTCAACCCGCGAAAGGTCAATCTGTGAATAACTATCCGCCTGTTCCCTCTCAGGATCCACGGGACGATGCTCGCCGGGAGCACAATGGACTTCCGCAAGGCACTCCACCACCCCAGGCTGCCCGCGTGGAGCTGCCGCGCTCAGCGCCTTATGTGACGTACACCATTATCGCCATCACGGTTTTCTTTTACGTTCTGCAATTATTGAGCACGTTTGCGTACGGCAGGGATGTCTTGATCCTCTACGGAGCGCGCATTAATGAGGCCATCCTGGCGGGGGAGCTGTGGCGCTTCCTGACCCCCGCGCTGTTACACGGATCTCTGCCGCATATTGCGTTTAATATGTATGCCCTGCTTTCGTTCGGCACAGGTCTGGAGCGTCACTTTGGGCACAGCCGGTTCTTTTTGCTCTATGTGCTGGCTGCATTTGCAGGTAATGTGGCGTCGTTCCTGTATTCTCCGGGCTATTCGGTGGGTGCCTCCACGGCGATCTTCGGTCTGCTCGGGGCCGAAGCTATTTTCCTGATTCAGAACCGCAAGGTATTCCCGGGACATTTCCGAAGTGCGATCGGCAACATCATTTTTATTGCCGCAATCAACCTCTTCATCATCGGCTCTCTGCCTGGCATTGATAACTGGGGACATATCGGCGGTCTGATCGGCGGTTTGATGTTCGCATCCTTCGCCGGTCCACAGTGGGCGGTCGAGGGGATTTATCCGACTTATCATCTCGTGGACAGGCGTTCGTTCGGCGTTGTGCTTGTCGGCGCAGCAACCGTGGTATTGATCTTTGGGGGCTTAGCACTGTGGGGGATGGTGAGATAGAAGCAATCGGGAGAGCAAATAACAAACACGTGCAGCATCGAGGTGGCTTCAATGTGGACGACTCTTCAAATCATTTTGATTGCACTCGGACTCCTGCTGGCTTACACTGGAAATGAGATTTCCATCCCCGTTCTGTTTTATGCAGGCATCGGTTGTTTAGGACTCGCGATGATCGCGGCCGGCTGGGAGGCGATACTCACAAAGCAATTGGTCCTGTACAGGCGTCGCCACTGGGGGCGAACGACCTACGGAGGCGTCGCGGCAGTTTTTCACGGCGTTCAGCTGAATTTTACAGGTCTCTTCATAATTGTTATCGCATTCATGATGCACTTCGATAACGGCCGCGATATCTTCCTGCATCTCGTGCGCCGTCCCGGGCTAATGCTGGTCCTGCTTGGAGGTCTTTGTCTCCTGCAAGCAGGAATTACATTCCTGAGCACACGAGCAATGATGCAGTCTTCTCGAGGATTCTTCACAAGCGCCATGATGGCTGCCGGCTTGCTGCCGGGATTGATCCTGGTCGTGGTTGGCCTGGCCCTTGGCGCCCTAGGCTTGTTCGAGACTCTTGCACCGGCAAGCTTCGACGAAATGGGCGGGGCGCTTCTGGAGCAGTTGTACGGTCCCAGGTGAAAGAAGAGAAAGTAAAGACGAGAAAATAGAGGGTGGAGTTGGGAGTAGCCGAACCGCGAAGCCCACCAGGACTAAGAACCTGGCGTCCTTCGCGGTTCATGTTTGTCTGACTAGGGTTGAATCTCGATCACTGTGCCTGCGCTGGTTCCCTGTACTTCAGGGAAGAATGACTCCCAGGCATGGGCAGGCAGCACCCTATACTCTCCTGCCTGTACAGGTATGAGAGTATAGGTGAGCACGTAGGTGCCTGCGGGGAGATAATCGGCGGTGAAGAGAATCCCATCATCGCGGATTTGCGGCTCGTTGAAGAGCCACCATCCCCATCCCTCCCCGAATGGATCGCTCTGATCGAACTGGGCCCCAACACTACCAGCCTCGATTCCCTGCTGGCTTGTTTTAAGGCTGCGGTTCAGGATCTCGGCGCCGGCAGGGATAAAGTCCTCGACCATCACGAAATAGGAGTCATTGGGAAGGACAAGTGTGAGGCGGGCGGTCACCGGTTGATCGGAATCAAGTGGGAGCGTGGTAAGCGGAGGGCAATGCTGGCGGCATGCGCTCTCCGTATAGACTCGCTCGATCTGCATCCCGGCGTTCAGGGGCTTCACATCTTCCACAGGACGGTCCACATTCAGCAATGTACGGTAATAAAGACGTCCCAACCCATCTTCGCGCTGGATTGTCAGCAGGTTGGGCAATGTAGGCGAGAGAAATTCGAGCGGGACGTGAGCATTCACCGGTGCAAGGACTTGATTGCCATATACATCGCCACTCGCCAGCGGTCCGCCATTTAACATGGCATTGAAGGAGAAGTCGGCGTTGAGATCGCCAAAGCCAACCATAGCTTCATTGAGCGCGATCATGGCCCAGGCATTTTCATGACCGCTGCTCCACAAGCCGCGTGCGTCGCGGTGCGCGGCGAGCCAGCGTACCGCGTTAAAGACCACCTGGTTGGCTGAGTCGAGCTGGGCAAGCACATAGACCACCACGGAGGTCGTGTAGAGGGGCGAGCCCGTGATGAAAATATTCTCCTGCGGTGTTTCCCAGTGTGTACCAGAGGCTGTCAGGATGGCGCTGGTCTCCAGATTCGAGATCAGGTCGCGCACACGCTCATCCGCCGGGTTAATCTTATAGATTATGTATGCAAGCATTGCCAGGCTAGACGGGCTGAGGCGATCACGTGTGTTGTAGAGACTCCCGATCGTGGTCTGGTCAAATGTGTTCGCCTGCGCCAGGACGAACTGCATGAACACCATCTCGTCGAGCTTGGCGCCGCTGGTGTCGTTGGTCACTTGATGGTTCAGACTGCTCAGGTAGGCACCGGCGCGCTGCAGGGCAGTTTCATCCACCCGCATGCCGATCTCGTGCATGCGCAGCAAGCCAAAAAGCACGTAAGCGCTGATATACGGATCGGATGCTTCTGCCTGAGTGCCATCATCGAGGAAGACCGATTTGCCCCACCAGTTCCAGCCGCCATCCTCGTTTTGCAGGCTCAACAATCTGCTGATACCGGCTGTGATACTGGCGGTTACGCGCGCCGAAAGAGCCGGGTCGCTTAACCCCGCCCCGTTAAGCGCCCGATAGACTTCCAGGTTCGGTAGCAAATAGGAAATGGTCGCTTCCGCGCTCAGGGCAACATCCGGCGCTTCCAAAACCTCCAGCGCAGATAATAAGCTTCCGGCTAACGAAGGGCTAAGCTCCACATCCAGCCCCCCGGCCGCTGGCATGAAAGTGCGAGGCAGCGAAATAAGCTCTTGTTGCGATCCCGCCTCGCGTAGCACACCGCCTGTTACAAATGCCTGCGGGGCCGTGTAACGGACGACCGGCAAGGGCCCCCACACCGGTCGTGCCGCATCTTGTAGCGTTGCTGCTCCATTTGTCGTGACAGAAAAGATCAGGTCAGCTGCCTCTTCCGACTCCGCCGTACCCCACCATTCGACCCGCGTCCGCCCGTGGGCGGGGACTTGCACCTGTTGAGTTGCCAATTCCGGCGCGTCGAGCACAAACCCTTCACTTAACAGGCTGACACTGCTATTGAGCAGATCGGCCGTATTGTTTGTGACCACAGCTGCCATCAACGCATGATCGCCGTGGACCAGGAAGCGCGGCGTGACCGGCCGGATGAGCAATGGCTTGGTGGTCACAACCTGGGTTTCCGCCTGGCCGACTCTGGTATCCACCGTCAGGCCGCGCACATCCACATGCCAGGTAGTCAACGAATCTGGCAGGGTCATCGTCACCTGGGCACGGCCTTCCGAATTTGTGATGAGCGATGGGTTCCAGTAGGCCGTGTCGGGAAATTCTTCGCGCAGGATGGGGACATCCGCGCCGCCCCCGCCGCCCCCACCCCCAGCCTGCGAGGCATCGCGCCCGGTATATGCAACTACGGAAATGCCGGTTTCTATGCCAAGCGGCTGCTCGCTATAAAAAGCGGACAGGATGTCCTGCGCGCTGGGATCAGCCAGCTGCAGCACCGCCAGGTCAACCACGGAAAGAGAGAATTCTCCCTCCGCCGGCGCGCCTGAGAGGTCGGTCACCTGCACATCGAAGGTGACATCCTCACGCGGCCCCGCCTGCAGCGGGCTCGGCGTCACTTGCACATTAAGTGCCTGGGACTCCGGCAACACGGGGATATTCACCAGTCCGTAGCGAAAATCATTACCCTCTCCCAGGGCGGTTACGCTCAAGTAGACATTCGGCGCATGCTCATCGGTCAGTGGCAGGGAGTACTCTCGGCCGCTTCCCGTCAAGGGGATCACCTCGCTGCTGAAAATCAAGCCGCGCTCCACGGTCACCAGTGCCAGGCCGCTGACCGGGAAGGGATTTGGAATGAAAACCCTTGCAGTCTCGCCCGGTCTATAGGCTTCTCGATCGGCTCTCAGCTCTAGTCGCTGGTCGGGCAGATCCGGCCAGGCCGCGCGGCCAGCGCCCGCGACCCAGATGAGAGTCTGGCTGTGGGCACCGCCGCCCGCCACATCCAACATGAACGTTCCGGCAGTCGGCGGGACAAACGAGAGGCGCGCTTTTCCATCAGGTCCGGTAACCAGAGTGCTACTGCTGACCGGCGTATACACAGGCGTATACGTGGAAAAGCCAAAATTGTCCGTCTCTTTTTCCCAGCGGACTTGCATGAACTCGGCATTCAGTTCTTTGCTCCCGGCAGGGTTCTTGGCCCAATCCACCGTGTAGACCTCGAAACCGATAGGGGTATCGGCGCGGCCCATCCACTGGTCCGGGCGCAGGCCGATGTAAAAGTCGGCGGGATGGACTCGCATCTCCGTCCGCGCGCTGACAGGCAGACCGGACTCATCCTGCGCGGTCACTTCCAGGGTGACAATTTGAGGAATCTCTTTTTCAGGAATGGCGGGCAGCTCTACGGACAGGGTGCCCTGTGCAGTCGTCTGGCCGGTCCCGTTTCCGATCGGGTCACCCAGATAACCGGGATCGAAACCGCCGCGGAACCCATACGCCGTCAGCCAGGAATTGTCCACCAGGCCAGTTTGATAATCCGGTAGATGGAAGCTGTCGGGCCGGGCGTACAGTCCCCAGCTGAGTTCCAGATCGCCTGCCGGCGCATCAAAGAAATAACGCGCATTGATATCGGCTGTGGCCCGTTCTTCAGGCTGGATCTCCCTGGCAGTGAGGTCCACGATCAGGTTGATCTCAGGCTTGCGATATTCGGCGACCTGGAAAGAGAAAAAGAATTCCAGTGGAGCATATTCGAAGGTGTAGTATCCGGGCACAGCCTCGGGTGGCAGCTGATATTCACTGTGGAACGTGCCATACGGCGAAAGCTGAAGATCGAAGCTGGCCAGCTGAACTCCATTGGTATCCTTCAGCTGGAATGGGATGGTAGTGAGCGGCGGCAGTTCGTAGCGACCATTGAATTCTTCGCGCGCCACGCCGCGAAAATATACGGTCTGCCCGGGTCGATAAATGGGACGGTCCGTGTACATATACACTTCTGTGTGCGGAGGCTGCACACGCTGGGAATAGCCGAACTCCCAGGCGCTGATTCCCCATGACCAGCTGTTGATCGCCAACCCAAAGTTCTCATCGCCTGGCGCACCCAGTGCGGCATACGCCTGGGTCGGGCGGCGCTCCACCGTGCTCCGCCAGAGCCCGTCTTCGTCTGTGGTGCCCGCGGCGATCTGCCTGCCTGCCTCGTCATAGATGGCGACCGGCGCATTGGCAATGGGCTGCTGGGAAGGTAGATCCACTGCCCAGATCAGAGCTTCTGTGGCGCCCAGCTTAAACGTCAGGTTCACCCGGCTGGAGACAACAACATAGATGTTGTTCGCTTCGATCTCGGGCGACGTCACATTGACATAATACAGTCCCGGCAGGAGCTGATTGTCGCTATCTGTCAAGCCAAGCGTGACGTCGCTCGTCCCGCTGGAGGGGAGCTCGAGACGTTGAGAATAAGTGCTGGCGTTTTGAGGCACGTATGCCTGCTGGTTCTCAAAGGAGTTATGCAGCGAGAAAAAATCCTGCCACGGTAATGGAGCGATGGTGACGTTTGTCTGCGATATATTGACGGCGTTGGCGTGCAGCACCGGCTCATCCGGCCGGACGAACGCCACGGACCAGGCATACATCGGTATGTGGAGCATGGAGGGCAGCGGCGGTGTGCGCACCTCCAGCAGCACCGAATCGCCCAGTGGTTGTCCCCAGCGGTCCCGGATGCGGCCGGAGAGCTCCAAGGTGTAATCCGTATCGGGAAGAAAATCCCCGAAGACGGTGAGACGCATAGCGTCTTCTGCCGCTTCGACATTCAGGTTGTCGACTGGCGGCGAAACATCGACGAGGTTGTCATAATTGGCGCTCGCAAGCGGAGAGGTGAAACTAAAGGTTGTTAATCCGAACTCGGTGCCTGTCTCGCTAACCGCAAAGTTATCATAGGTATTGAACACCGCCCCGTAATCTGTGCCAAGGATCAAGCCGCCGCGTGACTGGGCGGTCGCGCCCAGGTTGAGGATATAGCCGACATCTCGCCCCAGCAGATCCTCGGGGTTGAACGTCATGACCGTGTTATCTTCATTCCAGGAAATTCTGCCATCCAACACGCCCTCGGTCCCACTGAACCGGAACTCAGACTCCACGCTTTGCGTGTTCATGGGCTGGTTGAAGGTGAGCTTGATCTCTGCATCGAGAGGCAGTGGCTCCATGATGGATGGCTGGACCTGGATAACGCGTGGTGTGGAAGTGGTGAACATCCATGTGGTGGTTTCTGTTGATTCGCTTGCCAGGCGAACACCGGTCGCCGTTTCCAGATCGGGGTTGACCCGAACCGTATATTGCGTCCCACCGGACATGCCGGTCTCGGGATAGAAAATATATGTACTGGTGTTGATCCATTCGCCGCGCCCTCGCACCGGAGGCTGGATACTGAACGCCTCGGGTTGCGTGGAAGGATCCTCTCCCAGCGCGACAACCGGCTGATTGAAAGACAACACAACCGCCGCGTCGACGTTTACATCCTCAGCCCCGGGGTCAGGTAGCAAATTGGTGGGGCGTAAATAATCCGCCACGGGGAAGGACAGCTCAACAGGCGCCGCGATTCCAAATCCGTTCGCGGACCGGAGCGAGCTGGCGATTGAGAACTTCAGGGTTGTATCCGGCGGGTATGGTGCGGTTGGGGCAAACACAAGAGTCGAATCATCATTCCAGGCAAACGACCCGGCCGGCAAACCGGTCAACGCGGTCTCGGCGGATGCTTTCTCCACCGGCTGGTTGAAGTAGAACGTGATGGGTGACTCGTGACCGAGAACGCTGCCAGCGGGAGGATCGGTCTCCACTAATCCGGGCGGCAGGGTTTGCTGAAATGAGGTTGGAGTTGGTATGGGAGGTGTCGGAGTCCCAAATGCTGGAAGCGGCACGCCGGTGCAGGAAGCGACGAGCAATGCGGCAAGCAGAAGGCAATTCAGGGTGAAGGTGAGGCGGCGAGTCATGACGATGCCTGGATCGAACGCGACAATTGATTATACACGCGGCAGAATCAAAAAGGACACGGTCTTCACCGTGTCCTTTTTATTTACTCGCCCAGGGCAGCATTCACTGCCTGTTCAATATCCTGATAGGAGGCGATCACCCCCGGCTGGCCTGCCCGGACTCCGTTGACAAACACAGTTGGCGTACCGGTGACTCCCATTTGCTGACCAAGTTCGAAATCTGCCTGGATTTCCTCTTCATACCGATTTTCAGCGAAGCAGGCGTTGAACGTATCCATATCCAACCCGATGGATTCTGCCATGGCTTGCAGCCGGCGGTTGCTGAAGGCCCCACGATTCTCCCCACCTAGGTTGGCGTAAAGGATGCTGTGCATTTCCCAGAATCGATCCTGTTCGTTGGCGCACATCGCTGCATTGGCAGCCTGGTCCGATTCGCCGCTGCTACCCGCGCCGTTCCCATCCAGGAACGGATAATTGTGGAAGACATAACGAGCCCTACCATCGGCCACCAGGTTCTGGATGACCAGGGGCTCAACGCTTTCCGTGAAGCGCTGGCAGGCAGGACATTGAAAATCCTCGAACACATCGATGGTCACAGGAGCATCCGGGTCGCCCAGGCTAAGACCATCGGCGTCCGGGAGCGCGGCAGGCGTGACCGTCACGATCTCGCCCACCGAACGGATCTGCGGCCAGATGATCGCGAACACCAGGAAACCTGCGCCAAGGACGATCAACCCGATGATCCTCAGCCGCTGTCGCTGTTGCTCGCGCTGCATCTTGGCGCGGCGTTCCTCACGTTTACTTAACTTTTGCCGACTCATGAAAGCTCCCTTGTTTCTGTATGATGACTGAGGAGTGGGCATAGAAGGCTGCCCACACCGGTTTACTCTGCTGACGCGCCTGTTTCAATCAGGATAGCTTCGAGCTCCTGCTGAAAGGTGCTGAATGGCTGCGCGCCTTCGATCAACTTCGTTTTCGTCTCGCCGTTGACCTCATAACTCACTACGAAACCCGGTGTCCCGTTGACACCCGACGCCTGACCGTCTTCAAAATCCTGCTGAACGCGGTCTAAATATTTTTCGCTGTCGTAGCAGCTATTGAATTCGTCCATATTCAAGCCGGCGGTTTCGGCGATCTCCTTAAGTCGTCGGTCGGTAAAGGAACCCACATCCTCACCCAGCGCATTGGCAAAGATATGGGCTTGCATATCCCAGAATTTATCCTGATCGCCTGCGCAGTAGGCTGCCATGGCGGCATCCCGAGACTCGGTGGTCGCAGGTGTGCCCCGTCCCCGCGCAATATTGTCACTGACAAAATTCCCCATAGAACGAAACACAAAGTGGACCTTGCCTGTATCGATGTAGTATTGCTTCAACAGTGGTTCGGTCTCGTTGTGGAACCGCTCACAGAATGGGCATTGAAAATCGGCGAATTCCTGGATGGTGATCGGTGCATTCGGATCGCCCATCGTGTTATCGTCGGCATTCGGATACGTCCCCGGGTCCACCGCGACAACTTCCGCAACCGGTCTCAACTGCGGCCAGACCACGGCGAAAACCAGAAATGCCGCACCCAGCGAAATCAATCCGATAGTAAGCAGTCGATTCCGGCGATCCCGGCGCAGCATTGCTTCACGGCGTTCCTGGCGCCGGCTCTTGCGTTCTGGACTCATACTCACTCCTTGATGTAAATAATTTTGACGGTAGATTTTCTCATGTGCAAAACCTTTTGTCTAGGAAAAAGTTAGCCGGTTCTTAAGAAGAAGGCTGCCGCGCAAGGCTTCGGCAATCCCGGCTTCTTATGGATTTCCTGTGTCACCCCCGGCCTTGGAAGTCTCTCAGACTGCGGTTACGACAGTAATCTTGAACTCACAGGCGTCCTGCCCCGTTGCTTTGCAGGAAGTCTCTTCCACGTCAAATCCCTGCCCGGTAGCCCAGAACAGACTTTCGCGGATCAGACCCTGGGTCACGTAACAGATCGGGTGGGACTCATGTTGACCCGCGGCCGCCGGAGAGACATGGTCAATCAGGAGCAGGTCCAAATCGAGATTGTGAACCGTGATATCTCCGGGCTGGGTCGCGACCGAGCGCGCCAGCAACTCGAGGATGGATTTGCGGCTGGTCGCAAAAGGCAGGCGCTTGATTAAGACTGCCTGAGCCCGGCTGAAAAGAGCGGAGTCATCTAAAATGCCGTTCCACAGGCGTTGGCCAACCCGCAGGAGCACACCGCGCGCCCCGCGGCCATAATAGGTGCGCAGCGCTACCTGGAGCGACGCGTAGGTGTTCGCCGACTCGGTCGGATCCATTCGCAGGTACGTCTCGGGCGTTGCCAGATCCGCAGGCAGGTTGGAAAGAGAAAGCATCGTCTTAAATTGATCGTTCCCAAGTTCGGCAGAAACGGCCTCTGCAAAGCGGCGGAGAATGCGGCTGGAAAATCTCGTCTTGATCACTCGCGCGCCTCCCCAATCTCGAACCGGCAGTACGGATCGCCTTTGGCAAGGCAGTGTGTTTCCGTCACTTGATGCTCTTTGCCCGTCGCCCACTGGACGGCTTCGCCGATTGAGCCTACATAAAGGTAGCAGATCGGCGTCTCAGACTGTCGGCTGTGGCAGATTGCGCACGTGGACTCGATATAGGCAAGCCTGTCACCACTCTCATCTACCCAGGCATTTACCTGGGGGTTACTTTTCTTCAGCGCATTCACCATGCCGTTCAAGATGAATTTGATCCGCTGCCTCTCGGGTAGAAACTTTAAGGCAACGCCTGCGACGCCCAGCAGAGCAGCCTGTTCCCTGACCCCATACTGGAACGAAGCCTTGCCAATCCGGCGCAGCATCCCCTTCCCTGCCCGGCCATAGAAATCCTCGATCGCTTGATTGAGTCGGGCATACTGAGAGGCCTGTATGGAAGGCTCAAGATTATCTGGAGGAAAATTGCCGATAAAACGCTCCAGCCCACTGGCTCGCAGGACAGCACTCAAGCCATGATCTCCCATCACTTCCTGCGTGGAAATCAATGCCTGACGGACGAGTGAATTAATAATCACGGCATCTTCTCGAGTGGCCATCGCTACTCCTCACACATCAATCAATAAACCCTTTAAAAGTCTCAACTCGAATCTACGTCGAACGTATACACAGGGTATTGTTCCCCCGTCTGCACAAAGCCCATGCGCTGGTACAGCCGCAGCGAGACACTGTTGTCACTCTGGGTGTTGACGGAAAGTCTGGAAATGCCTGAGGAGGTGAGGTAATTGAACAGATCGTTCAATAAAGCCCTCCCGGCGCCTTTACCCTGCACGGCAGGATGCACCGCTAAACGCGCAAGGTGGGCGCGCTGTCCGCCGCCGGTGCTGAGCTGATACCCGATGATTCCCCGGTCGCTCTCGGCAACGGTCGCGTACATCGTCTGGCCCAATGCCCGACGAAGTGTGTCCAGCGGATTGTGCCACAGCGGATCGAAGGAAGCCGCATCTGTGCGCTCGACGTGAGGCAGGTCCGCCTCTGTCATCCTGCGGATGCGGATCCCATTCGGTTGGCGCGGCGGCGAGGGCTGGTAGCGCCATTCCAGCATGACAATGTGCTGAGGGTTATCGAAGCCGCTGCCCGCCAGCACATCCTGGAACCAGGGCTGGATCGCAATGGCTGCAACCCTGGCGCCTCCCTGCCGTGCGATCTCGAGCTGCGCGGTCGACCACAGCAGGCTCCATGCATTCTCGGCAGTCCAGCGCCCCGCGTACACAAACAGGCGCACCCAGGCAATCCCGCGTGCTTCCGTGGGACAAGCGAGTGCAGCGCTAATGTGCCCTGCATCTTCCAGAGCCCAGTAGAAAGGGTCGCCCAGCCATTCGAGGGGCGAACGCCAGTCGAGGTGTCGGTGCAAGCGGCTTTCGAAGAAGACCAGGTTCGATAACTGCTGGCGATCATTCACATCCGCCTGGCGAACAAGGGTATTAATCACATTTACCTAGAACATATTGAGAGAAATGGCTCTGTCCCATGCTTCGAGCGCGCATCGCTGGAGTGCAGCGCGAGGGGTGCAATAATGGGACTTGTTATCGAAACCCGATACGCACCAGGAATTTCATAATCCGCTGCACCAGGGTAGGTTTCTCAACAAGGCGCAGTGAGTCAAAGACATCCATCTGCGAGTCGGTGATACGACCGCGTTTGAGGTTGATGTTTGCAGCCGCTTTGCGCACGATCGAATGCATGTCTCCTTCGCCGGCTTCTTCGAACAGGGTTGCGGCGCGGTCATACTCAGAAAGAGCTTCGTTCCATTTCCCAAGCCCTTCAAGCGCAGCTGCCCGGTTGCTGACCGCAATCCCCTGGCGCTTCCGGTCGCCGGTTTTTTCAAAGGCGGATTCCGTGCCATCAGTGGCCTGCAACGCTTCCCTGGCTTTCCCAGCCTGGAGGAGAGCAACACTCTGGTTATTCCGCATCTCGGCAGCGTTTAATTCATCTAACAACGAAGTGTAGGCTCCAACTGCCTGCCCGAACAGGTCCGCCGCCGCAAGGTAATTTCCCCTGTCGTATTCCTGTTTGCCCCTGTCTGCTAGTTTATTAGCGTCGACTTGATTCACGTGTGTTCCTATAGAGTAATATCCAGCAGATCCTCTGCTACAGAGCGCAGTTTGTCGCGGGACATGTTGCTTAATTTCATTGCCAGCTCGAGGTAAGGTCGATTGACAGGCATGGCAACAAATTCACGCAAATCCATGGGCATCTCAAGGAAACGCTGAACAGACTCTTCGCTGATCATCCACTGCCCGATGGGACCGTGCCGGTCGAAAAACGATTCGATCCTCCCGCCCAGTGTTCGCACCAATACCTCGAGCTCGGGCACCGGTACAGGACGCTCTCCCAGCTCAAAGGCTTTGATGCGAGAAGCGGCAATCCCGGTTTCATTGGCGAGGTTCCGGATCGAGATACTGGCTTTCATACGTTCCTGCCGCAGCAACGCGCCGATCTTCCGCTGGCGCACAGAGAGCAGCCTCTCAAGATCGAGCTGTGCATGCCGCGGCGCGGCGCCAGACTTTGCCTGACTGCTCCAGAAATGCTCGAGCGGCAGATCGAGATAGTACACGAGCGTTTCCAGCTCAGGCAGGGACGGCGCTCTAAGGCCCTCTTCATAGTCACGGAACACACTCTTCCGGACGCCCAGTGCTTCGGCACATTCCTGTATGCTTCTACGCGCCGCAAGACGCGCATCACGGATCAAGACCCCCAGCTTCTTGGTGCGAATTGTGATCTGCGACTTCGTATCCATGGAGCCTCTTCTAAACGGAGTCCAACGATGAGAGTGGTTGGTATTCCAAAGTCTGAAGACTTTGGACTGCTCTCTTATCCGATTATAGCAGAGCCTATGGAAGGCTATCGCCTTTGCCCCAGATTGATCCCTCCCGGCGGCATGAAGATGTCGGCACCTAGCTTGAACCCGGCTGCCTCCAGACGCGGGCTAAAGATCGGTCGGATGCCTGTTGCCCGCAATTCGCCCAGGATCCTTCCATGCTCACCTACTCCGGTCTGTTCGAATTTGAAGATATCGGTGAGAACGACCACATCGCCCTCCATGCCGACCACCTCTGTGATAGCGGTCACCTTACGCGAGCCGTCTTTCAGACGGGTCTGCTGGATGATCAGATCCACGGCGGAGGAGATCTGCTGGCGCACAACCTTGAGAGGCAGGTCCATGCCAGCCATCAGCACCATGGTTTCCATACGGGAGAGCGCGTCGCGGGGCGAATTGGCATGCAGGGTAGTCAACGAGCCATCGTGACCGGTGTTCATCGCCTGCAGCATATCGAGGGTTTCGCCGCCGCGGCATTCTCCGACGACGATCCGGTCAGGTCGCATGCGCAGGGAGTTGCGCACCAGGTCTCGAATGGTGACGGCACCTTTTCCATCCGTGTTCGCCACCTTGGTCTCCATGCGCAGGACGTGCTCCTGCTGCAGTTGCAATTCCGCGGCATCCTCGATGGTAATGATGCGCTCCTCTTCGGGGATGTAACTGGAAAGAACATTTAACAGTGTGGTTTTGCCGGAGCCTGTGCCTCCCGAGATGACAATATTCAAATGCGCAAGCACGCAGGCACGAATGAACTCTGCCATTTGAGGCGTTAAGGAACCAAATTCGATTAATTGCTGGATGGAAAGCTTATCCTTCTTAAATTTGCGGATGGTGATGGAGGGTCCATCGATAGATACAGGCTGGACCACCGCATTGACGCGCGACCCATCGGGCAGACGCGCGTCGACTGTGGGGCTATCCGGATCCACGCGGCGGCCAAGGGGCAGAATGATACGGTCGATCACTCGAAGAACGTGATCGTCATCGTCAAAGGTCACCGCGCTTTTCATCAGCCTACCGTTTTTTTCAATGAACACCCTTTTGGGACCATTGACCATCACTTCACTGACATCTGGATCGTCCAGTAAAGGCTGGATGGGGCCGTAGCCGGTCAGCTCGTCGAGGACCTCATGGAAAATCTGTATGCGAATATCGTCCGGCAGGCTTACCCTTGTTTGGGTATACACTTCCTGCAGCCGGTGCTTCATTAACTCCTGGCTATCACCAGGCTGTAGGGTCTCGCCTTCCAGGGAGCGCACAATGTTCTCGATCAGATAACGCTTGAACTTGAGCAGATCGGCTGCTGTCAACCGGGTAACGTTCGATGCAAGCGGGGTAGCCATTAAGCAGATGTCTCCTCATTCTTGTCTTTTTCCGGAAGCACCCACACAATCTGGGAGCGCCTCACTGCTAAAAAGGGCGCCTGGAAGAGTACTTGCCCATCGGGTGTGAGCACGCTCACATCTGTGAGGGCGAGGAAACTTTCATTGACATCCAGCTCATCTTTGATACGCTGATCCCTGCGAACATGGATCAACCCGCGCATTAAGTGCGTGGTCGTTTGAACCGTCGCCTGCAGGGCAACCTTGGTCACAATATCGGTAAAGATCTTGCCTTTTTCATCGTACTCGATTGTCATTGCGCCTCTTCGGGTAAGAGCCTTGTGGATTTGTGCTCGTTACAAAAGCAGTGACGCGGCTCAGGAACCGCACTCACATACAGGACATCTCCCCCAGTGTAGTCCAAATCTCTGAAAAAATACCTTTCACTTTCTTTAAGCGGCTTGCCAGGAACTATGCAGTCGTTTTACTCAATTGATCGTTCCATCAGCCATTGGCGAGTATTCTTTGGATGAATTCCGCGTTCCGAAAATGGCACGCGACACAGGGTCGAATACAATGAAAAATGCTAGCCAGAGCGCCAGCATTTCGGATTGTTTTTCCGGAAAAGTTTGTCAGGAAACTCCGGCTGGCAGGAGAGTTATCCACAGGAAGAATGGATTTCCAGACATACCGGCCACCTTTAATCTTCGATGGGTGGCATCAGGTATCCCAACCCGGAGCGGGTCACAATATGCCTGGGACTGTGCGCGTCGTCTTCGAGCTTCTGGCGCAGCCGGGCGATGCTGACCCACAGGATTTCCTTGTCGCTGCGATATTCGGGGCCCCAGACGCTCGTCAGGAGCTCCTCGGATGTCATGATCTTGCCAACATGGTGAGCGAACTGCAGTAAGAGGCGATATTCAGTAGCAGACAACGAGACCGGCTGCTCGCCGCGCCAGACTTCGGCGCGGGCGAAATCAATTTTCAAATTATCGTGGGTAAAAAAGCGGGATTGCCCGACTTCTGTGGGAGGCTGGGCACGGCGCAAGACAGCGCGCACACGGGCAAGCAATTCGGTTGCGGAAAACGGCTTTACCAGGTAATCGTCTGCTCCCAGGTCGAGGCCACGGACGCGATCCTGTTCATCCCCTTTAGCGGTAAGAATAATAATGGGCGTACTGGAGAACTCACGAATCCGCTGTGTCGCACCAAAGCCATCGAGTTTCGGCATCATCACGTCCATCAGAACCAGGTCTATGGGCTGGTCGGAAAAAACGCTGACAGCCTGCATTCCATC
This sequence comes from Anaerolineales bacterium, assembly GCA_036781265.1. Taxonomy (GTDB): domain Bacteria; phylum Chloroflexota; class Anaerolineae; order Anaerolineales; family Villigracilaceae; genus Defluviilinea. The sequence goes on along the minus strand of DAIQBG010000006.1, from coordinate 51,725 downwards.
TTGAGCGGTAACAACTTCGTATCCTTCCGTCCGTAGATTGGCTTCCAGCAAACGTAGATAGCGAGGCTCATCATCCACGATCAGAATGCGTTTTGCCATGGTGGCTCCTCCTTTGCGTTACCTAGCTGAATCGATGGGCAGTTGAATAAAAAACGTGGTTCCCACTCCGAGAGTGGATTCTGCCCAAATCTTACCACGATGTGCCTGAATAATTTGCCTGCAAATGTAGAGTCCCAGTCCTGTGCCGGTAGTCGTCTTTTCGCTCCGTGCCCGGTAAAAGCGCTCAAAAATGAGTGCCAGTGATTCCAGCGGGATGCCCGGTCCCTGGTCCATAAACGAAATAACTGCATTCTGATCCATTTGAGTCAAAGAGATGCGGATCGGTGCTCCAGGTGCATATTTGATCGCATTGGCAAAAAGATTATCAAAAACCTGTGCCAGCCGCACACCATCGCCATTCACGGGAGGGACCATATCCAGTTGCATGTTAATGTCGAGATCCTTGTGACGAGCGCGGACGCGCATGACAACATCGCGTAATACGGCATCCAGGCGTGTGGGCTGGAACCGCAGGGGCAGAGTCTTACTTTGCAGTCGCGCAGACTCGAGCACATTCTCGATCAGAAGAGAGAGCCGGTCCGCCTCTTCATCGATGATGTTTAAGAATTCCTTCTGGGTTTGCTCGTCCCAGCTAGTATCTTCTCTCAAAAGGCTGGTGCTATACCCCTTGATGAAACCCAGCGGTGTGCGTAGTTCATGTGAAATCGTACTGACAAAATCCTCCTGGAGCTGCATCTGGCGCCTGAGATCCTGCAATTCTTCCTGCATCTCGGACGAAGCGACGCGCTCGAAGAGCACGGAAAGCATTTCTGTTACCAGGGATGCGATCGCAATATGCTCTTCTTCATAAATGGGTCCACCAAACCGCACGAAGACAGCCGCGCCACGTATGTCCCCGCCCATGCGCAGCGGCAGTCCCAGTAAATATGCCTGGTGTAATCGGTCCTCTCTCGGCACGTCCGGGTTTGGATCCTGGAGCAGGAGCTTAGCTTTCCTGACCACCTGCCCGGCAAATTGATCGCCCCAGGCGGCATCAGCTTCTGCGTTCTTGGAGCGTCCGATGGCGCGGGCATAGGCGACTTCCAGCATCTGTGTGGATCGATCCTGCAGATAAACAGCCACATTATCGAAGACAAATTCTTTGCGGAGCATGAGCATGAATCTCTCGATGCCTTCACGCGAGGTGTCCCCCTGAACGGCCATTTCCATTAATGCCCGTGTATAAGAAACGGTTTGATCATCCATAGGTATTTTTTTCATCCGTTATGGCAAGCAATGGAAATTTGAAGGTCGAGCCATGGCCTTCCACGGACTGAACTTCAAGCATCGAACCATGTGCCTCGACGATCTGGCGCACGAGCGATAGTCCCAGGCCCGTGCCGCCATATCGGCGGGTCGCGGAACTGTCAAGCTGGTGGAAAGGCTCGAAGATGTCATCCAGTCGGCTGGATGGGATGCCTATGCCTGTGTCGTTGACCGAGACGATGACGAGGTTCTCACCCTCTCGCTTGATATGGACCGTCACGCGTCCGTTCGAAGGCGTAAACTTGACGGCATTATCCACTAAGTGATTCAAGGCCCAGGCAATCTTCTGGGAGTCCCCCTGGACACGCGGCACAGCTTCATCGAGAATGGCGTGTAAGCTCACGCCTCGTTCCTGCGCGCGACTCTCAAACGACTTGACCGCCAGGCTGGCAAGACCGCAGAGATCCACCTGCTCCTGTTTGAGCCTTAATTCTCCGCGTGAGGCGAGAGAAACCATGATGAGATCTTCGATCAGCGACTCGAGTTTACTCGCCGACTGCTGGCTCACCTGCAGGGCGTGCTGTTGTTCTTCCGTGATCGGTCCCAGCGACTCGGTCATCAACAGCCCCATGTACCCCTTGATATGGGTTAGTGGTGTGCGCAGCTCGTGAGAGATGTTCGAAACAAAATTGGACTTCAGCTGGCTGAGCTCGGAGACGCGCTCGAGAGCTCTCTGCAGCTCGGCAGTGCGCTCGTCCACGCGCCGCTCCAGAGTCCGGTTGGCTGCCTGGAGTGCGGAACGCAGCTGGATGATCTGTTCGGTGACTGCCTGGTCGAGCTCGCCGCGTTCCAACAGGTTGAGATCAATCAACGCCTGGCCCAGTAGGATCGGATTTCCTCTTGCCATGGCTTCCTGCTGATAATCCAGCGCTCTCTGCAGATTCTCTTCGGTGAGGAGCCCTTTTGTGATGAGATATTCGCCCATGCGCGGGACAAGCATCTCTGGCGTCAGGCGCTGATTTTCTGCCATAGTGTGCCTAGTTGACCACGTTACTTACTAAGAGGTATAGACCCATTCGCCCGCCACCATTGTAGCTGAGGATTGCATCGTAAGCAATTCATCCGGATCGCATGTGAAAGGATTTTGTTCTAAGACGATCAAGTCGGCAAGGTATCCCGGTGCAAGACGTCCAAGGCGGTTTTCCATGTTGGCCGCGTAGGCGGGACCCAGCGTAAAGCCCTCCCAGGCTTCTGCCATCGTCAGTCTCTCTTCAGGATACCAGCCTTCACGAGAGGGAGAACCATCGGCGCGCCGGCGTGTTGCGGCGGCGTGCAACCCGAGGAAGGGATTCGGAGATTCGACCGGTGCGTCAGATCCCAGAGCCAGACGCGCGCCATGGTCAAGCTGTGTCCGCCATGCATAGGCGAGACGGGAGCGCTCCGGTCCCCAGAAGGCATCCGCCATCAGCATATCGGAGGTGGCATGGATCGGCTGCATGGAGGCGATCACATTCAACTGACCGAGACGCGCAGCATCGTCCGGATGGATCACCTGGACGTGCTCGATGCGGTGGCGGAGGGCGGGCAACTGATTCTCACTCTCATACCTGCGTAACTGCTCATAGGCGTTGAGCACTTCATGATTGGCGCGGTCGCCGATCGCATGGACGGTCAAGCCGAGCCCCACCCCGGCAGCTTTGCGCCCGTGCTCAAAGAGTTCCTCGCCGTCCATGTTGAGGATGCCTCGATTGTCTTCCTCGCCGACGTACGGCTGGAACATGGCAGCTGTATGGGGGCCCAGAGCGCCGTCCATAAATACTTTGATCGAGCCGATACGTAGCCAGTCATCTCCAAAGCCCGCCCGCAGTCCGAGATCATGGACCTGATCGAGCAGCTCCACAGGCAGGTTCTTGAGAACGCGAATCCTTAGCCTGCCGTGCGCGTGGAGTTCCTGCAGAGCCATAAAGGAATCGCGGCGGTCGAAATCGTGGACTCCCGTCAATCCCATTTTCCATAAGATGGACTGCGCCATTTCCATGGCGGTTGCTATTTCGGCGGTGGTCGGCTCCGGGATGACGTCACCGACCAGGTCCATTGCGGTTTCCAGCAGTATGCCGGTCGGTTTTCCGGCAGCATCCCGCTGGACCTGTCCGTTTTGCGGATCGGGAGTTTGCGAGGTGATACCTGCAAGCTTCAGCCCAGCCGTATTTGCCCAGGCAGCATGCAGCGATTTGGCAGTGAGGTAAACGGGGTTGCCGGGAGCCAGCGCGTCGAGCTCAGAGGCTGTCGGCCAATTCCCCCACACGTTCTGATTCCAGCCATGTCCAAGAATCCATTCCCCCGGGTTAGCCCGGCGTGCGCGCTCTTCTACGCGGCGCAGGCACTCCTCTTTTGTGCTCGTTTCGCAATCTATCTTTTGGAGGCTGAGAGCATAGTTCTTGAAATGCAAGTGGGCATCGGTCAATCCGGGAAGAATGACAAGCCCTTCCATGTTTTGTTTCTCTGCTCCGGGATATTGGGCCGAGAGCTGATGGGCTTCACCGACTGCGACGACCTGCTCGCGATCAATGAGGATTGCCGATGCGTCCGGGTTTGACGGATCCTGGGTGTAAATGTAGGCGTTATAGAGGAGTTTCATATCAAGGTGAGGTAGGCGCACAGCGCTCTACAAGTGCGCCTGCTCAGCGCGCAGATTGTACCTTCGGTGTCATTTTGTCAACTTTTCCAGCAGGACATCCAATTCTTCATCGGAGTAGTAATAGATCGTAACCCTGCCGCCGCCGTTTTTCTTATGGTTCAGGACAACCCGGGTATTCAGGCTCTTTACCAGACGATCTTCAATATCTTTGACATTGGGATTTCTGGCAATCTTCTTTTTGGAAGCCGGTTTGTGACCGGTATTGCGCGCCATCATCTCGGTGGTACGGACGCTCAGATCCAGTTGAATGATCTGTTTCAGAAGCTCTTCCTGCGCCCGGGCAGGCAGCGTCCGCATTGCGCGCGCGTGACCCTCGGTGATCTTTCCATCCACGAGAGCCTGCTTGACCGCGACTGGCGAGTCAAGCAGGAGCATGGTATTTGTGATTGCGGAGCGGCTCTTGCCGACCCGCGCCGCAATCGTCTCGTGCGACATCTTGAATTCCTTGGCTAGCTGCTGGTATGCTTCGGCTTCTTCGATAGCGTTCAAATCCGCACGCTGGATGTTCTCGATCAGCGCCAGCTCTAGCAGCTGTTGATCGGTGGCATGGCGGATCACCACAGGGACCGTGGTCAATCCCGCCTTGCGCGCCGCCTGCAGACGGCGTTCCCCTGCCACGAGGACATATCTCTCGTTCTCGCCGGGTGAAACGATCAGCGGTTGGATGATCCCGTGCTCGCGGATGGATTCTGCCAGGCGATCCAGTTCTTCCGAATCGAAATTTTCGCGCGGCTGGCGCGGATTCCTCTCGATCGAGTCAACAGGGATATGTGTAACGCCTGTCTCCCCGGTTGTTGATTTCTGACCGGTGGGGATGAGGGCATCGAGTCCTTTGCCGAGGCCGGAACGTGGGGTCATAAACAAGTCTCCTTTTAGCAGGCTCCGTGTAAATTCTTAACTGACTGCCACTCCGTCGCCTTGCAACAGTTCCTTTGCAAGCGCTTCGTAGGCGCGCGCGCCCACAGATGAAGGGGAATACGCCGAGATGGGAAGTCCGTAGGAGGGGGCTTCCGCCAGACGAATACTTCGAGGCACAATACTTTCGAAGACCTGTCCCGGGAAGTGATTCTTTACTTCCTTCACCACATCCATGGAGAGATTCGTGCGCGGGTCGAACATGGTCAGGATCACGCCACGCACGCGCAATTCAGGGAAGAGAGCAGACCGGACGCGCTCGATCGTCTGAGTCAGCTGCCCGAGGCCTTCGAGTGCCAGATATTCACATTGCACGGGAACGAGCACACCGTCCTTGGCAGCAACCAGTCCGTTGACAGTCAGGATACCCAGCGAAGGCGGACAATCGATAAGGATGTAATCATATTTGCCAGTCTGCGATTCCAGCGCTCGCCTGAGACGAAATTCGCGCCCCAGCTCACTCACCAGCTCCACCTCTGCGCCTGCCAGGGCCGGGGAGGAGGGCAGCAGCCAGAACTTGAGCCGCTCATTGTACAGGAGGGACGAGGCAGGCACATCCACATTGAGCAAGGCGTCATACGTGCTTCCCTGCACTGCACGCTTATCCACGCCGACAGAGGAGGTTGCGTTTGCCTGCGGGTCCAGGTCGACGACCAGCACACGCTGCCCCAGGTGCGCCAGGTAAGCACCGAGGTTGATGGCGGTGGTAGTTTTGCCCACCCCACCTTTCTGGTTGACGAGGGTGTAGATGCGAGTCATGATCCTTTTGCCATGCAGATCCGGAGTCACAGACATTAAAATTTCTCAGTGCCTGGGAGACTCTGTGGCGAACCGATTAGTGCAAAACTTCCAGCATGCATTCCTCGATCTCCCGCGGCGTTGGGATTCCGTCCAGTCCGACGCGGGTGACGGAACGCGAGGCAACCAGCGTGGCGAAGCGCGTCGCTTCCCATGGATCGCGCGTCTTCAGGAGCCGTACGAAAAATGCCGCTGCAAAAATGTCTCCCGCGCCCGTAGCATCCACTTCCTTCATCTCCGGGGCGCGAAAGCGACGCCGGTCGCCATTCCAGAAGAGCACTGCGCCGGAGGAGCCTTCGGTGACGACCAGGATACGCGTCTGGTGCGCCATGTGCTCGATCAGCTCCTCATTGCCGTCCACGTCTTCGCGGCTAATCACAACTGCCCCGGCTTGCGCCAGGGCAGTATCTGCATCTCGCCATTCTGTCATCGAGACGCGCCCCTCAGCGTCCCATTTCCGCATCCAGCCCTGCGCGGTGAGTCCGAGAAGAGCAGGCGAAAATCCTTTGGGCAGCACCGCATCCATCTCATTCGCGATGGGTCCGAGATGAATAATTGGAGTGTTGCGCCATGCTTCCGGCACACGGTTCAAATCCAAGCTTGTGGCCCGGGCGCGCAGGTATTGGATGCGACCATGCTCCGTGTATATATTTTCGAAGGTCGTGCTCCGGGGAGTTTCGAGGGAAACAACCGGCAGGTCTTGTAAAGGGGCTAACGATGTTTCGGGTCCGGAGGCTGTGACCACCCCCACGCGCATGCCCAGCGCTCGCGCTGTCAACGCGGAATAGGCAGCTGTCCCACCCAAACGCGGACCCTCCGGAGCCAGGTCATGGGCAACGTGTCCGATCACGAGGTATTCCACCGGCTCCAATAAAAGAAGGTTGGTCATGGACGAATTATACCGTGATAGAAAAAGAGCGAGACCATAGTCTCGCTCGCCAGCATCTAATCCTCTTTGGGAAGGATCATCACTTTACGATATGGCTCCTCGCCCGTGCTCTCTGTTCTGACATCCGGGTGATCGCGCAGCGCAATATGGATGATGCGGCGCTCGCCGGACGGCATCGGTTCGAGGGTCTGGCGCCGGCCGCTTTTGGCGACCTGGTCTGCCATGCGTTTTGCCATCTGGATCAGCTGCTTCTCCCGGCGATCGCGATAGCCTTCCACATCCACAGTTAGCTGGATGAATTGCTGCTGCTCCTTGCCCACGATCAACGAGGCAACGTACTGGAATGCAGCCAGCGTCTCGGAACGGCGTCCGATCAGCACGCTCAGATCGTTGCCGCGGATGTCCACGTGAATGTTCTTGCGCCCGTCGCGCTCAGTAGCCCCATAGTGCGCAGAGACCTGAGCTTCAAGCTTAAGCAAATGGAGTATCTTCGAGATAACCGCCTCGGTGTGGTCAAGCAACGGATCGTGCTCGGGCTGGGGACCTGCCTGCCGGCTTGGCGGAGCGGCAGCCGCTGGATTGGGCTTGTCCTTTGGGACATCACGAGACTGCGGCTTCGTCAGGACGGGTTCCGGTTCAGGCTTGTATACAGCGACAGATTCAGGTTGAACCTGCGTCGCTCCCTCCGGCGGGTTGACCGTCAGACGCACCCGAACCTGGGTCTTTCCCAATCCGAAGAAACCTTTCGTGCCTGCGTCCAAGACCTCCACGCTGACGGCATCAGCAGTAAGACCCAGCTGCGCGAGCCCCTGCGCAATCGCCTCCTCGACAGTTGGTGCAATGATCTCCAGTGTTGTTCTCTGATTCATCCCGCCTCCTTATTTCCTCTTGGCAGCGCCGGGAATAAGATTTCGCCAGTTAGCTTTGCCCTGCATGGCATACTGGATAATACCCAGAATGTTGCTGGTAATGAAGTAGACCGATAGACCAGAGGGGAAAGTGAGCGCAAAGTAACCCAGCATCAATGGCATGTAGACACTCATCATATTGGTCATGGCGGCCGTCTGATCGCCGGGATTCGGGGAGGCTGGCATCGTGAGCTTGGCCTGGACGTAAGTGGTTATGGCAACGATCAGCGCCAGAAGAGGGAACCCGTAGGGCAGGAACGAAACCTCAAAGGGCATAGGTATGCCCTCCGGCTGTCCTAGATTCATCCAGAGAAACCTGCTGTTGAGAGGGATTACATCGGACGCATCCAGGAAAGGGTAAAGACCGCGAGAGAGCTTAAGCAGATCCAGCGGGGTGGATCCGAGAGCGCGGGTAATGCTCTGGTATAGTGCAATGATGATCGGAAACTGAATCAACGTGGGCAAGCAGGACCCAAAGGGGCTGATCCCCTTTTCGCGATAGAAGCGCATCTGTTCCTGCGCCAGCTTCTCGCGGTCCTTGGCATATTTCTTCTGGATCGCCTGCCACTCCTTATCGCTCTGCAATGCCTGCATGGCAGCAGCACTCTTCATCTGCTGCGCATTCAGGGGCCAGGTGACAATACGGATCAGGATGGTGAACAAGATGATCGCCAGGCCAAAATTATTGCCTACGACATCATAGATCCAGATCAGTACATTGACAAAGATGGTAATGAAATCATTCCATCTCCAGATGATCAAACCCAGCAAGACCGCGATCCCCACGGTCTTCAACATGCCCTTCGACATCTCCGCAGGCACGGGGCTTTGTACCGGCACATTGCTGCTTTTCGTCTTCATAACTTTCCTTTATTCACCGGGCGTGAAAGTCCAGACCTGGCGACCATTCTCGTCCAGAGCCGCCAGATAAAACTCGGTTTCCAGGGGCGCGACAAGGATGAGATTTCCAGCAACGATCGGGGTCGTGTAAATCTTACCGCCGACTTCTTGCGACCAGACGATATTGCCGTCGCGGTCCACAGCGTAGACGAAACCCGACTCGGTGGCTAGCAGGATGTGGTCGTCCTGAATCAGTGGGCTGGCAGTGACAGGTCCATTCGGGCGCACAGACCAGTTGAGAGTGCCTGTGGCAGTATCGACCGAATAGAAGTTGCCATCCACATCGCTGAAGTAAAGTGTATCACCTTCCAGGGCGGGTGTGTTCCAGACCCAGTTTTCCGCGTCTACGATGGGCTGGTGGTTGCCCGTATCCGGATCGAACTTTACCAGCCGGGATGCCAGCGAGCCTACATAAAGCGTCCCATCCTCACCCAATACAGCCGAACCCGGGACGGCACCACCCAGATCCTGCCGCCAGAGCACTTCATACGTATCCACGTCCACTGCAATCACGCTGTGATCCAGCGAGGTAACATAGACACGTTCGCCGTCCGTAACCGGCTGAGACCACAATCGTCCATCCAGGTTCACGACGGTCGCCTCCTTTACAGATTGGCCATCCTGCAGGTCCAGAATATAAAGATTTCCATCCGAGTTGGCGGCAAACAGCTTATCTTCTACAACCAGGGGGGCAGCCCGCCAGTGATCGTTGGCTTCGGTAAACCTCCAGACTTCGGCGGGAACATTGTTCGACACATTGTTGGAGTCAAGGGCAATCAGGCTATAGTTGGTACCCGCGCTGCCCACGATGACCAGTCCCTCAGGGGTAATCGCCGGCGTGGAGTAGAACGCCAGACCATCACCACCCTCTCCAGGGTATCGCCAGATTTCCCTGCCATCTCTCAAATTGAGAGCATAGAGAAACGGGCCATCGGCAAGATAAGCAGTATCTTCATCGGCTGTCAGGCCGGGCCACGTGCTGCCATGCACCGGACCACCCGTACAGGCGCTCAAGAGGACGCCTCCCAGCAGGATCACGAGCACAATCAAAAATTTCTTTCTCATCGAATTCAGAGTAAGCTCCTATGGAACGGGATCGTAGCCCCCGGGATTGAACGGGTTGCATCTCAACACGCGCCAGGTCGCCATCACCGAACCTTTAAGGGCACCATATTTATATACAGCCTGATACCCGTAGTGTGAGCAGGACGGATAAAACCGGCAGGTATTCTCCGGCATACCGCGTGAGAGCGTCATCTGGTACAGCCGGATCAGCGCCAGGACAGGAATACGCGGCCAGTTAAAGATCGTACGCGGCAGATCCCGCAGGCGCGGTTCGTTCGGGTAATCGTGTGAATGCGATGAATGGCGTTCAGGATTCATTCAGAGGGATCAAGATTCTTGCACGTTGCAGGAGGTTGAGAAGTGCCTGCCGGGTCTCTTCCAGTGTGGCAGAGGTCAGCCCGGGACGGGCAATCAGGATCAAGTCCAGACCGGGTGTGATATCTGGCAGCAGGGGCCGGATCGCCTCCCGCAGGAGTCGTTTGGCACGGTTCCGATAAACAGCTGTTCCCACCGTTCGGCCTGCTGCCACACCGACCTTCAGGCGTGGCTGGTCCGTTCTGTCGCTTTGCGGCGTGCTTTGCCTGTCCGCAAGACTCCCGTCAAAAGCATGAGGGGCTGTAGTGCTGCGCCTGTCATGAGCCTGCACAATCAACACAACAAGCGGGTGGGCATAGGACTTGCCAGAACGCCGCACCCGCTTGAAGTCTTCGGAGCGGGTCAGACGGAACTTTCGCTGCACCCGTGCCCTCGAACCTGCCCGGTAGAAATAACCGCCTACCAGCGGACTTTCTTGACGTGCTTATTAGCAGTCACCGTTAACTGGTGGCGGCCGCGCAGACGACGGCGCTTTAGAACCGCGCGTCCATCCGCAGTGGACATGCGCTTGCGGAACCCGTGCATGCGCACGCGGCGGCGGATTTTCGGTTGATACGTACGTTTCGGCATTCTTCGTTCCTCACTTTGAAAACAATCGCTTGGTATGACGGGCTTGGAACCCGCTAACAATTAAAAATCGTCACGCTGTCCTTACAGGATGCTTTGCTGAAAGCGTGACCCGTAGTCTCAAGACAGGCAGGTCATTATACCGTAAGGGTTATGATTCGGTCAATTTATCTTGCTTCTTCCTTCTTATTGCCGTTTCTCGTCGGGTACACAGGAAATGCCAGCAAATCTGCCAGCCGCTGGGCTCCTTCGGGACTGGCAACGGCGATGATCTCGTCATCCGCCTGGAGGGTGCTGTCGCCCTTGGGCAGCGTCATAACGCCATCCCGAATAATGGCTGCAATCAGGCACTGCTGCGCCAGATCCAGGTCTTTCAAAGGGATGCCAATGACTTTTGCGCCGGCCGGAACCTTTTCCTCCACCACAGCATATTGTCCGCGGCGAATCTTAAAGATCGTCATCATGTCGCCCAGTGACATCTCTTCCTGGATGAGATGCGCAAACACGTCCGCTGCATTCAAGGCCACATCCACATGGAAATTGGAGTTGAAGAGCCAGGCATTGTTGGGATTATTGATGCGTGAAATCGTCCGGGGCACCTCAAACATGGTCTTGCTGACAAAGCAAATTGCCAGATTCGCCGAATCGTCCGCAGTGACGGCTGCTACAGCATGGACCTCTCGGATTCCGGCTGCCTCCAGCACGGCAGGGTCTACCGGATTGCCCTCATAGATGACCTCTGTAGGCAACTCCTGATGCAGAAGTGACAACAAATGCCTGCGATGCTCAACAAGCCGGACCCGGTAATTCTGATCGATCAATAGCTTGGCAAGCCGCGCCCCGGTTCGCCCGCCGCCGGTAATTAATACGTTCATTTACGCCTCCGCTTTTCTGGTAAGACGCACCATCAGTGCTCGCATTCCCTCGAATGTAGAGCTGAAGTTGAGTAGGTCTCCCTCCTGCAGCTCCATGCCCAGATCCGGCAGGTGCGAGCGTCCAGCTCTCGCCACGGCGACGGGGTAACACTTCTCAAGCGACTCCAGCAGCTCTCCCAGGGTACGGCCGCTCCACTTCTCAGGGATGATCACTTCATACACTTCCACTTCGCCATTGCCCGCCGAATAGACCACTCGCTGCGTGGGGTTCATCATCAGTTCTTCCACGCGCTGGGCACCCCAGGAAGTGGAGCCCACGGTCTGTAAGCCAAATACCTCGATCACCGAGCGCAGGTTTGGGTCATAGTTGCGCGCCACCACGTTGGGGACATTGTAGAGTGTGCGCGCCGCGTGCGCAACGACCGCGTTCAATGTGTCTGAATTGGTGACGGCTGCCAGTCCATCCGCTTCCCGGATGCCCGCCCGTTCCAAAACACCTTCTGCCAATCCTTCCCCTTCCAGCGTGCGGCCGCGAAAATCCGGGCGAAGGCGATTAAATGCCGCTTTGTCAATGTCCACAACAACAACCTGGTGGCCGCTCTTGAACAGGTGATAACACAGCTCAGCGCCCACCCGCCCGCATCCGACGACAATAAAATTCATAAGAGCTACTCCTTTTCCTCGGCATGATATACATGATAAGGAACATCGGTCACAACCACGCCGGGCCTGGATAACAGCTCCTGGCGCAGAAAATTCGCTGTGCGCATGTGCAGAGCATTGTGCCAGCGTTTCGATGGAATGAATTGCGGCACGACAACGGTGATCGTCTCATTGGGCTGACGGCTCTCGAGGATCTCCTCGATGTATTCTAGCAAGGGCTCGATGAACAGACGGAATGGTGAATCGAGGATGATGAGACGTGTGCCTTCGCCCCACGTCACCCACTTCTTCCGGACTTTCTCGGTTTCATCAGAATCAATCGAAACGTGAAGCGCGGTCACATCATCCGAGAGAAGCTTGGCATAGCGCAGACCCTCCAGCGTCCCCTGGTGAATCCCACTGATGGGCATGATCACCCGGTGGCGCGTGCGGCGATCCGGCAATCCGCTGAACCGGTCCAAGGTGAGATGGGATGCCAGGTCCTTGTAGTGACTATGGATCGTAAAGAATAACTTGACGAGCACTGGAATGATGATCAGCACGACCCAGGCGCCTTCTCGAAATTTGGTGACGGCAAAGATCATCATCACAATGCCTGTACAGAGAGCACCAAAGCTGTTGATCACCATCTTGATACGCCACCCGCTCTCATAGCGGAGTACGGATCCCGCTTCGACAACTTCCTGGCCTTCTTCGAGATGACCGATCTTCCACCAGCGGCGTGCCATTCCGATCTGGGAAAGGGTAAAGGAAAGAAACACGCCAATGGCATACAGCGGAATGAGCAGGTCTACTCTCGCCCTGAAGACAATAATGAGCAACGAGGCGATGACCGCCAGGGTAATAATGCCGTTTGAATAGACCAGGCGGCTTCCCCGGAAGGTCAACTGACGCGGAAGAAAACGGTCCTCGGCAGCCAGAGCGCCCAGGCGCGGGAATCCCGCAAAGGCAGTGTTGGCCGCCATGATCAGAATCACTGTCGTCGCGCCTATCGTGGCCAGGTAAAAGATGCCGCGTCCCCCGTACACGGTGCGAGCCAGCTGGGAGACAATCGTTTCATCGTGCGAATACACGCCCTGGATCTGGCCGGTTAAGTAGGAAATACCCAGGAAGAGTGAGCCCAGAATAATGGACATCCAGATCAGGGTAATTGCTGCATTGCGACTGCGCGGCTCCTTAAAGGCGGTAATGCCATTCGAAATCGCTTCCACGCCTGTTAGAGCGGTAGTTCCATTTGCAAAGGCATGCAGGAGCAAAAAAGGCGTGATTGCGGAAACAAGCCCAACAATATGCAACTCTGGTGGATCGACAACCACACCCAGGGTTCCGGTCAGGCTCCGGAATAGTCCGATGCCAACGGTAAGAAACATCATAGCCACGAAGAAGAAGGTCGGCAACGCGACGACGGTGCCAGCCTCCTTTACACCGCGCAAGTTGAGCAGCATGATCAAAATGACCGCGGCAACACCGATATGCACGCGATAGGGATCCAGAGGCGGATAGGCGGAGACAATCTGCGCCGCGCCCGACGAGATCGAGACCGCGACGGTCAAAATATAGTCTGTCAGAAGCGCTGCGCCGGCAACCTGGGCAGCCATTTCCCCCAGGTTGTCGCGCGAGACAATATATGCTCCCCCTCCGCCCGGGTACGCGTGGATGGTCTGCTGGTAAGAGATCGTTACAATAGCGAGTAAGGCAACAATAAAGATCGAGATCGGAAATACATAGTTATAGGCGAGCGAACCCGCTACCGATAAGATACCCAGGATTTCCTGGGTGGCGTAGGCGGTGGAGGAGAGCGCATCGGAGGCAAAGACAGCCAGCCCGATTACTTTCCCAATCGTCTGGTGCGGCGAGTCAGCGGTTTGCAATGGCCGCCCGATGAGCCAATGACTTAGCGAGCGCGGCGGCTTGTATTCACTCTGCCTCCGCATGATTTCAGTTTGATGGTTTTCAGGGGTTAACATGTATTCTCTTGCTGTTTACAAAAAGACACCCCCGCGCAGGGGCGAGGAGTGCTCATCATTATAGTCCAAATCACAAAAAGTGGAATAGGTTAGGGAATCTGGTATGGCACTTCGGTGATGACTACACCGGGTGTGGTAAGCAGCTCGCGCCGCAGCATCTCAGCCGTCTGCATATGCAAAATGCTATGAAGCTTATTTTCAGGGACAAAGTGAGGCACGACGATGGTTATCGTTTCGTTCGACTGCCGGCTGGAAAGAATTTCATTGATATAGTCCAGCAGGGGCTCGAGAAAGAGACGATAAGGCGAGTCTACGATAACCAGTCGGTTTCCCCGTCCCCAGCGCTCCCACTTCCTGCGAACCTTTTCCGTATCCTCGGGATCCAGGGAAATATGAACAGCAGTGATATCCTCTGACAATATGCGGGCATACCGTAGCGCCGTCAGAGTCCCCTGATTGACATTGCTGATCGGGATGAGCACCCGGTGGCGCACATTGTAAGGCGGCGGTTCACCGTAGTTCTGGAGAGAGAGGTTCTGGGCAACAGTCGAATAATGACGGTGAATCCAAAGCAGGACGCTGATGAAGATGGGTGTGGCAACCAGGATGATCCATGCACCGTCCATGAACTTGGTCACGACAAAGACGATCATGACAACGGCTGTGCAAACTGCGCCAACGCTGTTCGTGATCATTTTTAAGGACCATTTACTATCATACGGTAACGGTTGGGCCGTGATAGCTGAGGGGCGTTCGTTGGTTTGTCGACCTATCCGCCTCCACCGACGCGCCATGCCCAGCTGAGCAAGGGTGAAGCACAGGAAGACACCAATCGCATACAGCGGAATTAAACGCGTGACGCTTGCCTGAAAGAGAATAATCAATAGCGAGGATGCCAGCCCGAGGGCTACGATGCCATAAGAATAGACAAGGCGACTGCCCCGATAATTCAGCTGGCGCGGCATGAATCCGTCACTGGCAAGCTTTGCGCTCAAGCGTGGAAAGCCGGCGAAGGATGTATTTGCAGCCAGAATCAAAATTGAGGTTGTCCCCGCAATGGCAAGCAGGTAAAACAATCCCTGCCCGTCAAAGACGGTGCGCGCCATCTGAGAAATGACCGTTTCTTTCTCGGAAGGCACCGCCTGGATCTCCCGAGCCAGGAAAGAAATGCCGAGAAACAGCAAGCTGAGGATGAGCGCCAGCCAGCTGAGAGTAATCGCGGCATTGCGACTGCGCGGTTCCTTGAAAGCCGTGATGCCGTTGGAGATTGCCTCCACACCCGTGAGTGCAGTCGTGCCGCTGGAAAATGCGTGCAAAATCAGGAACAGGCTGATTCCCACGAACTGGTCTGCTGCATGCTCGAGCTCGGGAGGATCGACAACGGTCCCCAGTGAGCCACTGACCATGCGGAGGAGACCGGTGCCAATCGTGGTGAACATCATGATAATGAAGAAATAGCTGGGAATGGCAAATGCCAGACCCGATTCCCGCACGCCGCGCAAATTGACGACGGTGATCAACGCCACAAATGCGACGCAGAGCGGCACACGATAATCATAGAATTGAGGGAATGCTGACACAATCTGCGCGACGCCTGACGAAATGGATACGGAAACCCCGAGCACGTAATCCATCAGCAAGACCGAAGCGGCGACCAGTGCGGGAAACGTGCCTAGATTATCGTAAGCTACGATGTACGCCCCGCCTCCGCCAGGATAGGCATACAGGATCTGCCGGTAAGAGAACACCACAATAAAGAGCAGTCCAACAATCACCATGGAGATCGGGAATACATACCCAAACGCCAGTGTTCCTGCGGCGGCGAGGATCACCAGCATCTCCTGCGTGGCGTAGGCAGTCGAGGACAGGGCATCGGAGGCAAAAACTGCCAGTCCCACCGCTTTGCCGATCGTCTGATGCGCGGCATCAGCCGTAGCAAGCGGTCTACCGATCAGGTAATGGCTGATATTTCGAGGGGGCGTGATCTCTGTGGTGCGGTGGATAAGCGAAGAATCTTGACCGTGCTCAGGCTCATTCATGTCAGCAACAATAAATCCTCATGATTGCGAATGTATTATAAGCCGAATTACGTGGTTAACGGCTAGGGATTCCCCTGCTGGTGAGGGAACGAAAACTCTTAGGCGAGTGGGAACTATGTAATCGCCCGCTATATCGGATTCCATCTACCTTTCAAAAGGTATAATGAATCCGGAGCCATGCGAAAAAGATCCTTGTTTTTGCCTCTCTGGGAGTACCTGTTCGCCTTTGGGTTGATCGCATTCATCACAACGGTATTTTTCGTATTGCGTAATTTGCTCGATACCACCCTGATCGCTCTACTCTACTTGATCCCTCTTGGAGTAATTACCGTGATTTGGGGACTCGGCCCCGGTATCACCGGAGCATTGGTTACATTCCTCACCTTGAACTATTTCTTCATCCAGCCCTATTACACGTTTACTGTTCATCAACCTGCAGATCTTGTTATTCTAGTGGTATTTTTGATTGTGGCTGTTGTGATCAGCCAATTGGTAGGACGAGCTCAGGCAGCATTCGCTGCAGCCACCGCGCGTGAGCGGGAAGCCACACAGCTTTATGAGTTGAGTACTGCGCTGGCCGGCCTGCCGAACGATCAGGTGATTGCACAAATCCTTGCAAAACAGGTCTATGCAGTTTCGGAGGGTGAACATGTTGAGTTAAAAGCGATGGGCACACAGCAATTTACATATCGCTTGCCCGATATCAGTCCCCCAAGCCGTCCACCGGAACTGGTCATTCCAATTGAGGGCGCACGTGGCAGCCTCGGGAAAATCAGGTTGTGGAGGGCCGCACCTCCCATATCGACCCGTGAGAAACGGCTCTTTCAGACCTTTGCAAGCCAGGGTGCACTGGCGCTCGAACGCGCCTGGCTGGCACAGGCGGAGTCGCGAGCGAAGGTCCTGGAGGAGAGTGACCGATTAAAGTCGGTCATTCTATCCTCGGTTTCTCATGAATTGCGCACACCGCTTTCCACGATCAAGGCGGCGGCATCCAGCCTGCGCAGCAGGGAAGTCGGCTGGGACTCACCTGCACGGGTAGACCTGATTGTCGCCATCGACGATGAAGCCGACCATTTGAATATGCTGGTCGGCAATCTATTGGATATGTCGCGCATTGAATCGGGTGCGCTCAAACCAAAACGCGAGTGGAATATTTTGGCGGAGATCGTTGGCAGTGTCCTCATACGCATGAAACATCTTGCGGGCGAACATCGGATTGAAGTGGATATTCTGGAAGACCTACCGCTTCTGCCTGTGGACTATGTTCAAATGGAGCAGGTCTTTACGAACTTGGTGAGCAACAGTCTCAAGTATGCACCTGCAAACACCATAGTCTGTATCCGCGCCCTGGTGGAAGGTGAAGCGATCCATGTTCAGGTCATCAATCAGGGACCGCAAGTACCACCCGAGGATCTGGAACGAATCTTCGATAAGTTTTATCGAATCACCGCTGCCGACCGGGTGACGGGGACCGGTCTCGGGCTTTCGATCTGCAAGGGAATCGTCGAGGCGCATGGCGGGCACATCTGGGCAGAAAATGTACCCCAGGGACTGGCTTTTCATTTCACCTTGCCTCTCATCTGGGAAGGGGTGCAGACTCCTCGGTTTCCCCTGGACACGGAGACAGAGTGAGCAGTTCCCCACATATCCTCGTCATTGACGATGAGCCGCAGATCCTGCGGGCCATGCGCACGATACTAACCGAGAAACAATTCCGGGTGACCGCTGCCAGCCGCGGCGAAGAGGGACTCTCAATGGCTGCAGCCGGTGAGCCTGACATCATCATCCTTGATCTGGGCTTGCCCGATATGGACGGCGTGGAGGTCTGTAGACGTCTGCGCGAATGGACGCAGGCCCCGATCATCATTTTGTCCGTGCGCGATAGCGAACGAGACAAGGTCGCGGCACTGGATCAGGGGGCAGATGATTATCTTACCAAGCCATTCGGTATCGAAGAACTCCTGGCGCGCGTGCGCGTAGCGCTTCGGCATGCGGCCGGCAGAAAGAGCGTGCAGGGCTTGCATAGCAAACTGATAAAGGCAGGTCCAATCACAATTGACCTCTCGTGGCATATCGTCAAGTACGGCGACAAAGAGATCAGGTTAACAGGTACCGAATACAAACTTCTGGCTTATCTCGCTGCGAATCATGGACGCGTGCTCACTCACCAAAGTATCCTCACGCACGTGTGGGGCCCCGCGGACGCCAATCATACGGAATATCTGCGCGTCTATATGCGCCAGCTCCGCAAGAAGCTCGAAACAGATCCCGAGCGCCCGCAGCATATTCTGACTGAGCCCGGGATTGGATACCGGTTTATTGCGGATGAGTGAAAAAGCAAACCCTGTAAACATTGACTCCTATATAAACGATCCCTAATCTTTGTTACCAAGCCATTCGTGATATCTTTCTTAATCTGCCCCGCGCCGGGGCATTTTTATTTGTTCTTTATGGGATTGGCTCATTTTTTTGTCAACATTTTATACCGGTCTGTTAGGATATTTTTATCAATAAGGTAATAGGATGACAAGCCTTGGTCTAAACCCGATTAATTTGCTGTCCACATCAGGAAACTATCCTGAAATGGGTCCCGTGCGTCGCTTGATGGTTCTGGTTCCGGTTGAGATAGATCATACGATGGTCGCTCGTAGGGTTTGGGAATTGGCGTACACACTTGGATGCCATATTCTTTTTCTCAGCTTATGCGAAGATATCGCTCAGGAAGCAAGCTTGCGCAGGAAGTTGATTATGATGTCTGCGATGGTGCAAGATGGCAACGTCTTCGCGGAAGGACGTGTTGAAGTAGGAACAAACTGGGTATGCGCAGTGCAATCCAGCCTGCAAGCTGACGATATGATCCTTTGCTTGTTGGAACAACGTACGGGCTTACTGCAGAAACCTTTGCATCAAATTCTGAAAACGAATGTAGACGTTCCCATCTATGTTTTTTCGGACGTCCGTCCTCCCAAATCCAAACAAAATTGGATTTCACCTATCCTTCCCTGGATTGGATTTCTTGCCATCATCACCGGGTTTGGCTTTCTACAGGTGGAGATTACCCAGTTATCAGGTGGTTGGTTTCAAACCGTTCTTCTTCTTGTCTCTACACTCAATGAGATATGGCTGATCTGGGTCTGGAACCGGCTGTACGATTGATTCTGATTCCATCCGCTTTGCTCATTGCATGTATTCGACTTTTTCTGTCCTTGTGGTGTTCAGAATTGCAAGGCTACGGTTCGCGCGAAAAAGGACTCTCCAATGTTGCTATCATCCTTTGCCCATAAAGTGCATAAATTCATTGAACAGCCTGGATACTTAACCATGACCAACATAAAAGAAATCCTGATCGGAAAACAATTTCCGACAAGTATGGATATTCATGAACGGCTCGATAAACTTCGAGCCTTAGCTGTCTTTGCGTCAGACCCCATAAGCAGCAATGCCTATGCCACCGAAGCTATTATGAGTGTATTGATCGTTTTAGGAAGTCAGGCCCTCGGGCTGACCTGGTACATCGGTCTGGCTGTTGCCGCTTTAGTGATACTGGTCATCTTCAGTTACATCCAGACGATCCTGCACTATCCTGAAGGTGGCGGCGCTTATACAGTAGCGAAAGATAATCTTGGAAAATTTCCCTCGTTGCTCGCCGCGGCTGCACTTCTGACCGATTACATTTTGACTGTTTCGGTATCTGTTTCCGCTGGTGTCCGCGCGGTCACCTCGGCATTTCCTGAAACGTTCACCTACCGTATAGAAATTGCCATCCTGGCGATCTTCATTATTACTTGGATGAATCTGCGCGGCGTGCGTGAAAGCGGGACGGTATTTGCCATTCCAACGTATGCTTTTGTGGGAGGCGTGTTATTAACCATCGTGATCGGTCTCACCCGTTATTTTGGTCTCTTTGGCGCAGCACCACTACCTATTGTTGCGCATCAGATAGCTGAAACAACATCCCCTCTTGGATTTGCATATCTCTGGCTGCTCTTGAGAGCATTCGCTGGCGGGTGTACAGCGCTGACAGGCATCGAGGCAATCAGCAACGGCGTGCAGGCGTTCAAACGGCCTGAGTCTAGGAATGCCGCGCTGACTATGGTAATCATGGGAGGTATGGCAATGTCTCTTTTTGTTGGTATCACATATCTTTCCACGCACATGAGGCTGATCCCCGAAGAGACGGAGAGTATTCTTTCCCAAATGACCCGCGCCATCACCGGTGGAAATTTCTTGTATTACTGGGTGCAATTCTTTACTGCCGGGATCCTGTTTCTGGCTGCAAATACTGCATACCAGGATTTCCCTCGCCTAAGCGCATTTCTATCTAATGATGGTTACATGCCCCGCTGGATGCAAGTTCGCGGCACTCGTCTAGTATTCAGCTCCGGCATCATTGTGCTTTCAATTATTGCTTCTTTGATCGTCCTGGTCTTCCAGGCAGACGAGATTGCCATGCTGCCTCTCTATGCGTTGGGAGTGATGCTGAGCTTCAGCATCTCACAGACGGGCATGTTCCGGCTGATGGGCAGAATTGCACACCTCAGACCCGGGGAATCCATCCACACCCAGGTCACAGAAATCCATTATGAGCGTGGAGCGGGATGGAAGCGGGCATTGAATGCCGTCGGGGCAATCACAACGCTTGCCGTCTTTATCATTCTGATGAGCACCAAATTCCTGGAGGGAGCATGGATCGTGGTGGTGATCATTCCGCTATTGGTCATCATGTTCTCTGCTATTCACCATCATTACGAGAGAGTTGCTTCCGCCCTGAGTACAAAAGGATTGACCAGTGCTGATCTTTCCGAAGTCGCCGATGTTGTGATCGTGCCAATTGGCGACGTGCACCGGGGCACATTACGTGCACTGATGTACGCAAAAAGAATCTCAAAGGATGTCCGGGCGATCTGTGTGACAACCTCTCCTGAAATGAAGGAACGTCTATTACGCCGCTGGAAGCGTTTCTCCAAGCTCACCCGTCGCATGAAACTGATCACAATTGAATATGATTATCGAGATATCTTGACTCCTTTCGTAGAATACATTAGGCGGGTTAACGATGACGAGTTCCCTGACCAGCTGACTACTGTGGTGATTCCCGCATTTGTTCCCACATATAAAATTGGTCAGGTTTTGCACAATCAGACTGCCGCTCGTCTGCGGTCAATTTTGCTGAGTCACAAAGACATCGTGATTATCGATGTGCCCACGCATATTGATTCAAAGATTTAGGATAGCGCACAGCAATATTGAAGTAGACTTCTCCGTCTCGATGCCTTTGATATTCATATGCAATTAAACATCTTGACACCGGGGGAAATTCGCCTATAATGTGACCTGCTGGTCATATGACCCGCTAGTCACATCTGTTCCATCACCGCCGCGCGATTGAAGCGGGGCCAGGAAGGAAAACATGATTCGCGTCGATGAACTTACTTTTACCTATGCCGGCACAAGCGCGCCTGCAGTAAGGAACTTGAGCTTTGCAGTCGAGCCCGGGGAGATCTTCGGCTTCCTGGGACCAAGCGGTGCGGGAAAATCCACCACCCAAAAAATCCTCTTCCGCCTGTTGCAGGGGTTTCAGGGATCGGTGCACGTGTTCGACCGCGACTTGCGTGACTGGGGCTATGAGTACTTCGAGAACGTTGGCGTAAGTTTTGAGCTGCCGAATCATTACACCAAACTGACCGCGCTGGAGAATCTGCGCTATTTCGGCGCCCTCTACACGGGTCCTATCGTCGCTCCCGAGACCCTGCTTGAGATGGTGGGCCTGAAGGAAGATGGCAATATGCTCGTCTCGCAATTCTCGAAAGGAATGAAAAATCGTTTAAGCGTGGCGCGCTCCCTGGTCAACAACCCGCGCCTGTTATTCATGGACGAGCCCACTGCCGGACTGGATCCTGTGAATGCCCGTAAGGTCAAGGACCTGATCAGGGCGCAGAAGGATGCGGGGCGCACGGTCTTCCTGACGACCCACGACATGAACATCGCCGACGAGCTGTGCGACCGCGTCGCCTTTATCGTGGATGGCGAGATCAGCCTGATCGATTCGCCGCGCGAGTTGAAGCTGCGTTACGGCAAGCCGGAGCTGCGGGTGGAGTTCAGTGCCAACGGTAAGATCGAACAGCGTGACTTCGCGCTGGCTGGTCTGGCAGACAACAGCGAGTTTCTGAATCTACTGCGCGGCGGGAAGATCCGCACCCTCCACACGCAGGAAGCAACTCTGGAAAATATATTTATCCAGATGACGGGAAGGAGGCTGGAGTGAATCGCCTGCTTTCGACCGCACGCTGGGACGTGCAGTTGCAATACCGCAACGGGTTTTACTTCGTCTCGACGTTCACGGCGCTTGTCATGATCGTCCTGCTTAAGCAGCTCGAAGGCGTGGATTTCGGCTACTGGTGGCCTGCCATCATCACGGGCAACCTGACCATCAACGCGTTTTATTTCATGGCAGGCATCGTCCTGCTCGAAAAAGGCGAAGGCACCCTGGAGGCGCAGATCGTCACCCCGTTGCGCCCCTGGGAAATCCTTGGCTCGAAGGTGCTCACACTCGGTTTGCTCTCGTTGTTCGAGACGCTCCTCATGATCGTGATCCTGCAGGGCGTGAGCTTCAACTGGATGCTGCTGGTGACGGGCATTGTGTTCTATATTGCCATGCTCTCCCTTTACGGCTTTATTGTCGTCGCCCGCTACGACTCGATCAGCGAATTCCTCCTGCCGTCGGCGCTGTGGACGATGGGTTTCTCCCTGCCGCTGTTGTATTACTTCGACATCTGGCGCAGCTGGGTGATGTTCCTGCATCCCTTACAGGCGGTTCTGATATTGCTGCAATCGGCGTTCACGTCTGTACCCGTGTGGCAGATTGTCTATGGCATCGCCTATTCTATCCTTTGGACGGGCATCGTCCTGTGGCTCAGCCTGCGCACGTTCCACCGCTTCGTCGTGACGAAGGAAGGAGCCCGTAAAAAATGAATCTCAGCACTGTCTTCCGCTCGCTCGGTCCGATCGACATACGCAGCATTCGCCGCGACAGCCTGACCTCGTGGATGATCTTCCTGCCGATCCTGCTCGCATTGGTCTTGCGCTGGGGTGTCCCTCCTCTGACCGCGCGGCTGAGGGAGCAATACAACTTCGATCTAACCGAATACTATCCCGTTTTGCTGGCGTATTTTTTCGTCGGTATGTGCCCGATGGTCTTTGGCGCATTGATCGGTTTCCTGCTGCTGGATGAAAAGGATGACCGCACCCTGACCGCTCTCCAGGTGACGCCGCTGCCGCTGAGCGGTTACGTGCTCTATCGCGTGACGGTTCCGATCCTGCTAACCTTTGGGCTCATGTTCGTTCTCTTTCCTTTAGCCGGCCTGACGCCTTTTAACCTGCGAACCGTGCTGTTCTCGGCGATCGCCGCCGCGCCCACGGCGCCGATGCTGGCTCTGCTCTTCGGCTCCATCGCGCAGAACAAGGTGCAGGGCTTCGCGCTGATGAAATTGCTCGGCTTCATCTTTATCGCCCCCGTCGTTGCCTACTTCGCGCCCGCTGGCTGGGAACTGATGTTTGGCATTGTCCCAACCTATTGGCCCATGAAGGTTTACTGGCTGCTGCACGAGGGCGCCGCGAATGTCTGGCTTTACGTAGCTGTCGCCCTCATCTACCAGTCGCTTATTACCCTATTCTTTGCCCGCAGGTTTTACAAGGTCCTGCATCAATAAGGAGAAGAAAATCATGGACACACTTACCATCATCGCCATCGCATTAATCCTGTACGGCGTCTTGACCTTATTTGTCGCCTACGTCAAGCCGGGAGCCATCTGGAAGCTGGGCAAGATCCAGGGCTTTGTGCAACTGCTCTCTGAGAGAGGAACGGTTGTCTTCTTTACCATTGTCGCTCTTGCAGCCATTGCGAGCGGCTCCTATCTTCTGATGAGGTAAGCCATGGATACCAAGGCGACAGCCTTTGCCCAGCGCAGCTCCAAGAAAATCCACTTTGACCACAAGGACATGGATTATTACCTTTCCTGGATGATGGGACGCGAAATCTACGATGGCAGTGATCGCACGGAATTGCTGGAGACCGCCCAAAAGATTCCGAATGCGGACATACAAGCGTGGCACAACGAATGGCCCGCCCTGGCGCGCCGCGTCGAGACACAGGCGGAAGAGGCGCTTCGGAAGGGTGATAGAGAAACCGCCCGCAAATCCTTTCTGCGCGCGTGCACGTATCACCGCGCTCCACTTTTCATCATGAGCCCGAAGCATCCCGATTTTTACCGGCACTGGCAGAACATGCAGGTCTGCTTCCGAAAAGCTGCCGAGCTCTTCGAGCCGGTTATCGAGCCCATCGAAGTCCCATTCCAGGGACAGACGTTACCGGGCTATTTCTGGAAAGTGGATGATCGTCAAATAAGGCGCCCGACGCTGGTGGTCGTTGGAGGTGTGGAGACCTGGGCGGAGGACTGTTATTTTATGATTGGTCCTTCAGGGGCGCAGCGAGGCTTCAACGTGATCACCGCCGACCTGGCCGGCCAGGGCATGAACCCGGACAAAGGTTTGCATTTCGGTGCGCGCATGGAAGTCACTGCGAAGGCGCTCGTAGATTTTGCCCTGACGCGCCCCGAAGTTGCCCCGAACCGGCTTGCCCTCTTTGGTTTTAGCTGGGGCGGACACATCGCCTTCAAAGCAGCACGCTTCGATTCACGCATCCAGGCGATGATCGCCAACCCACCCATGCCGGACGTCTTCCGTTCTGTGCTTGCCCAGCAGCAGGGACACAACCGGCACGACCCCGTCAGCCGCACTGCCTTCGACCAGATCGTCTGGCGGTTTGGCTTGAAGATCAGCTTCAACCCGAAAGATATCGCGGCGCGTTTTAATAAAGCATGGGACTATCTGACGAATGGCAAAGTGGATGTGAAACAAATCCACTGTCCGGCCCTGTTGCTGGCGGGCGAAGGCGAAGCTCCCGTGACCCTGCAGATTGTGCGCGAATGCTTCGAGCAGCTGCCCCACCCGCAGAAGAAAATGGTGATCTTTACTCGTGAACAGGGCGGCGAGGCGCATTGTCAGGTAGATGACCTGGCGCTGCCTAACCAGACCATGTTCGACTGGCTAGATGAAGTCTGGACACGCGAGCCGCCATCCGGGCAGGAAGCGATCTCCTCAGCTGTCCATCCAGACGCGCGATAGTCGTTCGGAGCTCTCAAGAGACGAGTTTCGACTGCAAAGGTCCATGGTTTGTTTTCCGTGCAGAAACGAATCGTTGTTGCTCGACTTATCAATCCGGACGAAAAATCCTGACAAATGCCTCTGTGTAATCCCCGGCCTTATGCATTGGATTCGAGACTGCTAGCTATGCTCAAGTAACTGTTTAGCTGCGCTTCCTCTTATTCGCTCCATACGCGCGAGAAACTGGCAGAACGAGCAGGAACCCGGTCCGAGCGTCATCCAGGTTGCCGATTACGCTCTGCGTGGCAGCCACGATCGCTTCCACCTGCAGATCATCGTTGGCGGTGGCAAAGATAGTGCGATTCAAATTCTCCGGGGCCTCATAGAAATCTCGAAGGGAGGGAATCAGAGGCATATCATCGCGCCATCCCTGAAGCTGCCGGATGCGTCCCATACCGGTGCTGAACATGACGGTAGCGCCCGAAACACCCGCGTCTTCCCATGCAATCAATAACTCTTCAAGCCGGTCAGGATCGTTGATCACGAGCACGATCAGGTACATCAGGTTGCCTCCTCAGATGTGGGATCAGCCTGTTCCGTTGCCGAAGACACTTCTCCTGTTTTTGGTTTTTTCTCGGCGAACAGACTTCGCAAGATGGGCGGTGTCACCAGGGTTGTGACCAATACCATCGCAACCACTGCCGAAAATAGATCCGAGCCCACCAGGCCTTGATTGATACCGACGCTGGCAACGATCAACCCCACTTCGCCGCGCGAGACCATGCCTGCACCCAACTGCACGGACTCGCGCGTGCTCAATCCGCCCAACCGGGCGCCGAGCCCGGCGCCCAGCCATTTCCCAAAGATTGCCATGAGCGTAATGACGAGGGTGAACAGCAGCATGCTCGGTTGCAGATCACGGGCATTGACAGACAGACCGATATTGATAAAAAAGATCGGCACAAACAGGCCATACGCCAGTGCATGCATTCCATTATCCACGCGATCCCGCTCACCGCTGCGCGCCACCATCAGCCCGGCAATAAAGGCGCCGGTGATTGCTGCCATCCCGCCCACAAGCTCCGCCGCCAGGCCGTAGACAAGCATGACGACGAGCGCCAGTGTGAGCACCCCCTGACTGATCCGCAGGTTAGCTACCCGGCGCATCAGCCATGGCAAGACCCACCATCCCAATGCAACAGAGAGAGCCAGGAAAGCGGTCATTCTCGCCAGAATCCACAGCACTCCGCTCAGGTCGCCGCTGCCAGTATTGAGCGCAATAAAGATGGATAAGAATAAGATAACGAGAACATCGTCGAACACGGCCGCCCCTAACAGGCTCAGACCGACACGACTGCGTAGAACGTTGAGCTCCATTAATGTCTGAGCAGAGATGCTCACACTGGTAGCCCCCAGAATCAACCCGAGAAAAATGGCGGTATCAGGGGCCAGGCCAAAGAGCCGGCCTCCAGCCCATCCCAAAACGGTGGGGACCAGGACACCCAGAAAGCCGCCATAGGCTGCCACACGTGTATTGCGAGTCAGCTCATCCAGATGCAGTTCCAGCCCGGCAATGAACATCAGCAGCAGAACCCCTAGCTCTGCCAACTCTGCGATCGTTTCTGCCAGTCCCTCATCGATGAAAGACAGGTGGAGCAGATCAATGACGGAGGGTCCCAGCAGGATGCCGACAAGCAGCTCTCCGAGCACGGAGGGCTGTCCCAGGCGAACACTGAGATATCCCGCCAGTTTGGCGGAAAGCAAGATAATAGAAAGCAACAGTGCAAGCTGAAGGAATGTCTGCATCGGGGATCGAGCCGAAGTATAACAGCAGTTCGAATCAGAATAAAAGGGCGCGCGGATTCAGCTTCCTGGCTCTACTCAGGGCGCTGCGAGACCCTGGGCTGGACCAGTGGCACCAGCAAGTAGAACGTGCTCCCTTGCCCCACTTCACTCTCTACCCAGACTTTGCCACCGTGGCGTTCGGCAATAGACTTGACGATTGCCAGTCCCAGACCTGTCCCGCGCTTCGCCAGCGCTTCGCGATTTGTGCCGCGATAGAACTTTTCGAACAGGCGCGGCAAGTCCGCGGCCGGAATCCCGATGCCGCTATCTTGCACGGCAAAGATCAACGCGCCAGGATCCGTCTGGAGGTGGATTGTCACCTCACCACCCTCCGGCGTGTACTTGAGAGCGTTTTCCACCAGGTTATAAAGCGCCTGCTGCAGCAAGGCTTTGTCGGCCTGGATCGCATGAGGCAGGTCCCTGGGGATTTCCACGCCCAGGGAGATTTGTTTCTGCTTTGCCTGCATCTGCAGTGAGCTGGTGACGCGCTCGAGGATATCGAGGACCGGGATGCTCTCGAGCTGCAAGCCCACACCGAAGTCGATCCTGCCGAGGTCCAGCAGGTTGTTGACCAGCTTCGACATGTTATCCACGCCCTGCACGATCATCCTGGTATAGCCTTTTTGCTGCTCGTTCAGCTCACCCGCCATCTCCAGCATGGTCGCATACCCCCGCATTAACGTCAGCGGAGAACGCAGGTCATGGCTGACCGTAGAGACGAAGTCAGATTTCAGGGTATCGATCTCTTTCAGCTGGGTAACATCCCGCAAAATGCAGACCCGTCCCACCGTCTTGCCTTCAGCGGTCATGGGAGATGTCATAGCAAGGTATGTCTTGCCATCGGGGGTGGTGATCTCTGCGGAACGCCGCTCGGTGGAGGATGCCCGGATGAGTTCCCTCAACCCGTTGACCTGGATCACTTTTTCGAAATCGGGACGCTCGCCGCGCCGGATTGTCACGCCGAAGAGAGTCTCTGCCGCCGGGTTTGCCAGGATCAGGCGGTTCGCCGCATCTGTGACCAGAACGGGGTCAGGCGTGGAGTTGAGGATCGCCTCGAGCTGGCGGCGGCCCAGCTCGACAGTGAGGAACAGGCGGATGTTGGCGACTGCCAGGGATGCCTGGCTTGCCAGGGTGCTGATGAAGCGGATGTCTGCGTCTGTGAAGATTCGCTGCTGGCTGTATGCCGCCCATAATACGCCGTAGTAACGGTTCTCATGCCTCAGCGCCAGGGCAATCAGGGATTCGGGGTGAGGCAGGTTCGGGTCCAGGACCAGGCCGCGGGTGCGGGTCAGGGCTGCCATCACAATACGTTCCTGCTGTTCGGCGAGGGCAAGCAATTGCTGGTCGAGATGTATATATACGTCCTGCTCGAGCCCATCTGCATATTTCATCTGGGTTTCGACCGGGGTAGGGAGCATTTCCCGCAACAGAATAATGCGCGCCGAGCTGGCTCCGTTGGCGACAACCGCCTCGAGCACCGGGCGCAAGGCATCGCCCAGCGTCAGGCTGGACGCCACGCCCTGGCTGGCAACCAGCAGACGGTTTAGATCCTGAAGGCGGGCCTGCAGGCTTACGCGCATCTGCTCGAAGGCGCGGCGCAGCTCGCTGACCTCGTCATCACCATTCACGTTCAAAGGACGGTCGAGCTGGCCGGTGGAAAGATATTTTGTCTCCGCCGCCAGATTTTGCAGAGAACCTGTAACCGTACGCAGATTCACGCGCAGGGAGATCAGGGCGATCAGACCCAGCAGGACGATCATCAGAGAGATCGGGAGCGCAATATTGATGGCAAGCTGCTGTGCCTCCTGCGCGGGGATGGTCAGCACCACCGCCCAGGGATGGCCCGGCACCGGCTGGTAGTAAACCAGCTCGCGCGTCCCGAGGGAAGCGGTCTCGTCAAAGAAAGCCGGCTGGTCACTGCGCTGGCCCTCATAGGTGGTCCAGTTCTGGGCGGACTGCGAGTGATAAACGATCACGCCATCCGCAATTAACATCCCGGCGCCATTGAGTGAGACCAGGCTGTCGAGGTTATTGATAAGAGAACGACTATATGGATTGAGATTCAGATATGTGCGCCCGATCAGAGCCCGGTCGGAGCCTGGGAGAGCCGCCACAAAGGAAACGCCAGCCGCTTCATCCCGAGCAAGCGGTGGGACCGTATAAATCTGGTTCGGCACACCCTGCCGGGCAAGCGACAACCCTTCCTCCTCCTGCGGTGTTATCTCAAAATCCGAGTCGGCCGGGTAGCTGGCGAGCGGAGTACCGGTCTCTGCGTCAAAGATTACTAGATGATTGAAGTACGGAACGGATTGGCTGCGCTCACTCAGCACCGCGGCAATCTCCACGTCCGGATCCTGAAGCCGTGAGTCGCTGGCAATCTGGAAGGCAAGGTTCTGTCCCATCTCGAGGAAGAAAGGGACATTCTGTGCAGCCAGCTCTGCCGAGCTTTTGAGGCGATCACGCATCAAATTCCGTGCAGCCGCCCCCGCGATCACCCAGTCACCCGCAAGCAGCGTCAGGAGCAGGATCGAGATAATGGTGATCGTGCCAAAAATAAAGCGGATCTCGATGCTTTTTTCGGCAGGAGAAGGCCTCAGCATCCCAATTCCGCCCCAGCGGTGAGGGAACGTCACCGCAATTACCTGGGCAGCGATCCCGGCAACCAGCATCTCGCCGGCGAAAGCCAGCGTGACCACACCGAGGTTGCTCAGCGCGAAATCCAGCCGCCCGCTCAACGACGTAGCCGTGGACAGCGAAAAGAGGGCGCTGATCACAAAGAGAAGCGCATGGATCAGGATGAGTCCGAGCACACTCACAAGCGGCTGCCTTAACAGGCGATACATGAGCGTCCGGTAACGCTGCCGGCTCGTGACCGCGAAGATGACCCCCATCAGCCCAAGGTCAAGGACGGTAAAAAGACTATGTGTATCCCAAATCGCGCGCAGCAGACCACTGAACATGCCCAGCCCCGCGGCAGCGAACGGACCCAGCAGACCGCCTGCCAGCATCCAGGGGATAGCAGAAAAGATCATCATGGTCGAGCCAGCCGGCTCTTCCGGGACGCCCGGCACGGGCAATGAGGAGCCGCTCGAAAATTCAATCCCCAGAAACAGCGTAGTAAAGGGAGTGGCAAGGATCAGCGCCAGCAGGATCAGCGTGGCGCGCGTATTCCACTCGACATGGTATCTCCGCCAGGTATAAAGAGCAACGCCGAGCAAACCTGCCAACCCGAGCCACACCAGCCATCCGGCAAGCGGAATGGGGTTCAGATAGGCAAGATTGGTCAACAATGTTGCCAGGAATTGCATAATTAAATCATTATAGCGCCAATTGAGGCGGCGTTATTTTTCTGGATTGGATTTGTAATTGCCCCGGTAGGCTTCCGGCAGCAGGCGGGCGATTGCTGCCATGATCTGGCGCGTTGCCTCCCGCATGGCTCTCTGACTTTTCGTCCCCGTCTCCCCGCCTTCAGCCTGCACCTTGAGATAAAAAGGCTTCCCCACGGTGAGCGATACAGGGGCTCGTTTCCAGCGCTTCAGGTGACCAAACACGTTCGAATTCTCGGTTCCGGTCAGCCCCACCGGCACGACCGGCGCGCCCGATTTCAACGCCAGGAACGCCGCGCCCGGATTACCATCCTCCAGACCGCCGATTACAGACTGCCTGCCTTCGGGCGCGAGCGCTACCATGCGCCCCTGCGCCAGCGCATCCAGGGCGGCGCGCAGCGCTTTGCGGTCGGGTCTGCCGCGATGCACCCAGATGATGCCATAGGCGCGAAACACCGGTCCCACCAGCCAGTGATCGTTCAGCTCGATCTTGCCGATCCCCTCCGCCGGCGAGTGAGAGGGAAGTCTTGCCATCATCAAAACCGCATCTGCATCCCCGAGGTGGTTGAAGACGATCACGGCGGGTCCGCGTCTGGGGAAATTTTCCAGGCCGCTGACACGAACGCGCAGCAGCAAGAACGTGAGCAGTTTGGCCAGACTCCGCAGAAAGGCACGCATCAGGCGCCGCCCCGGTGTCAGGCGCGCCAGCCCCACCAGGTCTGGCCGCCAGATATCTGTGATGGGCTTAGGGGGAGGGGAAGATTGCTGTTCCAGCATAGGCTCCGCGATATTCTTCCGGCAAAAGACCGGCAAGGTAAGACATCACCAGGTCCGCGTTTTGCTGGCGCGCGGCGTGTTTATCTGTCCCTGCGGCGGTGATCGGGGGCAGGGTGACCGGTTTGCCGATGCGCATCTCGAGTGGAGGCTTTTCGCCGCGCCGGGCACGCTGCCAGAAGTCCTCGGTGGTGCCGATGAGCCCCACCGGAAGGACAGGCACACCGGTCTTTTCGACGATGTAGGCAATGCCCGGCCTGGCGCGCCGCATAGCGGTATCGTGAGAGCGAGCCCCCTCCGGGGCGATCAGCAGAGGACGACCGGATTTAAGGATCGAAATAATTTTTGTCAGTAAAGTACGATCATAATCGCCGCGATGCACGGGAATGACACCATAGAGCCTGAGCAGCTGTCCCTGCCCGGGCTTGCCGAACACATCGATGGCGCCAATGATCTCCAGTTCTTCGGGCCAGAAGGCAGCCACGAACGGTGGGTCATAAATCGAGACGTGGTTCATTGCCACCACATAGGGTTTTCCACGCGGGACGTTCTCGCTGCCCGTGATTCGGATGCGCGCCAAGACGCGGAAGAGGCCCTGGAAAATCACCTTAAGCAAGGGGCGGACGAGCTTGAAGCGGAGCGGAAGATGATAGTTGCGCGCCTTATTCATTTTACGAGAGACAACACGTGCTCGAAGACCTGATCGGCGGTCAGCTCATTGGAATTCAGGATGATGGCATCGTCGGCGGCGCGCAATGGAGCAACATCGCGAGTCGAATCGATGCGGTCGCGCTCGATGACGCGTTCGAGGATTTGTGCATAATCCGGGTTGCCGCCGCGCGCTACGATTTCATCATAGCGCCGTTTGGCACGCTCCTCCGCGGTGGCGTCCAGATAAATCTTCAGATCGGCATCCGGCAGCACCACTGTGCCGATATCCCGACCGACCATCACGATCTCCCCGCGCTGCCCGATCCGTCTCTGCTGCTGGCTCAATGCCCGTCGAACGCCCGGATAGGCAGCCACGATCGAAACGTTCTCATCCACTTTGCGGGTGCGCGTCTCCCAGGTGATATCGCGCCCATTCACGAGCACGTCGCAAGAACGTCCATCCGGCTTCGAAGCGGGCGAGATATCAATTTGTGCCTGCTCCGCGAGTGCAGTGACGGTGACCTCGTCATAGATATTTACGCTGCGTTCCAGGGCAAGCCAGGTCACGGCGCGATACATCACACCCGTGTCGAAGAAAAGGTAACCAAGCGCATTGGCGAGCCTTAACCCAACCGTAGATTTGCCCGAAGCAGCGGGTCCGTCGATTGCGATGATGGAGGGAAGCTGAGAGCTCTGATTCATGATTGCCGGGCATCCGGATTTTGAGGCTAAGGCTGTGAGGTCTCCCGGGCGTCGGGGAAGAGGTCGTCGCGTGCCCAAAGGATAATGGTCTCGTTCTGTTGAGGCAGCTGGCGATAGACCAACCAGCGGATCCAGTCCGGGCTGGTGACAACATCCCATTGTGGTGAGGGTCTCCAGAGGAAGTCCTGCCCGCGGTATGCCGATGGTAAACCCAGGTCGTTCATCATTGGTGTTATGACAAGAGGCGGCGCGAGCTGTGTGTCGAGCGTGGAAGTCATCTCGACCTGACGATGCCGCAGCGCCCATTCGAGCGCCGGCGAGTCAAGTCCCACGATTGTCACCGGCTGGGCATATTTATGACCGAGGCTAAATTCAGACACATCATCGATGCTGGCGAGAAGCAGCTCCGATTGCACGGGCGGTTGATCCGGCCTCCAGGGCTCAAAGCCGTCCCGTGAGCGATAACCGCTTGCCCCCCAGGCAGAAGCAAGTGTATACACTCCCAGGAAAAGAACCAGAGCCCAGGTGCCGCCGAGCCAGGCCGTGCGCGTGGACCATCCGAAGGCGACGAACGAGATACACAGGATGAGAATCAGGAACGCGCCGAGCAACACCAGATAAGGCGCGGCCGCGACCTGAATGTTCCTGCCGAAGAACGGCAGCGTCGTCGCACCCAGCTGGCTGTGCGGGTCCACTCCAATCTTGGCCAGATCAAACCAGATGTATACAAGCAGGACAGTCAGCGCCAGGACGACAACGCCTACCTCTAGGCGCTCCTCCCGATAGATCTTGAACGCCCGGGCGAGTTCGAGCGACGCCAGGGTCAGGAGCGGAAGGATCGCCCAGATTAACTCGCTCATCTGGCGATAAAAGACTGCCAGCAACACGGCGACACCCAGCCATAAACCCAGTCGCGTGATCTGCGGGCTCCGATTTCGGTAGCCACGAATAAGAGCGAGCACAGCCAGGAAAATCCCGAGAGGCTCATACATTATGAACGCCAGCAATGTTCTGCCGGGTGTCAGGGAAGAGGGCGAAATCCAGCCCTGAAGATACGCAGGCAGAGCGGAGAGCCAGGCGCTCAATCCATTTGGCGAGAGGAGGAAGAGCGTACCGCCGAGGAGAAGAGTAATCAGCAGAGAGACGAGGGCCGGACGCAACCGTGAATTGGACAAGAGCAACTGATAATCAGGCAACTGAGGGCTGGTAATCGAAGCCGGTTCGGCGGCGGGCCTTGCATTCGTGCCTTGGATAAAGAGCCAGGTCAGACCCAGGGTGAGCAAGCCAGCCCAGAGGGAGGGTCCCGAGAGGAGGGCGAGTCCGGCAAAGATCCCCGACAGGATCAAACGATCATGTCTCCACATGGCCCACGCGAAAAGCAGGAAGGCAGCTGCGAGCATCGTCCCGCTTGCCTGGCGCGAGAGTGCAACCAGCCCAGGGTCGATGGCAAAGAGAAATGCCAGGATCAGCGCGGGAAGAGAGTTGAGCCTGTCGCGGAAAAACCAGGGCACAAATACCATAGCGCTTCCTGTGATGGCAGGCAGGAAACGCGCCAGAAAATTAGTGCTGTCGATGACTGCAAATAAAACACTGGTGAGAAGAATATAACCGGGCTGCGGACCCAGCAGGGGCGCTCTGCCCTGAGCGATATGGAGAGCCTGTAACGCCAGCTCTGCCTCCGAATCGGTTAACGGTAAGGCACCCAGCTGAATGACTCGAAGTCCCAGTGCTATAAGAAAGGCTAGCCAGTACAGCCAGCCTTCATTTCTGATGGGAGCGGAATTCATATCAGGTATTTTACTCGCGTTATTTCTTTACACGGAAAGGTCTGTGGTAATAAATCTGACTATGGGGCTTCGTAAACGGTCGCGCTGCCCTGCCGGAAGACGGGTCTGAGGAAACTGTTGAGTTTCTCCTCATTGACCCGATAGGTGCTGCGCTCAAGGTTACCTACATAGATGTAACGGATATTGTAACGATCGATGATTTCCTGCGTGACTGCCCAGTCATTCGAGGTATATAACGACTCGATATCCTGTTGACGGGAACCCTGCAGCGACTGGTCACGCCACTGCCCTTCGTGATTGCCCCAGCCCAGTACGGTCGGTAAGCCAGTGTAAATGGACATGCGCGCGTAATTGGAATAAGGACCGCCAACTGCCTCAGCCACAATCCCGTCCGGGGCCGATTGCAGCCACCGGATTGCCGCGGCTTCATCGGGGTTCTCCCTCTGCACCCGGTCGAAGTCATCCAGTGTAAAGCCAAACGGCGGATTGAACCCATTGGTCTTATTGAGAACGCTCAAGACCGGATAAGTCAGTCCAGCGATCAGCACCAGCACAAAAACAAGACGAAAGACAACGCTCGCGACGCCCCGCAGACGATTGAGCAGAACAGCAACGCCATAGGCAGCAGCCAAGCTCAGGACGATCCATGCCTGGTAATAGAACTTGAAGATGGTATTGATGCGATACCCGAAATTATCGCGCAGATACAGGAAGTCCGGTCCGAGGATGAGAAGAGTGCCCAGGGTAATTAGCAGAAGAACAAAGGCAGGAGAATGCCTGTCCGACCTGAATAGAAAGGCCAGTGCCGGTATCAACAAAGCCAGCAGCGTGAACAGTCCACCGATATAACTTAACCGGCGAGCCAGGCTGTCTGCGATGAATACGCCTGCGGTTCGTCCCTGCCCGTCCAGGATGGGCTGCACCAGGTCTGGCCTGAGGCGCCAGGCGATCAGGCCGATTGCAAACATGAGAATGAGCAATACCACTACA
This sequence comes from Anaerolineales bacterium, assembly GCA_036781265.1. Taxonomy (GTDB): domain Bacteria; phylum Chloroflexota; class Anaerolineae; order Anaerolineales; family Villigracilaceae; genus Defluviilinea. Next base: position 16,524 of record DAIQBG010000006.1, on the reverse strand, counting down.
ATGCCCAGTCCGGCAAACAGACCGGCGCGCCAGTCTGCGGGTTTTCGGCTGCGCCACATGTAGAGCAGATATGCAAATAATGGGATGAACAGTGTACCCCACATCACCCAGAGCTGCGCGCCGCGCGTGGGATACATGAAGCTTGGCAGGATACCACCTACCTGGGAATCAAAACCGATGTAAAAGGGGAGATACATCAGGAACGCAAGCACAGCAACGGGGATGCCCAGCAGAAGTAGGTCTTCAAGCCGTTCCCAGCCCCAGCCTGCTTCCCGAACGCGTGCCAGCACATAGCTGAACACGATCAGCGCCGCACCGATCAGGATATCCCAGGTGTTGAGGAAAGCCAGTCCACCGAGCACCAGCGCGATGAGGAAGAACCCCATCCTGTTTATATGCAGCTCACCGAAATAGAAGCCCGTTCGACCGCGCCAGCCGCCCTGAAAAATGTTCCACGCTACGGCGACCGCCAGCAGGTTGAATGGTATCGCCAGTACGTGCGGGTGCAGGTCGCTCAGCAAAAAAGAAAAGAACGGGAACTCATTGATGACATCTCCCATCCAGTTATTGTTGAGGTCATAATCCATGATGACGCGGGAGGCGCGCCACCACCACCATCCGGATCGTGGGGATGTCCATGATAGACCTTGCGCTGGTGCATCGTTCAATTCGAGGATATCGAGCCAGGTCCAGAAGTTATTACCTGCTCGCCACAAAATGCCGCGCGCATGCAGAACCTCCAGAAATCCTTCGACATTGGAGACAATAAGCAGGAATAGAGGCGCGAGAAGCGGCAAGAAGAAAGCAGAGCTTGTATTTGACATATGGGGCTCCACCTCGGGGCCTTCGCCGGAGGTTAGAGGAGTCCTCAAACGATTTGCCAGCAGGTTATACAGGATTCCATACGCCCCCACAGCGCTCAAGCCGAAGATCAGGGCGATCATCAGGTTGAATGCCATGGTAGCCGGGACGCCGGTAAACATCGCCAGCATAGATGTCATCACATAGCCGAAATAATAATAGGAGATCGCGTATCCCGAGAGCCAGAGATCGCGCGGCGGGAACGCCGGCGAGTTCATGATGCCATTGATAAACATCAGTTCCATCGGCTTTTCGGTACCCACGATTTCCGGATTGGCTGCCCGCACCAGCGCCATGAATCCAAACGCAACCAGGAACAGGCTTTCGGAAGTGAGGATCAGCCGGCGGTTTTCGGCGAGCCAGAGGCGTATCTCAGCTCTACAATTCAGAAACGCCCAGGCGCTGAGTCCGCCCACGATCACCAGTCCCAGCAATAAACCACCGATGTCATTTTGCGCGATATGAAAAGAGGCGAACAGCCAGAAGATGTAACCCCAGGTCAACAGGCTAAAGGTGCGTCCCAGTGTGTAGCCGCGGTCCGCCAGTGCAGGAAACAAATAAAATGCCAGCGGGAAAGCCAGCCAGCCAAGCAGTGTAACGACGAGGTACCAGATGAGAAAGGCGATCATGCAGAATCAATCGAGGTCCGGAAGGCTATAGCCACCATCCGGATTGGCTTCCAGATCGAAGACCTTGATCACAGCATCCAGATTGATGGGACCATACACGTGCGGGAACATCTCTCCCTCCGGCACGCCGGGTGGCGGATTGCCGCCGGAAGGCGGCTCCCATCTGAGCTCGGAGCGCAGGCGTGAGGGATCGATCAGAAGCAGCAGCAGTGTACCCTGTCCCTGATAGAATTTCTCCGCGACTGGCAAAACCTGCTCACGGGTTGAACAATGTATAAATCCTTCCGTCTCCAGACTTTCCGTCCGGTATTCGCCGCGCTGCGACGCATCGCTCCACGCCTTCCGAGATGTAATATGATAGATCACTGCAAGACCTCGTAGATAGCAGTATTACCATCGCGATAGACTTCCCGCCAGAGCTCTCCGTCGAGTTGCTCGAACTTTGCAATGCCCTCCGGTGTGTACGCGGCGCGCTCGAGCTGGCCCACGACGATGTAACCAACATCATACGTATCAAGAAATTGACGGGCAGACTGCAGATCGATACTGTTATAGAAGTTTCCAACCTCGGCCACCCGCTCCTCTACCCAGCGCGAGGTGAAGACGCGCTGCTGGCGCTGGTGCCAGTTCCAGCCTACCACGCCGGGTAGACCGGTATAGACTGTCATGCGGGTACACCAGCGATATTCAGGGCAGTTGGCTTCCACGATGACCGGCGATCCCTGAATATTGTCCTGCATCCAGCGGATGGCGCGGTAATCCTCACTTAAGTCCAGTCGCTGGCCGTAGTCATCATAGAAGGCGTATTTCATGAAGTCTATCGAGTCGATGACCCGCGGAGCCTCCACGATCCAGCGGTCACGGATCTTACCCATAGTGCCGGTGAGCGTAAACAAGGCCGCGCCCGCAACAAGCAGGATCACGGCGGTCTGCCAGAAGACCCGCCAGCCCGGCAGCCACTTGAAGAAGGCGGGCAACGTCCAGGCAAAGGCAGCCCCGGCGCTAACCGCCAGCAGCAGCCAGGCTTGCATATAAAATTTGAAGATCGTGTTCTGACGACCGATATCGCCGCTGACCACGACCACTTCCACCACAATGGTGATCAGAATTGCAGTGCCGACCAGGAACAACACGAACCGTTTCGCATCCGAAAGTCCCGGGCGCAGCAGCAAAACGGCTGCCCATAAGGCAATCGGTAGCGCGATCCAGCCGACGCTCGTGCCGATATATTGCAGCGCCAGCAGCCCCAGCACGAATACGACCAGCGCGGCATCGATCAAAAGAGTATACGGTTTCAGCTTCTGCAGCGAAGAAGCCGGGGTAGAAGCCATCCATTCCCTGGTTTCCCACGCCATCCACGAAACGACGAGAAACAGGAACACAAGCCAGTGGGTCAGATAGGAACCGACCGGCGTGAACGGTCCCTGCCAGGGATCGAGGGCGCTGTATGCCTGACTGTACCAGGCGCGATACGGCTCGTAGAGATAGTGGGAGAGCAGATATAAAGCTGCCACGGCTCCCACCGCCAGGGCGATCCGCCGGATCAGCACTGGCGTATCGGCATAGCGCAGGACTGCGTATCCGATCGCGATCACGCCGAGCAGCAGGTACGTATACGCATCCGATAGATTCGTAGGATAGAAGATTCCAATGATGAGACCACCGACGAGGAGCCCCGAAACAGCCGAAAGTGGGTTCCGCCAGCGGGCACGGCCCAGCACCATAGCCAGAGCCCAGCCAATTGCCAGCAACGCCAGCGGGATGGCGATCATGTGCGCATGCAGGTCACTGTAGATGAAAGTAAAGAGCGGGAACTCTGTGATCTCGTTACCGCCGCGCGGCGGGACCACGCGGCTCGGGTTCCAGTACCAGTCCCCGTGCCCGATCGGCAGCGAGGCACCCTGGAAGGTCATCACCAGTCCCTGGAATGCCCAGGACCAGCGTTGGAAAACAGAAATCGTCGGCTCCCAGCTAAAGGCACCCCGTGCACCCATCTCCTGGAGCTTCTGATAAATGAGCTGGATAGTACCCAGGTTCCCCAGGAGGATGGTGAGGGCAGAGGCTGCCAGTCCGCCCACAAGAGGAAGATGTATGCTCGCCGCTTCTTGATTCTCCTGTTTCGAAGACCATGTGCTGGCAAGCAGGTTCCAACCCAGGGAAAACGCGCAGACGCCAACCAGCGCGAACAAAGTCGGCAGGATAAAGTTGTAGGCGATCGACGGAACGATGCCGAGCAGTTTCACCGGTGTGGCAACCAGCACAAACCCATAATAATAATAGTTGATATAGCCACCAGCAAACCATGGGTCGTACGGCGGGAAGACTGTGCTCTTGATGACCGCATTAAAGTAAGAGAAGTCCATGGGGCGCTCGCCGCCTTTGGCCGGATGCCAGAGATCTGGGTTGCCCAGGCGAATGACCAGGTCCAGGAGGAACAAAGCCAGAAACAGACCCTCGACCATCAGGAAGTACTTGCGGTTGGTTCGCCATTGCTCGCGCAGGTCAGCACGCTGGTAATGTCCCAGACCGGCGCCGAGGATCAGCAGCAGGCCAAAGATCACAGCAATCGTAGTCCGTGTATACGAAATATTGAGCGAGCCCGCCAGCCACGCCAGATATCCAAATAGCACCAGTCCGAGGGCGCGGCTGAGTGGATACCCCTTGTCGGCAAGCCCGGGCATGGCGAGATGCGCCAGAGGATAGACCGCAAGCCCCAACACAAAAACAAACAGGTACCACAGGATCAATCCCACAACGGGATAACGGTTCTGGACCCAGTCATAGTCGAACAAATCAGACCATGTGCCGCCTGCCCGTTGCTGCGTGAGCCGTTCGTCAGGCAAAAGCAGGGTCGAAAATTCATCGAACTGGCGCGGACTGAGGCGCACAGCCTTGCTCACATCCACGCTGCTGAGAATGGACTGCACTCTGGTGATATCGAAGTCCTCATTCTTCTTGAACACGAAAGACTTCGGATGATCATAGAAAGTGAACGCTTCTTCTGCGGACTGATCATTGATGACAATGGACCCAAGCGTAGGATAGGTCTCGAAGACCGCGACGAGGTCGTATCCGAGCCTGCCTTCGAATGTTCCCGGCTTGGCGACGTTATAGCACCAGATAATGTCTTTGTCCTCCGGGCAGCCGATCAGCTCACGATAATACAACGTAGTGAGTGGATAGCGCTCTGGCAGACGTGTGATCTGGGAGTACTGGTGATTGGTGGGAATTAGCAGGTAATCGATCTCGTTAAGCAACGTTACAAAACGATCCAGCTTATCGAGGTTGTCGTCCCAGTAGACTTGCAGGGTCATGTCGCCGCGATAGAGGCCGCTAAAGGCATCGTAGCCGTCGACGCGAAACGGCAAGGCATAATCGTAATCGGTTTCGTTCGCAATGGTCGCGCCGCTGATCTGCAGGATGCCTTCGTCCACCTCGAGCAGCAGGTAATACTGGGAGTCCCGTTTGAGCGAGACGGGGCGATCCAGTGTGAGCGTATACGAATCACCACGCGGATCCTCTTCACCCGCGAAATTCGAGGTCTCTGAGGCGGTAGCAAGAATCTGTTCCGGTGTCGGATTGGGCACATCGGACAGGCTCAAGGTCAGATTGGATGCGGAGTCGGGAGCCAGTCGGTTGGCAGCATGGGCAAGCCGAATCTCCTGGAGCACCCCGTCTACTTCCGGAATAAACATGGTCGTATATGGGTTGTCAGCCGCAATAGCACAGGGTGCTGTCGCCGCAACCGTTTGCTCGATGGTCTGGTCAACAGCCTGGAGAATGGCGCGTATGTCACCACACAGGTTGAGTTCTCCTTCCGGGCTGACCAGATCAAACTGTAAATAGTAGGTTTGATTTGCCACTAATACAGGCGCCTGGTCGAAAACAGCTGTCTGTGCGAGTGTCGCGGGCAACTCTCCGAGCATCGAAGTGGTAAAGGTAGAGGCAAGAGGTTGCGGATCGTTTGGATTCTGCCAGACCGTTATGTACAACTGTGAGGCAGAAGGTTCCGGTAGCGCCGTGACGTGGGCAAGAAAAACTTCCTCTAACAACCCGTCGCTCTGGGCTGTGAACGAGGTCTGATAAGGAGACGTTGGCTGTATGTGAATCCCGGTTGGAAATGGCAAGGGCTGGTTATACGCGCCATCCGTATTCGTATCAATCCGGAGGTTGATCGGGCCCGGGATATTCTGATAGATCCAGCGCGAGGCTGCGATGCGAGGCTCCGGGCGTAGATAGATCGAATGGAAGGCAAATGCCCAGCCCGCCGTCAGGAGCAGCACGGTGACGCCGAGAAGGGCAGCAAGCATGGTTGATAGGCTAGGGCGCCTCGGAGTGTTTACTTCATCTTCAGGAGGCTCAACATCCTCGGCCGGGATAGAACGATATCTCGCAACGCGCCAACCTGCCAGCTCGAAGACAAACCAGGCCGCCATCATGGCCAGCAACGGATAGACCGGCAACTGGTATCGCATGGTGGGGTTGAACTGCAGCGACTGCCAGATAAAATAGGCGGCTGTCCAGGACCACAGGAGCGCGTGACGCCACTCACCCTTCAGGATGCGCCAGCCCATATAAAGGAAGCCGGCCCAGGCCAGGATTCCCAGTGGCAGACCCAGCCCCCAGAGAGTCAGATTTGTAAATGAGTAAAAATGTGACCGCCTCGCCCACTGCAACTCCCAGGGCACGTCCGCCCCGCCTGTCGCCTGAACGCGTTGTTCGCGAATGTTGGCGATCCACTGCGGGTTTAGCCCAATCCCTTCGAAGGCATACGGCTGGAAGATTCGGAATGAGATCAGGGTCGCAAGCGCGCCGGCAATCAGACATGTAACGGCAAGCGTCCAGTAGTCGCCGTCCGTGAAGCGGTTGAACCACAGCGGCTGACCGCTTTCCTTTTTAACGATTAGATATCGAAGCAGGAAAGCTCCCGGCAGCGCCACCGCAAGAGGCGCGATGTTGATCTTGGATGCCATCGCCATGCCCAGCGCAAAGCCAAAGCCAATGCTGAGGAGGAACAACGGGTTACGGACAAATTCGCGAAAGTCAAAAACGACGCGTGCAGGAGTCGAAGCCCCGGGGCCGGACTCAGGCGTCTCTTCCACGGGAATGTCAGCCGCGGGCGCTGGCTCATTGGTCACAGTGACAGGCTGTTTATGCACGAGGATCGCGACAGCGAAATAGAGTGCCAGGAACGCGAACGTGTTGACGTACAGGTCCACCGTGAAGAAATGAGACTGCTGGATCTGCATCACCGTCAATGCGGAGAACAAAGCAGCGAGCAATCCCACATGGCGTCCGTACAGGCGCGAGACGAGAAAATACAGAAAAATAATGGCAAACAAATCTGCCAAGGCTGAGAACTGGCGGCCGAACAGCCTCAAATTCGTCGCGTCGGTCGCGTCCGCGGCGATGCGGACGATCGTCATCGGCAGGTTGCCATAGACATAAAAAGAAAAGCCGCGATTATAAGGGCTGAGCGTGGAAGTTTCGCTGTTGAGGTAATTCCCAAGACCGATCCAGCGGACCTGTTCCGGGGGACAGGCTTCGACGGGCAAAGATACATCCAGGCATTTCTGGGCGCGCAGAGCCTCCAGCACGCTCGTGAAGTGGTTCTCGTCCGGATGCTGGTGCTGTCCCTCCCCCCAGTTGACGCCGGTTAAGCGCAGGTAAGCGGCTACAACCAGCACCAGCAAGAACAGGAGATCGTACAGCCAGAGACGCTGGCGTTTCATCTCAGAGCGCTCAGTCATGTGTCACTGGTCGAAAGATCCCTGTGCGGGCACGAAAAACAACAGGAAATTCTTGGTTTCATACTTCGACTGGTATTCGGTTAGCCAGCCATTCGGATAAAGGGATTGCAGCGCCTCAGCAGCCGGGAGATCATTGATGTTCAGCATGAACAATTTAGGGCGCGGATCTTCCAGCGTATCCGAGAAATTATCGGGCCAGATGGCGTTATCCCGAGATGGATAACCGGCATTGATCATGACCAGACGGCTATCCACCCAGTGCGGATATCCCACCACCCAGGTGGTATCTGCGCTGCCCGTCAGCTCGCTGAAACTGCGCACCAGCGCTCCCATCTCCGAGCTGTTCCAGGAAGAGGCATCGTAGAGCTTTCGATACTGATTAAAGACCAGATCGTAATTTTGTAGACCTGCCCATATCACCAGGAAGAAACCCACCGCCCAGGCAAGCCGCCGATTCCAGCTATGAGAGGCAGCAGCCTCCAGCGCTCGCAGAAACCCGTCGAAGGAGAGGGCAACGACCAGAAATACCGGGACAATTGCCGCAGCCGTCCGGTTCAGGGAGGGATTTTCACTCGGGAAGCTTAGTGAGAGGATGGAGGGCATCATCAACAGCGGGATCGAGATCAACGTAAAAATATCGAACCAGTGCCGCTGCCGGATATAACGTACGACCATGAGCACGACACCCAGATGGAAAAACACAGATGTTACCACATCGAGAACCGGACGGTGCGGGACAGAGATCGGCCAGATCTCACCGTTGTCCCAGGCGAACATGGTGAGCGCATTTCTTAAATTTAGCAGGAAGATCTGCCAGGCGGGGCCGGGGAGCGGTTGTTCCAGGTCTCCGATGCGGGTCATTGCCCGGTACAAGACAATGTCGGGATCTATGGTCATATACCTCAAGAGAGGCAGGAACACGATGAAGGACGCAATGACGATCATGAACAGGCCCCAGATTGCCTGCCGCCGATAGCCTTCCGATTGCCTGTGGAGCAGGTAAAGTCCGATGGCTACGAGAATCATGAAGGGCACAACCCGGAAGGGACTGTACCCGTGCAGCCCCAGTCCCAGAAACAACCCGCTGAGAATAAAACCCAGACGGTTACGCCGGTGCAAGCCCCAGACCAGATAGTAAAGAGCCGGAGCATAAAAGAGCGGATAGATGGGGAAACGCAGACCGAAGCGCGAGATTATATTGTGCCAGTATGCCATCCCGCAAAAAATCACAGCCAGCAGCCCGACCCGTTTCCCGCCCATTTCCTTGCCGAGCAAATACATATAAATCAGCGTCACCAGACCCGATAGGACGGTCCCGAGCTTCAGGCTCAGATAACTCAGTCCTGTATCGAACAGCCGGGCAATGCCAGCCGTCAGGTAAAACTGGAAGAATTCACGACCGGTGTTACGCCGAAAAAAGATATGCGTATCCCCGTTGAGAACATCGCCGACGTCCAGTAATTTCTCAGCGTGGTCACTGATCATCTGGGAAGGGATGTCCGGCAGACGATAGAACCGGAAGAAAAGAACCAAACCGATCACAGCTACGACGAGCAGATTGTAGCGGTTGAAGGAAAAATTCCATTGAGGCCGGGAGAGAACGCGACGCAGCCATGTGACAGGACCAGTATGGGGCCGCCAGAATGCCCGGATCACAAAGAAAATTGCAGCCAGCCAGAGAACCACGTTAAAGGCTGAAAAACGACCGCTGCCAAATGCAATGAACGCTGTCAGGGCAAAGACCAGGCAGATGCTGAAGTCGAGCGCGGATCGCAGAAATGTGCTTTCGCCCGAGATTCCGGGAATGTATTCCGCCCACGGCTGCAATTTCCAGCCATGGCGGGCACGCAACAACACGAGAGTTGCTCCTGCCAGAATATAGAGAATCAAGCCAAACTGCCAGGCCCGCTCCGCACTTATACGAGGCTCAAAGGAAAGCTGTGCCCAGAGAGCAAGACCGAGGACCACGAACAGGGGCCATTGAAGCTGCGAGACGCGCTCTGCGGCAGCTACCGGAACTTCCGTGACGGTTCCGGGAGGCACGGTTTCCATTGCGGCGGGGGACATAACGGCATTGCCATGCTCTTCGGTCCAACCCTGCGAATCCATGTGCTCTACTTCTGCCGTTTCGGAAGGATGCAATATCTTATGCCGCCAATCCTGCAGGCGGGCTTTCACAAAATCCAGAACACTCGGCTCCTGCATTGATGACCTCCCCTAATTTTTCCGGACGGCGCGCAAATACCCTATATAGGAATGTACAGGGTTGGGGAATGTTTCGACTTGATAGCCCTGCGAGGCGAGGAAACGAACCAGGTCATTGTGCTGGTAGTGAGTCGTATGATCGTGATATTCCATAACAATCCGCCGAACAAGCTCGAGAACGGAGGGTGGGGCGCCAAACAGGATGGAGTATTCCGCGCCTTCACAATCCATTTTCAACAGATCGCACGATTCAATCTCCAATGAAGCAAAGGTATCTGCAAGAGAACGAGAGGGAACGGAGAGACTCTGCTCCACGGCTTCATGCTGCCGGGCGTAACTCTGAAATTGTAAGGGCTCTCCACCGGTCAGATCAAGGAGCAGCTCACCGGACGTCTCAGCGATTGCTTCATTAAGAGCCCGGGCGTTGGTCACTGCATTGAGGCGCAGGTTTTCCTGCATCAGGGCGAAGGATGGGGGATAGGGCTCAAAGGCAAACACCCGGGTATCTGGCTGGTGTACGGCGGCAAACAGGGTGTACTCGCCGATCCCGGCGCCGATATCGATTACGGTCCAGCCCGGCTGGACTCGAAAACCATATCTCTCGTAGAACCGATCCAGAAACGTTTCTTTGATGCTCCAGATATCCATCGCGCCGCGGACACTGAGCTTCAGTCTGGGCTGGCGGAGTTGTACCGTCTTGGTCCCCGCAGGTCCTCCGTTAAGAAAGATTCTGACAATCGACAGCGGAGCGCGAAAACCAGATAGTAGCTTGAAAATGGAGCGTAAATAGTATGAGTACTTGCGCAGCAGGCGTGACACGATCAGCTGTCCTGGCTCACCCGGCGGGCAATATAGAAGGTGCAAACGCCATCCTGGCTGGCAACAGCCTTCGCATGCGGCTGCAGGAAGCGGTAGGTGAGTGCCAGGTTCCAACGAGTCGGGACAAGGATCCAGCGGCCCATCAGCTTGCGGAGAAGAAGAGTTGGCAGCCCAAGATAATGTCCCCATTCGAGCACAGCCAGGGCATCTGGCGGAAAGTAATCCCACCAGGTTTCCACGACAAACCCCGCGGCTTTCAGGCGCTGCGTCCAGACCTCCGGGCTATCCAGGTGACGGTGCCGGGCAATCACAGTGAAAAAGTCACGATAAACCTTTGCCAGCCCGCCTAAGCGCAACTTCTCCAGCCCGCGCGAGATGGATAATGCCTCATTGAAACGATGATTGGGCACACAAAAAGCAAATACCGCCCCGGGCTTGAGCACTCGAGCAGTCTCTGCCAGTACCCTGTCGATATGAGGGATGTGCTCGAGCACCGAATTGCTGAACGCACTCTGAAAATAGGCGCTGGGATAGGGCATCTTCCCGCCATCCGCCTCGGTCAGCAAATGATAGACATTCCGTTTGCCAGCCTCCTGGATCGACTCGTGGGAGGGATCGAGCCCGACCTCGATTTTCCGATTAAAGGTCAGCTCCGCAAAATGTCCCTCGCCGCACCCGAGATCGAGGGTGGGAGATTGCAGGTTGATCTGCCTGTAAAACTGCGCCTCCACGGCACGTAGCAACGATCGGAAATACGGTAAATCTCGGATATGCAGCCACAGGAAATCCCTGGCATCCTCAGCTCCCAGGTCCGGATGCCGACCCTGTAGTTTTGTATACAGTGAATTCATAGTGGTTGATTAGGTTTCTTTCCTGCAGGCAATAGAATAATGATAGAGAGATAAATCACAAGGAATAAATTGTACCATCAGCAACCAACGCCTTCCGCCCGCATAGACCTGGCCAATGTATAACAGGCAGACCTAGAATCTGCCTGTTTTTAGGTAGTCTATAATGGACTACAAGGACGAATCTCTGGACTGCTCGTATGGCTATCTCTCGGACTCGAAGGCGTCGAAGTAATAGGTGCCTCGAGTGCCCGTGTCAATGCTGGCAAGCGCTCCTAATAGAACCCGCTCGATCCGCCTCGTGTCATTGTCAATGCCCGTCAACAATTGAACAAAGGCATCATCGATCCACAGCCCCAGCCCGCCATTATTTAAACTGGCTTCGCTTGCGGCTCGCCAATCCAATTGGATGCGGTGCGGGGCATCCGTCAGCGGATACCAGCCGGTCTCTGTCCAGGTACTACCATCGTTGAGCAAGCCTGCCCGGATTTGATAACCGCTTGCCCCGTAACCGAATTCCACGCGCAAGGCTATCGTCGAGGAACCGCTGTAACCTCGCAAAATGATATGGGAATCTCCATTTGCCATACGGATCGAGTTCGGATCGAAATTGAAGCGAGCCAGGTAATGCGCCTCAGCGTTCGGATGGTCGGAGGTGACAGACAGCACATTGTTATCGTCGATGACCGCTTGCATCCCTTGACCGCCGACGAGTGCTGCTGCAGCGCTTACGCTTAAATCACCAGCATCCGTGCTGCTGGAAGACCATGCGGAGAACCCCCCGCTCTCGAAGCCATCCGCAAAGATCCTATTTGACAGAATCGGCGTGCCTGTCGAGGTAGCCGGGTTTGCAAGAGTGGGCGTAGGCGTATCGGTTGCTGTAGGGGGAGCTACAAATGTGCCAGTCGCTGTTGCTGTCGGCGTGGCAGTAGGCGTGAAGGTCGCTGTCGGGCTGCCGGGCGTTCCGGTCGGTGTGGCCGTGCTCGGGGGAACTGACCCCGTCGTCAGCACATGGATGGCATCCACATCGTTGCCTCCTAACCCCCAGCTGCTGCCGTCGAAATAGAGTGAAGAAGAGAACGTGCAAGCCGTATTGCTCCCCAGAGAGATCGGTGCGCACACGAACACATCCTCATCGGCTCCCGATACGCCGGTCACGGAGAAGTTGTCCAGGGTGGACAAATAGATATTCCCGTTGGATGTGATGTCGAGAGCATCAATATCTTCGCCGCTGCTGGTGGACAGCCCAACATCGGAGCCATCAAAGTACATCGACCAGGTCCCGCTGGTGTTATCCCCGAGAGAGACAGGAGTAAACGCGATAATGTCCTCATCCGCCAGACCGCTCGGTCCGGGCACCGCAGGATTACCGGTAGTTGAGATCAACAGGCGGCCATCAGGAAGCACCGAGACCGAGTCGATCTTCTCCGCTGTCGTTTCCAGGCCGACATCACTGCCATCGAAATACAGCGACCACGTGCCGCTCGTTGTGCTGCCAAGCGAGGTCGCATCAAAGCGAAGTACATCCTGCGGTGTAGCAGCAATTGCATTAATCGTCACATTTGCGCTGAACGCCATCAGGATGGTATCGGTATCAAGGATTGAGAAAGCAAATAAATCAGGGCTCCCCACACCAGCATCCGAGCCGTCGAAGAACAAACTCCAGTTCTGCCCATCAAATTTCAGGATGTCCTCATCCCTGGTCGCCACCCCACCAATCGTCTGGCTCCCTGTCAGGGAAAGATAGAGGCCGCTGCTCGGCGGCAATGTTGGGCTAACTGTAGGCGTAAAAGTTAGCGTGTTGGTCGCAGTCGGTGTCACCGCAGCGACATATTCAACCGCACCGATATCGCATCCACTGCCCTGTGGGCGAATGATTCGGCGTTGGTCTATGGCTTGGCACTCAGAGAGGCTTCCTGCGTCGATGACCGGGCTGCCTGCGAGCGGTTGGTGTACGAGGTTCGCCCCTGTCAAACTACCCTCAAGCTGAGGGTCGAGGTTAAAATTATTCCCCCCGCTGCCGATCATGCAGCCTGCTGTATTTTTTATTAAGCTGAAATTCGCAGTGATGGTCCCCTGACAATCCGGGCTGGAAATATAGCTTGAATTATTCGCAACAATCGAATTAGCGAGAGTAAAGGTCCCGTCCATCTGGCTAATGCCCCCACCCCACGACGCCTGATTGTAGGCAATCGTCGAATTGATGAGAGAAACCGAGGTGTCGCTATGTAGCGCCGCAAAGATCCCCCCTCCAGAACCGTTCGCTCGATTCCCGCTGATGGTGCTATTGATGACAGTTACCGTACCATTATCCACAAAGATACCGCCGCCATTACTGGTGGCAAAGTTGTTTCTTAATGTGCTTTGCTTCAGGGTGAGATTTCCATCTACGATGTAGATGGCTCCACTGTTAGAGGAGGTTGAATTCTCCACGGTGAAGTTCTCAACAACCACCGTTCCTGAAAGCACGAGGATCCCATTATTCACATTGGCGCCATCAATCATCGAAGCGCCGTTTTGGGAGGTGAAGTCAGAGCTCCATCCCCCTGAAAGCTTGACGTGTTTGTTAATGATCAACACGTTGGGCGATGGGTTTGTTGAAAACACGTATCTTCCGTTTGCTACGTGTATGATAGCGCCTGGATTTGCCTTGTTGAGTGTTTCCTGGATATCGCGGCAGGGAGCGGCTGGTGTCGTACAGGCATTGCTGTTATTGCCCGTGGCAATATTCACATAATACCTGGTGACAGATCCACCTTGAGAGGCGTAGTCCTGGTTGACCTGATTCACGGCGACATCCGCATAGCTTCGACCGGCAGGAGAAAACGTATGACCTGCTTTTGACGGGGTGATGGTCCCGGACCAATGATCAGAAACCACCAGCGAATACTCCCCAAAAATATTTGCCATGGTCGTCTTGGAAATGCCATCCGTATAGCTCAAAGTTGCACCGGCCACCGTTGTATTCCCGGAGATTCGATGTACACCGGACGGACAGAAACTGGATGGAGACAATGCCGTGGCAGGATTCGCAAAATAGATCCACCAATCGTTAGCTACATTGTCGGAATCACATCCTGAAAAGGAGGGCATGTGGTTAAACCAGTATTCATTGTAGCCATGCCCTGTGCAGCCCCAGGCGGCACAGGTAACCAGCTGGGATACCTGGAGAGGGTCGCTCAGATTGGGGTAATTGAAGAAGTCACTACAATTCGACAGCGTCCCAGTCGAATTGCCGTAATCATATTCGGCAGCCACTGCGTTTGGCGGCCAATGCGCACTTCCACAGCCGCTGTAGGGATAGCTGGGAGATTGCAGCTTAACCAATCCAAACTTATCCCAGCCATGATCCGTTCGGTTCTCTTCCCAACTGCCATAGACCCTTGTCATCGTCGCTTCCGTGCGGTGCACGAAATTGTGAGTGGCTTCAGAGATCGTCCGCTCGACGCTGGGTCCCATGATGGGGATCAGCCGGCTGCAACTGGTATTCAGGATGGGAGATGAGTTGTATTTGTATCCACCCGGTCCCACTAATGTGGATTCATAAAAACCAAAATATGGACCGTTATAGATCCACACCTCATCGATTTCGCCACGGTTAACTCTACCGCAAATATCGAACTGCGGAAGGCTGACAATTTTGTTGTAGTTAGCGTCCATGGGCTCATGAGGCGATCGTCGCCCGAGTACAACATCCAGATATTCTTGCTCTGTATAGGTAAAGCCATCGATCAATTCGGGCCAACCATCGGTCTTGATCGTCGTATCGACAACCACATAATTCATCCGGTTATTACTAGCACGCTTGAATAAATCGATTGTCTGCTGGTTGATGACGGAGTAGTCATTCCAGCCCATATACTGGCTGAGCTTCTGGCCCGTGCTCAACAGCGGATCGTACACGATCACATAGACTTTTTTGGTGAAGACCTCGGTAGCTGGAGGCGCAACCGCCAGTGACTCTGTTGTCAGAGCGTCCATTTGGATCTCGTTTGAGGTCGAGCTGGTGTTATCCAGACTGCTTGAGATTAATTTTCCCTCGTCGGACAGAAGTCTCACATTCCCCAGGCCGGGTTTGCCATGTTTTCTCAAAATTGGAAGAAGCCGATCGGCGAATTCAGGCTGGGAGGCCCACTGCTTAGTTTCTTTTCCTATAAGCTGAATTGTAAAGTCGATTCCGTGGGAGCGATATGTGCCGCATCCGTCTGCTTCTCCGTAGCTTTTTGCTTCCACGTGGGCGGCGACTCCCTGCTCAGCCAGCTCAGATTGCACCTGAGCGGCGATATCGGGCTCGAAGGGACCTGTTGTCCACATCCAACCACCGTCCGGGTTGCACACCGGGCTTTCAAATTGGGGCGCGATCGCTTTTTCAGCACTGGCTTGCATGGGAGGCATGCCATAGATCACGGCAAGAAGAGTAGCGATCACCAGAAGGCGGAAACTTATGTTTCGATAATGACGGAAAACCACGACGACCTCCCCGAAAGATAGCGTGCCTCCCTGAGAGCAAGGATGCCCTGGCAGCCTGTACAGAGTTTGAGTAAGCAGATTGTGATCGGCAGGGATACCACAAACAAGACGGACCGTGCTAGGTGAAGGTTACAGTACTGGTTTTCCGTCTATCCCCCTTCTATGACTCGAGGAATTTGCCTATTTAAATTTTCCGCCTAATCGCGCAAATAGCTTTTCATACTCGGCCGCGATGGAGTCTGGATTGTATGCCCTCATGATCGCCTCGATATCCCCGCGATATTTCTCCGGCGCGTCGAGGACCTCGAGGATGCACGCCGCCAGGTCAGCCGAGTCTCCGATCCGGGCAACGCGCCCCATGCCATGCATCAGGACAGGCTGTCTCACCCCCGGCAAGGCCGAGGGGACGCATGGGACGCCGTTCATCATTGCTTCGATCTGAACCAGCCCGAAAGCTTCGGTGGAATTCAGCGAGGGCACGGTTAGCACATCCAGGTTGGGATAGTAGGCTGCCATTTCCACCGGATCCAGGTTGCCAAGGAAAGTCCAGTGCCCGCCAATCTCATACTCGCGGATACGCGGCATGAGCCGGTCTAAGTACGCCTGCTCGCCCATCACGTTTTGATACGTCCCGGCGAACAAGACCTGCGCCCTCGGATATTTTTCGAGAATGATCGGAAGCGCCTCCAGCAAAACCTCCACGCCCTTTTCGGCGGCGAAGCGCGCCGCCATGCCGATCACGGGACGTCGCTGCTGGACATGATGCTTCTCCGCAAACGCCTCGACCGCGCCCGGAAGCGGATCTGGTAGTTCCACCGGAGGCAGGATGGGAGTCAGCTTGGAGGCGTAACGCGAGAGATACGGAGAGTTATCGGCGTAATCCTGGGTGTAGGTCACGATGTGATTCGCCAGCATCCCCGCCATGTTGTTCTGGAAATCCAC
>DAIQBG010000005.1:97487-108539 GCA_036781265.1 Anaerolineales bacterium | reverse complement strand
CAGCATCCCCGCCATGTTGTTCTGGAAATCCACAACTGCGTTGACAAAGCGGTTGAAGAACCCGGGCGGCAGGAGCAGGTCACAGTGATAGGTCAGCACCGCCGGCTTCCCGAACAGGCGACCGCGCAGCGCGATGCCCGGCGCGTCGAATTGCGGCAAATGCATCTGGACGACATCGTGCTGCGCCACCAGCTTCGTCGCCACCAGACCGATCGTTGGCGCGATCACACCCTTGCTGACGCGCGCTGCCACCGGGACACGCACGATTCTCACCCCATCCATGGTTTCTTCGAGCAGCAGGGATGGGTCGTACTGCATGGTCAACACCGTCACCTGATGCCCGCGCCGCGCAAAGGCGCGCGCCAGCCGCTCGGCATAAATGGTAAGGCCCGAAGTGTGGGGACGATAGTATGTAAGGACGGTGAGGATTTTCATTTTAGCTTTCTCTCCGATGATCACATCCCCGGAGAGCGCTAAAGATTATAACGCAGAGATCTGCAGCCTCATCGTTGATAAAATTATCCTTCGGAGGTTAGACGTGGCAAACAAATCAGAGTTTTCCCCATGGATCATAAGTACCCTGCGCGAAGCTGCCTGGGCTCCGTTAGGGGTGCTTGGTTTTTATGGAATCGGCCTTGCTCTTGATATTTTTGATTCATTCCCCTTCCTGGATATTCCCACTCATTTTGCTGGCGGCGTTGTCATCACATATTTCTATCGCGTGGCTATCCGGCACGCTCAGAAACTGGTCGGAGAGATACCTTCTGCCATCCAGGTGCTGCTCGGATTCACCGCCGCCGGGACGACCACTATCCTGTGGGAATTCTACGAGAACCTCGCCGATCGCTTTCTCGGCACACAGATGGTACGCGGGCTGGAAGACACGATTGTGGATTTATTCGTCGGACTCTTGGGCGCGCTGATCCTGTCTTTGTTTTATCAACGCCGCTAATCTAGAAGGCGCTCTCGAGCGCTTTCTCCACGCATGGGTTGAATAACTAAAACAATCCTCTGTTCGCCTTCACCCAATCGAACAGCATCTCGATCCCCTCTTCCAGGTCGATCTTCGGCTCCCAGCCCAGCTCGTTTTTTGCTTTGCTGGTATCCGCATAGAAGACGCGCTGGTCCCCCGGACGCCAGTCTGCATGTACGACATTTATCTTTTCTCCCAACAGCCGTTCGAGGATAGGACCAAACTCCGCCCAGACTGCCATCACATTGCGTGGTCCCCCACCCATGTTGTAGACCTCGCCTTTGGCACGGTTGATCTTTTCGATGGCGGCATCGTAGGCATCCAGCAAATCGTTGACATGCAGCACGTCCCGCACCTGCTTGCCGTCGCCATAAATTGTGATTTGCCGTCCCGTCACGGCTGCAATGGTCATCCACGCCAGCCAGCCCTGGTCTTCCACGCCAAACTGTCTCGGTCCATAGATGCAGCTCTGGCGGAAGACCACAGACCGCAAACCATAGATGCGCGCATAATCGCGCACGTATTGGTCGCCCGTGCCTTTGCTGCAACCATAGGGCGAATGGAAATCGAGTGGTTGATCTTCGGAAGCACCCTGGATCAAATCTTTATACCGCCAGCGCGTGGCTTCCTCGATGATTTCGACATCTTCCATCCCGCCGTACACTTTATTCGTGGAGGAATAAATGAAAATCGGATCCCGGTCTGACAGGCGTGCGGCTTCAAGTGCGTTGAAGGTGCCCAGAGCGTTGATCTCGAAATCTTCCCGGGGGTTGACTACGGAGGTGGTCACAGCCACCTGACCCGCCAGATGGATAATCACATCTGCTTCTCTGGCGGATTCCGCTAAGAGGTCCGCATCGCGCAAGTCGCCGACGATCAGCCGGAAAGCCTCCTTGCCAAACTCTCCCTCCAGCCAGGCGATATTGCGCGAGGCGCCTGCCCGGGATAGATTGT
This sequence comes from Anaerolineales bacterium, assembly GCA_036781265.1. GTDB lineage: Bacteria > Chloroflexota > Anaerolineae > Anaerolineales > Villigracilaceae > Defluviilinea. Next base: position 106,612 of record DAIQBG010000005.1, on the reverse strand, counting down.
CATAAACTGTTACGTTCTCACCGCGCCCTACAAGCCGGTGCACATAATTCGAACCGATAAACCCGGCGCCGCCGGTGATGAAGTAGTGCCGCTTCATAAATCGCTCCTGGATGTTACTCGATGTGCTGTTCGTCGTCGAAATAAGAATACCATAATGAAGCCGAAGACAAACCCGCCAATGTGCGCCCACCAGGCAATCCCGCTCTCGCCGGCGCCCTGGATGGAAAATAAGCCTGAATACAGCTGTGACACGAACCAGAAGACCAGGAAGAACACCGCCGGAATTTCTACAATCGTAAAAATGAACAGAATGGGAACTAAGCTGGCAATCCGCGAGCGTGGGGCCAGGATCAAGTAAGCCCCCAGGATACCGGCAACCGCACCGCTCGCTCCGATCATCGGCACAGCACTGGATGGCAGGACATATGTCTGCAAGAGTCCGGCGGCAACACCACTTAACAGATAAAAAATCAGATAGCGGATCTTGCCCATCCCCGCCTCGACATTATCGCCAAAGATGAACAACACCCACATGTTGTTGATGATATGGAACCAGCCGCCGTGCAAGAACATGGATGAAAAGATGGTGGTCCATGTGTTGGAGGGATCACCTAGCAAGCGAGCCGGGATCAGTCCCCAGGCAAAAATGAATTGCTCGAGTGCAGCAGGCGCCAGCCGCAATTCATACAAAAATGCCAGCACGTTTGCAACAATCAGTGTCAGGGTGATGAGGGGGAAGCTTCGGGTTCGTACGGTATCGTACAGAGGGAACATAACTTACCCGGGAATTTCCTCTCCGGTTTTAATCCTCAGGTTCCTCAACTGCTCGTAAATTCCAGATAACGTCTGGCCTTCGCGCAGCAGACCGATGCCGCCGATCACGCCGCTGTTGAGATAGTTATAGAAGCGGCCGGTCAGCGCGACCGCCAGGGCTGTGGACTCGTCGCCCGTTAGAAGAGTGACGGCGCCACCGAACGCCCCTTCGAAGGTGCCGACGGCGCCCGGCAAAGACGGGATGGCGCCCCCAAATGCAGCTCCTCCCAGCCCGAACATGCCCCACACCAGCTGCGCTTCCGGAAAGAATGCACGGATGATCAAATAGTAGGAGACGATGGCAACACCCCAGTTAAGTGTCATCCAGAACAGAAAACGAACGAACAGCCACCCGTCCTTTAACACACCGAGCCCGAGAAAAAAAGATTCGAGAAAACTTCCGCCCGAACGCTGCAGCGTGGGCCAGCGTGCGCTGAGCCTGTGGAAGAGATCTAGAGCCCACTGATTGTAACGAGCCAACAGATAGAAGGTAACGAACGCTACCAGAATAATGATCCCCACGACGATACCGATCCGTTCCGCTCCCTGCGCGCCCACGACAAAGGGGATGGCTGCCAGAAGGATCATCGCCGAGAAGCCCAGGTCCATGGCGCGCTCGATGACGATAGTCGGCAGAATTTCCATAAAGTGCATATTGGATTTGCGGCTGAGCAAAAAGGCGCGTCCGATCTCTCCGAGCCGGAACGGAAGAAAATTGTTCAGCAAATACCCTTCGCCGACGGTAAAAAAAACGTCCTGATAGGAGGCACGATTTCGCAGGAGAGTCCGCCAGACCTGGGCGCGGACGGCCATCCACAGGAACCCGATCGCCAGGGCGATTCCCAGCAGCGCATAATTCGCGTTACGGATGGCATCCAGCATTGCGCCAAGATCCACAAAGTATAGAATGGCGGCAATCAGTACCAGGCTGATCAGCGTCCCGGGTAGCCAGCGTTTAATATCTTTCATAAACGAATCCTGTTTAAACACGAAGGACACAAAGGACTCTAAGGTGGGACGGGTGACGAGCAAGTCGCATCTCCACAGATTTTCCTTTGTGCACTTCGTGTCCTTTGTGTTTAATTATTCCTCATCCAGCTTCAGGACAGCCATAAAAGCATCCTGCGGGATCTCGACGTTCCCAACCATCTTCAAACGTTTTTTACCCTTTTTTTGCTTCTCAAGCAGCTTCTTCTTACGGGTGATGTCACCGCCGTAGCATTTTGCCAGCACGTCTTTACGGGTTGCCTTGACGTTGGCGCGCGAGATAATGCGTCCACCGGCCGCAGCCTGGATGGCAACATCATATAGCTGACGCGGGATCAGCTCTTTGAGCTTGGTAATGAGCCGCTGACCTTTGTGGAAGGCATCCTTCTTGTGAACGATCGTTGCCAGGGCGTCCACCGGCTCGCCATTGACGAGGATCTCAAGCTTCTGGAGTTCATCCGGACGATATTCAAGAAACTGATAATCGAGGGATGCATAGCCTTTGGTCCGGGATTTCAAGTCATCGAAGAAATCTACAATAATCTCAGAGAGCGGGATTTCGTAATCGAGCTGCACGCGGTGCGGGGCAGGATATTCCTGCTGCTTGAAAACGCCGCGACGCTTGGTTACCAGATCCATAATGGGACCGTAGTAATCCGTCGGCGTGATAATCTCGATGTTCATCCATGGCTCGCGGATCTCAGCGACTTTTGATTCATCGGGCAGCTCGGCAGGCGAGTCAACAGGGATGGTTTCACCGTCGTGCATCACCACTTCGTATTCCACAGACGGCGCAGTGAACAGCACGTCCAGGTCATACTCACGCTCGATGCGTTCCTGGATGATCTCCATATGAAAGAGACCCAGGAAACCGGCGCGGAAGCCAAACCCGAGCGCTTGCGAAGTTTCGGGCTGGAACGTCAACGAGGCGTCGTTAAGTTGCAGCTTGTCCAGCGCCTCACGCAGGTTGGTGTAATCATCGGCGTCCACGGGATAGATACCCGCGAAGACCATCGGCTTCGGGTTGCGATATCCGGGTAGAGGTCCTGACGCGGGATTCGCCGCGCTCGTGATCGTATCTCCCACGCGACACTCATGGACGGTTTTGAAGCCTGTCGCAATGTAGCCAACCTCGCCTGATCCCAGCGCTTGAACTGGCTTCATGCCGGGTGCAAAGATGCCAATTTCCACAGGACGCATGTCTACTTTCGTTGCAAACATTCGCAGGATATCGGTCGCTTTAAGAGAACCTTCCATGACCCGCACATAAGCAATCACACCCTTGTAGGGGTCATAGTGAGAATCAAAGATCAGCGCGCGCAATGGGGCGTCATCCGCGTCCTTCGGCGGCGGGATGCGCGTCACGATCGCCTCGAGGATCTGACCCACATTGAGACCCTCTTTTGCCGAGACCTGGATGACATCCAGCGGATCGATCCCCAGCAGACTGCCGACGTCCTCGGCGACTTCATCCGGGAGCGCCGAGGGCAGGTCGATCTTGTTGATCACGGGGATGATGGTCAGGTCGGCATCGAGCGCCTGGTAAAGGTTTGCCAGGGTCTGCGCTTCGATGCCCTGCGTGGCATCCACCACCAGCACGGCGCCCTCGCATGCCTTCAGCGCGCGGCTGACTTCATAGCCAAAGTCCACGTGACCGGGCGTGTCGATCAAGTTGATCTCGTACTTCTCGCCGTCGTTCGCGGTGTAATACATGCGGACCGCGGAGGCTTTGATGGTCACACCCTTCTCGCGCTCGAGGTCCATGCTGTCGAGTACCTGCTCTGTCATGTCCCGCTCAGAGATAGCACCCGTTAACTGGAGCAAACGGTCGGCAAGCGTGGATTTCCCATGGTCCACATGGGCGATGATGCAAAAATTTCGAATATGGTCTGTCATTTTAGCGAACGAAGTATAACCGAGTTTTTGCCCCCGCCGCTGAAGCGGCACATCCCCGGATTTGCGATAAAACTCTGGCTTGTTGATTCCGTAGTTCGTTGTGAATTTAATGATCCCCTATTTATGGACAGGGCGGGGTCACATCTTTGCCAGCAGTTCTGTCTTTTTCTGTTGAAACTCCGCTTCGGAGATCAAGCCTTTCTTGCGCAGGTCGTCCAACCGGGCGATCAGAGAGGGAATATCAGCCGCTGCCGCAACCTGAGCACTCATCTCCCCGCCAAACTCGAGCCGTTCCTTGGCATTCAACATCGCTGTCTTGAACCGGATCGGGTCACCGATGCTTCGAAAGACATTGGCTCCCACCTCGCTCGCCGTCAAAATTTCGATGTCGCCATAATCAAAAAGCCTGCCCCAGAAGGACTGGCTTAATTTCACATCGTTGACCTTCTCGAGGGATGAGTCCACAACATCCTTGCTGAAGACACCTGAGGTCTGGATGACGCGCCGGTTGGTGACAATATACTGGCGGTTATACCAGAGCAGGACATCCCGCACCATCCCGACCAGGGGGACGAGCATCAGGACCAATCCAAGCGGCACGGTGGGAAAAGCGACCAGTGGAGCAAGGGCAAACGAAATTACAAACAGAGCAATGATCAGGAGTATCTCAAGGGCAATATTGCCAAACAGAACTGACCAGTGCTTGCGCGCTCGCAACAAGATCCGTTCATTCTGCGCCAGCATTTCCTCAACATAATCTTTTGCCATTTGTGCTCCTTGTGAAGCCGGAAAGGTGATGACAGGGTTATTTTATCACCGCGGCCGAGCTGTTCGCTGCCCAGTTAAGAATGAAGGTTTTTGACTTGAGGCTGGTCTAATACAATAGAATGATCACCATGGACTATCGTTTGATAGAGTTGTGTCGGGTGGGAGATTCATCCGCAATCGAGAGATTTGTCCAGACCTACCAGCAGGATGTATACCGGCTGGCGTTTTCCATTCTGGATGAATCGGGGGAAGCAGACGACGCCACGCAGGAGTCCCTATTGGCGGCGCTTCGTGGACTGGCTTCTTATCATGGGGAGTCAAGCTTAAAAACCTGGCTTTTTTCGATTACCGTCAATATTTGCCGCACCCGCCTGCAAAGACAAAAGCGGATCTGGCGCCTCCGGCGCATCCTGGGTGGGATGGTACGAGTGCAGAGCGTACCTTCAGTCGAGGAAAATGTCATTGCGCATGAATCCGAGGAAGCGTTGTGGCGTGCCATCCACAATATGGATGAGAGACACCGCATCCCGGTTGTGCTTCGCTACTATCACGATTTATCGGTGGCTGAGATCGCCAGTATTCTGGCAATTCCCGAAGGCACGGTTCATTCGCGCCTGAATACTGCCAGAAGGCAATTGCATGCAGTGTTGAAAGAAGGACATGTATGAACGGTATCACGCATAAACAAGCGATCCAGTGGATTGATCGCCGCCTGGATGGCCTGCTGAATGATCGCCAGATCATGACTCTGGACAAGCATCTCCGCTCCTGCGACTCTTGCAGCGCCTACGCCGCGGACATGGACGGGCTTTCTGTTCGCGTGAAAAATGGACTTCACCGCCGCTGGAATGACAAATCGGGACCGTCGCAAGATGTCCTGGAATATGTGACAGCAAAAGCAAGCCGAATTCCCCTCACGAATCGTCTTGCGTCTGGGCTCAAATTGACCAGCGGATTGATAACACTGATCGCGCTGGCGGTTTTCATGAGTCTTATGATTTCTCAACTGCAGGATGCTTCTCCCGCAACGGTGGGTGGCGAGATTGCGACTAGCTCTCCATGGGTAGAAGACAGGCTGCTTGCCTTTGCCTCTGATCAAACCGGGAACTCTGACATATACACGGTGCGCGCAGATGGCAGCCGGCTGACCAATCTGACGGATCATCCGTCGCACGACTCCAACCCAATCTGGTCACTGGACGCAAAGCGCATTGTATTCGATAGTGGCCGGGATGGTTTTCAACAGATCTATTCGATGAAAGCCGATGGTTCGGACGTGATCCAGCTCACACACGGTGATTCCCATCACTATCTTCCCATGAATATTCACGGCGAAACCAATCCCTGGTCACCGGACGGAACAAAACTTCTTTTCTTACAGCGGGACTCCGGGTTTGAAGCCGCCAATCTATATTCCTTAGATACCAATAGTGGAGCCACAGTATTGTTGGCGAGTGGGAATGTTCAATTCAACAACCTCTCCTGGTCCCCTAATGGGAGCTATATTGGATATGTTTTGAACGACTCGCCGACCCCGGATGCTACCTTTACCCCTGGAATTTACATCATCAATGCTCTAGGAGGAACTCCCATCGCGATCAGCGAACTCTTGCCTGCAACTGACTCTATAAACAGTCCATCTTATTATTGGTCTCGGGATGGGAATTCAATCGTATTCATCGCGCATCGAACTCTTGAGGGAGCAACTGATCAATGGATTGCCTATGAAGCGGTTCTTGAGAGTCAACAATTGATCGAGCGAGCCACGTCTAGCATGATTATGGAGTCCTGGTGGGATGAGACTTCCTTTGTGATCAGTTACGGAACAGACCTGTACACCTTGATGTGGCTACGTGCGGATGGTACATCCAGCGCCTTTAAGCCTTTCGAACGCTGCGATTTGACCCTGGAAGCTGATCACGGGTTCTTAACAAGACGATCGCCCAACGGAAGCCAGGCGATCAGCGTCACTTGTCCTAATAAAGATCTGTGGTTTTATTACGCCAGCCCGGATGGGTCGATCATCAGGCCTTTAACTGACTCTCCTATCTCTTCGATTTCTTCGGATAACGCAGTCACCAGTATTAATTGGTCGTCTGGCGATCAGTTCATTGCCGTTACACAGGTTTCGCCTGCGAAAAGCAGCCTCTATATTTTGAATGTAGAAAATTCTGCCAGCCAGCCTGTGGAGATCGTTATCAGTGAGAGTGAGTTCATTACGACTCCCTCCTGGCAGCCTATAACCCGCAATGAAGTTATGGAAGAAGAGCAGACTCCTAAGCCAACCGAAGTCGTTGCGCAAGAGATTTTTCCGCCCATCGGAACAGGCGTATCCAACGGCGAATGGATTGCATTTATCGGGGGAGAGATGATTCCGAATCCTGCGGACCTAGCCGCTCCGACCCTGAATTATGATGTGCATATGATTCATCCAGATGGAAGTGGACTCACCAATCTAACCCAATTTCCGGCACATTATCATACCCTGCAGTGGTCACCGAATGGACAGAGTCTCCTCTTTATGAGAGAAAATCCTGGACGGAATGATGTCACTATTATGCGACACTTTGCAGGTCTCGAAACAGGCTATCTGGAGGTTATGCCGATTGTTGACCCCGATCATCATGGGTACAGTTGGTCTCCGAACAGTGACAAAATCGTCTTTGCCAGCGCAAGCAGCGGAAACTATGACATTTACACGGTGTACGCGGATGGGAGATTTGACCCGGAATTAACGCAGTTGACCAATGACCCCGCGCACGACGTGGGCTTCGTCTGGTCGCCGGATGGAAATCAAATTGCCTATCGAAGAGTAGATGGCGAAAACTTTTCCATCATGGTGATGAATGCCGATGGATCGAACCAACATGAAGTTGCGCGCGGCGTGGGCGAAATAAGATTGCACTGGTCAATGGATGGAAAATCCATTTATGCAAGTACCGTTGGTGGGTGGCCACCAGAAAGCCAGAATAGCCACCTCGAATGTGAAGCCTGTGTCCCGGGACCAGCTGTTTATCAGATTGATTGGAATGGACCGTCCGTTCAACAAATCTATACCGAGGAGGATGCCAGTAAAGTCACGGCATGGTATGTGTATGACACGCCCCCAAACTCTTTCTATTTTATGCGCATCCGTCCTCCAGTCTTCGTGGAACTGTGGGGAACGTGGTTCCGTGCCGAAGGTAACTCTGTCACGGAGATCGGTGAAATGGATCCTCAACACACCTGCGAAAGCGCCAGTGGCAATATCTTGAACGAATATATCTCTCCTAATCCGCGGTTTTCTGTCATCGCTAACTTCTGTGCCTTTAGATTCGATTTGTACCTGGCTGACCGCGAAGCATCTGCGCCGGAGAAAAAATTTATTCATCTTCTTCAATTACCTTTGGAAACTTCGGGGCAAGGCGGTGACTCAGCCACCGTCCCTATGCTGTGGTCACCTGACGGGCGCTGGCTAATTTATGATGGTGGTAATCAGTCTTTTTATCTCCTGGATGTAGAGCAAATCCTGCGGAACCCAATGACCGAGCCAGCGATCCTGTTCAAGTCGGATCGTAATGTATTTGAGTTCTCTGAACTTGCATGGCAGCCGGCGCCTTGATACCACCCTCCACACTGGAAACTGATTCCGTTAAAATCGGGATATGCCCACCTATGACTTTATCTGCAACAACTGTAGCCAGCGCTTCGACGTGTTCCTGACTTACGCCGATTATGGCAAAAAGACAGTCAAATGCGTTCACTGCGGCAGCAAGGATGTGCGCCGCCGCATGACGAAGGTCCGCATTGCGAAATCGGAGGAGAGCCGTATGGACTCCATGGCGGACGAATTCTCCGGCTTCGAGGGGCTCGAGGACGATCCCAGGGCCATGGGACAGATGATGCGCAAAATGGGGAAGGAAATGGGCGAGGAGTTGCCGCCCGAATTCGACGAGGTCGTGGACCGGCTCGAATCCGGTCAGAGCCCGGAAGACATCGAAAAAGCCATCCCCGACCTGGGCGGCGAGGCCGAAGCCGGCGGGGAGGATGAGTAGGCGTCACGCTGAGCGAGTGACGACGCCACGAAGTTGAAGCGCGGATTTACAACATCCTCTCAATCACCTCGCGGTGCTCCGCGAAATGCTCTGTGGTATCCCCTAACACCCATAACAATAGAGGCCGCCTCTCAGGGTCATCGGCGTGACGAGGTTTAAGGAGCTCTTCAAAAGGCGTGGCGTCCAGCTTCGCCAATAACATCTCATACACCTTTCTTAGCTCGATCAGCACTTCCTCCGTCGAACGGTCCTTATTGCGCTCGAAGAGCACGGGGTTGATCACTTCCATGTCCCAGCCGCGGGTCACGTCTTCGGAAATGCCGAACACTTCGTGAGATGGACGCTTGTCCATGTGATAACCCATGAGAAGGTTCATCCATTCGGCGAGGTGGGCGAGATTGTCCTTCGGCGACCAGCCACCTTCATCGGGCGCATTCATTTTCTGCTCGTCGAACTTGTCCACCACATCCATCAACTTCTCCCACTCGCGCCGGATCTCAGTCATCAATTCGTCTTTGTCAGCGGGCACCCATTGTTCCGTCATAGCTCATCTCCTCAAGGGGTAATCAGCTTTCCTGGCTCAAGTTTTTCTTTTTCGGCTCCCATGCGCAGAATCCAGGCTTCGCC
>DAIQBG010000005.1:0-97387 GCA_036781265.1 Anaerolineales bacterium | reverse complement strand
CAGCTCGACGCGCGCCAGCTTTTCAAAGGAACGGGCCGTGTAGTCGAGCCAGTGATGGACGTTCAACCACGCTTGCGGTAGAAACGCCAGGGTCGGTTCTGATTTGTGAGCCAGATAGGGGCGGCATGCTTCGAGCACCCAGCGGATATCGCGGTCCCCCGGTGTGGAGAGCAAATGCAGGTTAATCATGCCGTCAAAATGATGGGCTCATTTTTCGTGACCACGATCGTATGCTCGAACTGTGCGGCGACTGCTCTATCCATCGTGCGCAGCGCCCAGCCGTCTTTTTCCTCCACTACCCGTCCGATGCCGGTAGTGAGAAACGGCTCGACGGCAAGGACCAGACCCTCGTTAAGGATCCGGCGGTCATTCGGGTTGTAATAGTTCAGGATCTCCCTCGGGTGCTCGTGCAGGCTCTGCCCAATGCCATGACCCGTCAGGTCATAAATGACGTTATAGCCGCGCTTACGCGCCTCGTTCTGGACCGTCCGCCCGATCCCGTTTAATGGGCTTCCTGCCTTTGCCGCATGGAGCGTCTTTGCTAGAGTCGCTCTGGTAGCATCCAGCAACTTTACCAAACTCCGTTCGCGCTTCGAAACGATCAGCGATGCGCCGGTATCGGCATAGTACCCATCCAGCTCCGCCGAGACGTCAATGTGGATCAGCTCGCCGGCCTGCAAAACATGCTCACCGGGAATCCCGTGCGCAATGACCGGCGACACGCTGATGCATGTTGTGCCCGGGAAGTTATAGGTCACCTGCGGCGCCGAGCGCGCTCCCTCCGCTTCGAGAAACGCGCGCCCGATCTCGTCCAGCTCGCGCGTTGTCATCCCGGCGCGGACCTGTCCCATCATCCTGCGCAACGTCTCCGCACACACACGCCCGATGGCTTTGAGGTACTGAATATCCTTTTGGGAATCGGCTGTCATAGGTGGATTGTATCTCAGAGTAGGGGTAAAGCAAAACCCTCTCCCGTCGCAAGGAAGAGGGCTGTTCTCGTGGCAAACTCAGGAAGCGGTTTGTTTTGTGGCTAACCGTCCCAAGATCACCAGCCGTAACTCTTCCTGGACTTCTCCCCACTCTTTCCCGGCATCGATTACCACCCAGCGGTGGGGCTCCTGTCTCACCATTTCCAGATATCCGGCGCGAACTCGGCGATGGAACTCAACAGTGTAGGCGTCTAATCGGTTCCACTCATTATCCTTTTTCTTTCTTTTCAAGCCTTCCTCAACTTCCAAATCTAGCAGGATAGTCAGATCGGGAATCAATCCGGCGGTCGCATAGCGTACCAATGCCCGAACCTGTTCCAGATCCTGCTGGTGACCATAGCCCTGATAGGCAATGGTTGAGTCGTAATAACGATCGGAGATGACGACTTCGCCAGCCTTCAGACGCGGCTTGAAGACCTCCTCCACGATCTGTGCCCGGGCAGCCTGGTAGAGCAGGGTCTCGGTGCGTGGGTGCATTTCCACATTTTTTAGATCATGGATCACTTCACGGATCTGCTCACCGATGGACGTCCCACCGGGTTCACGTGTGGGGAAAACAACGTGACCTTTCTCGCGCAGATATTCCACAAGATGAGGAAGGTGGGAGGTCTTACCGGAACCCTCCGGTCCTTCAAGAGTGATGAACATAAAGGTGATTTACCGCCGTCGCAAAGTATTCCTGCAGGAGGTCTTTGAATCCATATCCAATTTTCAGGTGTATGACCTCAGAAGTTTTGAAAAATTGAGCGTCGCGCCCCAGAACAAGCAAGCCTTGTGAGTCCTTCACTTTGCAAGCGAAGATGTGCTGATCGATCATAAAGAGCGGATGCTCCCTTTCATATTGTTTCCAAAACGACAGTTCGGTCTTCAATCCCGTCTCTTCTTCGAGCTGGCGCTGGGCTGCCAGCTCGGGCGTTTCCCAGGGTTCTACCTTTCCGCCAATTAACGTCCAGTGCTTCGGGTAGATCGGAGCCGATTTGTTCTCACGCAATAACAGCAAAATTTCGCCTTCCGAATTCTCGACAATAATGGCTGCATAGGGAATAGGTTTCATGAGGTTTTCCTCCTTGGAGGCTGTGATGATGTCCCTATTGTAGCGCGTAAAAATCCCTTGTAACCTTGCGGTTTCATCATGTACAGGCATGAGTTTTAACAAATCTCTATTTACGGTCTAAATTGTTATTAACATTCCAGTACTAGAATCGCCGGTTGTCCGAAGGAGGCAAAATGTCCAGGAAGAATGTTCCGTATATCCTGCTTGTTGTCGTGATTGCCGCCGGCTCGGCGCTGGCCGGGGGCCTGGCAGGCGGCGCGATCGTGTACCGGAACCTTCAACAACCGTCCGCCGCTTTGACGCGACCTCTTCAGGAGGTTATTCCTGCCGGCAACACTCCCCCGCAGCAAATGCTGACCCTTAACACAACTGATATCGAAACAGCCATCACACAGGCTGTCGAACAGGTCGGACCTGCGGTGGTCACAGTCGTAGGCATGCTTCCCGGGCAAGTGACCATCTTTGGACCCACTGCCGACCAGACTGTGAGCGGGACAGGTTCTTCATCACGCAACAGGGAGATATCATCACCAAAACTGGTGATGTGAATCTGGATGCAAAGCATTCCTACGTCAACGTTCTATTTGAGTTCCAGCCCGGCGATCGGGTTGAGCTTAAAGTGGTGCGGGGAAATGAAGTGTTGCAAATGCAAGTCACCCTTGGGGAGGCTGAGCTGAACTACGCGGGCATTCTTAAAATATAAAGGGACAGGCATTTTGCCTGTCCCTTTAACTTAAAGTCAGAACTTACTCTCGAAATATCCTGACATGCCGGCGGGGTTCCTTGCCATAAGAGTGGCTGACCAGCTCAGCATTACGCGCCATTTCATGCTGCAAACGCCGCACCAATGCCGGTCCCGGCGGCAGGTCTACCCAGCGTTCGCCGTTTAGTACCGCAGAGATCGCCTGCTGCGTTTGTGTCTTGACATCACTCAAGTCAGAGGATGCAAATTGATCCTGTGAGGCGAGGTTGAAGAGATCGCTGAGGAACTGTTCCATTTGCGAGACGGTGTTTGCGCGCAGCACATAAATCGGCATGCCGCGATGTTCGGCATCTACGATCGTCTGCTGGCGGTCGCGGTAATAAGTCTTTAGCGTGACCAGCGCATTGGCGTCATCTACATCCTTCACCACGACAGCCGGCACACCGAGGCGCTTGGCAGCCTGCATCAGACGGTTGCGCGCCACACCGTGCGGATAGACCTTGATGGTCTGAAGTGCGGTCCCGCGGCCGGGCTCGAACCGGGTCGCGCTCGCCTGCTCGAGGCGGGTGGAAACAGGTGTGGGCTCCTCCGTGATCCCGGCTGCCGCGGGCTGGCGTCCGCGCCGCGGGGATTTGGTCTCTTTCGCATCCAGTCGGGAAGTGGATGTCGCTATGGATTTTTCGATCTGGATGTTGCCCCGCTCATCGCGCGTCCGAATCTCAGGTGAGAGAGGGAAACCGCGCAAGAGCGCGTCGACCGAGGCCATAATGTCCAGATGGACCGCAAAACGGTCGCGGGTCTGGATCTCGATCAGCACATCGAACGTGGGCGGCGCGCGGCGTTCCAGGACGGTTTTCTGGGTGCCGCGCCGGCGCGCTTCCTCATCGGAAAGCGTCACTGCTTCAATCCCGCCGACGAGATCGCTCAACGTCGGGTTGAGGAGCAGGTTGTCGAGAGTCTGACCGTGCGCTGTGCCGATGAGCTGGACGCCGCGCTCGGCTATGGTACGAGCTGCCGCCGCTTCGGCTTCACGACCGATCTCGTCGATGACGATGACCTCCGGATTATGGTTTTCGACCGCCTCGATCATGACCTCATGCTGGAGCATGGGCTCGCGGACCTGCATACGGCGCGCTTTGCCTACGGCAGGGTGGGGCACATCGCCATCCCCGCCGATTTCATTTGAGGTATCGACGATGACTACACGCTTATTATCGGCGAGAATACGAGCCGCCTCGCGCAGAATGGTGGTCTTGCCCACGCCCGGGCGACCGAGGATGAGCACCGACTTGCCTGACTCGATGATGTCCTGAATGATATCCACCGTACCGTAAACGGCGCGACCGACACGCAGAGTCAGTCCAACGACTGCCACGCGCCGATTGCGAATGGCAGAGATACGATGCAGTGTGCGCTCGATGCCGGCGCGGTTGTCCGCGTCGAATTCGCCCGTTCGTTCGTCCACATAGTCGATCTCCGCGCGTGTGACTTCGGTCTCGCGCAGATTGATCTCGTGATCTACAAAACGGGCTGTGGGTACACGGCCCAAATCAAGGATGATCTCGAGCAAGTTCTCCGTATCGTTGGCTTCCTCCACTGCATGGCGGATATCGAGCGGAAGCACATCGAGAAGAGCGTCGAGATCGTCTGTTATTTTTAGTTGTGTCATATGTAATCAGTTTGTACGAAACAGGATTGGGGAAGCAAAACGGGAATGTCCCTGGCTACTTGCGCCGCCTGAGCTTACCAGAATCGGCGGCTTACTAAAATTAAAACGAAAAAATGACCATTTTATGATACCTGCCTGTCTGTCAGTATGGTCCAATTATACGAGAAATGGGAAAAAGCAAATGTTGGAAAGATGTTAATATCAAGCAAGGGGGCTTGGGTCGTTTGGGGCGCTATTGTTTGCCTTCCATCCTGCTTACGCGCGAGGGCTGCACACTCACACCGGATGGCACCGCCGGCACGGTTTGTTCATCTTTCACCATGCGTGCCAGGTGCTTCACCATCACTGCCTGGCGATCGCCGCCCTGCGCGCCGAGATCTGCCAGTACAGGCTCCAGCCAGGCCTGATAGGAGCGCACACAGACGTACACAGGGCGGTTCCGTCGATCTGGCAGATGATTGATCAAAGACACCAGCTTGGCACTGACATTCGTCGCTTCCGGGTGGATCAGCGGGATCAAAACAATTCCATACACGCCCTGTGTCGCGCTTACATAACACCTCATACCCTCATTACACATCCAGCCAAGAGGGATCCTGGGATGAGGCTCTACTGGCTGTAGCAACGGCGGCACGATCTGATGATACAGGCTCTGCACCGAAGACATATCTGTGGACTTCGCCCGCGTCCAGGGAAACGAGGAATTCTCGTCCCGGACATGAGAGACATCCCACATCCGCTGCCATGCATATACAGAGAAGCCTGCCCCGCGCAGGGCAACAAAGGCATTGCTGGTCTCATCGACTTCCGCCAAAACGTGGAACGCGCCCCAGTTGCCGGCCTGCTCTGCTAGGTTTTCGATCAGCGCGGGCAGGTCGGGGTGGTCAAGCTGCGAGTGTGGAGCGATGAACAACAGCTTCGCAAATGCATCATTGCGCGAATGAATGATGCCCGCCAGAACAGACTCTCCCCCGCCGTTGACAATCGCCGAATAAATGTGCCGCACCGGGTTGACATAGGCAAACAGTCCCACCGCTCCCAGAGGATTTCCACGCGTCAACGTGCGCGCAGTATCCAGGCCAATTGCCTGGTCGCGAAAGCTATATAAATAGGGAAGATCGAAGATAGCCAGCGGCCGTATGGACATAGCGAAATTATATGTCATTGCCGTCTGAAACGCCAAAGCAATCCAGAAACTCTAATAAGAGCTCAACCCTTTACGGGCTGTAAGAGTCAATCCACCAGGGATAGGAAGTACTTGTGGAAACGGGTGTCGTTTGTCAGCTCAGGGTGAAAGGATGTCGCCAGCAAATGTCCCTGCTGTGCCGCAACGATTCTACCGTCCGGCACCGTAGCGAGGACCTTCGCATCTCCCTCCACCGACTCGATAATCGGCGCCCGGATAAAAACCGCGTGGTACTCGTCCTCTGTGTTCGTGGCTTGTTTTAGCTCCGGGACGTCGAGGTCTGCTTCGAACGAATCCACCTGACGTCCGAACGCGTTCCGGGCCACCTTGATGTCCATCAGCCCGAGTAAAGGTTGGTTACGGCTGATGTCTTTCGACATAAAGATCGCGCCCGCGCAAGTCCCCCACATGGCGTGGCGCTGCCCAAACTCCTTGAGTGGCTCCATCAGGTTATACGCCACGGCGAGCTTACCGATCGTTGTGGACTCCCCGCCCGGGATGATCAACCCATCCAGCCCCTCGAGGTGGTCAGGCAAACGCACCTCGGCACTGTCTACACCGAGGCGCTTGAGCATGGCAATATGTTCAGCAAAGTCGCCCTGCAGGGCGAGCACACCGACTTTCATCGATAACAAGTATACAAGTAAACAGGTACACAGGGGCAGGCTTGTCCACCTGTTTACATATTTACAACCCTTACCAGCCGCGCCCGGCGATCCGTTCCAGTTCCGGCATCTGGGAGACATTCCGCCCAACCATCGGCTCGCCCAGGTCTTTGCTCACATCAGCCAGGATATTCGCGTCCTGGTAATGCGTCACCGCTTTGACAATCGCGGCCGCGCGCCGGGCAGGGTCGCCACTCTTAAAGATGCCCGAACCCACGAAGACGCCGTCGACGCCGAGCTGCATCATGAGGGCTGCGTCTGCAGGTGTGGCGACGCCGCCGGCGGCAAAGTTGACCACGGGCATGCGTCCCAGTTCCTTGGTCTCTTTGACAATCTCGTAGGGTGCGCCGATTTCTTTGGCGTAACTCATCAGCTCTTCGTCCGCCATCGTGGTCAGGCGCCGGATCTCGCCCAGCACCGTACGGGCATGCCGGACCGCTTCCACCACGTCTCCGGTCCCGGCTTCGCCCTTGGTGCGGATCATCGCCGCGCCCTCACCGATGCGCCGCAGAGCTTCTCCGAGGTTGCGGCAGCCGCACACAAACGGGACTTTGAAGTTGTGCTTCAAGATATGATTGGCTTCGTCAGCCGGCGTCAGCACCTCCGACTCGTCAATATAGTCCACGCCGATGGCTTCGAGGATCTGCGCCTCCACAAAATGCCCGATGCGGCATTTTGCCATGACGGGGATTGTGACCGAGTCCATGATCTTCAAAATAAGATCCGGATCCGACATGCGCGCCACGCCGCCGTTCGCCCGGATGTCCGCCGGGACGCGCTCGAGCGCCATCACCGCGGAGGCGCCCGCATCTTCGGCGATCTTTGCGTGCTCTGGCGTGACCACATCCATGATGACGCCGCCTTTGAGCATTTGTGCCAAGCCCTTCTTTACGGCGAAGGTACCGGTCTGTTGTTCCATAGAATTCTCCTATTCGTAAATGGATTGAAATTCTACCATGCTGGTCTGGACCCCAATTGAGACATCCTTCTCCATCGCGTGTTTCATCGTCGGGATTAATTCTAGGAAAAAAGCGGTGTATGTTAAGAGCCAATTTTCAGCAATAGAGGCTAGTCCAATTCTGCAGGTCTCCAGAACTTTACGGAGATTGGCTCTATGAGATTTCAGTAGAAAGCGATATATTCATCATACCAATCATCTTCGGAGGTGCAAGATGCGTATCCCACTGGATCGCCAAAGTGATCTACCCCTTTACATGCAGATCAAGACCTATTTGCGCCGGGGCATTCTTGCGGGCAGCCTGGCGCCGGATACACGTCTCCCCGCTAGCCGCCAGCTTGCCCGAGATCTGGGCGTGAACCGCATTACCGTGGAGAATGCCTATGCCGAGCTCGAAGCAGAAGGACTGATCTTTTCACGGCTGGGCAGCGGGACTTATGTTTCACATCCGGACCCGCTGATTCCGTTGCCCAAGAATAGCACCGGCGCTCCCTGGCCGCTCTGGCAACATGCCATTCAAGACCAGGGCCGGAACACCGCAAATCAGGACTTAAATGGAGGACAGAAGATCGCCCGGCACCCAAATCCGATCCGTTTTTCTAGCGGCATCGGCGACTCCAATCTGTTCCCTGCCGAGGAGTTCCGCCGGGTGCTCCAGGCTGTCATGCGTCGCGATGGGATCGTCGCATTCGATTATGGGGAACATAACGGCCATGCGCCGCTGCGCCAGAGCATCTCTCACATTCTGGCCAGCCAGGGCGTCCAGACACAGCCGGACAACATCCTGATCACGGCTGGTTCACAGCAGGCCCTTTCGCTGGTGGCCCAGCTCTTGCTCAAGCCCGGTGACGTCATCCTAGTTGAGAGTCCAACGTACGCAGGAGCGCTGGAGTTATTCCGGGCTCTCGATTTCAAAGTCGTTGGAATTCCTGTGGATAGTCATGGCATGCAGGTCGAGGAGTTGGAGAAGCTGCTCCAACAGCATCATCCTAAGCTGATCTACACCATCCCAACCTTTCACAACCCGACCGGCACATGCCTGAGTGGACCGCGCCGCCGCCAGCTGATCGTGCTGGCGGACCGTTATAACGTGCCCATCCTGGAGGACGATTTTGTAGGAGATCTGCGCTATGAAGGACGTGCACAACCTGCGCTTAAGGCTCTCGACCCCGGCGGTAGGGTCATTTACGTCAGCACGTTTTCGAAGATGCTGATGCCCGGGCTGCGCGTTGGCTTCCTGGCAGCCGAGGGGCCGATCTACAACAGCCTGGTGAACTTCAAGCGCGTCAACGACCTGTCGACCTCGACATTGATCCAGCGCGCTCTGGAGGCTTACCTCACGGTCGGGCGTTATCAGGCGCACCTGCGCCGCTCCTGCCAGATTTTCCGGAAACGCCGCGACGTGATGGCATCGGCGATCAAGCGTTATTTGCCGAATGATATTCGCTTTGATCTTCCGCAGGGAGGGTTGTTTATCTGGCTGCAACTACCAGAGGCTCTGGGGTCAAAAGAGCTGCTTCCGCTGGCGTGGGAAGAGGGTACAGACTTCGCTTCGGGAAATGAGTTTTTCCCCGGCGAAACAGCCGGCAAGAGCTGGCTCCGTCTCAATTTTGTTTCCCAGCCGCCAGACCAGATTCAGGAGGGTATCAAAAGGCTCGGTAAGGCAATCAGACGCCTGATAACCAATCAATAGTTTCCTTTCGCCGGGGGCTTGACAAAAACAGCAGGTAGCGTACAATTGTACAATGATACAATTAGTTCAATGATACAAAGATACAATATATGCCCCATAAGCAGCTAATTCTCCAGATTGACTTTCGTTCCGGTCTTCCGATCTATACCCAGATCGTGAATCAGGTGCAGGCACAGGTGGCTGGCGGCAGTCTGTTGCCTGGAGATCAACTGCCAACCGTAAGAGCACTTGCCGAAGAGCTGCGGGTCAACTTCAATACGGTCGCGAGAGCCTATCGTATTCTGGATGAAGCCCAGATCATCTCGACCCAGCAAGGGCGCGGCACATATATCACCGAGGTCCCACCACCGCGCGTCCGAGAACGGCTGCGCAAAGAGGCATTCGATGCGTTGACAAAACGCTATATCGAGGATGCCATGCGGCTGGACTTTTCGAAGGAAGAAATCAGGGAGATGGTCGAAAAGAAGATAGAGGCTTGGGACCCATGATATCCGAGCACAGGTATCGAGTGAACTACAACCAGGAGGTACTCAACATGGACGCGAGGTTTAATAGGAACATACAGAGGAAGCAAAAGAAGGGTGATCCGCATATTTCCGGTGTCGCCGCGGCGCTTTTTGGCATCTTGCTGATCATGGCTGTGCTCGGCGCGCTCTGGATGGACGGCCGGGTCCCGGACCTCTGGATCGGGCTCTGGGTTAGCGCCTTGACTCTCATAGGAACATACACTCTCTTCGCTCTCAAAGTTGCTTCTCAGTGGGACAAAGCGGTCGTCCTGCGCCTGGGAAAATTCTACGGACTGCGTGGTCCCGGGTTATTCTGGATCATCCCGATTGTCGACTCCATCGCCTCATGGATCGATCACCGCGTGATGGTCACGCCCTTTGCGGCACAAAAGACCCTGACGAAGGACACGGTTCCCGTCGATGTAGATGCCGTATTGTTCTGGGTCGTCTGGGACGCCGAGAAAGCCGCTCTCGAAGTCGAGAACTATTGGGGCGCTGTGGACTGGGCTGCGCAGACCGCCCTCCGCGACATCATCGGCCGCATGATGCTGGCAGACATTCTTGTCGGTCGCAGCGTGCTCGACCAGGAACTGCAGCAAATCATTGACGAGCGCACCACCCCCTGGGGTGTGACAGTGAACTCGGTCGAGATTCGGGATATTGTCATCCCGCAGGACCTGGAAGACGCCATGTCCCGGCAGGCGCAGGCGGAACGCGAGCGCCAGGCGCGCGTGATTTTAGGCGAATCAGAAAAGCAGATCGCGGCATCCTTTGCCGAGGCCGCTCAAGCCTATCGGGATAATCCCACAGCTCTGCACTTGCGTGCCATGAATATGCTCTTCGAGGGACTCAAGGAGAAAGGCGCGCTGGTTATCGTCCCGAGCTCGGCGGTGGATACCATGAATCTCGGCGCAGTGAGTGGCATGGTTTCGATTGCCCAGAATAACCTCCCCAGGGAAGATGCTAAATCATCGGCCTAAGGGCACCGTGGCATAGCTCTCGACCTGAGGTTTGTACCCTTCGTCGATCCAGAAAGGAAAAAGAATGTCTGCTCGCACCACAACCATACTCGTCTTGCTTATGATTGGCGCCGCCACGGTTGCCGGTCTCGTGCTCTGGAACCGGCTTCCCGATCCCATGGCCTCTCACTGGAACGTCCATGATCAGGTGGATGGCTACACTTCTAAATTTACCGGTGTGTTCATGCTACCGCTGATCACATTGGGGATGTTTCTCCTCTTCCTGATCATTCCCACGGTGGATCCGCTGAGGGCAAATATCGCCCAGTTCCGTGAGGTGTTCAACCTGTTGATTGTATTCATCGTGGGATTTATGGTTTACATCTACGGCTTAACACTGGCCTGGAATCTCGGCTATACCGGCTTCCGGATGAGTGGTGCCATGCTGCCTGCCATCGGACTGCTCTTTATTTTCATAAGCTTCATGTTGCGACAGGCAAAGCGTAACTTCTTCATCGGCATCCGTACGCCCTGGACCCTCTCGAGTGATGCGGTCTGGAACGAGACCCATCGTCTAGGCGCGGTGCTGTTCATGATCTCAGGCGCCCTGGCGTTGATCGGCGGGTTCTTCGGCGGGACAGCCGCCTTCTGGCTGATGTTCGCGCCCATCATCGGCACTACCCTCTTCCTTCTCGTCTATTCATACGTGTTGTACCAGCGCGAGACGAGAGCTTGAGACAGAAACATGGGAGCAAGATCCCTGCTCCCATGTTTCACGTGAAACAGAGGTGATGTGAAAACACTGATCAACTGGAAGGTCTTTTTTATTCTCTGGATCGCTGCCATCCTGGCAACGATTGCGGTCATCCCTTATACGCTGGAGCTGCAGTCTTCAGTTCTCGCCTCTTTGTCCATTTCTTTGCCCGCCCTTGTTGCAGCGCAGCTAGCTCAAAGCGCCGTGCTGTTTGCAGTCATGATATCTGTTGGCATGCTCCTGGCGAGACGCGTTGGACTCGGAGCACCAATTGTAGAAGCCGCTACACGCGGCGAACCCATCACGGACAGAATCCGTAGTATTGTTCCAGTCAGCATTCTAATTGGCATCATGGGCGCTCTTGTAATCATTGGCTTGGAAGTCCTGGTTTTTCAGCCAGCGATGCTGAGCGAGCTTGGCGATGCCGCTGAAGCACTTAATTTACAGGATGCCCAACCGGCTGCCTGGAAAGGTTTTCTCGCCTCCTTCTACGGCGGGATTGCCGAAGAGATCCAGTTGCGATTATTCATGATGACCTTGTTTGTCTGGCTTGGGCGGTTCATTAGCAAAACCATAGACGGCAAACCGACAGCAGGAGTCTTCTGGGTCGCCGCATTCCTGGCGGCGATCCTATTCGGGTTGGGACATCTCCCGGCAACTGCCTCACTGATTTCACTGACGCCACTAGTCATAACGCGCGCCGTCGTGCTGAACGGCTTGCTCGGCGTGGCATTTGGCTGGCTGTACTGGAAACATGGTCTGGAAGCTGCGATCGTGTCGCACTTTGCGGCAGATATTGTTCTCCATGTAATCCTTGCACTTTAGGAGTCCAAAATGGCAGATGAAGTCAGACACTGGGAATATCGCGTTCAAACAATCGGCAGTATGTTTGGGACCAAAGACGAGCAGATTCAAGAAGTACTAAACGAATGGGGCGAGGAAGGCTGGGAAGCGATCAACGTGTATACGCCGTATGGCAGCGGCAAAGTCACCCTGGTCGCCAAACGCCCGTTGAGTGATCGCGTCCGCCGGATGCGGTCTATGCCAGGGATGAGCTGAAACGGAACATCCGCCTGTCATTGTGTGCCGACACTCGACCTGGTATCTAGTTGTCTATACAAATACGAGGTCGAGTATTTCTTATGTAATCTCAATATGAGAGGTAGTAAGCTAGTAAAATCGGTTCATGCGCCACCTGTGGCTCTTGATCTTGATTTCAATTTCCCTTGTGCTTGGGGCAAGCATGCTCACCCGGGGACACCAATGGGGCGATGACTTTGCCTGGTATATCCTGCAAGCACAGAGCATCCTTGAGGGAACCACCACTGAATTTATGCAACAGAGCGCCTTCACCAATGGCGAGTCCACCACCCACCTTGGTCCTCTCGCCTACCCCTGGGGATACCCGCTGATCCTGACTCCGGTGTACGCGCTCAAAGGAATCAGCCCGCTCGCTCTTAAACTCCCTGCGCTGGTCTTTTACGGCGGCTTCCTTCTCATCTTTTATTTCCTTTTAAAGGACCGGCTTTCCCAAACTGAGAGCCTGCTGCTCGTGGCTCTCTTCGCGTTCAACCCATTACTTCTCCAATTCCTCGACCAGATCCTCTCTGACATCCCCTTCCTATTCTTCTCGACCCTGTCATTATTTCTCATGACGCGCCCGCATGATCATGGTTTTTTTTACTACGCAGCGATCGGCGCAGCGATTTTCCTTACCACCTTTTTACGTGTCACGGGCATCTTACTGCTGGCAAGCCTCCTGATCGTTGAGTTCTTCCGGCTGGTCAAAGTGCGCAATCACCGGACGGCAGTGATGAAGATCATTCAACGCTCCTTGATTCCCCTGGCTGTCTTCGTCGTGCTCTGGATAATAAACATATGGTTATTCCCGAGCGGAGGGGAGTCGTACCTCTCACAATACGCCGGTCTCCTAGAGACGGCCAGGGCAATGGCGCCTGCTTATTTCTATGTGTTTGCTGATTTCTTCGGCAGATCCATAGTCTGGAGGCTCCTGTATTATATTTTGCTTCTCTTTTTCCTGCTGGGCGCGTGGGAACGAAGAAGACAGGAACCCATTTTTCTCATCTTTTTTCTTCTATGGATGATTGTTCACGTGACATATCCCTACTGGCAGGGACCGCGTTACATCTTCCCCCTTTTACCTGTCTTTATTTATTTTACCTTCCAGGGGATGAAGTCTGTCACGCGAAGGATCCCGGAGACATACGAGAGAACAAGCCAGAGGATACTTTATGGATTCTGGGGCTTGCTGGCTGGCATTTTTCTTTTCACTTCGGGCACACATGCCTATGTGAATTTGCAGAGCAATCGCCAGATCAACGGGCCTTTTGATCCCTACAGCCGAGAAGTCTACAATTACATAAAAGAAAAAACGTCACCGGATAGCGTAGTAGTCTTCTTTAAGCCGCGTGTCATGGTCATGATGACGGGGCATCCTACGATCATGAGCACGGAATGTGAGCGCATGCTTAAGGGGGACTACCTGGTGCTGAGCCGGAAGGTGGAGGAGAACCAGCAAATCGCCCCGGATGATATCGGGGACTGCAACCTACCTTTGAATGAGGTCCTGAAGAATAACAGGTTTGTTGTCTACGAAATCCAAAAGCAAGTAGAATAAAAAGCGCCTTGTCTATACAACAGGCGCTTTAGTAGCCAGGGGCTCACCGGTCAGAGAACTACCCTAGGTGCATCGGCATGATCACATGCAGGAACTGATCATCGCCCACCGGCCGGACCACACCCGGCGCGTTCGGCGCGGAGGTCTCCAGTGCGACGTTCGGCGTGCGGATCACCTCCAGGGCCTCGCGCAGGAACTTGACATTGAATGCGATCAGCAGGCCGCTGCCGTCCACAGTCGCTTCGACGATCGTCTCGTTCTTCCCGGTCTCTTCCGAGGTGGCAGAGATCTCCACCTCGCTTGGTTGCATCTCGCTCTGGGCAGACTTGATGTTCAAACGCGCCACATTGGAGCCCTCACGTGCAAAGATCTCGGCCTGCTTGCATGCCTTCAACAGAGAAGAAGTGGAAACCAGCGTGCGGGATTTGTACGAGCGTGGAATGATCTGCTGGAAATCAGGGAAAGTCCCGTCGATGAGCTGCGAGACAACTTCCACATCCTTGACGCGGAACACCACCTGACCGCGTCCCTTGGGCAGGACCATGTAGATCGGTTCATCGCCTTCTGTGGCGACGCGAGCAAGCTCCTTCAACGCCTGAGCGGGCACAATCGCAGAGATCGGAGCGCTGGAAGGTGTCGAAAGGACCGCCTTGCGGACGGAAAGCCGGAACCCGTCGGCTGCAGCCATCGTTAGCTTATCCTGATCCACCTGCACCAGCACTCCCATCAGCACCGGGCGAGCCTCATCGGAAGAGGCTGCGAACGCCACCTGGTGGATCATTTCGCGGAAATCTCCCACATTGATCTGGACCGCGCCCTCGAAATCCGGCACGGGCATAGGCGGGAATTCCTGGGCGTCGATGCACTTGATGTCGTTGGTCGACGTGCCGCCGCGGACGTTCAGGGTCTGGGTTTGCGTATCCAGTCGCAATAAAACCTGATCGCTCGGTAACGCACTGATGAGATCGGAAAAGGTGCGGGCTGGCACTGTGGTGGAACCCTCCTCTTCGATGCGCGCCGGGATCCAGCAGGTAATGCCCATTTCCAGGTTCGTCGCGGAAAGCCGCAGACGCCCTCCATCCGATGCGATCAATACATTCGCAAGCACGGGCAGTGTGCTGCGCGGTGAAACCGCTTTCGAAACAGTCCCGAGCCCACGGGCAAGATTTTCCTGCAGGACAGTCACTTTCATGGCGCGTCTCCTCGACAATGCAAAAAGTTACGGTCGGAATTTTACTTGATTAAGCAATATTATCACTTTAGAAACGTGTCACGAATGATACACCAAATGCCAGCAATATGAATAACAATTGCAAGAGAAACAATCCGGCAAAGATATAGATGAGGAAAGACCACGCCGACCGGACGACGGTCTGTCTGTGGACCTCCTGACCTTCAGCCAGCTGCTGCACGGACTGGGCGGCCCGGGCCGGATCCTCTGCCCAGACGATATTCTTTGCGTCATCCTGGACCACGATCTTCCGCCCGGGAAAGGCGCGGATCCATTCGGGGGCGTTAGCGACCAGACTTCCCGGCAGCATAATCGCATGGAAGTCTCCTTCCGGACCCGTCTCGGAGCCTGTGACGGTTACTTGAACTTTGGATCCAAGTTTCGCGAATGCGCCGCGCACCGAATCGACGAAACCGTTTCCCGAATCCACGACCAGCACAGAAAATTCACTTTGCTTTTCCGCCAGTGCATCCGCTGTAGCGGCGCCGTCCTGCCGCAGGACACTCAAGTGATACATCAACACCACGCCAAACAGGAAGAGCAGCTGCAGGAGGTTCAGAATATCGTTGGCAAAACTGCTTCCCGGATCTCCTGTCAACACTGCCCTGAGAAGCTGGTATACAAGCCCCACTGCGGTTCCCATGCCGCCGATCACAGAACCGAATAGCACAAGATAGAGATAAAACTTCCGAATAAGGGAGCGGCGGGCATGATCCCCTCTTTCGCCAGGCGCCAGGGCTTCGGCTTGCATGGGACGCCAGGCCAACAACCAGAGCGGCACGCCGACGATCAGAGAAGAAATCGACGTAGCCAGCGTTCCCCGCGTCGAGTCACTCATCAAAATGCCTGTGCCCGTAATCATGTCAATCACAAACGAGAACAAGAGTGCAACGCCGACAAATGCCACAACCAGGCCAATAAATGCCAGGATATAGTAATACAACCGCTTCAGCGCCGACTCACGGACCGGATTACCAACCGCTTCGATGTGACGGTTCAACCAGTATCCGTAATACGCCCAGACCAGGCCAAGCGGCACGCCAATCGAGAGCGCTCCGCCAGTTCGCTGAATGAAATCCCCGAAGGACCAACTTGCCCCGAGCAGCCAGGTGACAATGGCATTCACAAGGATGGAGGCGGTTGTAATCACCGTGATCACACCGCCCAGTGCAAGCAGATACAGAATACCCAGTCGGAGAGTCGAGCCCATTTCTGCCGGATCGACCAGCGATTCCTGAATCAGGCGCCATGAATACACCCAGAGGGGCGTCCCGACCACGAGCAATGCCAACCCATTGACAACGACTTCGCGTCCGAACTCTCCCAGAACATCGCCTGGAATATAAAGCAGGAAGCGCAAAATCTGCTGTGTCCCAAAGACTGTCAACAGTAACCCGTAAAGCATCCAGATATAGCGGTACAGACGCCGTACCTCTGTGAAGTTTTCGCGCTCGCGCAGCGTCACCCATTCCGCGCGTAATACGTTCCAGAAGTACGTCGCCACAATGCCATTCATCGCAATAGCGATGAGGTTATCGGCAAGGGTCTGATTGCTGAAGGCGCGAAAGGCGCGTTCCACCTCGAGCCCGGCACCCTGAATGAGGGCGCGGTCGATGAAAGACAGCAGATTCTGCACGACCGGGATCAAGGTGGCGAGCAAAACCGCATAGAAGAAGACGGCACGTAGAGTGGCAGACCTCTCTTCCTCGTCCTGCGCCGCGGCTCGCTGGGCCCATAACCAGTGAATCAGGAAGATCGGGACGCCGACCAGGATCAATGCCAGCGCCTGGGCGAGCGCATCTGCGCCTCCAGAGACCGTATCTTCCACGGCAGAACGCAGCAGGCCAATCAGTCCCCACAGGACGACCTCGATGCTGATAAAAGCAATCAGGTAAAAATAGAGACGGCGAATGGACTTCATGATGAGATCCTCATTTTCAGGCGTTGAGCGGAATCCGCTGGGCGCAGACGAAGCGCCAGTCCTATGACAATATTAAATAACCCGGAGATTGCTTTCTACAGGGTTGCTTTTCAGTCGTCACAGCAAGCGCTCCACGCAATTCTATAGCGATTTACTTCGGCAGGTCCTGATACCAGCTGTAGTCCCAGAAATAATAGGTTGGCATGGAAGAGAGTTTCCACGCCTCGTCCTGCCTGACGAGGATGGCGCGCTGCACATCGCGATAACCGGTTGAGAACGGATCGCCAGGGTTGTAGAGAATTGCGACTTCCACCGATGCGGTGTCTTGGTTGGTCTCTGATGCACCGACATCCACCGCCGAATTCTCTGGATTCACGACGCCGGTGACAAAGGCATTCCTGAATTGCTCGAATGAGGGTTTGTTTTCGAGATCGGCCAGATAGCCATAAGCCCTATCATAGTCGTCATTCAAGACAGCCAGCACATAATTGTGAACTACACCTTCGGGCACGTCTTCCGAGATATATGTCTGTGTATCTCTGCGGATGAAAAATACAACCAGTGCAACCACCACCAGCACAGCAATACCGATTAAAATGCCTGTCAGGAAACGATCCTGTTTCATAAAGCCTCCGTAGTTTGCGCGTTTTCATTGTATAGGGTTTAGGACGAAAAAACAAGCCGAGCAGTTTCGTGCTTGAATGCCGTCAATAAAGTCTGTATACTACCCCCATGAACACCCCTGCGACACGCTCAGGACAAGTCTTGCCAAGCGGCACGGTCACCTTCCTGTTTACCGACATCGAGGGCAGCACCAGACTTGCCCAGGAATATCCGGGGGAGATATCCAGCCTGCTGAGAAGGCACAACGAAATTTTACGTCAATCCATAGAAGCATGGAATGGGCATGTTTACCAAATCGTCGGCGACAGCATCTCTGCCGCATTCGCGTCGGCCGTCGACGCGCTGCACGCGGCCATCGATGCCCAGAGATGTCTGCTTAACGAAGCCTGGGTTCCCGCGCCCGTTCGGGTACGGATGGGAATCCATACGGGGATCACACAGCTCAGCAGTGAGCACCAATACTCCGGCTACGCCACCCTGGCATTGAGCCAGAGAGTCATGTCTGCGGGACATGGAGGGCAGATCTTGCTCTCAGGAGCTACACGTGAGCTAGTGCGCGATTCGCTGCCAGCAGATACGGAGATGCTCGATCTGGGCGAAAGACGCCTGAAGGACATGGTCCGTCCGGAGCACCTGTACCAGCTGCATGTTTCAGGATTTCCTTCAACCTTCCCGCCGCTAAAGACGCTGGACTCCTTTCCGAACAACCTGCCCATCCAATTGACGAGCTTCATCGGCCGTGAACGAGAGATCACGGAAGTCAAAAAGATACTGAAAGAGCACCGCCTTGTCACATTGACCGGCGCGGGCGGTACGGGGAAGACACGCCTTTCCCTGCAAGTTGCGGCGGATGTGCTGGGCCATTTTCCAAACGGTATCTGGTTCGTGGAGCTCGCGCCGCTCACGGACCCAGACCTGATCCCCCAGACCATCCTTTCCACAATGGGCGTCCATGAGCAGGCGGGCAGAGCTCCGCTCAAATTGTTGAAGGACTATCTGCACGATAAGAAATCCCTGATCATCCTCGATAATTGCGAGCATCTTATAGACGCCAGCGCCAGGCTGGCAGAGGTTCTGTTAACTGCCGCGCCGGAGCTCACAATCCTGGCTTCCAGCCGGGAGGCGCTCGGCGTGAAAGGGGAGCATTCCTACCCCGTTCCCTCGCTCTCTTCACCGGATATCCGACATCTTCCGATCGCCGAAAAGCTCTCCCAATATGAAGCGGTCCGGCTGTTCATCGACCGCGCTTCGCTGGTCTCGCCCCATTTTGTGGTGGATAAAGAAAACGCTCCCTTCATTGCCCAGATCTGCTACCGTCTCGACGGCATCCCGCTGGCGATCGAGCTATCTGCGGCACGCGTGAAGATGATGTCTGTCGAGCAGATCTCGAATCGTCTGGATGACCGTTTCAGGCTGCTGACCGGCGGCGCGCGGACCGCCCTGCCGCGCCAACAAACATTGCGCGCTCTGATCGACTGGAGCTACGATATTCTTTCAGAGAATGAGCGATTGCTGCTACGGCGGCTCTCGGTCTTTGCAGGCAGCTGGACGCTCGATGCTGTAGAAGCAATATGTGCAGAAGAGGGCATGAACGTATACGATGTTCTTGATCTGCTAACGCAGCTCGTGAATAAGTCCCTGGTGGTTGTGATCGAGAAACCGCAACCCCGTGGGAAACTTTCTGGAGAGGACTCTCTTCGCTATCGCATGCTGGAAACCATACGGCAGTATGGGCGTGAGAAACTGTTGGAGGCCGGTGAGCGGAATCGAATACGTGACAGACATTTCGACTATTATTTCGAGATGGCGCGGAAGCTGCTGCCCGAATTTTTCGGACCAAAGGAGCTGATCTGGCTGGTCTGGCTGGAAGATGAGTGGGATAACCTGCGTGCCGCAGTGGAATGGTCCATCGAAACGCGCCCGGACGCCTGCCTGCAACTCGTCAACTGCCTTGGTTATCTCTTTCTGGACAGTCAGGACAATTTGACGGATATACAGAACTGGCTGATGCAGCTGCTCTCCCACCCGGCAAACGCGGCCGGGACGGCCGCCCGGGCACGCGGCCTGCTGCACTGGGCATGGTATGCCAACGCCAATTACGAGTCCTCAGACCGGATCCAGTCCATGATCCATGAAGCATTGTCCATCCTCCAGAAATCGGGGGATAAAAATGCGCTGGCTCATGGATTTCTGGCGGCTGCTCTCACCGCAAACGACCTGGAAAGCGGATTGCGGAACTTCGAAAAAGCACTTACCCTATTCCATGAAACCGAGGACAAAGTCTGGACCGGATTTGCCCTGCTTTATTTCGGCTGGCTGATCGAGACGCAGAACTATGAACGCAAGCTGGCATCGTTGCAGGAAAGTCTGGCGATCTATCGCGAGCTGGGATTTGTCAGCGGGACCATCGAGGCATTGAAGCAGTTGGGCGCGCTTGCCCTCCGACAGGGCAACTTCGAGCAGGCTCACCTGCGGCTGGATGAGGGCTTGCGAATTCTGCAGGAACATGCGTCCATTCTGGGAAACTCGATCACGATGTCCTACGACCTCGGAGACCTTGCCTATTATGAGGGCAACTATCAGCTGGCACGCATCTATTACGAGAGCTGCCTGTCGTGGGCCAGCCAGAAGTGCCTGCCGCTTCCGGAAGCCTGGGCAAATGCCAGGCTCGGGTATTTATACACGCGGCTGGGCGAAGGGACCACAGCGCGCCTGTATTACCAGAAGGCCTTGATCCCGTACCAGACAGGCAATACGAGGATAGGCGTCCTTTTTACCGTGGAAGGACTTGCCAGTCTTGCGGTCAGCGAGCGCCGCTGGGAAAGAGCGGTGAGGTTGTTAACCTGGGCGACAAAACTCCGCCGGGACAGCGGAGAGCTCCGCCCGCCTGTTGAACAGGCTGCGGTGGACCGCGATCTTGCTATTCTGCGCGCCAACCTGACTGAAACGGAATTCTCCAGCCTCACAGCCGAAGGAAGTACAATGACGATGGAACAGGCGATCGGCCTTGCCCTGGAGAAATAGAGATGCCCATCGATCAATTCAAGCTTCAAATGGCAATCCACGATTTCCAATCGGCGCGCCAGCGCGCCTCGATCCAGGATGTGCTTGCAAGGATCACAGGCAAGCCCACACAACTGCTTTCTTATGAAGAAGTAGCCGAGAAATTGAAACTGCGCATCCGCAGTGAGGGGGGCGTGCAACAGATTCCGCTCGACGCCATTGTAGGCAGTGTGGGACGCTATACCGACTTCACCCGGACCTTCCTGCCGCGCCGCGCCGGGGACCGGGACCGGTGGGTCGGCGTCCGTGCAGCATTTTTGGAGGGCGGCGCCGATCTGCCTCCCATCGAGGTATACAAAGTCGGTGAAGTGTACTTTGTAATCGATGGAAACCACCGTGTATCCATCGCACGGCAGGAGAAGTTCACGACCATTGAAGCCCATGTGATCGAAGTCAGAACCCGGGTTCCGCTCGCAGCGGACGTCAGGGCAGAAGACCTGATCATCAAATCCGAATACGCCGACTTCCTGGAGACCACGCGCATCATGGACCTACGCCCCAATGTAGACTTAAGCGTAACCGTCCCCGGACAATACCAGAAATTGCTGGAACAGATCTGTGCACGGGAGTGCCTCCTGGAAATCAATGCTCGCAGCAGCGTATCGTTCTATGCCGCGGTGGAGGACTGGTATGACAATGTCTATATTCCCCTGGCGGAAGCGGTTCGCGATCGCGGTCTGCTACGCTGGTTTCCGGAGCGGACCACTACCGATTTGTATTTATGGATCTCGGAAAACCGGACCGCGCTGGAAAAGGAACTGGGCTGGGAGATCGAATCCGAGATTGCAGCAACCGGCCTGATTCTGAACGGGCGCCTGCAATCCAAGCCGGGCACGTGGCGCCAGGCACGGACCAGCACCCGGTACACCGACCACCTCTTCACCGACATCCTTGTACCGGTAAGCGGCACCGAAGGAAGCTGGGCTGCACTCGAGCAGGCGATCCAGATCGCAGATCGCGAAAATTCCAGGCTGCACGGATTGCATATCGTGGCATCCCGCGAGCAAATCCAGAGCGCGGGTACGATGGCGATTCAGGCACAGTTCAACCAGCGTTGCAGCGATGCCAGGGTCAACGGCCGGCTGGCGATCGAGGCGGGTGACATCACCCGAAAGATCCGGGAGCGCGCCGCGATGACCGACTTGATCGTGCTGAAGATCGAGCATCCTCCCGCAGGTGGTCTTTCTACCATCACCTCGCCATTTCGAACTATCCTTGTGAATTCATCCAGCCCGGTCCTGGCCATACCCGAAAATGCCACCCGGTTCAAGCGAGCCCTGCTGTCCTATGATGGCGGCCCGACCGCCAAAGAAGCGCTTTTTGTGGCAGCCTACTTTGCCGAAATGTGGAAAACAGAGCTGGTCGTATTCACCGCACTGGATGGCTCAAAAGTGAAAGCCGATGTGCAGGCGTATGTTCGCCAGTATCTCGAGATTCATGAAGTGGAGGCGGAATATATTCTGAGCGAGCACGGGGCTATGGATCATCTGAAGCAGGCGGTGGAAGAACGGGACATCGATCTTGTGCTGATGGGCAGCTACGGTGTATCTATGCTCAGGCAGGTAATGTCTGGCAGCGCGCTGGACTACATGCTGCGGGAATCAAAGGTTCCCATGTTCATTTGCCATTGAACATAAAGCAGGAAGAAAGGCCGCGGGATTTGATATACTAAAGCTATCCATCCCTAAGGAGTACACCGCATGACCGCAACTGCCCCTCGCTGGGACATGACCAACGTCTATCCCTCGCTTGATTCCCGCCAGTATAAGAACGCCATCAAAAAATACAAGTCTGCCCTGGACGAGCTAGAACCGTTTCTCAAAAGAGCCAGCAAAGCTAATTCCAAAACAGATCCAAAGAGGCTGGGCAAGCTACTCGGCGAAGCTGTGGATCGCTTCAACGCGCTGTTTGAACTGACCGGCACGATCAACCCCTACATCAATTCATTTGTCTCGACCGATTCGCGTAATAAGGAAGCCATGCGCGCCGAGTCCGAATTTGAACAGATGTCGGTGCGCGCCAATATTCTCAACACCCGATTCCAGGCGTGGGTTGGGACACTGGGAAAAGCTGCCATCAGGAAAGCTGCAAAGACAAATGCATCTGCCAGAGCGCACGAGTTTGCTCTGCTCGAAAACGCGGAGCAATCCAAATACCTGATGAGCGAAGCAGAGGAGGCGCTTGCTGCCGAGTTGACCTTGAGCGGGGGCAACGCCTTCGGGAAACTGCAGGGGACAGTGACATCGCAGATGGTCGTGGACTTCGAATTGGACGGTAAGACCCAGAAGATGCCCATGCCTGCGTTGATCAACTTGCGCGCCCACCCCGACGAGCCCACCCGCCGCCGCGGCTATGAAGCGGAGAATCAAGCCTGGGAGGGAGCAAAGGAGACTCTGGCAGCCTGCATGAACGGCGTCAAGGGCGAGACACTAACCCTCGACAAGAAGCGCGGCCGCGAAGATGCTGTCCATGCCTCTCTGGATTTTGCCCGCATCGACCGGGCGACCCTGAACGCCATGCTGCGCGCCATGGAAGATTCCTTCCCCATGTTCCGCCGCTATTTCAAGCA
This sequence comes from Anaerolineales bacterium, assembly GCA_036781265.1. Taxonomy (GTDB): domain Bacteria; phylum Chloroflexota; class Anaerolineae; order Anaerolineales; family Villigracilaceae; genus Defluviilinea. The sequence goes on along the minus strand of DAIQBG010000005.1, from coordinate 74,205 downwards.
CAAAGCCAAATTACTTGGCAAGAAAAAACTTGCCTGGTGGGACCTCTTCGCGCCGATGGGCCAAACTGGCAAAGTCTATTCGTGGAAAGAAGCCCGCGATTTCATCGTCAGCAATTTCAACAATTTCTCGCCGGAGCTGGGCGACTTTGCCAGGCGCGCCTTCGACAACAACTGGATCGACGCCGAACAGCGTGAAGGGAAGCGGGGCGGCGCCTTCTGCATGGGTGTAGAAGCAGTGAAGGAAAGCCGCATCCTCTCCAATTTTGATGGCTCGTTCGATCAGGTCAGCACGCTGGCACATGAGCTGGGACACGCCTTCCACAATGAATGCGCCTGGCAGGCAGGCAAGACGCCAATCCAGCAGAACACGCCGATGACGCTGGCAGAGACCGCTTCCATCATGTGCGAGACGATCGCAACGGAAGCTGTCCTCGAGCAGGTGACGGATCCACAGGAAGTCCTGGCTGTGCTGGAGGCGCAGATGAACAACGCCTCCCAGGTCGTTGTGGATATTTATTCACGGTATCTCTTTGAAAAGGAAGTCTTTGAGCGCCGCGAGAAATCCGAGCTTTCGGCGGATGAGCTGAACGAGATCATGGAGCGGGCCCAGAAAGCCACCTACGGGGATGGGCTCGACCAGAAATACCTGCAAAAATTCATGTGGACGTGGAAGCCTCATTATTACTCCAGCGGCTTCTCGTTCTACAACTACCCTTATACATTCGGCTTGTTATTTGCCACGGGCTTATACGCTATTTACCAGCGCCGCGGCGCCGAGTTTGTGCAGGATTACAAGAACTTGCTTGCATCCACCGGGGAAGAGACCGCTGCCAGCCTTGCCAAACGCTTTGGCATTGATATCACAAAGCGCAAGTTCTGGGATGACAGCCTGGCAATCATCGGCAAGCGCGTGGATCGCTATTGCGGGCTGTAAGGACTTCAGGCGTTAATCAGATGCAAATGAGGCCAGATTACGAGAACAATAGGTAAATATGGACAGACGGACGCTTTTTATCTTTTTCCTGCTGGTCATTGCGCTAGCGATTCCTGCTTGCACCGCCGCCAGCCAGCCAACAGCCGTCGTCGACCCAGTATTCACCCAGCCATCCGGAAACCTTCCCGAGAGCGATGCGGAGGTTCCGCGCGCTTCGCTCGAGGAAGCAAAAGCTGCCCTGGACAGCGGCACAGCAATCTTTGTGGATGTGCGCAGCGCGGATGCCTACGAAGCCAGTCATGTGGCGGGCGCACTCTCCATCCCGCTGGCCGAGGTCGAAGCGAATCCCAGCGGCTTGGCGCTCGATCAGGAACAGTGGATCATCACCTACTGCACCTGACCGGCTGAACAACAGAGCGCCCGTGCGGCGTTCATCCTTTTGCAGAATGGCTACACGCGGGTCGAAGCCTTACGAGGCGGCTTTGCGGACTGGATCGCCGCCGGGTATCCGGTGGAGCCATGACCATCCTCTCCATCGACCACGTTCAGATCGCCATGCCTGCCGGTGAGGAAGAAAAGGCGCGTGCCTTTTATATGGAACTGTTGGAATTTACAGAAATTCCGAAGCCACCTGAACTGGCAAAACGCGGCGGCGCCTGGTTCCAATCCGGAGCTGTTCAGATTCACCTGGGTGTCGACTCAAACTTCCGTCCCGCCCGTAAGGCCCATCCTGCGTTCGTAGTACAGGATCTCGAGAGATTACTGGCGCGCAGTCAAGATGCCGGATACGAAACCGATGTATCACAACACCCTCTCGATGGGTACAAGCGTGCTCATATCTTTGACCCATTTGGCAACCGGATCGAGTTGATGGAGAAGCTGAAGTGAGCGATACCCCTCTTGTCACACCCTGGGAGGATTCCGCTGCCCCAACCCAGTCTTCGCTCTGGCAACGCATGACTGACGAAGGGCTGAACCCTTATACCTGGTCGAATGGACCGTTCGATGTCTATTCGGCGCATTCGCATGCATACGATAAAGTTATCTATGTTGTGCGGGGCAGCATCACGTTTGGCTTGCCTCAGTTAGACAAGCAGCTCACCCTGAACGCCGGTGACCGGCTTGATCTGCCCGCCGGCATTGTCCACGATGCCCATGTCGGGGCACAGGGAGTCGTCTGCCTGGAGGCGCACAAGGATTGATGTATTAGTATGAGGTAGCTGCTCAGAAGGAGACCCATAAACAACAAAAGACGCGCCATGCATGGCGCGTCTTTTCATTCTTGCTTCTATCTTCTGATTACCAGGTTGCGTTCAACCAGCCGCGCAGCTCCATGGCTTTGACCACGCGCGAAATGGCAACCATATAGGCTGCATCGCGCATATAGACTCCTTCTTTTTCACTGGTCTCGAGCACTGCATCGAAGGCATTCGTCATCTTGGTATCGAGCTTCTCTAACACTTCCTTCTTCGTCCAGTAGAAGTTCATATCGTTCTGGACCTGCTCGAAATAGGAGGTGGTAACGCCGCCTGCATTGCACAGGAAATCAGGGATGTTGAAAATCTTGTTCGCTTTGAAGAACTCATCGGCTTCCGGCGTGCAGGGGCCGTTGGCGCCTTCGGCCACAAGCTTGACACGGCTCGACATTTTCTGGATGGTATCTGCATTGACGTGTCCCTCGATCGCTGCCGGAATCAAAACATCGGCTTCCTTGGTAATCCAGGCCTCGCCATCCTCGATCACATAACCGGCTTCCTCGGCAGCCTTTTTGTCGATCGTGCCATACTGGTCCACGATAGTCTTCAGGAAGTGGGGATCCACGCCCTGCTTGTGGCTATACGTGTAGGACTTCTTGTCATGGCGATCCCAGCAGGAGACACAGGCGACCTTTCCACCGAGCATTTCCACAAAACCGATGGCGGCATATTGTGCGACGTTGCCAAAGCCTTCGATTGCCGCCACAGCCTTACGGGAATCCATCTTCAGATACTTCAAGGCCTCCCGCACCGTGTAGATCACGCCATAACCGGTGGCTTCCGTGCGTCCCTCCGAGCCGCCGCTGCCCAGCGGCTTTCCGGTGAACACTCCGGGGGTATACTGCCCGACCAGGCGGGAATACTCATCCATCATCCAGCCCATCATCTGGGGCGTAGTACCGACATCGGGCGCCGGCACATCGTTGCGCGGACCGATGTTCTTCCACATCGCTCCTACCCAGCCGCGGCAGATTTGTTCCTTCTCGACGGCAGAGAGCGCAGAGGGGTCGCAAACCACACCGCCTTTCCCGCCGCCCAACGGAATGTCCGCCACGGCGCATTTCCAGGTCATCCACGTCGCCAGGGCACGCACGGTATCAAAGGTCTCAGCCGGGTGAAAGCGGATACCGCCTTTGTTGGGACCGCGCGCATCGTTGTGTTGCACACGGAACCCCTGAAAAACGCAAATCGACCCATCATCCATGCGAACGGGAATGCGGAACGAATACTCGCGCATGGGCCACCGCAACACCTCGCGAACTCCCGGATCGAGGTTCAACTGGCTGGCGACTGAGTCGAATTGTGTTTGTGCCATTTCAAAGGCGTTAATTTGACCGGACATTACATCGTCTCCTGAAGGAATATTTGGAATTATCGAAAAATATAAGCGGGCACCCCGGACGGGCACCCGCTTACCTGAAGGCTTATGTCGAACACAAATTCATCTGGTAATTACCCAATAAAGCACATTTTCAGATTAAGGTTATCACGAGACTCAAACACTCGTCAATATGATAAAAATCCGCTGGTTTTATAACAAAAGACCGGACTTACGTCCGGTCTCTGCACTTAGTTTAAGTCTAAATTGTCTTCATCCGACTCGTCGTCCCCTTTGTCGAACTCATATTCTACTTTATCGTGCTCCAGGTATACCCATAAGAGTAAGATATGTCCTTCAGGGGTTTCCACGTTGCGAGCGGCCAGGATCGGAGCGGACTGCTCGACCCCCATGTCGTTCTGGTAGTGGAGATGTATAGGCATCTTGCTGTGCCAGGCCCGGTAACAGCGTTCCACAAGCGCCGGCCCGTTAAACGTGCGCAGGCGGGTCAGGGCGGGAACCAGCAGCCGAGAGCCTTCATTCAGGCCTAATGCCCACCCATCGTTCACAGCTTCGAACACCGGGGGTGGACCCTCAATGATTGTAATTTTGTCATCCATGGTGCCGCCAATATACCATAAAAGGGTTTTTAGCAACCTTACGATTCCCTGCGAGTCTCCTGACAAAATTCATAGGTTCCTCCATCTGGAAAGGGATGAAAAGTCTGCATTTGTTTTCAATCCCTGTGATATATTCAAGACGCAATGAGTCCTATTTTTGTTTCAACCGAGTTTTTCAGGATTCATGTCCCTTTCATTACAAAGTTGTCAGGGTAGGCGCTTGCATCTCGCCACTGCGATAGGTACACTGAAATCACAATGCAACCCGAAAAAATCGGCATCTATGAAGTAAAGTCCGAGCTGGGTCGGGGGGGAATGGCAACGGTCTACCGGGCGTACGACCCCCGTTTCGAACGCGAGGTCGCGGTCAAGGTCCTGCCCAGCGAGCTTCTCCACGCCGATCCGCAGTTCCGGCTGCGTTTCGAGCGCGAAGCCAAGATCATTGCCCAGCTCGAGCACGCAGCCATCGTGCCGGTTTATGACGTGGGAGAGGCGGATAACCAGCCCTATTTCGTTATGCGCTACATGAGCGGGGGATCGCTCTCGGACCTGATCAAAGCCGGCGGGCTGACGGTTGAGGATGCCGTGCGTATTCTGGGCGCGATCGCCCCGGCACTGGACGAGGCCCATTCGAAAGGGATCGTCCACCGGGACATCAAACCCAGCAACATCTTATTCGACAAACGCGGTAACCCCTTCATCTCCGATTTCGGCATCGCCAAGCTCTCACAGGCTCAGGCGGGCAATGTAACCGGCAGCGCCATCATCGGCACGCCTGCCTACATGGCTCCGGAGCAGGCCCAGGGCACCGATGTGGACGGGCGCGCCGATATCTACGCGCTGGGCATTATCCTGTTCGAAATGCTGACCGGCAAACAGCCCTACGAAGCCGATACGCCCATGGCTGTAGCGATCAAACACATCACAGACCCGGTCCCGCAGATCCGTCAGGCAAACCCCCAATTGCCCGAAGAACTTGAGACAATCATCCAAAGAGCAATGGCAAAGGATAAAAAGGACCGCTTTGCCACTGCCGTCGAGATGACGAACACCCTGCGTGACCTTGCCCGCGGCGAGCCTACCAGGCCGCAAACGCCAGCGGTAACTCCGCCCGCGCAAGCCAGCCCGCCAGAGAAAAGAGGCGACCCGCGGAGGCTTGCCATCCCTTTCATCGGCGTGATTGCCCTGGTGGCCTTCGCCGGAGCCTATTTCCTCTTCAACAGAGCAATGCGCCCGGCAGCAACGGAAACCCCGGTGAGCATATTCACACTGGCGTCCGTTCCAACCGCCAGCGAGACTCCGGTTCCGGTCACGGAGGAATCCACGGACATCCCTGTTGCCATTGTGGAGCCTACAATGACGCCGACGGAGACGGCGCCCCCCGCGAATACCCCCACGCCCGCCATACCGGTGATCGGTGGTGCAGACAAGATCGCGTTTGTCGCCAACAATGAAATCTGGGTGATGAATGTGGATGGCTCAGAGCTGAACAGGCTGACCACAGATGGAGGCGCCAAGAACGACCTGCAATGGCTGCCAGATCGGGAGACCCTGATCTTTATCAGCGGGCTATCGATCAAATCTTACAATTTGCACACCGGAGTCGTGGACACGTTGACAAGTTTTCCCTCGGCTTCTTCTTTGAATGCTTTCCGCGTCTCGCATGACGGAAAGAAGGTCATGATCGCCGTTAACAACGAGATCTTCGTCGTACCGTTTGATCTGGATACGATGAGAGCTGTAAGCAAGAAGAGCGATTTGCTGGCGCTGGAAGCCTGTATTGTCCCTAAAGGTCAGACCAGATCCGCATTGAATGTGCGCGAAGCCCGCTGGTCGAGCGACGACACCCTCGTGGCGTGGTTGTATAAGGGTCCAACGGCAACCGATCAGGTCAGCATCCTGGACATTCAAGGCTGCAACCCCGATACAATCGACCACCTGGATACGTTCCCCGGCACCCGGTTCGTGCCTCCCGGTTTCCAGGGCGGCCTGATGCCAGACTTCGACTGGGATGGTTTCAGTCAGTTTGTCTTTAACACCGCCAGGCGCAACAACGGTTGGGGCGAGCTGCACATTTACAACTGGGAAACTCACAGACCCACGCTGACGGTCAACCCTATCGGCAAGAGATGCTGTTACCGCGACGCACGCTGGAGCCCGGACGGCGCCTATCTTATGTTTGCCTTCCAAGATGAAAGCCTTGCCGCGGAAGCCGAAACATTTTTCTATTATGTCTCCATTGCTGATATTGTTGCGGGCGCGAATTTGACGCCAATCACGCTCTCTGAGGATGTTTTCACGAACCCAAGAGAAGCGCCGCAGCCGGCCTTGCTCGCCGTCCCATAAAGTCTGGTTAGAGCCTTACTGCTCCACGATGATCTTTTTTATCAGCCCGGGGCCCCGGTAGATCAAGCCAGTGTAAAGCTGGATCAATGTCGCCCCCAGTTCCAGCCTGCGCTTCGCATCCAGCGGAGTCATAATGCCCCCGACGCTTACTACTGGAAGGCTGCCATCCACGCGTCTTACCACCTGACGCAGCACTTCTTCACTCCGTCCCCGAAGCGGACTCCCACTTAACCCACCGGACTCATCCTGATGCCTCGACCGGAGCCCCTGGCGCACCAGAGTTGTATTTGTCACGATGATGCCGTCCATGTGAGTAGCGAGGATCACCTCAACCGCCTCGTCCAGCTCACGGTCGCTCAGATCCGGCGCGAGCTTGACCAGCAGCGGCAAACGCTTTTCCAACTGGGCTTCTTCAAGGCGGCGCTGGGCATCGAGCTGAGTTAACAACCCTTCCAGTTGGGAAGGTCCCTGCAGCTGGCGCAGTCCAACGGTGTTTGGCGAGCTGATGTTGATCGCCAGATAATCTGCATAGGGAGCAAAGCATTGCAGCAGCTCGAGGTAGTCCAGTACGGCTTCCTGGTTGGGAGTCTCCTTGTTTTTACCGAGATTGACTCCAAGGATCACATTGCCCTTCTTGATCGACGTTGGCGGCTGCTTCTTCGTCAGGAGGCGCCGGATCCTTGCAGAGACGCTCTTCTGAAGAGAAGGATTCAGTTGACTCTGCACATATTCCGAGCCGCGGCTGGGAAAGCCCATGCGATTGATCACAGCCTCCTCCTCGGGTAGACGAAAGACTCTAGGAAGTGGATTCCCGGGCTGGGGTCTCGGTGTGACTGTGCCTATTTCCAGATGACCGAAGCCCAGTGCTGCCAGCCCGCGAAGAGCCACTGCGTCCTTGTCGTAGCCGGCGGCCAGCCCGACAACATTCTTAAACGTCAATCCGAAGGCTTTGACTGGTTTCTCTGGAGTGGAAAATACTGCCTGCATGATCGTGCGGACGGGTTCCGTACCGCCGATTCGTACAAGTCGTAACGTCAGTTGGTGTGCTGTTTCTGGCTCAAGACGAAAGAGTAGCGCGCGGAGAAGGGAATACATCAATCGAACAGAGTCGGGCGAGCGGGATGTTCCACATGCGCAAATACTTCACGCAGCATCGCTTCGTTGGTTCGATAGATAGACAAAGGAGGCAGGCTATCGGGTTGAAAAAAATCGACTGCCAGGGTCTCGTAATTCGTTCGCGGCGCGCCATCCAGGAGCCGGCACAGGAAAATGATCTTATAGGCGTGATAGAACTCCATCGGCTCGATGCGGTTGGCGTCGAGCACGGCCACCACCTTCTCGGCTTTGACTCGAAAGCCGCTTTCCTCCCAGACCTCCCGCTCGACCATGGCGGAAGGCGAATCGCCGAGGTCCGCCCAACCGCCGGGCATCGCCCACCTTTCATCAGCCCGCTCCTGAATCAACAGGATTTTCCCGTTTTGAACCAGCGCGCCGCGCACATCAATTTTCGGTGTGATATAGCCTGCCTGCATAGAAAAACTGTCCAGCACCGCTTCCTTTGAAACCTGCGATTGACTGGCGAGAATCTCAGCGGTTATCTGCTGGAGGCGCTTGTAGCGCTCGATGTCGTACGGGTTACCGCTGTAGGTGATTCCCGATTGGCTCAGCGAAAAAATCTCACGAGCCCAGGACAGCCACTGTGAAGTTTGATAGTCCATACAATTACTTCTTTTGTCCGCTTTTCGCGAGGAAGTACTGCACAATTTCCTCTTCCGGGTGAGGCACACCCATAAGTGCAAACATGGCTGCCAGCTCGCCGCGGTGATGGGTGTTATGGTTCGGCGGCTGGATAACCATCTGCCATAAGGGCAGCGTAAATGTCTCGCCCCTGGGATTGGTGTAGGTGATGGCTTGCAGCAGTGACTCTTCAGTCTGCTCGGAGATAAACGCACGCATGTTCTGCTCTACGTCCACCCAGTATTCGCGAACAGAAGCAATCGTCGGGAAATCTTTAGGGTCCAGAAAACTGGCTTTCTCGCCGCGCCAGCGCTGAGGCCACATCCGCTCCGAGCTCATCATGTGGACCAGCACGGCATGAACGCTATCCCAGCTGTGCCCCTGTTTGCGGAAAAGCTGCTCTTCGGGAAGGGATTCAGCGACGGCGAGGTAACGCTCATTCGCCCAGTAGTTGTACTCATAAAGATGCTCGAGGTAGGTTTTTAGCTCCATGAAAATTCCTTTGGCTTAAGTGTGAAAGGTTAAGGGTCTAATCGTTGCTCCCTAAACACCACGTTTACCTTCCTTCAGCATCTCAATGGCTTTAACAACCCGTCTCTGACGAGTGTCTTCTCTTTTGGCTTCGTTGATCCACATCACGTATTCACGTTGATGCGTATAGGATAACCTGTTAAAGAAGGCTTTTGCCTCGCTCTCAGTCCTGAACGCTTTCTTTAACTCTGCAGGGATTTCCACTACGCGCGGCTCAGTATCCGGCTCGACCGTGATCCTAACTTGATCGCCAAAGGTTTTGCCGATCTTCTCGCGGATCTCCTTGAGAATGATGAGCATGTGATAGTCCGTACCCATCCGGGTCAGGATGCCGCGATAGGGGACGTCTTCTATCATTGCCTTAACTCTGGGGCGCTTTGATCCGAACACCGCCTCCACATCGAATGGCACTTCTACAAAGGCGCCGCCCCCACCTGCATTCTGGATCGTGGCTGAGAAGGTTTGCTTATCGGGCATTGAGTCCTTGACCTTTCTTACATATTGTCCGGAATTTTGTGTTTGAGCCTGACATACTCAATATTCAAGGTTTCGAGCCACTCATACGAGCCATCTGGCCTCACACACTCTACCTGGAAATTTTCCTCATCATATTTTTCGACGACAACTCCAATATCACCGATATGGATCACTCCGGCGTGCTGTTCCGGAACGCGAACAACTTCCACCAGATCAAATTGGTCGATCCGGTCCTGTAGCGCCTTTTTCAACCTTCGCGGGATGAGATTTCTTCCACCCACCCACGCGCCGACGATGGTACCCAGGATCGAAAGGAGAAAACTGGTCAGCATCGCGGTCTCAAACCGGCCCAGCGCGAGGGCATCCAGGACCGGCATGCCCTGTGTGTTGGCGCTCATTCGTACCGAGGTAGGGACCAGCGCGCCGATCAGCATACCAAGGACCCCGCCGAGCGCCATACCCGTGTAGGCACCCACACTTACGCCGCCGGTTGTGCCGGCTGTTCGTGCTGTCAGCGCGGCGGTAAGAGTCCCGGTGAAAACGCCAAGTCCCAGTCCAATGGTCAGCCCCACTACAATCCCATTCAGCGTTGTCGTAATCGCCCCAAAGGCGGCTCCGATTACAGCGCCGAATATTGCGCCCAGCAGCCCCCCGAAGAAGATACTGGTTTGGATCAGGGAATTGTTATTTCCGTCCGTTTTCGTTGTTTGCGTCAGTTTTCTTTTTTTCTTGGTTTCACTACCCATTAAACCTCACGCTCACAGAGATCATCAGCCAGTCCTGTAATTTCGGCTCGCATGAACAGGCGGTCCAGCCATTGTACAGGAATCCCTGATTCTCCGTAATAGGCGCCGGCTATCTGCCCGCAAACGGCTGCTGTCGTATCTGCATCATCGCCCAGATTGGCTGCCTTCAGGATTGCATCTTCGAATGTCTCCGTCTGATAGAAGCACCAGAGAGCGGCTTCCAAACACTCGACAACATACCCCGTGCCCCGGATCTGGTCAACCTGCTTATGACGATACCCTGCCTCAGCAATCGCTCTTATTTTTGGAGCGGTCAGGCGAACACTTGCGTTGAACAGAATCTCGTTCTTTTTCAAGCCAAACAGGGCGCGGAAAAGCATCTCTGCAAAGAGCCGGCATGACTCGATGCACTCCAATGCGCCATGCGTGGTCCGCGAGCTCTGCGCAGCAAAGCGGACTATTTTTTCGAGAACCGGAAAATAAAACATCGGGACCGGGGCAAGCCGCATCAGGCATCCATTGCCCGCTTTGTGCGGCGCGGTGCTGCCGCTGAATGCATCGCCGGTCTGCCGAAAGCGATGCAGAGCCTCAGAGACTGTACCACCGATATCGAAGCACTGCCCTGTACTGCTTAAATATCCCTCCTGGTACCAGCGCCAGTAACGGTCCATTTGATCCCCCGGATCAAATCCACTTTTCACGAGAAGGCTGGTCGCAAGACACAATGCCATGGAAGTGTCATCTGTCCATTGGCCAGCTTTCAAATCGAATGGCCCCCCGCCGACCATGTCGGTGACCCCGGTGAACGAACCACGCGGTTTGAACTCAACCGTGGTGCCGACAGCATCCCCGACGGCCAGCCCGAGAAGGCAGCCGCGAAACCTGTTTGGATCCCGTTCCATCACGCGACTTGTTTACGATAGCCACGCATTACACGCTCGGTCAAAAAACCGAATTTTTCATACAGCATTCGCGCCGCGAGGTTATCTGCATTGACGGTCAGGTTGATTTTCTTTATGGTTGGCGCACATAGCATCCAGTCGGCGCCCGCGGCGAGCAGATCGGCCCCGACACCGCGTCCGCGCGCTGGAGCATCCGTGCCAATAAAGTCCACGTACCCGGACTCCGAATCAGGTTCGGTCTTGCAGAAGATGAATCCAAGTACTGCACCATTCTCGAGCGCCAGTAAGAGCTGATGATTCACATCAATTTTCCCTGCCATCTGGCGAGCAGTCATATAGGCGGTAGGGAAAAGTATCCTGTGAAGCTTCTCGAACTGCTCAAAAAAATCTTCCTCATAGGCGCACACCTGAGTCACCTTTCGGGCAGATGGCTTGTAGCTCTCTCGAGCAAGCGTCATAATCGCATTTTCCGAAGTTAGGGGAAATTCATGGCGCGCCGCAAAGTCTTGCACATGGATATTTCTCACATCACAAAACAACTCCTGCTCGCGTACACCGGCCGGTATCACGGACAGAACATCGGCATACAGCTGGCCTGCAACGGCATGCCAGTCCGGGTGCTCAATCACCGGACCCAGCCAGGCGCGACCAATTTCGGGATCCGCATCCATGCCAAAGATGCCAACCAGCTGGCTGTCTTCGTACGCCAGTCGAAATCCCTCAGCAGGCGGGATAAGGAATTCCGCCAGCGCGGCGCGGGCATCCGCTTCGCCATCCCCGTAAAGCCCCATGTGGTGGGCACCATCGCCGTTCAGACGAGCGATGAATCGAATAAGCTCATCGATCCGATCGTTACAGGGAGTGATATCGATCAACGATTCTCCAACAGGAATGTTCGGGTCATCTTAATTTTATCTTTTTCCACTTTTTCTGTCTGCTCCCAGTAGTCCAGCAATTGGCCGATCGTCAGCACTGCGTGCATGGAGTAACCAGCCTGCTCGAGGGACTCCTTCGCCCCCGATTGCCGGTCCACCAACACCACGATGTCTTTCACAACCAGTCCGGCACCGGTCAGCTTTTCGATGGCTTCGAATTTGCTTCCGCCGGTCGTGGCGAGATCGTCGATGACGAGGACTGTTTCCCCTGCATGATACTCGCCCTCGATTTCCGCTTTTGTGCCGTAGGATTTTACCTCCTTGCGCGGGTAAATCATGGGAAAATTCCCGGCAAGGCTGATGGCCGTCGCGATCGGGATGGCGGCGTAGGGCAATCCGGCGAGGCGTGAAAAGTGGAGAGTGGAAAGTAGAGGCAGGTAAGCCCGGGCGATGGTGTCGAGAAGCCGGGGATGAGAAATGATTCTGCGCAAGTCTATGTAAATGGGAGATTTAAGCCCGGACTTAAGGACATATTCACCGAACTTGATGCAACCGGTAGCTAACAAATCGTCAGCGAGAGACCCTAATTCATTAGCCGTTATTCGTGATTCATCGTCCATGGCGAGTTGCCTCCTAAAGACTCACCGATTTCTGATCATTGAAGATCGAATCTCGAGTATTGAGTCTCGTAGTTCAGCGGCTGCCAAACCGGGCTTCTCTGCCCGCGCAATCGAGCGGGAGACGTTGAGAAGCATTCCTTTGCCATCTCTGCGCAGCCCTGCGTTGAGTGCCGACTCCAGTTCTCCGCCCTGCGCGCCGATGCCGGGAGCCAGGAACCATAGATCAGGGGCGATACCCCGGATGCGAGACAGTGTTTCGGGGTACGTAGCCCCCACAACCACACCAACATTATTCTTAAGATTCCAGGCTTGAGCCAGTCTGGCGACCTGCACATGTAACGGATCGCCGGAAGCGAGGATCAAATCCTGTAGATCCCCGGCACCGGGATTCGACGTCTTGCACAGCAGAAATATGCCCTTCTCTGAATTCCGGATGAACGGCTCAATCGAGTCTTTGCCAAGATAGGGATTAAGCGTGATGCAATCGACCCCGAGGATCTCGAATGCGGACGTGGCGTATGCTTCGGCGGTGGAGGCGATATCCCCGCGTTTGGCATCCAGGATGATCGGGATGCGCGAACCCAGCCGGTCCGACTCCTCGTTGATCGCCGTGATGACCTGCTTGAGAGCAATCCATCCTTCGGCGCCCAGCACTTCGAAGAACGCCGCGTTCGGTTTGAACGCCGCGGCGTAACGAGAGGTCTGTTTGATGAGATTCAAGCAAAAATCCAGCGCAGATGCCGCAGTAGGCTCCCTGAGATCGGGAACATGGGGATCGAGTCCAATGCACAGAAGGGAAGAACAATCGTCGACGCGTTTTTCCAGAAATGAGAAGAAGGACTCCATGGTCGTAGTATACATGTAAACCGGCACCCGGGTCGATTTGGGTGCGTGGATTATTGGTCTCCCTGTTTACGCCTTACCCAGTACCATCGCAAGCAACGCCATTCGCACATATAAGCCATACTCCATTTGACGGAAGTAGGCGGCACGGGGATCATCATCGAAGTCTGCGCTGATCTCCCCAACACGCGGCAGCGGATGCATGACGATCATCTCCTGTTTGGCGGCTTTCATGATCTCCGGATCGATGACATACGCGCCCTTAACTTTCTCATATTCGGCGGGATCCTCGAAGCGCTCCTTCTGCACGCGCGTGACATACAGCACATCGGTCTCAGGTAACACGTCTGTAAGCGTAGGGAACTCTGCCTGTGGGATGCCCTTCGCGTCCACTTCCTCCATCACTTCTCTTGGCATACGCAGGATTTCGGGCGAGACGTAATTGATCCTGACGTTGAACAACGACAGCAGGCGCGCCAGGGAATGAACGGTACGTCCATATTTCAGGTCGCCCAGCATAGTTACGGTCATGCCATCCACGCTGCCGCCGCTGAGCTCCTCGAAGATTGTGAAGGTGTCGAGCAGTGCCTGCGTGGGATGCTCGCCGATACCATCGCCCGCGTTGATGACCGGTTTGCGCGCCGCCTTCGCTGCGATCGCCGCAGAGCCCGTTTCGGGATGACGCAACACGATCACATCGGCATAGCATTCCAGCGTACGAATCGTATCTGGCAGGCTTTCGCCCTTCGACACGGACGAGTACCTTACTTCGTTGATGGGGATCACGGATCCCCCCAGCCGCTCCATGGCGGCGGTGAATGACGAGGAGGTTCGGGTAGACGGTTCGTAAAACAGGTTTGCCAGGATCTTCCCTTTCAACAGGTCGAAGGTCCCGACGCGCTCGACCATACCGCGCATCTCGTGCGCCACCCCGAAGATATATTCGAGATCCTCGCGCTTGAACTGCTTGACAGAAATGATATCCTTCCCATACCAGGGGGCAGTGCGCTGGTCACCGAAAGGCAGGTAAGGGCTTATATGGTTTGAGGGCATAAATATATCTCCTTGTCTGGTTGTCACTCGTCCAATTACTTCGAAAAACTAAGAGTTCTATCTAAAAGTGAAAGCCAATCCGGTTCAAGGAAAAGATTTACTTATCCTCGTGCCGGTGATGGATGTCGGGCATGTGACCATGCTCGTGCTCGGTATGCGGATGAGCATGCTCGTGGGAGTGAGCAATGTTGGTTGTATCGTGCTCATGAAATTCGTCGTGACGGTGACGATGCTCATGCAAGACAGGCATGTGGATATGAAAATGAGCGTGCTCCTCATTTGCCAGCAGGAGCGCCCCGGCTGCCATGAGAGCCGCAGCCAAAACAAACAATAGCGTAATGGGATCCCTGAAAATAATGAAAGAAAGCAGCACGCCTGCCAGTGGGGCCGTCCCGTAGAGCGCACTGGTGCGCGCCGCCCCCAGTCCGCGCATAGCGTAGATGAAGAGCATGGTACTCAATCCATACGAAACGAAGCCGAGCAGCAGAATACTCAAGATGGATGCGGGAGCTGGAAGTCGCTCACCCAGAAAAAGACCGAGCAGCAGCGAGAAGGTCCCCGCCACAAGCCCTTTCCAGGCAACAATGGTCAACGGGTCCTTGGCGGAGATATTGCGGGTAAAGTTGTTATCCAGTCCCCAGAGCAGGCAGGCGAGGATGACGCCTAAAGCGCCGGGCGAAAAACCGAATCCGCCGGTGAAATTCGTAGAGAGAAATATGCTAGCCAGCGTGATGACAAAGATCGCGGCAAGCGCGCGGCGGCTGATCGATTCGCGAAAGAAGAACAACGCTATCAGAGTTGTGCCCACGCCTTCGAAATTTAGCAATAAAGAAGCTGTAGAAGCCCGCGTATTTTGCAGGCTGATCATCAAGATAATCGGTGCGAGGATACCCCCGGTAAGGATCGCCCCTGCCAGCCATTTCACGTCTGGCGCTCTAATCCCGGCTTCCCTTTGAATGCGGGTTAGCCTCTGGTAAAGCTTGACGAGCGAAATACCCGTGCCGCTTCCAAGGTAGAGCAACGCAGCCATGAGCACGGGCGGCACATCGATTAGCAATAGTTTGGAAAGTGGAGCGCTCGCGCCGAAAAACAGGGCTGCCAGCAGCGCCTGCACGATAAAGCCGAGATTGAGTCTCATTGCCCCGACATGCTTTTTAGATCGAAGAGATGGTTTGCAAGCGGGACGATGTTGACCAGCGGCTCCTCATAGGGATGGACGCTGCGTATCACCCGGATCGCTTCGTTCACTAGCTCGCGTTTGCAATTGACTTCTACTTTGTACTCCGCCACTTCGCTGATCTGTTCCTGCTCACCCTTAAAAGGGTTCGACCCGGGCAGGGGGCGGAAAAAGCCGCGCACCGGCACCATGGCGACGCAGTGATCGTAATCGCCCAACCGCCCGACGCCGATTTTCGCCAGTTCATCGCGAATCCTGAACGCATATTCCTCGGGAACGAAGATCTCAAGTTTCACATCGGTGAAGTTTTCCATAACACTACGCCTCTATTAGTTTCCATTGCACAGGATGGTTTTGCTTGTGCTTCGTCCATTCGTCAGCCAGAATGCCATAAAGCAAGGTATCCCACCACCTGTCTTTGTAGTACTGGTTTTGTCGCAAGCGACCCTCGAGCTTCATCCCCAGCTTTTCCAGGACATGCGCGGAACCTGTGTTATCGGCGATACAATCTGCCCAGATCCTGCGTACGTGGAGATGGCTGAACCCGAAATCGACAACCGCGTGCGCAGCTTCCGTGGCAAACCCGTGATTCCAATACCGGGGATCCAGTTCGTAGCCGATATCGGCCTCCACCGCGCCTGCTTTGTCCATGCGGACTCCGCAATTTCCGATCAACAGGTTGTTTCCCTTCAAAACAATCGCAAACTGCACCTTGATGCGAGGCTGCTGGCGTTGCTGATTGATGAACCAGCCGACGAACTCCTGAACACTCTCCGGGGTTCTATACGCCCACTCGTTGTAGCGTAAATACAGCGGATCGGACTGATATTCCAGGACCCGCCGCCAATCATCCCTGACGAACTCGCGCAGAAGTAATCGCTCCGTTTCGATCTTCATGAATCGCTATGGTTTACGGACATTTTGCCCGTAGCCTTTTTCGACAAGTATCCTGCCATTCTCAAAGGCAGTTTTCCCGCGCAGGACAACCTTTCTCACTCTGCCTCTTACCTTCCAGCCTTCAAAGGGAGTCCAGCCGCAGCGAGTGAATTGCTCGGAAGCTTTGACCTCGTATCGAGCATTTTCATCCACTTCGATCCATGTTTCAGGCTGCTCGGGCAGGTGGAAGATTTTTTTGGGGTTGACGATCGATTTCTGGATGATATCGTCCATGGTCAGTCGTCCTTCGTCCACTGCGGTGAGCAGCAGGGGGAGTAGGGTTTCCAAGCCAGGGAATCCGGGCGGAGGGTTTTCAGAATCTTTCTCCTGCAAAGTATGCGGCGCGTGGTCGGTAGCGAAGCAGTCGATGATGTCCATGTTTTGCCAGAGCGCTTGCACATCTTCCCCGCTCGCCAGGCGTGGACGGACTTCGCCTCGTCCCGGCTGACCGTTGCCGATGGCGGGAATATCATCCTGAGACAGAAACAGGTGATGAGGGCAGACCTCGCAGGTTACCTGGATACCGCGTTCCTTTGCAGCCTTGAGCAATACGATTTCTTCTTTCAGGGAAATATGTGCGACATGGACAGGTCGATCGTGAATGGCGGCGAAGAGAATGGCGGCTGCCATCGTGCGGCTTTCACTGTGTACAACGATGGGATAATCTTTTGGATATGTTTCAAAATGCGGTATCCATAAAGTCATATCGTCGAGGCGCAGCTCACCAAACGTTGAATCCAGGTACATTTTCAAGCCTGCCGCCTTTTCGGCAAGTAACGCAGCCATCTCCACGTTTTCGGGTCCCGCGCCTACATACTGGGCGTAATCGCAGCGCGCTTTTTGTCTTGCTGCAGAGAGTGCCAGCTCAAAGGTCGGAGCATCGAATACGGGCGGCTTTGTATTCGGCATCGCCAGGATGGTGGTTACGCCGCCTGCCAGGGCTGCCTGGGTGGCGGTATCCCAGTCTTCCTTGTAGGTCTGACCAGGCTCGCGGACATGGACGTGGGGATCGATTAAGCCGGGGAGTCTAATCATAGTCAGATATGAAGTTCCAGATGAGCAGGCACAAAAAAGAGCCGCCGGGAGCGACTCTTAACGTTTGGAAAATAGAGGAAACACTTCGATGAGATAGGGAGCGAACAATGGTTTGTGCCGGGGGTGCCAGTGCATCGGGCGATATTTTACGCCGATTTGAGGAGGTGTCAAGAGGACGTGCCAGGAGCAGAGTCTGGTGATCTTCGTCACTAAATCGGTTCCGTTGCGGATGTTATAATCCCGCGCATCATTTTCGCGAGGAGTGACACGATGGCATACGCAAACGTGAAAGTGCCCGCAGACGGGGCGAAAATCTCGATCCGGGAAGGGAGGCTTCAGGTTCCTGATAATCCAATCATTCCTTTTGTCGAAGGCGATGGCACCGGCCGGGACATCTGGCGCGCTTCGGTACGGGTCTTCGAAGCTGCAGTGGAAAAAGCCTACGGCGGCAGGCGCAAGATCCACTGGATGGAAGTGTATGCCGGTGAGAAATCGTATAAGCTCTTTCAGAGCTGGTTGCCCGACGAAACGACCGAAGCCTTCAAAGAGTTTCTGGTGGGGATCAAGGGACCGCTCACAACCCCGATCGGAGGCGGCATCCGCTCCCTGAACGTGGCTCTCCGCAAGCTGTTAGACCTGTACGTCTGCCAGCGCCCCGTGCGCTATTACAGCGGTGTTCCATCTCCGGTCAAACACCCCGAATATGTCGACATGGTGATTTTCCGCGAGAATACGGAGGACATCTACACAGGAATTGAATTTCAGTATGGCACGGAAGAGAGCAAGAAATTCAAAGAAGTCTTCCAGGAAGCCTTCCCCAAAGAATACGCCAAGATCCGCTTTCCCGATACCGCCGGCATTGGGCTCAAGCCTGTTTCCATAGAGGGGACTGAGCGCCTGGCGCGCGCCGCGATCCAGTGGTCACTTGCAAACAATCGTAAGAGCGTGAACTTCGTCCATAAAGGCAATATCATGAAGTTCACCGAGGGCGCTTTCAAGGACTGGGGCTATGCTCTCGGCAAGCGCGAGTTCCGGGACGATGTAGTGACCGAGCGCGAGAGCTGGATTCTGGGAAATAAGGAGAAGAACCCGGACCTTTCTGTGGAGGAAAACGCCCGGATGATCGACCCCGGCTTCGACATGATGTCGCCTGCCCAGCAAGCCGAGATCAAAGCCGAAGTGGAAGAGGCGCTGAAATTGTGGGAGACACACGGTGACGGTAAATGGAAAACCAAGTTGCTATTGAAGGACTCCATTGCGGATGTAACCCTGCAATTTGTCCTCATCCGCCCGAAGGATTATGATGTGATTGCCACGATGAATCTGAACGGCGATTATCTCTCCGACGCGCTTGCCGCGCAGGTGGGTGGCATCGGTATCGCCCCGGGCGCTAACATCAACTACGCAACAGGTCACGCCATCTTCGAAGCGACCCACGGCACCGCACCCAAGTACGCCGACCTCGACAAGGTTAATCCCGGCTCGGTCATCCTCTCCGGCGAGATGATGCTACGGTATATGGGCTGGACCGAAGCCGCGGACCTGATCGTCAAGGGCATGGAGGGGGCGATCAACGCCCGGACGGTGACGTACGATTTCGCCCGCCTGATGGATAATCCCACCGAGGTGAAATGTTCTGAGTTCGCCGACGCAATCATCAAACACATGGAGTAGTCGAAATCAGGCTAATGCAAAAGAGTCGGGGCAGAAATGTCCCGACTCTTTGTTTAAACCCGATAAGGCTCCTTAAGAGGGTATAACACTTGTCCTGTTCGACCATCGTACAGCTCGGGCAGTCAATATAAGCCCTAAGATAGCAGTTAGCAAGAAGAAAACAAGAAATATCCAGGTTCCCGCGGAGCGAAAATCGATCTGTCTTGCTGCTGGTACCTGCACATTGGTCCACAGGGTTCCAAGAACGGGAAGAAATCCTCCTGCGATCAGGTTCAGACCCAGACTCAAATATTCTGCCGGGCGACCACCCGTTGAACTGAGCACCCATGCAGCCACTGCCGGAGTAATGAACGCAGCCGAATACATGCGACCATGAAAGGCATCCACCTGCCAGGGCCAGAAGATTGTGAGTGCTTCGGGCGCAAGGAGCAGCCCCACTCCATACGCTACACCCAGGAAACCAAAGACCAATAATGTAATGCGCAATGCTGCCGGTCCGCTGAATCTTTTTGCTGGAGCGACATCGCTGGATCTCAGTAAGAATATTGCCGAATTGATTGGAAGGAAGATATACAGGGGCCAGAAGATGAAGGTCGCGAGACGATCCCATTCAAACCCATCTCGATGGATGAACATGGTGAGCATGACCAGCGTTGTAAAGGTTAGAATCATCCACAGTGTTAAGCGCCCGGGCGACCAGCGCGGGACGAACCAGAAGATGATCAGGGGGATATATGCAGCCAGGTAGATAGCTCCAACGAAGCGCGAGTTAAACGGAGGGATATTCCATGCCCATAAGTCCGAAGCAAGCCCTGGCAGAAAAAACAATAAGACGCCCGCCACAAAGACGACTGAGCACTCCACGGCAATGACCAGCCGCAGAAACGAGGGAACCGCAGGGTTCGCGTCCAACCGATCGAACATGTCAGGTGGCCTTCTCTACCCGTACCTGCTCTCTTTGAGCTGCGAAGAAACCCAGGTAAATGCTAATCACTGCCTCGAGTCCGTGCAACCAGATATCATGTCCGTAAAGGGGCATCAATCCAAATCCGGTCCTGAAAGGTGGCAGAAGACCCATGAGCGTCAACACTGCCAGAGTCACGCCAAAATAACGTGCAAATTTCAGAGCAGAGGAATAAGTCCGGGATGCCAGGAGTCCTGTTACGCCCCACCCAAAATGAAAAACGTTGTGAAGGAGATTTACCGGAAATAACCCGAGCAATAAGCCATAACTGGCCTTCACGATAAGATCCGGCGCATCCGGCGGGGCGTGGGGCGTAAAGAAAGGCAAAAAGCCGGCGATGCCGGCCGCTGTGAAGGCGATGCCGACTACCAGCGCGAAGTAACAGGTAAAGAGAGGGAGAGAGTCATTCCTGCGCAACATGTCCGATCCTTGAACGAATCAAGTTCGAATTCCCGCCCAGTTTAGCCGACCGAGACCAGCTCCACTTCGAAGACCAGAGTCGCATTGGGAGGGATCACACCGCCCGCCCCGCGCTCGCCGTAGGCCAGCTCCGGTGGGATAACAAGCTGCGCCTTGCCGCCAACTTTCATCAGGGCGATACCCTCATCCCAGCCTTTGATCACGCGCCCGGCGCCCAATCGGAAGGTGATCGGCTCGCCGCGCGAGAGGGAGCTATCGAATACCCTGCCATCCTGAAACTTCCCGGTGTAATGCACACTGACTGTTTTGCCAGCCTCTGCCTGCGCGCCCGTACCTTCTTCCACTTCGATGTATTCCAGCCCACTTGCTGTTTTCATCCTCGCCTCCTACCGTTTCTTTTGATGGCATATTGTACCTGTTCTTGAGATAGTGCGACTCCCTGGAGAAGCACGGCTATCCATCCGTACATTCGATGACAATCATCACTAACTGAAATGGGATAAAAATCCTACAATGAGCTCTAAATCGGTGATTTTTCATCTTTTTTCTGGGAGATGGCGCTTTCATGGAAGTCTACAGTCACGATCTCATCATTCTGGGCACGGGCCTGGCAGGGTTGCGGGCGGCGCTGGAAGCCTCCCGGCAAAGCAAGGGGGAGTTGGATATCGCCCTGGTCTCCAAACTTCAATTGATGCGAGCACACTCAGTAGCGGCAGAAGGCGGAACGGCCGCGGTGATGCGGCAGGATCTGGGTGATAGCTACGAGCTCCACGCCTGGGACACGGTCAAAGGCTCGGATTTTCTGGCGGATCAGAACGCAGTGGATTTCTTTGTCCATGAGATGCCCAAGGAAATCCTGCACCTGGACCACTGGGGCATCCCCTGGTCCCGGCATGAGGATGGGCATATCGCGCAGCGACCGTTCGGCGGACATACCTACCCACGGGCTGTGTTCGCCGCCGATAAAACCGGTCTGCTCGAGATGCAGACGCTGTACGACACGCTGATGAAATACACGAAACAACTCAAGCGCTACGATGAAGGGTTTGTGACCTCGATCCTCATCGAGAATGAGCGCTTCGCTGGCTTGACCATGATCGATATGCTGCGAGGGCGGTTCGTATTGATCCGCGGCAAGGCGTTGATCCTCGCGACGGGCGGCGCGGGCCAAATCTTTGGCTTTACCACCTATTCCGAAACAGTTACCGGCGATGGTCTGGCGATGGCGTACCGCGCCGGGCTGCCAATCAAGGATATGGAATTCATCCAATTCCATCCTACCGGCTTGATCCCCAGCGGAATATTGATGACGGAAGCCTGCCGCGGCGAGGGCGGAACGCTGCTCAATACACAGGGCGAGCGCTTCATGAGCAAGTACGCGCCATCTAAAATGGAACTGGCGCCACGCGATATGGTCTCACGCTCGGAGATGACAGAGATCGAGGCGGGCCGCGGATTTCCCGGGCCCGAAGGCCTCGATTACGTCCATCTGGATCTGCGCCATCTCGGGAGAGAGCGAATTCTAGATCGGCTGCCGCTCATCCGCGAAGTGACCATCAAGCACATCGGGCTGGATCCTGTAGAAAAACCCATCCCAATTCGCCCGGTAGCGCATTACACCATGGGCGGGGTGCATACGGACATCCAGGGCCGCACCCCGGTGGAAAACATCTGGGCAGCAGGGGAAGTTGCCTGCGTTTCGCTGCACGGCGCGAACAGACTCGGAGCGAATTCCACGGCGGAGTGTCTTGTCTGGGGACGGGTGGCAGGCGCTGAAGCGGCGCGCTATGCCGCGACCGCATCCGCCGCTGAAACGTCCCTTGAAGCTGCGCAGAAAGAACATTCCAGGATCGAGACGCTCTTCCAGTCAACAGGCGGCGAAGATCATTACCAGATCCGCAAAGACCTTCGACGAGCGCTGGACGCCCATATGGGGGTCTTCCGCACAGGCGACGGAATCCAGGCTGGACTGGACAAGATTCGAGATTTGAAAGAGCGCTACAAGCATATCTCCCTGAAGGACAAAAGCCTGCGTTACAACACCGATCTGGAGCGCGCCATCGAAACAGGTTTTATGATCGACGTGGCCGAGGTGGCGACTCTTGGCGCTCTCATGCGCACGGAGTCGCGCGGGGGACACGCCCGCCGCGATTACCAGGCGCGCGACGATGAACACTGGCTCAAGCATACGCTTGCCTGCTACTCACCCGAGGGGCCCCGGCTGGATTATGCTCCAGTCGACATCTCGATCTGGCAGCCCGTAGAGAGGAAATACTAGATGAAACAAGATGCGACAAAAGCCTATCCGAACCGGCTTGGCTTGAAGGGCTGGATGTATGCAGGCCGCTATACCTTCGAGCGTTATCTCTATCTGGGGCATCGTCTTTCGGGGATCGGCTTGCTGGGTTATATGGTCCTGCATATTGTCGAAACTGCAAACCGGATGCGCGGTGAAGAAGCCTGGGCAGGTCTCATGGCGCTCTTTGCTTCACCGCCTTTCAAGGTCATGGAATATCTGCTCTTTGCTGCGGCGGTCTTCCATGCCATGAATGGCGTCCGGCTGTTGTTCACAGAGCTGGGTTTTTTCCTGGGGAAGCCGAAAGATCCGGTCTATCCATATTCCACATCGGTGCTGAAACATCGCCCGCTGACTTATATCGTGATGGCGTTAGCCGGTCTGATCATGATCCTTGGGGCCTCAAGTTTTATCCTCGAATAAAGGGATAGGAGAGAAACCATGCGCGAAACCCGTTTATGGTCACTGCATTTGCTGGCGATTCCCGTGATTCTCGTGCTGCTGGGCATGCACTTCGCTCTAATGCATTACGCGCCCATCTTTTACGGGATGAGTGTGGAAGAGGCACGCAGCTTTGAAGTCATGATTGCACGCGGGCGTGATATGGCGCAGTTTGTGCTCTATATCTTATTGCTTTTGGCTGGTTTGTATCACGGGTTTTACGGGCTGCGGGGAATCCTGCGTGAGCTGCCTCTGACTCCGGCGCTCGCAAAAGCTGTGGATATCGGCGTCCTGATCGTGGGGTTCCTGGTCTTTGCGTTAGGCGCCTATGTGACCTGGTGGACGTTCAGTTACAGGATGGGAGGCTGAGCATGACGACCGGGAACACATCACCTCGAGAAATTACCTTTCGCGTCCGACGCTTTGACCCCGATAGCGATGCGGCTCCTTTCTGGGAAGAGTATCTACTTCAAGTGACCGAAGGGATGACCGTTCTGGAAGCCTTGCATGAGATCAAGGCCCGGCAAGCCCCAACCCTCGCCTGGCGTTCTTCCTGCCGTATGGGAGTCTGCGGTTCGTGCGGAATGTTCATCAACGGGCTGCCGCAGCTCGCCTGCCAGACGCAGGTTTTGCATCTGGAAACAGATGTGGTGACGGTTGCGCCGCTGCCCAATTACCCGAATGTCAAGGACCTGGTCCCGGACCTGGAGCCTCTCATCGAGAAACATGCGGCGATCAAGCCTTTTATTATTCATTCCAATTCACAGGAAATGGATGAGCCAAGCGGCGAATTCCTGCAGACCCCTGAAGAGCGGGAAGCCTTCAGCCAGTTCACCTATTGCATCAAGTGCGGGTTGTGCCTGGCGGCTTGCCCGACCGTCGCCACAGACCCACTCTTCCTTGGACCGCAGGCATTAGCCCAGGCATATCGCTACACGGTTGATAACCGCGATTGCGGCTTGCAGGAGAGGCTCGAAGCGATCGACGCCTTCCACGGTCCGTATCAGTGCCACCTGGCGGGAGCCTGCTCACAGGCCTGCCCCAAGGGAGTGGATCCCGCACTGGGAATCCAGCTTCTCAAACGCACCCTCGTCCTGGACAGCATCGGCTTTGGCAAGAGAGAGTCATCGGTCGCGAGGCTAAGTCCTCTAATCGACACGGTGAAATCCATTGAAGAGTTTGCCCCACCGCCGAGAACGGTTAACCCGTAAGTTTTGTCAGTGACCCGTGAGCCGCGTCCCAAAAGGACGCGGTTTTCCTTATAAAGTGGCATTTCATTTCGTGAGAGGGTAAAATACTATCGTTCCAACGATCTTCACGCGGAGGTTCCGATGAATTCAAGGAGAAACATCAGCCTCGCAGATGGGCTGAGCTACCGGGGCGGGTGGCCATACTGGTCCTTCATTCTGCATCGTATCGGCGGCAGCGCCCTCTTCATTTTCTTCACGTTGTATATTCTGGCATTGCTGGGATGGGGCACCGCCAGCACGTTGTTCGGCAACTGGTTCGTACAGATTATCCTGCTGGTTCTGGGATTGTTTCATGCCATCAACGGCCTGCGGATCACCATTCTCGATCTGTTCCCGGGCTTGATTCCCCATTACCAGCGGGTGATCCACGTTGAATGGATGGCCTATGTTCTGCTAGCCGGGTTCGCCGTCTTCGCCGTTCTGCGCAGCGCGTTTGGAGCTTAAGCATGGCAACACGAACACTTCCCATTTCCAAGCGCGGTCTGAATTTCGAAATGTTCATGTGGGGCTTCACACGCTTCACCGTGATCGCTATGTACGGGTTGATCCTGGCGGGCCTTATGGGAGCATTGAGCATCAGCGCGCGGACCGGCGCGAACTTCGGCGATATCCTGTACTGGGCGTTCTTCCCGAACCTGGCGGCGAATCCACTGGAACAGGTCTGGATGACCATCCTTGCCAAGTTAATGGTCACCGCGTTCGTGCTGGTTGTCTGCGGGCACGGCGTTCACGGTGTGCTGGAAATCCTGGATGATTATTTCGATAGCCCGCGCGCCCGGCGCTGGTCGCGCAATTTCATTATTGCCTATGCAATCATCGCAAGCTTAATCGCGATCTATGTAATCTGGATTTCCTAGGAGTCACGTTTCATGGCAAATGTTCATCAATTTGACGTCGTGGTCGTCGGGGCGGGGGGCGCAGGGCTGATGGCGGGTCTATACGCCTCGCGCGGCGCCAGGACGGCTGTGATCAGCAAACTCTATCCAACCCGCTCCCACACGGGCGCGGCGCAGGGCGGCATCAGCGCGGCGCTCGGAAATTACGAGGAAGACCGTCCGGAATGGCACATGTATGATACCGTCAAGGGCTCCGACTATCTCGGCGACCAGGACGCGATCGAGTTCATGTGTAATGAAGCCATCGATGCTGTGCTTGAGCTCGAGCATATGGGGCTCCCCTTCGACCGGACGCCTGAGGGCAAGATCTCGCAGCGTCCGTTTGGCGGACATACCAATAACGAGACGGGAAAACCTGTCCGCCGGGCAGCCCATGCCGCAGACCGTACAGGACACATGATTTTACAGACCCTGTACCAGCAATGCCTCAAGAATAAGGTAACGTTCTTCGATGAATATCAGGTGCTCGATTTCATCATGTCGGATGGACGGGCCACAGGTGTGGTTGCCGTTGCCCTGGCTACCGGCGAGATACATACCTTTCATGCGAAGGCGGTCATCCTGGCTACAGGCGGACATGGCCGAATCTTCGAAGTGACATCCAACGCCTATGCCTACACAGGCGACGGCGCCGCGGTCCTCTTCCGGCACGGGATTCCACTCGAGGATATGGAGTTCTTCCAGTTTCATCCTACCGGCATTTACAAGCTGGGTATTCTCATCACAGAGGGCGCGCGCGGCGAGGGGGCAGTGCTTATCAATGGCAAGGGCGAGCGCTTCATGCCGAAGTATGCGCCCAGTGTGAAAGACCTTGCCTCACGGGACGTGGTGAGCCGTGCTATTTACATGGAAATCAAAGAAGGGCGCGGCGTCGAAGGAAAGAACTACGTGTATCTGGATATTCGCCCTGAGACCGTGAACCGGTTTGCGGCGGAAGACGGACGCACGAACCCCGATGGCTCTCCGTACACCATCACCGGCGAGACCGTACTGAAAAAGATCCCGGATATTGTGGATTTCTGCCGCGTGTACCTGGGCGTGGACCCGGTAACCCAGATGATGCCGACACAGCCGACCGCCCATTACACGATGGGGGGTATCCCCACCAACAAGTTCGGCGAAGTGGTGGTCGATGAAAACGGCACAACGTTCCCCGGATTGTTTGCGGCAGGCGAATGCGCTTGTGTATCGGTTCACGGCGCAAATCGCCTGGGAACGAACTCCCTGCTGGACCTGGTGGTGTTCGGCAAGCACGCCGGTCTCAAGGCTGCGGAATTTGCCAGAGGCGCGGACTTCGCAGCACTTTCTCGCGATGCAGAATCTGGAGCCAGATCCCAGTTTGAGACGTTGCGCAACGGCTCAGGGAGAGAGAACGCTTTCGATATCTCGAACGAAATGAAGAACGTGATGTTTACGGATGTCGGCATTTATCGCACGGGCAGTGGAATGGAGAATGCCCTGGATAAGCTGATGGAATTGAAGGACCGCTACAAGCATGTCAAGGTCAGCGATACAGGCAAGATATTCAATACCGAGCTGCTGAACGCCTGGGAGCTGGGCAACATGCTCGACGTGGCGGAGGCGGTGACGGTCAGCGCGCTGAACAGGACGGAATCACGCGGCGGGCACGCGCGCGAGGATTACCCACAGCGCGACGATGAGCACTGGCTGCGTCATTCCCTGATTGCTAAGAAGAATGGGCGGCTGGATATCACTTATAAGCCGGTCGTAATCACGAAGTTCCAGCCAAAGGCGAGAGTGTATTAGAGGTGAAATGGAAGTCACAGTCAAAATTTTTCGTTACAATCCTGAGAATGACAAGCGCGGTCATTACGAAACGTATACAGTGGAAGCACAGGAAACGGATCGCATTCTGGATTTGCTGGAGTTAATTAAGGGCCACCAGGATGGCTCATTGTCATTCCGGCGCTCGTGCGCACATGGCGTGTGCGGCTCGGATGCCATGCGAATCAACGGTAAGAATATGCTGGCTTGTAAAGCGCTTGTGCGGGACGTAGGCGATAAGATCACGGTGGAGCCCCTGCTGGGACTCAAGGTCCAGAAGGACCTGATCGTGGACATGGAACCCTTCTTCGAGAACTATAAGAAGGTGCTTCCCTATTTCATCAACGACAGCCCGCTGCCTGCAGATGGGCGGGAGCGGCTCCAGACTCCCGAGCAGCGCGCTCGCTTCGACGACACGACCAAGTGTATTCTGTGTGCGGCATGCACCACTTCCTGTCCCTCCTACTGGGGCAGCGATGACTACCTCGGTCCCGCAGCCCTGGTGGCTGCCCATCGCTTCATTTATGACAGCCGCGATGAGGCCGCGTCGGAGCGGATGCACATCATCAGCGAGACGAATGGACTGGCGCGCTGCCATACGATCTATAACTGCACGATGGCGTGCCCACGCGACATCCAGATCACGAAGGCAATCGGCGAGCTCAAGATGACTTCCCTTACGG
This sequence comes from Anaerolineales bacterium, assembly GCA_036781265.1. Taxonomy (GTDB): domain Bacteria; phylum Chloroflexota; class Anaerolineae; order Anaerolineales; family Villigracilaceae; genus Defluviilinea. Next base: position 46,390 of record DAIQBG010000005.1, on the reverse strand, counting down.
GCAAGCTGGAATGAGAAGGATAGACCCGGGGTAGAGACCAGAAATAGGATGAGCCGTGTCTTCAAGGCGCGGCTTCTTCTATTTAAGGCGGAAGGAGACCTGCGGTGACATACACTCAACTAGCCTATCTACACCTGGCAACGATCCTGCCTGCCTTTGTCATTGGCGTATTCCAGCTCCTCGGCCGTAAAGGCTCCGCAAGGCATAAACTGCTCGGAAAACTCTACATGATCTTGATGCTGGCAACGGCGTTCATTACACTCGCCATGCCTGCCCGGGTGGGAACACGCTTTCTTGGCCACTTTGGGATTATTCACGCCTTCAGCTTTCTAGCGCTGGTCAGCGTTCCCTTCGCATATGTCGCGGCGCGACGCGGAAACATCAGAGCACATCGCTTCAGCATGATCTGGTTATTTATCGGCGGGATATTAATCGCGGGCTCAGTCGCCTTTGGACCCGGGCGGATGCTGAACGAATGGCTGTTCGGCTAGAATCCGGTCTCGCATCTCAATTGTTAAACCCTCCACATAGCCACCAGTCTTCTATAATAAAGTTAAGCGCGCGATGGGGAGCCACGCGCCCACGATTTACATAACTGGAGGCACCTTTGATGAAATTAAATCATATCAATCTCACCGTCACCAATGTAGAGGAGGCAGGCAAATTCCTGGTCAAATACTTCGGCATGCGAAAGATGGGAGGCAACAAAGGCATGGGCTTCCTGACCGATGAAGGCGATGGCTGGGGATTCGTGCTGACCCTCATGAAGGCAAGCGAGACAACCCAGAGTACATATCCGGAAACCTTTCACATCGGTTTCTTCATCGAAGACAGGGAAACCGTGGACGAGCTCAACCGGCAATTGAGACACGATGGGTTCGATGTGCCCGCGCCGGAAGATACCGGTCATTCGTATGGCTTTTATGTGAAGGCGCCCGGCGGCTTCACGGTAGAAATCGGTGCGTGATATCTGTTCTCCAGGCGTTGCATCCGCCGCTCCTGGAGCGCGCTTCTTGTTTCGACCATACCAGAATAGTCCTCCAGGAGAGTTACATGCCCCGACACTTTGACATCCTGATCAAGCACGCACGTTTACGCAATCGGCAAAAGCCCTTCGACCTTGGGATTGCAGACGGGGTCATCGCCACGCTCGAAGAGCGACTGGAAGGCGATGCAGATTTGATGATCGAGGCTGAGGAGAACCTGGTTACAGAATCGTTTGTTAATCCGCATCTGCATCTCTGCAAGGTCTACACGCGCCAGATGATGGACGACGAGGCGCTAACCGGCTATCACGCTGAGGGTATGGGCAAGGCAATGACCACGATCGAGCTGGCTGCGCGAGTTAAGGAGAAGTATGCTGAGGACTGGATTATCAAAAACGTGCGCCGCGCGCTTGCTCAGGCTGCCCTTTACGGCAACACACATATCCGCGCCTTTGCGGACGTCGACAGCAAGGCCCGTCTGGAAGCGATGAAGGCGCTGATCCGGGCGCGCGAGGAATTCCGGGGAATCGTCGAGGTACAGGTCTGCGCGTTCGCACAGGATGGCTTGAGGCGAGAGCCCGGCGCGAGCAAGCTGATGCATCAAGCCATGGAGATGGGCGCGGACGTCGCCGGGGGCATCCCGTGGATCGAATATACCGAGACAGATATCCAAGCGCATATCCGCGAGATTTTCGACCTGGCGCAGGAATTCGACAAAGATGTCTCCATGCTGGTGGACGATGCCGGGGACGCCGGGCTGCGCTCGCTCGAAGGCATGGCGGTCGAGGCGATCCGGCGCGGGTGGCAGGGACGCGCGCTGGCGCACCATGCCCGAGCGATGGAGCTCTATCCGCAGCCTTACTTTCAGAAGGTTGCCGCACTCCTGAAGCGGGCGCAAATGGCGGTTGTGAGCGACCCGCACACAGGTCCGCTACACGCGCGGGTGAAGGAGCTACTGGAAGAAGGCGTGGTAGTATGCCTCGGGCAAGACGATATCTCAGATGGCTACTACCCCTTCGGGCGCAACAACATGCTGGAGGTGGCATTCCTCGCCGCGCACCTGCTGTGGATGACCACAAACCGCGAGATCGAAACGCTTTACGACATGATCACAGCCAACGCCGCGCGCGCGTTGAACCTGCGGAATCATGCTCTGGAGGTCGGCGCGCCGGCAAACCTGGTTGTGTTATCCGCGCCAGATGTTCTGGAAGCGCTTCGCGAACACGATGCGCCTCGGCATGTCATCAGCCATGGCAGGCTGATTGACCGCCACAAAATGGAAGAACTCTCTCGGAGAGGGGATTGGGAATGATATACTCTGCAAACGCAATCTCGATATTGCCTTAATTACCGGTATGAGCAAACACTTTTTCACTCTCATTTTTGCGGCAATTCTTCTGGTTGCCTGTAGTGCAGAAAGTGTGGGGAGCGGAATCGAAATTCGCCAAGCCAAGATGGGTGCGGGGGCGCCAGGTGAAGATCGCGCAGTCTATTTAGCGATACGCAATCATGACTCAGAAACAGATCACCTGACGGGCGCATCTTCCAATGCGGCAGAAGTCGTGCAGCTTCAGAACGGTACCGAGGTGATCAATGTGATACCTGTGGACGCGAACAGAGAATTTGTATTCACACCGGACGGGTATCACGTGATGCTCGTGGGTCTCAAACAAGAACTGCACGAGGGAGATAAAATTGAGGTCGTTTTACAGTTCCGAGATCACAAAGATCTGATCATCAATATCCCGGTTGGAGAGGCGATCGAGCACGAACACTAACACGCAAGTGCATCTAAGTAAAAGTCCAGCCTGGTTGCGCTGGACTTTTTTGTTCTATTGGAATTTAGTGCTTGAACGTCTATCGGATCTGACCACGGATTTCGCCGCCGGGGAAATCACCGGGGCCTGTATTCGGCGGCGCTACACCGTCATTGGTGTGGACGTTGACATAGGTGTCCCCACTCAGCATGGCAGCCACAACATCGTCCAGGTCTGTCCAGCCGCAGGCATTCCCGGCATCGGGTGCGGTGATGGTCCCCTCTGCCAGGACCCCGTTGAAGCTCCCGCTACCCGGAGTGCCCATATAGAGTGTGACACCAACCGGTCCGGCGCTTTCCTCCGACCCACAGTGGATATGTGCGGCAAAGACATTCTCAATATTTGCCACGTTCAATTTGTAACTGAGCTCTGTTCCATCCTTGCTCAACTTAAAGTGGGTAACGCCCCGGGCATTGGTATCCCTCGGAACCGGACGTTCGGCAGCTCCGCTCAGCGTTGCGATGAAATTGCGAGACGCCTCCGCACTCGCATATGCGACACTGGTCGTGAAGAGCATGACCAGCACGACGATCAAAGTGACATACGTTTTTTTCATTCTTGTACTCCTTTGCGATTAAATAACAGTGGGCAGTAACAAATACATTTCCGGGGTCATTCAGGTTGCACCAGCGCGATACACATCACCTCCTTCCCGCGAGCCCGTTGCTTGAGATCTCTTAAGACAATACAACTTCTGGAGCGATTTTTCAACCTGTTGTAACCTCGTCTAATCTTGCCTTAATAACTGCTGGCTAGAAAACACCGTCTTCATGGAGGAAGCCCGCGGGAAATCCGCGGGCTTCCCTTTCATGATCTCTTATTCCACTTCCCCGAGTTGGCCTCGTATCGCACCGGCCGGAAATTCCTCATTGTGAACGTTCACATAATATCCACCGGGGTTTCGGATGATGTTTCTGATCAATCGGACATCGACGTTGTTCGCGCAGCCGCTGGAGGTACCATCCGTGGGCGGTGGATTGAGTGGCACCACCACAGGTCCTGCAACGTCTGGGGCCCCTACATGAATATGAGCCGCCGTCGCCGGTCCAATATCAGAGACCATCAGCGCAAAGCAGACCTGGCGCTTGAACTGGTTGACCGTGATATTCGCCATGCCGCTTCCATCCGGGTCGCCCGGACCGGGAACCTCTGCTGCGCCCGTCAGCTCGGTTGTGAATTCCCGATCGTCATCATCAGCCCCAACTCTAAAGATTTCGAAAACCGCTCCGTGAGTTAGAGATACGACGTACAGGTTCCCATTGGGTCCCATTTCGATATCGGTGCCAGAGCCGAAATTCCGTCCGATGAGCAGACGCCCGCTTTCCGTGATCTCATGCTTATCACGATTGTCAGCCACCAGATCGCGGACGGCGCGGCTGTAGGGCTCAATCCCTTCCCGGTCGTCCGTGAGATTGAAGCGGAACAGATAGCCGCCTTCCAGCGCAGGAATTGCGGCACCGACGAACAGATCGCCCTGGAACCTCCGACCTAACGCGCGGCTGTTCAGGAAGCCGATGCCGCCAGGAGCGACCTCATACTTCCAGCTGAACTCGGGATCCTGGTATGTAGCGCCGGGAAGCATGAACAATCTTTCCAGGGCTTCTTCGGGTGTATCCGCAAGGTTGGTGGGCGGCCAGCGCAACTGCTGCAGCGCCATCTGACCGAAGGTTGTCTCGATTTCCTTATACTGCGGGACGCGCTCCGCCGGACCCATGATTTGAATCCAGCCGCCATTCATGCCGGGCACAAGCCGGTTGATCTCACTGAAGGTGTCGTCGCCGTTTTCCTGCATCCAGACGTTCCCCGTGACCGGATCGACTGCCATGCCAAAGCCATTGCGATGACCGTAGGAGAAGACCATCTGAATGTTTTCACCGACTTCACCGCCGATCGCGGCTCCCGCTGCAAAGAACGGGTTGTCTTCCGGGATGGTGCCATCCGGGTTAAGTCGCAGGGTCACACCGGTTAGATGGGCATCGTCCGGCTCGGGTCCACCGAACTGATCATCCGGAACCATCTCGTCTTCTCCGGGGCAGTCATAGACATTCGTTGGGCCACAGGGCAGATTCTGCATTTGTCCACGCCGGCCGACATCACCGATAAAGATATAGAGCTTGCCATCGGGGCCGAACACCATTACACCGCCATCATGATTACCGCGTGGAGGCTGTTCCTCATCGCCCTGACCGGGCGGCTCAGGTGCCGCATCGTGCTGGAAGGAGCGCAGCATGACCAGGTTGAGATCAAAGGTGAGGGTTGCGCCATCCCAGACGAAGCGGTCCACGCGATTCCCAAGCAGCGGGGTTGCCAGAATGTCATCAGTGTCCGCGCCAGTCTCGGGGGTTTCCGCGCACTCCGTTTGCGTGGGGAAGAAGGGATTGTCGGCAGGTGGAGGCGGCGCGATACAGCTCCAGTATAGATAGACAAAATGATTGGTATGAAAATCCGGATCCAGAACGATGCCCAGCAGGCCGCGCTCGGAGGCGAAGTTCACTGCCAGGTCAAGCGCAGTGCTCTGAATAGCGCCATCCACAACGTACAGAACCCTGCCAGTGTTCTTCTCCAGCACGAAGAACTCGTCCAGCCCCACGAACGCCATGGTTGTGGGAGTGGTCAAGCCTGTGATTACCGGCCGCACATCCAGCCGGGGATGTAGCATCTCCGGTTGCTCGGGGGCGGGTTCCTGTGCAACGGCGATGCGGGTGGGAGCGAAGCTTACCAGCAGAGAGAGAACCACGACGAACACCCCCATTCTTGCCCAAATTCCTTTTCTTACCATTTCATTTACTCCTTTCCGATATGGAAATAACCTATACTGGCGGTTAACAGAGGAGCAGCAGGTTCATCGGAGTGGCTGAAATTGAAGCTGAAGTGTAGCAAAATGAGGATGGTGAGCTCGGTGGGCGGTCAGAGCTGGCAACCGCCAGACAGGAGAAACGGAGCCACACTCGACAGGAGGGTGGCAGAACACCTGATGATATGTACGCACGTCCGCAGCATTTGGATTTCCCCAGCTGCGAAATTTTGACCCTATGGATTCATCAGCGGACCCGCCAGGACCTGCTGACCGGTGGGATGCGAGCTGCCACCGGCCGGCTCCACTGTGATGCCCACTGCCGAATATTCCAGAAGCGACAGGGGCGCGCGAATCCGTGTGCCACCATAGTGGTTTTCGTCTGTGGAGAACACGGCTCCGCTGGTCCGCTCGCCATTTTTGACGAGCCAGAGCTGGTATTCCTGATCCTCGCCAAGTGGCGGCAAACCGTCCACAACCAGCGCCCCATTCTCGCCATCGGCGCTGATCAGCACAAAGCCGGTTGCGGCCGAAGCGGCATCTGGAGAACTGAGAGGGACTGCCCGCATCCCCCCCGGGGAGGTGCTGAACTCTAAGCGGTCCATTCGCTGCCATAAAGAGAAGCTGAACCCCGCCAGAGCCACGATCAGGAACAGGCTTGCCAGGCCCCAGGCTGGCAGCAGGCGTTCCAGCAGTGGACGCCTGGCCATCGGCGGGGCTACCTGGCTTTGCTGCTGCGAGTCGTGGATGCGCTTCATCAGCCTCACCTTTAGGTCTGCAGGAGGATCGACAGGCGGGATTGCATAGATCAGTTGACCCGTAGCTTCTCGGAAAGCGCTCGCCTCATTTCGGCAGAGCAGACAGCTTTTCAGATGCTCTTCGACGCGCCGAAGTTCATCGGGCTCTAAGCTGCCGATGGCATAGGCGGGCAATCGTTCCTGCACGTGCGTTTGATCAGACCGTTCGAACATCCAAAGACCTTTTCATTCCTCTTCACTACTATTGTACGCAGATTCGGACGCAACGGATGCATTCCTGCTGGGATCGTCGCCGCTCAGGTAGGCGCGCAGCTTCTGCACAGCGAGGCGCAGCCGGGTCTTGATTGTGCCGAGGGGCTGCTTAAGCACTTCCGCAATCTGGCTATGGCTGAGTCCGCTAAAATATGCCAGCAGCAGTGCCTGGCGCTGGTCGGGAGGCAGCTGCGCCAGGGCAGCATGGACGCGCTGGCGGCGCAGGGAAGCTTCGGCGACCTCCTGGGGATCCTGCTCGCCAGATTGCGCCTCAAAGGTGACCTCTTCCCAATGCACCGCATACTGATCGACGCGGATCGAGCGGCGTCGCAGAATATCGATCGCATGGTGACGGGCAATGTGCGTCAGCCAGGTGCTCACCTTTGCCTGTTCGGCACGGTAGGTGCCGGCTTTCTGCCAGACACGCATGAACACGTCCAGGGTGATCTCCTCGGCAGTCGCCCGGTCATTCACAATAGCGAGGGCAAGACTGAAGACCAGCCGGTTGTACCGATCATACAATTGAGCCAGAGCCGCCTCCTGCGACTGCGCAATGAGGCTGATCAGTCTTTCGTCATCATACGTGGCATAATCCGAGATCGGTTTCATAAAGAAAAATTTTGCACCAGGGCCCTGGCGGTTTTTATTGTACCTTGACTCCCGGTTACACAACTGCCACTCAGCGATTTATAATCAATCCGGGCTGGGGAACCCTCATCATGACATTCATGTTCGTATTGGAAGGAAAACTATGACACAAAGACACATCGCAAGCAAATCGGATCTGCTCACTGACCTCTCGCCGTACATTTACGGGACCACGCGTCTCGGTGATGACAAGATTCCATTCGAGGAACGGGTCCGCGTAGCGCGCGCCGCCATGCAGGGAACAGACTGGTTCCACACCAGCCATCATTACGGCAATGCACTCGAGGTCCTGCGGGCCGCGTTCGATCAGGACCGGACCCAAGAACCAAAGCTGATCGTCAAGCTCGGCTGGAACAGCATGGATGAAATACGCCAGGTCGTCCATCAACATTTGGACACACTCCAGGTGAAGGCGCTCGAACTGGGCCAGCTCTGCCTGAGTGGACCGCTGGCGGACGAGTATGCCAGCGGTGGCAAGTGTTATAAGGAGTTCGAACATCTGAAAGGGGAGGGGTTGGTGCGGCGATTCGTGCTCGAAGTCTTCCCCTGGACATCGGATGTGGCGCTCAAGGGAATGCGCGGCGGCTATCCGGAGGGGATCGTCGACGGGTATATTCTGTATCTAAACCCGCTGCAGCGATTTGCTTCGAATGAGCTATGGGACGTACTTGTGGAGCGGCAGGAGCCGCTCGTCGCCATGCGCTCTGTGGGCGGTGGGAATATCCATCGCCTGCGGGATGTGGCCGGCTATGCCTGGAAACCATACCTGCAGGAGCGGGCCGCTGAAGTCACGCCAATCTTCGAACGCTCGGGGATCGAGAACTGGACCGAATTCTGCGTTCGATTTGCCCACAGCTTTCCGCAGGTCCGTGCGACGGTGGGCGCGACGAGCCGGCTGGAGAATTTGCAGGAATTTTTATCTGCCGCGCAGAATATCGAACCCCTGCCTGCAGAGATCGTGGATGAAATTGTACAGCTACATTACCGCTGGTCTGATGAGCTGGATGTGAAGGCGGAACACTGGACGATGTGACCGTAGATTTAACTCTCGCAACGGTGCAATACCATTGGCATCCAGCTACTGAGCTGCCCGGATTCAATATGGTTATGGATCGCGCGTCGATCACAGGGTAACCATGATTCGTAAATTGCTAAGCCAATCCCGCCAGAAAACCGGTCCCGAATTCCGTTGGCGCAGCAGTGAGGTTTCGCGCAATGCAGGACTCGGAATGGGCACATCGGCGACCACATCCGGTAGTGCCGGAGTCCCGATGATCCAGGATGCGCAGTTGCCTCAACTGTACCTCATCTACGGATCTGAACGAAAATCTGGCGGCGGCATGGTATCTATCGTGCTAGCCCTGGCCGGCGTAACCAGTCTGGCGGGCTGGGTGTATCTGGTCATGTTCCCCCTCACCTGGGTGGTCGGGCGTCGAACTGCGCTTCAACCTCGTTCCCTCGAAAACGATTTGACGCCCCTGCCTGCTGACGAATGAGTACACGTCCGGTCCAATTTTCAAAGAATCCACAGAGGACCAACCAGCGAAGGAGCCTTACATGCCTTTTAAATTGAACTACCTTTCGCAGCAGGACCCATATTGGAAGAATGACCTGCTTGGCTTTGGCGATCCCGGCGATACGATCGGCTATCTGGGCTGTGCCCTGACCAGTGTCGCCATGCTTCTGAGCGGGCACGGATATCCTGAAACGCCGAAGACGCTTAATCAAAAGCTGAAGAATGTGAGTGGTTTTGTCAGCGCCGCCATCCGTTGGAGCGCGGTCAGCCAGATCTACCCGAAGGTGAGCCTTAAAGCTTATATTCCCTGTACAACTAGTGACGCGCCGCTCGAGCAGATCGATGCGTCCCTGGCAGCCGGGCAGCCTGCCCTCGTTCAGGTGGATAGCTCGCCCGCGGAGGGCATCCAGACGCACTGGGTAGTGCTGTATGAGAGGCAGGGCGACGATTACCTGATGCTCGACCCCTGGCCCTACCAGCCCAATATCAACAAACCGGACCTGCTAATGAAACGCTACGCGCAGGGCAGAAGCCTCAGGCGCGCTATCTCGCACGTAATCCTGTATGAGGCCTACGGGACATCGCCGACCCAGCCTGAAACCGCTCCCGTTCCGATGAGCAACGTCTATGCGCGCGTTAAGGATTCGGTCACGTGGGGCTTGAACATTCGCTCGACCATTGATACCTCGAGCATGGCAAACGTGGTCGAGGTCGTGGCTGCTGGGACGCAGCTTACTCTCCTCGAAGCGGATGGTGCCTCGAGGGTCGGCGCGGTCAACCAGTGGGTGCGCGTGCGTACGCCCCAGGGACAGGAAGGGTTCGCCGCCGGATGGTACCTGGACAATGTGCCGGAGGTTGCTCCCGCTCCAGTGCCGGTGCCAGCACCCGTCCCCATGAGCGAACCGCCTGTCTCTACTCCTGAGCCTCTCCCGGTGCCGGCGACACCATCGGCGCCATCCACGGCAGAAGAACCGCCAAAGGAAGAGAAGAAAGAGGAAAGATTTTCGGTGTTCATCTCCAGCGCAGTAGGTACAAGCGGTTTGAGACTCCGCAAGACGCCCTCCAAAGGCGGCGCGCTGGTCACGATCCTCAAAGCCGGCACACGCCTGACGGTTGTGGAACCTGTCCAGAAAGCCAAAGCCAAGATCGGCAAGCCCAACCAGTGGCTGCACGTGAGTGCCGGCACTAACCAGCGCGGTTACGTAAGCGCCGAATATATAACGCCTGGGTAGCGGGAGCCTCCCTCACAATGGGAACGTGTTATCATCCATTAATTAGAAAACACCTGTTGGATTGAGGAGCAGAGCATGGACAGCGATTTGAGAATCTCAACCGAACAAGCGCAAGCCGACGTGCCCGTCACCGTTTTCCGGTTGCGCGGCTGGCTGGACGCACAAAGTGAGGATCAACTGCTCGAGGCTGCCCGTACCACCTACGATGGCGGCGCGCGTTATCTGCTGATCGATATGAGCGACCTCGACACGCTGACCAGCGCCGGCATGCGGGCGCTGCAGAAGGTGTATCAGATCTTTACACCGCGGGATGATCCCTCCAGAGTGGCGCATCTCAAATTGTGCAATGCGCCCCCGCAGATCTATAATGTACTCGGCATAACGGGATTTCTACAGAATATCCCCATGTACGAGAGCACGGATGCTGCGCTCCAGTCCTTTGGCAAAGAGTAAAAGAACCCATCTTATGCCCTAGGAGAGTCCGGGCTCCTTGCAGCGCAGGGGCGTTTTCCAGGGGATACGCCCAGGAGTAGGACTGGAAGTTGTAAACCGCTTGCAAAGTCAATACTTGTCTGAAGGACTACAATTAGAGGGGACTCTCATTCCCGTACGTTGACAATTTGGATGCGGCTCAGGCGGCATCCAAATTGTTTCTTCTTTGATGGAAGTGTCCCCGCTTGGGATTCCAATACGAGATGCATGTCTCTCTACATCCTTACGCAATCCTGTCGCTCCTTTCTGCGCTGATCTCATTCGTTGCCATGATCATCGCATGGAAGCGCTCACGGGCCGGCTCCTGGAGCTTAAGCTTGCTTCTGGTTTCCATGATGATCTGGTCCGGGTTGTATTCGACGCGTTGGATGGACATTTCAGAGCAATGGGAGCTCCTCTGCTTCAACCTGATGTACCTGGGTGTGGCAGCGCTTCCCACCCTTTTCCTAGTATTCGTTCTAGAGTTTACCCGCAACACGACCTGGCTCACCCGGCGATCGTTACTGTTACTGTCCATTCAGCCCTTGCTCTCTTTGTTAATTGTCTGGACCAACACATATCACCAGTTCTACTATGTCTCCATGACAACGCTGGTACAGAATGACTCTGTATCCGTGGAGCTCATTCGGGGACCCTGGTACTTTGTCAACCTCCTGTACTCATATGCCGTTATCGGTGCCGCACTGATCGTGCTGGCGCGAAGCGCGCTGCGTTCGGGACCCATGTACCGGCACCAGTATCGCCTGGCCTTACTCGGCTCACTGATCCCCTGGGTGAGCAGCATCTACAGTGAATACAAATTCGAAGCCTGGGATGGTCTGGATCTGGCCCCGATTACCTTTGGGGTCTCGGGCATTATTTTTGTGCTTGCCATCCTGCGGGTGCGCTTCCTCGATCTCATCCCTGTTGCGCGCAGCTATGTCATTGATAACATGAGCGATGGGATCCTGGTGGTCGATACACAAAACCGTATCGTAGATATTAATCCAGCCATGGAGGGCTTCCTGGAGAAGGAGATCGCCTTTTACATGGGGAGGGATGCGTCCGAGCTTTTTTCTGGCTGGGCGGAGGAAGCAGATCTACTATGGGGACTCACCGAAACTCACGTGGAAATGAGGCTTCCCAAAGATCCCACCCGTTATGTCGATGTACGCTTGACTCCTTTGTACGACCAGAACCATCATTTGAACGGCCGTCTGCTGGTATTCCGTGATATTACTGAGCGCAAACAGGTCGAAAAGCGGCTGCGTTATGTCAACGACCGCCTGCAATCGCAGTTGATAGAGATCGGGATGCTGCAGAGCAAGCTGCGTGAGCAAGCCATCCGCGACCCGCTGACCAATCTTTTCAACCGGCGTTACCTTGAAGAGACGCTGGATCGGGAGCTCGCGCGGGCAGCACGCGAGGAATATTCACTCTGCCTGATCATGATCGATCTCGATCATTTCAAGCGGATCAACGACACGCACGGACATGAAGCGGGTGATCACGTCCTGAAAGCGCTGGCGGAGGCGCTCTCACACGAAAGCCGCCGCGGCGATTTTGCCTGCCGTTATGGAGGCGAGGAGTTTGTGGTAGTCATGCCCAACATCAATATGGAGACCGCCTACGAGCGGGCCGGCGGCCTTCGCAACGTGCTGAATTCACTTTGTATCCCTTATGGCTATTACAAACTGTCGGTGACCATTTCCATGGGGATTGCCTGCTTTCCAGCCAATGGGCGGACCCGCCAATCCGTGCTGCGCGCAGCCGACCAGGCGATGTATGCTGCGAAAGAGGCGGGCCGCGATCACATCCTTTCCTATGACCAGCTCAAGCTGTCGGAACAGCCGCTAGAAGAGTAACGACGCACGAGCCATCAGAGACCAGACCCGGGCGGGAACGTCAATTCTTACGAAATTCTGAACAGCCGTACTGATTCGTTTCCCAGTCGAGTATCATCATCAAGATGAGTGAGCATTTGATCCTGATTGTGGAGGATGAAGCCAGCATTGCCGAGGTCGTTAGCCTGTACCTCAAGCGCGCTGGCTATAGCGTGCAGATCGCAACCAATGGCAGACAGGCGATGAGTCTGTTCGAAAAGCAGATTCCCGAACTTGTGATCCTCGATCTCATGCTTCCCGAAGTGGATGGGCTCTCGCTCACTCGCTGGCTGCGGGACCGTTCCAATGTACCCATTATCATGGTGACCGCGCGCCGAGAGGAGATCGACCGCATCACCGGTCTCGAGCTGGGCGCCGACGATTACGTTGTCAAGCCCTTCAGCCCGCAGGAACTGGTGAGCCGCGTCAGGGCGGTACTCCGCCGACTGAAACGGGAACAGCCAGACGATGAACAGGGGCACCTGCTCTCCTTTAACGATCTCACCATCAATCCGCGCAGCCGTGTGGTGACCGTCAGCGACAGCCCCGTCGAGTTGACCGCCAAGGAGTTCGATATGCTCTATTTGCTGGCCCAACACCCGCGCCAGGTATTCACGCGCGAGCAACTGCTCGAACGCGTCTGGGGCGGCGCACTGTATATCGATCCCGGCACGGTGACCGTGCATATTCGGCGGCTGCGCGAGAAGGTCGAAAACGATCCATCGCATCCGACGCGATTGTTGACCGTCTGGGGTGTAGGTTATAAATTCGAGCCGTAATCACATTCTTATGAATTTATCTTTCTCCCGCATTCCCATCCTTGCCCGGCTGCTATTGGGCGTGCTTGTGATTGTCGCCATCTCGCTGGTGTTCTTCAAGCTCCTGATGTCCCCGCCGTCCAACGAGCTGGGCTTGATGGCTTTATTTCTGGGGATCACGGCGCTTGTTTCGGCACTGGTAGGTTATGTCGCTTATCGCTTTGGTTGGGTCAATCTCTCTCCTACCCTGCGCTGGACACTGCTGGGCGGGTATGTGCTTGCGAGCATCCTGACGTTTTTCAATGTCTGGTTCTCGGCGGAGCTGATGTTTGCCAGTGAGCACGATCTCCTCCTGGCAACGGTCCTGCTGGTCTTCGCGGGTGGGATCGCAACCATCCTTGGCTACTTCCTCTCCAGCACGGTAACTGAGCGGGTTAATTTGCTAAAGGGCGCCGCGGAACAGCTCGCGCGCGGAGACCTGCAGACGCGCGTCCCGGTGAGCGGACGCGACGAGGTCGCAGCCCTGTCCACTGCCTTCAATATGATGGCTGAGCAGCTACAGGCTGCCGACCGGAGACAGCGCGAACTCGAAAGTCTGCGACGCGACCTGATCGCCTGGGTCAGCCACGACCTGCAGACCCCGCTGACCTCAATGCGCGCCATTCTCGAAGCGCTGGCGGACGGGGTCGTGGACGAGCCGGAGATGGTCAAACGTTATCTCGCAACAGCGCAGCGCGACGTGATGTCGCTCTCGGCGCTGATCGACGACCTCTTTCAGATGTCGCAGCTTGACGCGGGCGGGTTCCCGCTTCACCTCGCCCAGGCTTCGCTCAGCGACCTGATCTCTGATACGCTGGAGAGCTTCTCCCAGCTGGCCAGACAACATGAAGTTCGTCTCGAGGGCGAAGTGGATCCAGATGTCGATCCGGTCTCGATGGATACGCAGGCGATTGGGCGCGTGCTCAATAACCTCATCAGCAACGCGCTGCGTCACACACCGCGCGGTGGCGAGATCCGGGTCAAGGCGGGGCGGGCACGGTCTGGCGTAAATGTGACCGTTAGTGATACCGGTGAGGGGATCCGCGCGGAAGACATTCCCCATATCTTCGAGCGGTTTTACCGCGGGGATGCGGCGCGCTCACGCCATCGCGGGGCCGGCGCAGGGCTGGGGCTGGCGATCGCACGCGGCATCGTCCGCGCCCATGGAGGAGATATTCATGTCACAAGTGAGCCAGGAAAAGGCACAAAGTTCACTTTTCGAGTCCCGTAGTGTGTGTTGATCGAATTCCAGATGGTTCTCGTTAAGAACCTTAAAGGTCTTTTCATGTTAACGTAATCTTTTCGTAAGGAAGTTTTCTTAGAATGAGCGCATCAACACCGATGCCCGACTGATCTCTTGAATAGAGAGCAATGACGAATGACTGAGGCGGATCGATACCCGCCTGCAGATAAAGTAGAGGTAATTATGGACAACAAGTACAAATCCGTTCCCATTAAGTCATCGGAAATCACGCCGTACTCGCTCTATCTTTCACGGCGTGATTTTCTGAAGACCGCAGGCGTCGTCGGAGCAGGCGCGTTGCTAACAGCCTGCGCGCCGGGCGCGACCAATTCCCCAGCGGAGGAGATGCCCGAATTCCCGGCAAAGACCGACGAGCTGGGCGATCCCACCAACTCCTTCGAGGACATCACCAATTACAACAATTTTTATGAGTTCAGCATGAGCAAGGAAGCAGTGAACCCTCTCTCCCAGGAGTTCACCACCGCGCCATGGACAGTGGAAGTATATGGTCTGGTCAATAACCCGAAAACCTACGGCGTCGAAGACCTGTTGAGCCGATTTCCTCAGGAGGAGCGCATTTACCGCCTGCGCTGCGTGGAAGCCTGGAGCATGGTCATCCCGTGGACGGGGTTCCCGCTGGCCAGTCTTTTGAAGGAAGTCGAGCCGACCTCAGACGCGAAGTTTGTGCGCTTCGAGACGGTCTATCGTCCCGAGGAAATGCGCGGGCAGGGCAGCCGCCTGCTCTATCCCTGGCCCTATGAGGAAGGCTTACGGCTGGATGAAGCCATGAACGACCTGACGATCCTGGCGACCGGCCTATACGGACAGCCCATGCCCAACCCGAACGGTGCGCCGATCCGGCTAGTGGTGCCGTGGAAATATGGCTTCAAATCGATCAAATCCATTGTCAAGATCGAGCTGGTCGCCGAGCAGCCGTCAACGCTGTGGAATTCAATCGGTCCTAATGAGTATGGCTTCTACTCCAATGTGAATCCGGAGCGCTCTCATCCCCGCTGGTCACAGGCGACCGAGCGGCGCATCGGCGAGATGGGACGCCGCCCGACGCTGATGTTCAATGGCTATGCCGAGCAAGTGGCGGATTTGTACGAGGATATGGATCTCTTCGAAAATTATTAATGAGAATGCGGAAACGATGACTCACAAATACAAATCTATCCCTGTGAGATCATCGGAGATCACGCCGCACTCGCTCTACCTTTCCCGGCGCGAGTTCCTCAAGGCAGCCGGCATCCTGACCGGGTCCGTGCTGCTGGCAGCCTGCGCACCAAACGGCCTCACTTTTCCACCTAAAACCGATGAGATGGGCGATCCCGCCAACTCCCTACAAGACATTACCCATTACAACAACTACTACGAATTTAGCGAAAACAAAGAAGTAGTCAACCGGCTTTCCAAGGATTTTCGGAGCCACCCTTGGAGTGTCGAAGTTTTGGGCTTGGTCAACAAACCACGAACCTACGCGATTGAGGATCTGATCAAGAGATTCCCACAGGAGGAACGGATCTACCGCTTGCGCTGCGTGGAAGGCTGGAGTATGGTCATCCCGTGGGTAGGGTTTCCGCTCGCCAGTCTTTTGAAGGAAGTCGAGCCAACCTCCGACGCGAAGTTTGTGCGCTTCGAGACTCTTCTGGATCAGGAGCAATTCCCGCATCAGGGCAGCCATCTCTATCCCTGGCCGTACAGCGAAGGTTTGCGGCTCGATGAGTCCATGCATAATTTGACTATCCTGGCAACCGGCCTATATGGCGAGCCATTACCCAACCAGAACGGAGCTCCACTGCGTCTGGTTGTGCCGTGGAAATATGGCTTCAAATCGATCAAGGCGATTGTCAAGATCGAGCTGGTTCCCCAGCAACCGGGTACCTTCTGGAAGGCGATGAACCGAAAACAGTATGGTTTCTATTCGAATGTGAACCCCAATCCTACTCGTACGCGCTGGTCGCAGGCGACCGAGCGCCGCATCGGTGAGATCGAGCGCCGTGCGACGTTGATGTTTAATGGCTACGGCCAAGAGGTCGCGCATTTGTATCAAGGCATGGATTTGATTGCGAATTATTAAGAAGTGTCATTGCGAGAAAGCCCGTCAGGCAACTGAGGCAATCTCATCATCAATAAATAGGCCTGGCACATGGACGTTCCCTCTTTAGGGAAGCTTACCGCGTAGCGGTTTGCTCCCTGCAATGGCATGGAATGATTATGAAAAAACTCTTCCAACGCTACACCCCGCTGCAGATCGCGATCCATATTTATGGATGGTCTGCGCTCGTGCTTTTGGTGTTCGATTTCTTCACCGACAACCTGACGGCTAATCCCATCCAGGCAATGGAACAGCGCACAGGACGCCATGCCATTACGCTGCTGGTCCTGTCCATGGCTTGCACACCGCTCAACAGCCTGTTCGGTTGGCGCGAGTTGCTCAAGCGCCGCCGGGCGCTGGGCCTGTATGCATTCCTGTACGCGACCCTCCACGTGATCATCTTTGTCGATCTGGACTACGGTCTGGCGTGGAGCCTGATCATTCAGACCATCCTCGAGAAGCCCTATATTGTTGTGGGGGTAATCTCGTTCCTGATGCTAATCCCGCTCGCCTTTACTTCCTTCGATATATGGAAAAAGCGCCTCGGCAAGAACTGGAAACGCCTGCACCAGATGATCTATCTGATCGCGCCGCTTGTAGTCCTGCACTATGCCTGGGGCAAGAAAGGTGATTTCTTCCGCCTGCAGGGAGAGATCGGCCGGCCGCTGGTCTACGCAGTCATCGTGATCCTCCTGCTAATCATGCGCCTGCCGCAGGTACGCAAAGCTCTCGCCTCGTTCCGGGACCGGGTGCTGGTGCGGTTCCGAAGGCGAGGAGCCCAGCCCAAGATAGATGCCGCTTAGAACGGAACCGCGAAAGACGCCAAGTGCGCGCAGGGTCAATCCAGCTCGTCACACTCCCGGCGCTCCTGACGGTTCGATTTTTTAGAAAATCCCTCTAAGGAATAGCAATAGTCCGATAATTGCCAGCGGAATGCCGATGATCGCGCCGACGATCGTCAGGCTGACGAGCAAACCGACGATCATGAGCACGATGCCGACGATCATTGCAACAAGACGGCCTGTCATTTCGACAATGACCGCCAGCAATTTCCAGATCGCGACAAAGGGCCAAAGATACCAAGGCGTCTGGCGTTTTAGATCAGTTGTCATTCTTTCCTCCAGAGAGCAGATTTCAGAGAGGTGACAGTCACCTTCAAGGAGCGCGCGGTAGGCGTGCAAGTGACTGTCACCCGTTTCTATATACGCTACTTCCCTGTAAAGGTCGCAGGCGCCGGAGCGCTCAGGCATCGAATTACAGGTTGGTGAACAGCCTTCAAAGCTTTTCATAACACCGGTCTCAGGCGGTATAATCCCTTCATGCCCTCTCGAAAGAAAATGACTACTGAGCCATCCATCGAACCGGTTCTCGAGCCGGTGATCGAACCCGAAATCATCCCTGAGGAAGAAGACCCACCGGTACCCGTTGTTCCGGAAGATACCGTTACCTTCAAGCGTAGCCATTTCTACGCGATCCTGACCCTTCTGGCATTTGCCGCCGGAGTCTTGCTCGGCTACACCGTCTGGGGAATGGAATCACCCTCCGGGAACACCCTGGCCGCATCTGGTCCAGGTGCCAGCCAGCCGTCCGGTCCGGTAGTGCAGGCGCCCGTCACCGAACAGCCTCAGTACCGGCGTTACGAGATCCCAACGGAGAATGCTTATGCCCTGGGTCCTGCAGACGCACCGATCACGCTGGTCGAGTTCAGTGATTACCAGTGTCCGTTCTGCCGTCGCTGGCACGCGGAAGTGTATGAGCCGCTGCTGGCGGCATATCCCGGCCAGATCCGGTTCGTCTATCGCCACCTGCCCCTGGATTCCATCCACCCGGATGCGATCTCGGCGGCTGAGGCTGCCATGTGCGCGGGGGAACAGGATGCGTACTGGCAATTTCACGAAAAGCTGTTCAGCAGTGAAGCGCTAGGAAATCAAGTCTACATGCAATACGCCGAGGACCTGGGACTGAACGTGCAGACCTTTGCCGCCTGCGTCAGTGAGCGCAAATATCAAGAGTCCGTTGCCGCGGATATGAACTTTGCGCTTGACCTCGGCATCCGTTCGACCCCTACATTTTTCATCAACGGGCTGGCCATCGTGGGCGCCCAGCCCCTCGACGTTTTCAAGCAGGTGATCGACAAGGAGCTGGCCGGAGAGATCCCGAAGTGATTTTGTGCCATTAATTCATGGAGGAGAGATGAAGAAATTCGTGGCAGTGGCCGGGAATATTGGAGTGGGGAAATCCACGCTCGTGGATATGCTCTGCGTGCGCATGGGCTGGGAGCCATTCTTCGAGCCCGTCACCGAAAATCCCTACCTGGCGGACTTTTATGCGAATATGGATGCCTGGTCGTTTCATTCGCAGATCTTCTTCTTGGCACACCGCCTGCGCGCCCACTACAACCTGGCTCAGCATCCCTCATCCGTGGTGCAGGACCGCAGCGTCTACGAAGACGCCGAGATCTTCGCCCAGAACCTGTATCTGCAGGGGCA
Organism: Anaerolineales bacterium; assembly: GCA_036781265.1. Lineage (GTDB taxonomy): Bacteria > Chloroflexota > Anaerolineae > Anaerolineales > Villigracilaceae > Defluviilinea. The sequence goes on along the minus strand of DAIQBG010000005.1, from coordinate 27,406 downwards.
TATCGAGCACCGCGACTACCAGACTTATCGCGAGCTCTATGAGAGCACCATGCAGTTCCTCCCGCCGCCGGACCTGGTTGTGTACTTACGTGCATCTGTCCCCACCCTCTTAGATCGGATCGCGAACCGGGGCCGCTCCTATGAGCAGACGATCTCGGCGGATTATCTGTACGGCTTGAACAACCTGTACGAGAGCTGGATTGACAACTTCACGCTTTGCCCCGTGCTGGCGGTCCCTGCCGACGATCTGGACTTCGTCTCCCACCCGGGTCACCTGCGACTGATCACCGAGAAGGTGGAGGATAAGCTGACCGGTAAGGAAGAGGTGGTCTTCGAGCCGGAAGAGGTGGCGCGGGCTGCGGAAGATTAGTGATCAAACACTTGCGCGACCGTCTTCGGCCGCCTGGGAATGAAAAGCGCGGAGCGGTTCGCGCGGCGCGCGGCATTTGCAAGTATTCCTTCACCACTCCGCAAGAAAGAAAAGGTTTTTAATCCACGAAGACGGGCCACTTGCCCGGACTGACAGGCAAGTGCTTTTCCCCGTACCAGCCAAAGCGGTCCCAGTAGGCGGGGTTCCAGATATTGTTGCCAAAGGGAAGGCATTCGGCAAGGACAAAGTCGGCGGGCAGCGTATCGGCAATTGGGCATAAATTTTCCGGTTGACCGATCGTCGGGGGATTGACGATGTTGCCGCTCAACGAATTTTGCAGTCCTGGCGTCGGGAAGCAGTTCTGATTCCAGTCGTCGGCGCCGCCGTTATCGGGAAGACGACAGTAGGACTGGTCGGGGAAGCGCACCACGAAATAGTTGTAGGCATCCATCAGCTGTCCATTCGGTCTGAGCAGACGCACGCCATCGCCGCCGTCGCTCAAGAGCAGGCCGGACTCGCTGCCATAAAAGACTCTGCGCTCGCCGGGTCTAAGGTTCTCTGCGGGCAGACGGAAGGGCGCGGAACCAATATTGACTTCATCATCCAGGCTGTAGCCGCTCAGGTTGACGTCGACCACTCCATGATTCAGGATCTCGATGTATTCATCATCGGTATTGATCACCCCATCCATGTTCCAGTCACGACCGGGGCGGGGCACGAATTCGTTAATGGCGAGAAGTGGAGGCGGAGGAATTGGACTGGGTATACGAGTAGGAGTAGGGGTTCTGATGGTGGTTGAAACTTGATGAGACTCGGTGTCCACACTTGCAAGGTGTGTCTGATCGCCAATATAGGTTGCCGTCAGCGTTTTCGTACCGGTTGAGGTAAACCGGACGTTGCAGCTTCCCGTTCCAGATGCGTTGAGAGTGATCGAGCAGTTTGTGTTTGCTCCCGTGATATTCACGATACCAGACGGCGCTGGCGATCCTCCTGTGACCCTGACGCTGACAGTTACATTTGTATTGACCAAGGATGGATCCGGAGCATCCGATGTAATCGTTGTAACTGTAAGCACCGGAATCGTAAGAAGTGTTCCACAGCGACTTAATTGGGAGGAATAATTCTGGGGGTCGCTTGGCGATATGCCCGAGAAATCATTCACATTATTATTTGTATCCTGGCAGTTGTTGCCTGCGCCTCCCGGCTTGCGCTCATAGCTTTGATCGGTATTCGTGGTTAATGGGGACAGTGGTGTACCTTCTTTATAGGCGGACCCTGCACTCATCCCTACTTGATCCACAACTGTGTCATTGGCTCTGAGAAGGGCAATCCCTCCGCTATCGGTGATGCCGGTTCCATAGGTAAGGTTGGGGGGGACGGTTGGATTATTGTAACCATCGCTGGTTGCACTATTCGCAATCAAATAATACTGACCCGACCTGAGCAGTGTCGAGGGCGGGATTGTCGCGCGGGTGCTTGTGCTTCCAGCGTCATTGGATGCATTGATTTTCCATCCACTGATATCAATTGGACCAGTCGTAGGATTATAGAGCTCGATGAACTCATCATTTGCGCCGCGTGGGCCTCTCGTACGAAATTCGCTAATGACCACGCCTGAGACTGAAGAAGGAGGCGTGTTGGTGGCGGTCGATGTAGCGGTAGCAGTGTTTGTGGGGGTGCCTGTATCAGTTGCAGTACCTGTAATTGTGGGTGTTCCTGTATTTGTTGGTGTACCCGTTTCCGTGGCTGTTACAGTAGCAGTTAGTGCTAAAGTAACTGAGTTCGGCTGCTTTGGAGTTCCATTAATTGGATTTGAAGCAGCGTCCAATCCATTTCGAACTGCCCCATTGTTTGTTGCCCACGCAGATGCATTATCAGCCATAACACTGATACGCTCCATGCTGTAGTTCCCTGTTGCGTTTCCGGCAAACCACGCTGCCCCCCCCTGGTTAGCTGTATCTACAATCGTATTGGTTGAATCGCGGAGTTCAAAGACTTCCACCGTATTGCTCATTGCACCGGTATACGTCTGGTCCGCAAGAATATCGCTGACAACATTATTATCAGTTCTTTCAAGTAAGTAAAAACCGTTTGCGGGAATAACACCAGACAGATTGATGTTTGGAGTTCCATCCGCGGCTCGTAGCGTCCACCCTGTGAGGTTTATGTCAGCATTATTGGGATTAAACAATTCAATCCATTCATCGTTTCCATCAGCTTGAGTTCCTGACCAGGCAACCTCATTAATAATGACCTGCAGTGTCACCTGCTGTTGCGGTGCCGCGCGCGCAGGAAGAGTAGCAGCGGGCACTGCCAACCCGCCGCACAGGGCTGCAATCAGCAAAATAAAAAAAAGACCACGCCAGAGCTGTTTTGTATTCCTCATAGAAAAATGCCGCAGGGACTGCGAAGCGTCCCTACGGCATTATAAACTACCCGTCTGTATTCTTATCAAAACTATGTACGCGGCTCGATGACAAGTTTGATAGCTGTGCGCACCTTGTCATCGATGGCGACATCGGCAAACTCGGGCACACAGGCAATGGTGATGCCATCGTTTTTGAGATATCCTGTCGCCAGCACCAGGGCCTTGATCGCCTGGTTAACTGCTCCCGCCCCGATTGCCTGTACCTCCGCCCGTTTGTGTTCACGAATAACGCCTGCGATCGCGCCGGCGACTGCAGAAGTTCGGGAGTTTGCCGAAACTTTGATTACATCCATGTTGAGCCTCCCAGTTATAGAGTTTGCATTCCTTTAATCATTTTACAGGATTAACGACGTAGTTTCAAGCAATGTTTCATCCACATTGATTAAGTAATATATGAGAGTCGTAATAGTAGTAGGGGGTGTGGACAATGTGGACAACTTCCGCTCTGCACCATATGTGGGAATATGACCCGTGCGTCGGTCCGCATGTGGTGCTTCTCACACGAAAGGGGCCCGCCAGCCCTGTGGAAAGAATAGGAGGAACTTCTCCACAGGCTTTTCCACGCAAAGCACCGTTTAATCTGCCATCTATATTTTGGACGAGTCCATAAGGTAGACCCATATCTGGGGGTACGTTTTCGTCCCCTTTGTCAGACATATCCGCACTTGTCCACAAGGAGAGGCACTTATCCACAGAAATCCGCGAGTTATCCACAAAAAACTGCGTGAGCTGAGGCTCATGGGGGTAAGCCCTGCCCCTAGATATAGAAGCCTTTTAGGATAAAAAAGGATAGATTTTGTGCGGGGTAAAGCGAGTTAATCCACAAACAGGGGATCAGGAGCGCCCAGGACGGGAACCGGGTTGCTCACATAAACATCCAGGAATGCTCCCACGGTGGCAAACTGTTCGCGAATATTCCAGATCAGGAGCGCACGGTTACGGTAACGACGCTGGTTAGTTTCCACTGCGTCTGATTCGAGTCCCAGGGTGTTGCAGAGGAACAACGCTCGGGGCAAATGAAATCCCTGTGATACGAGCAGGGCGCTCTCCACCTTAAAAACGGCCCGCGCACGGTAACACGTATCGTAGGTCCGGCGTCCGGCGTAGTCCATGGCAATCGCTTCAGGGGGGACGCCAAGGGAGAGAGCATACTGGCGCATGGATTCCGGTTCGTTGTAATTATCAAAGCGGTTGTCGCCGCTCATCAGGAGCTTTTCGACTTTCCCGCTGAAGTAAAGGTCGGCAGCTGTCTCCACACGGTCGCGCAGAATGGCCGTTGGTGTGCCATCCCAGCGGAGTCCGGCGCCAAACACGATCGCGACCCGCCGAGAGGGGGAGTCCTCTACTGCATGTATACGGTTGACGGCGTAAATACCTGTGATCAGGCGTGGAATACACAGAGTGAGCAGAATGAGAAAGCCGGCAAGCAGGGAGTATCGCCAGAGCCAGCGTAAAATGTGTTTTACCATGTCAGGAATTTTACTCCATGGAAATGGTCAACAACTCCGTAAGGATGCCTCCTTCCGGGTTGGATTTAAGGAATTTTTAAGGTTGTTAGAAAAGCCAAAGTGATAGAATAATCTCATGATTTTCCCACTTTTTTTCGAAGTTTTATTCAGAAAGGAACTCATCCATGTTATGCGCCCCCAAAGAAAAAGGCCAGGGCCTGGTCGAATACGCGATCATCCTCGTGTTCGTAGCCATCGTCGTCATTGCTATTATGCGGGTGATGGGCCCCAGTGTTGGCAACGTTTTTAGCTCAATCAATGACTCGTTCTAAGTGAGAGTTTGATTGAACAAAAGAGACTTTCTTTCAGGAGAAAGTCTCTTTTGTCTGGCTGTTCTGCGATGCGAGTTCCCAAAAACAGACTGTAAGTAGAAACATGCCGCTCATCTGCGTTCGCGGTGGGGTAACCCGTAATTAAATTAACAATCTTGTAAATGCTCCCCCTAATCGGGGGGTTGAATTTTTTTCTAAAATGACTATACTGTGAACAATCCTGAGTTCTTATTCTCAGGTAACCCATTCTATTAGAAAGGAATTTACTATGTTATTTGCTCCTAAAGAAAAAGGTCAGGGTCTCGTCGAATACGCGATCATCCTTGCGCTCGTCGCGATCGTCGTGATTGCTGTTATGCGTTTGCTGGGTCCCAAGATCGGCAACACGTTCAGTACTATCAGCAACTCCCTGCCGTAATCCCTGCTCGCATGAGCATTCAATGAAAAAGCCCCGTCAGCGACGGGGCTTTTTCATCACTTCTGCTAGACATACTTTTCCCGCATGACCGAAGATATATAGTCCATCGATGCAACCACTATGGCAATGGCAAGCATCTGTGCGCTGGCAGCACGGTAGTTCAAGAGATTGATGTTCTGCTGCAGCAAGAAGCCGATTCCACCCCCGCCCACAAAACCGATGATAGTTGACATACGGACATTAATGTCCCAGCGATACATGGTATAGGAAATGTAAGGTGGGATGATCTGCGGGATAACGGCATAGATGATCGTCTGGAGCCGATTTGCGCCCGTCGCCTGGATCGCCTCAAGCGGACCAGCCATGATGCTTTCGACCTGCTCTGAGTAAAGCTTGGCGAGACTGACAATCGTATGCAAGCCCAGCGCGATCACGCCCGCAAACGGACCAATGCCAACGGCAATGACAAATACGATCGCCATAACAAGCGCTTCAATGGAGCGCAGCCCGTTCAAGATGGTGCGGGTAACGTAATAGATCACTAGCCCAATAGCCAGGTTTGCCTTGGCGGGGGTAAAGATCGCCAGAACAAGACCAAGCAGCCCCCCGATGAACATGGGTCCCCAGAGAGTATATTGAGGCTGGCCGATCTGGTACAACCATTCGATCAGCTGTCCAATGAGGGCGAAGAGGACGGCGCCCGCCAGTGTGGCAAAAATGATGTTGAACAGTTTTACGGAGCCGACTGCCAATCGCTCAGTGCTGTGCTCACCGAGGCGTCCCGCCCAACTGCTCAACGCTCCCCCGGCTACCAATCCTCCCACCGCCGGGGTGGCGAGGCTCACGATGTCTCCCACCTGGTACAGGAAATTTCCTAAGAAGCTGAATGCCCCCAGTGAGGCTTCAGCCATCAGTCCGAGATTTTTTGCCAGGCTGGCAAGCTGGAAAAGACCAAAAAAGCTGATCAGAATCACCAGAAGCAGAATGCCCAGACGCGCCAGACGCAAAGCAGGTGCCGGTCTGGAGATCTCCTCCTGAGGCAATGCCCAGCGGAGTCCATACCCAGCTCCAATCGGAGCCAGGATAATGGCGATCAGATTGACAGCCGTGTTTTCCGTGAAGGGCAGGCTTAATCCCTCGACCCACCTGACCACCAGATAGCCGAGCAGAATACCCGCTGGCCAGCCTAGAATCGACAATGCAATGCTACCGAGTGGGGACTTGACAGGCTTCATCAGGTTGCGGGCAGCAATAAAACTGAGAGGAATGGCAAGAATGGTACCGAACACGGTCGCCAGCAAAGCCAGGAAGACCGTCTCGACGATCTTTTCCCAGGTATCACGCGCAGTCTGTGTCAGGCGCGGCGTGCCAACATTCCTGCGCAGAGTAGCGCGGATAAATTGACCCTCCTCGCTGGTACGGTCGGGCAGGGTCATCTCGTACAGGAAATGGCCAGTATCGTCTGTCTGGACGGTATCACGCCCGATCGCAACCGTGTTAGCGGGATCGCTGCCGGGGACAAAGCGCAGGGGACCACTGGTGTTGGGCGCAAAGTTAAAACCCTCGACCTGGACCGTTTCACCGGGACTTGCGCAGCCAGGGCTGACGACAATATAGGGTCCTTCCGACCCTGCTTCGGAAGCCGGTTCGGCTCCTGTTGTGGGGCATGGCACATATACCGGCGCGTTGATTACTTCGACTTCCTGTTCATATTCGAAGATCTCAGGACGGGCTAGTGCCCTCATCACGCGCACCAGGCTTTCCTGCCGCCTTTCGCTCTGCAAGTCTGCCAGATCAACCTCCGTGATCTGAAATCCATAAGCAAAAATAAGCAGGCCTGCCAGGACGGCTAATCCCAGCCGCAGAGATTTCCAGGGAGATGCTTTTTGCCTGTTATTGTTTTTCATGGCAGTCTTACCCTACCCGTTCGGCGTCGCGGCCGTAAATATCTTTGAATTTCTGATCGTCGATCTCTTTCGGCAACCCCTCGAAGACCAGTTTTCCCTCATTCAGTGCAACCACCCGGTCGGCATAACGATGGACAAGGTCAAGAAAGTGCAGACTACATAGCACAGTGACCTGATCCTTTTCGTTGATATCTTCCAGGTGTTTCATGATGCTATGTGCCAGGACCGGGTCGAGGCTGGCAACCGGTTCATCGGCGAGGATCATCTGCGGGTCCTGCATAAGAGCGCGGGCGATTCCAACGCGCTGCTGCTGACCGCCGCTCAATTCATCCGCGCGCTGGTTGGCTTTATCGGCAATTCCGACACGTTCCAACTGCTGTATTGCTTTTTCCATATCCTCTTTGGGGAAGCGGTTAAGGAGACTCCAGGCCGGGTTGACGTACCCCAGCCTGCCAGCCAGCACATTGGTGATGACTTTGGAGCGATGGACCAGATTGAAATGCTGGAAGACCATCCCAATCCTGCGACGGATACGCCGCATTTCTTCGGGGGAGGCTCTGGTGATATCCACGCCGTTCCATAGAATTTGTCCATCCGTTGGTTCGATTAAACGATTAATGCAGCGTAACAACGTAGACTTCCCCGAGCCGCTCAATCCGATCACAGCCAGGAATTGGCCATCCGGGACATCGAAGCTAACATTGTCCAGTGCCTTTACCCCGCCTTCATAAATCTTGGTTAGGTTTTTGATTTGTAGCATACCCGGTTTCCTGAAAAAAGTGCGATGTGTTCTGGTTCCCTGATTCCGATTTAGATCACACCCCGAATAGCCTGTCAAAAAAAGAGATAATTACAGTTTGGGGCAGGGATGACACCCTGCCCCAGGTTCTTGCTCGAAACGCAATCCTATTCAGGAAGTTGATAGCCTGTGGCTTCGACCATGGCGCGGACAACATCGTATTCCGCATCGGTGGCGGGAGCAATACCCGACCAGCCGTAGAAATCGGAGCTGCCAATGGACTCATCCCAGGCATCGGTCTCGGCAAAGGCAAGCAGAGCCTCTTCGATCTGGGTGCGGACATCAGCCGGGAATTCGGGACCGAAGGACAGTGTGTCGTTCGGGATCGCCTGGGAGATCGCCAGGATGCGAACCCTCTGCATCACATCCGGGGCTTCTGTGCGGACATTGGCTCGGGCGTCGAGCACACGGTAACCGTCGCACAAGAGCTGCTCGCCGTCATCACTCGGTGCGCAATTCTCAATAGACTCTTCGGGGACTTCATACTGAGCAAGTTCGGTGATCTCGCCATTTTCGTACTGCTCATAGGTAAAGATTGGATCGCCATCCGGATTGAGAGGCACGCTGTAGAAGACGGTGCCAAAATCGACTTCACCGTTGTAGACCGCGGTCACGGTCTGGTTATGACCACCGGTCTGGACCTGCTCACCCGGAGTGATACCGGCCTCAGCCAGCTCGACAGCCGGAACCATGTAGCCAGAAGTGGAGCCCTGGTCGCCATAGCCCCAGGTTGCGCCTTCGAGATCTTCCAGCGTCTGGAATTCACTATCGCGCGCAACGATGTATTCCGCCCAGTAAACCGGGTAGCCAAAGCGAACAGCCTTGAAGGCGACATCAACGCCGCACAACTGGCTGGCAATCGCATATCCCAGACCGGGGATGAATGCCATGGTGTCTTCCGGGGAAGCGCACATCTCTTCGACTGTGGCGGCGTAAGATGTTGGAACAACCACCTCGAAGGTCAGCCCGGTTGCCTCGTTGAGAGCATTCGCCATCACTTCACCACCGGTCACGATCTGGTTGGCGTCCACGGAGGGGACGAACAACACTTTGATCGGGTGCTCAGGCGTGCCGATCTCAGATGTGGGGGCCTCGGTGGGTTCTTCGGTCATCACCTCGGTTGGCGCTTCCGTAGGCTCTTCGGTCATCACCTCGGTTGGCGCCTGGGTTGCCGGCGGCTCAGTGGGCGCTTCGGTCGCAGGCGCGCAGGCAGAGACCACCAGCACGAGAACTGCCATCAAAGCAACGAACAGATGCATTGACTTCTTCATAATCTTCTCCTCTTAAAAAGATTTGGATATGGGAATTGTTTCCCTGTCTAAATGGATAATACAATGTAATAAGAATTTAGACAAGTGACTTTTCATTAGAAAAAAACCGTTACTCTTTCATTTTATTTGACAAGCGTGGCTAGATCGACCCCGGATGCGTGCAGATACGTACGAAACTCTGCATAGTAGCCATCATTCACCGCCGCCAGCTCTTCGATTTCGTAGGCTGACCGGAAGGCCGCTTTGCCCGTCTCGGTCTGCATGATGGCAGGGACCAGGCTGGCGAATAGATTGCGCATGTCTTCCGGCATGCTGGTGGAAAAGGCCAGCACATCATAGGGGATGATCGGCGGGATCTGCCAGACCACGATGACTTGCTCGACCAGGTCGGGGAATGCATCCTCCAGTGAAGGGAACTTACGCGCGTCGATGTAGGTCGCGCCGAAATCGCAGATTCCGCCTGCATACAAAGAGCGAATCACCGTGGGATGTCCTGCCACAAAGGCAGCCGGTTTGGTCACAATCTGGTGAAGCTGGAGATAGCCGAGTGGGATCACATATCCCGATGGTGAGGTCTCATCGCTCCAGCAGGGTTTTTTGTCATAGAACTGGGCAAGAGCCACAGCTGGATCCGCCTCCGCGTTTTCGTTGAGATCAGCGTCGAAGTAGGAAGTGAATCCACCTCTGCGCGTGGCAAGAAACTGGGCGCCGTACTTCCCTTCGCCGTCTCGCAATACCGCGTAAAAGGCCCGCGCCAGTCCCTGCTGATAGGCAAGCTCATAGGCATAGGGATCAAGGAGCGCAATGTGCGCGTTGCCTCGCTCCAGGGCCTCCACGAGCGCAGTGTACGAGTCGGGGACAATCGTAACAACCACGTACCCGGTTCGTTGGGTAAATTGGGAGGCAATCTCTCTTGCAGCATCGATTTGTCCCTGCGAATCTGCCAGGGGAGGCAGCGCCAGAATCAGCGGATTTTCAGCGAGACCCAGTTCTACGTTAGGAAATGCCGGGAGCGGTGTTTCTGTCGGTGTGCTCTCTACAGGTGTAGGTGTCTGTGTCGAGGTGGCAGTCGGTTCGGCGAGGATCACCTGCGGCAAACTGCAGCTCGTCCCGAGCAACGCAGTGGATATGAGTATTGTTAATAAGAAGCGCGTATGGTTCACGTATGTTTTGTTGAGATTATAATACCTGCATGAAAAACAGCTTGCTTTCGATTCTAATCATCGGTGTAGTGATCGTTGCCGCCTATTTTATTGTGCAAACAATACGAGAATCGGCGCAGGCAGCCACCGCGCCATTCCAGCAGGTCAACCAGGCCAACCAGGCGCTTCAGACCCAGGTTTCGAATCTCTTGAACCCGACGCCTACGATCATACCGGACCCGGTCACGTATATTAATGAAGTCCGGGCGCTCTCTCGTCTCGAAACAATTCAGTATAGCGTGGAAAAAGTAATCACAGGCGAGACTGGCGGTGGTACCTTCCAAACCCTGTTCGGCGATAAGATCCTGTTCGTGGGCCACGGTACCGTGATTGCCGGCATCGATCTGGAAAAACTGCAACCGGAAGACATGCGGTTCGAAAACGGTGTCCTGACGGTACGGCTGCCTCCTGCCGAGGTCTTTATTGCCACGCTGGATAATGAGAAGTCCTACGTCTATGACCGGGATACGGGCATCCTTGCCAAACCGGATGTCAATCTCGAAACGCTCGTCCGACAGAACGCGGAACAGGAAATCCTGAAAGCCGCCATCGAGGATGGGATTTTGGAACAGGCGCAGCTGAATGCAGAAGCTTACCTCTTCAAATTCTTTGCGGCGCTCGGTTATCCCAATACGATCTTTATCAGCGATCAGGGATAAGTTGCAATGAAAGCCTGCAGGGACATGCATCTGTCCGTTACTGCAGGTCCTTTTATGTCAAATGCGTTCCGTCCAAGAAGGATGCCCGTACTTTTCCCGGACCAGCTCTTCTGCTCTGCTGATTTCGGACTCAGATAAATCCCCTCGTTCAAGACATATTCCCAGCTGCGTTTCGAACGCCTCGGCGAATGCCCGGGCCGCAGTTTCCCAGTCGAGGATGCGCCCCAGCGCGGACTCGACGGTCGTCGCGCGCTCCAATAACCGGGTCGAGGCACGCTCGCGCAGCGCTTCATTTTCGAAGACCAGCGTCTGACAGATGCGGGACAGGTCGCCCGTGAGCGGCAGGGATCCATGCTGGAGCACAGCTTCCTGCCTGCGCGCCTGCGCCGAGCCGATCAATTTTCTTCGGCTCACCGTGATTTCATACGAGGATGGGACTTCAAAACAGACCGGATTAGCAACAGCTTGTTCCCCGGTTTTGCGTTCTTCGACCTTCACTGGCAAGCCTAGAGTTTTTAGCGCCAGCAGCAGGGCCTGCGCCAGACGGTTATAGCTCTCCAGGACCCCGCCCGCCAGGACCGGTTCTCCGACTCCTCCGGTTACCGAATAAGTTAATTCGTTTGTGTGAAGGATAGCACGCCCCCCCGTCAGGCGGCGAACCACATCCCAGCCACGCTCCTGCAGGCGGACCGCATCCACATCGGAAAATGGCTGGGCATGTCCGAGGGAAAGACAAGCCGGGTCCCAGGCGTACAGTCGCAGGGTGGGCGGTGAGTCGCCTCGTCCGGAATGTTCAAGCATCGCTTCATCTACAGCCATGTTCCATGCCCCGCGCGCGGGGAGGTGGCTGACTAATCTCCAGGTTCTCATAAACATATTGTACCCAATTGCACAGCCTCCGTGCCGTTTTCAGGCATATATCTTCCTGCGTTGGAACTAAGTAGAATTTGGCTCAAAAGCACTTTCTGTCATTGCGAGGCTGGCGCTGGTCTCGACGACCCTGGCACCCCCGCCAGGCCAGCCCTAACGCTGTTTTCACAGGAGATTTCTTGAGGGATTGCTTCGCCCACTCGCCGTCCGTTTGCGGGTCGGGGCTCGGAATGAGGGCGCCGGGCTGTTTTTGAGATAACTTGTAGTAACTAAGCCGCCTCAAGCTTGAAAGCATTACACTGTATAATATCTGTAACACAATCGTTCAAACTGCTCTCAATCCCGAGAGACAGTCTGAGACTTCGTATACATCCACTTTTCAGCCCGCCAAACCCATCATAGCCTTCGTTCTTCACTTCCTGTTTCCCAAACAGAGCGCGATAGGCTCCGCATGGATGACCAATGATTGTTTTACTTCTTTATAAAAAGATTATAATAATTATCGAAGCGATCTACGAGGCAAGCGGGGAACCTTTGTGCATCGTTTCTTTTTTTTTGACTTATAAGCAAAAGGCAAATCTATGAAAACGGATCGCAAGACGAACTCGGCAAAGAACACAAAGGGGAGCCGGCGTACAGGGAAAACTACCACGTCGAATGGAGAGCAGCCACCGGTGGCGTATGAACACGCGCCTATCGGGATCGTAGAGAGCTCACTCGATGGCCGGTTCCTTAATGTCAACGAAGAATTTTGCCGGCTTCTGGGTTACGCAAAAGAGGAACTCCTCCGGCACAGCATCAAAGATTTCACCCATGAAGACGATTATGGACTGGACGTCAGACTGCATGACCAACTGGTGGCGGAAAAAATACCGTTTTATAGACTTGAGAAACGATACATTCGTAAACAGGGTGACGACCTCTGGGTGGAGCTGACACGCTCGTTAGTCCGCGATGCACAGGGCAAACCACAGTATACAGTAGGCGTTGTTCTTGATATCTCCGATCGCAAAGACGTGGAGCGCGTACTGCGCGAGTCGGTGGAACGCCTGCGGCTTGCGACCGAATCGGCGCGCATGTTTACCTGGGAATGGGACTTCCAGAAGCAGCTCTACCGTATGGACGACAACTTCGAAAAAGTGATCGGCTTTTCGGCAGGGTTGCTGCCCCAGAACCAGGCGGCGGTGGTGTTCGAGTTAAGTCCCTCGGAGGACAGGCAAGCGATTACCGATGCGGTGCGGACCGCCATCGAGAGTCGCAGCGATCTGCATTCCCTGCAATACCGTATTATTCATCCGGACAATGGACAGGTTGTCTGGCTGGAAGCGAACGGCAAAGTTGTCTTCGATGAGAAAGGCAGGGCGGTTCGGATGTTTGGCGTGGCGCAAAACATCACCGAAAACAAGAAGGCTGAGGAGTCATTGCAGTTAGCCCGCAGGCAGGCGGAACAATCCGCGGACCGTACTGCCCGATTGCAAAAGGTTACAGCCGCGCTGTCGGCAGCTCTCACTCCGCCGCAGGTGGCGGAGGTTCTGGCGAGTCAGGGCGCACCAGGCTTTGGCGCCGTGAGCAGCTCCATGATGCTCTTGAGTGAGGATGGACAATCGCTTGAGCTCATGCACACGACAGCCTCCGGGGCCCTGACCCTTCCTTACCAGCGCTTCCCTGTATCGCTTGCTGTCCCGGCTGCAGATGCTGTCCGCTCCGGCGAGATTGTCTGGCTCGAGTCGCGGCGGGAGTATCTGGAGCGCTATCCCCATCTTGCGGAGCAGATTCACCTCTGGGGACAGCAGGCAGGGATTGCCGTCCCTATGGTTTATGAGGATCGCACACTGGGCGCACTCACGATGAGCTTTGATCGGGTCTTGCCCTATAACCAGGAAGACCGGGAGTATGTCCTAACGCTGGCAAGACAGGGCGCACAGGCGCTCGAGAGAGCACGCGCGGGAGACGCGCTGCGAGAATCGGAGGAGCGTTTCCGAGCACTGGTGAGCCAGGCAACCGCCGGGATTGCGGAAAGCAACCTGGAGGGTGCGTTCATATTTGTCAACCCAAGGTTTAGTGAAATTCTCGGCTATTCGGAAGATGAATTGCTGGGCAAGACAATCTGGGAATTAACGCACGCAGACGACCGGGACGAAAACAGGCGGTTGTTCGAGCGGATGCTCAGGCAGGGTGAGGCCTACCAGTTCGAGAAGCGCTTTCTCCGCAAAGATGGCTCTACCATCTGGACCAATGTCACCGTTTCGGGCATCCGGGATCTGGCGGGTAATCCCAAAGGGGGTGTGGGTGTAATCATTGATATCGAGGAGCGAAAACGAGCAGAGGCAGCCTTGCGCGAATCCGAAGCACGTTATCGCGGTATCGTCAACCAGAGCATTGCGGGCATTGCGGAAACAGATATGACCGGAGCATACAGGATGGTCAACGATCGTTATTGTGCGATCACAGGCTATTCGCGTAATGAGCTCTTGAACGGCATGAGGATGCAGGACTTCACACACCCGGACGATCTACAACGGAATCTGGATCTGTTCAAGCGTCTGGCGGCGGATGGAGCTCCATTTGAGATCGAAAAGCGTTACATCTGTCCCGATGGTTCATTTGTCTGGGTATATAACTCGGTGTCCGCCATCACCGATGCAGACGGCAAGCCGCAATCCGCCGTCGCAGTTGTTGTTGATGTAACGGAACGTAAACGAACGGAAGAGGTCCTGCGTGTTCGGGCAAAGCAGCAACAGGCGGTTGCCAGGCTTGGGGAACTGGCGGTGCGCGAACAGGATTTGCAAGAGGTATTCGACCAGGCTACAGCCATGATCGCCGACACTCTGGGAATCGAGTACTGCAAAGTACTCGAGCTGCTGGATGGTGGGGATGCCCTGTTGCTACGTGCCGGTATCGGTTGGCAGGATGGACTGGTTGGGCACGCGACGGTCAGCGCTGGACTCCATTCGCAGGCTGGCTATACTCTGGCATCCGATGAGCCCATCGTCGTGGCCGACCTGCGTGCGGAGCAGCGCTTCCACGGTCCTCAGCTTTTGTTTGACCACGCTGTGGTCAGCGGTATGAGCTGTATCATTCACCGCGCAGATGGAAATCCCTGGGGTGTGGTGGGTGCACATACCACCCGCCAGATTGATTTTACAGAGGACGATGTCAACTTTCTCGTCGTCATGGCGAATATTCTGAGCGACGCCATCCAGCGCCAGCAAGCGGAACAAGCCTTGCGTGCCAGTGAGCAGCGCTTCCGCGAGATCTTCGAAACGGCCGGTGTCTCGGTCTGGGTGCAGGATTTCAGCCAGGTAAAAGCAGCCCTTGACCAACTTCAAGCACAGGGTATTTATGACCTGCGCGCCTATCTTGATGAAAATCCGGAATTTGTCCGGCAGGCGATCAGCCTGGTTCGTATCGTGGACGTGAATAATGAAACGCTCGAGCTCTTTGGAGCAAGAGACAAGGCGGAATTGCTTGGATCCCTGGATAAGATCCTCTTGCCTGAGACCGAAACTGCGTTCAAAGAAGAACTGATCGCCCTGGTGCAAGGGCGAGAGATGCTGCGCGCTGAAACCACAGAACAATCCCTCGATGGCCGCCCGATCTCGGTGATCTTCACGGTTCATTTCAATACACAGGTCGGCGATTACAGCCGGGTGGTCGTCACCCTCACCGACATTACAGAGCGGAAACGCATCGAGGAGGCGCTGCGGATCGAGAATGAGCGATTCATGCGTTTTGTCGACTCCAATATGGTCGGTATTCTGATCGGAGATGCCAGTGGAAACGTCATCGTCGCGAATGACTATTACTTGAATCTCCTTGGTGTCAGCCGTGAGGAGTTTTCCAATCAAAAGGTGGACTGGAAGAAATTTACACCGCCGGAATGGCAGCTCGCGGATGAAAAAGCTATCCGCGAGCTGCGAGAGCACGGCATTAGCGAGCCTTATGAGAAAGAATACTTGCGCGTCGATGGGACACGTGTGCCAGTCTACATTGCCGATGCTATGCTTCCCGGTCCCAGAGAAGAGATCGCCGCCTTCGTGCTCGACATCACGGAGCGAAAACGCGCCGAGGAAACGCTGCGCCGCAATGAGGAGCTGTTTTCCACCCTGGTGGAAGCAGCCCCGTTCGGTGTGTATTTCATCGATTCCGAATTTCGTCTGCGGGCCGTAAACAAAGGCTCGGAGGCCGTGTTCGCTGGCATTTATCCACTCATCGGACGCGATTTTGCCGAAATCCTTCGGATTGTCTGGAAAGAACCCTTCGCCACCGAAGCGATTGAGCTCTTCCGGCATACTCTGCACACAGGCGAGTCCTATATCTCGCCGCCGGTTATCGAACCACGAGCAAATATCGATGAAATCCAATCTTATGATTGGCAGATTCACCGGATTACCATGCCCGATGGCACCTTTGGGGTGGTTTGTTACTTCTATGATCTATCCGAGCAAAAGAAGATGGAAGCCAACGTGCGCGCCAGCGAAGCCCTTTACCGCGCGATTGCCAGCAACATTCCGGGTGGCGGCGTTTATGTGGTGGATCAAAATTTCCGCTATTTAGTGGCGGAGGGACCTGTTACAGAAGCGTTTCAGCTTTCCCGGCAGATGCTCGAAGGGCGCACGATCATGGAGGCTTTCCCCGATGAGCGAGGGGAACGCATGATGGATCGCCTGCAGCGCAGTTTTGCCGGTGAAACGATCAGTTTCGAGACACAGTTCAACGGACGCACCTTTTGGACGCGGGTGGCGCCTTTGAGCAACTCAATCGGGCAGGCTATCATTCTGACCCTCGATATCACCGAGCGCAAACAAGCGGAGGAAGCCTGGCGGCAGAGCGAGGAACGTTTTGCGCTGTTTATGCAGCATCTCCCCGGGCTCGCCTGGATTAAAGACATCGAAGGACGTTATATCTACGCCAACGCGGCGGCCGAAAAAGCGTTCAGTACCACTCACGAAAAGCTCTATGGCAAGACCGATTTGGATATATTTCCCACTGACATCGCGGCACAATTCAAGGAGAATGACGAGCGTGCCATACAAGAAAGAAAGGGCATACAGGTTGTCGAGACGCTACAGCATGAGGATGGTGTTCTCCATTATTCCCTGGTGAGCAAATTCCCCATTCCAGGACCGGACGGCAATCCGGGGCTCATCGGCGGGACAGCCTTCGATATCACGGAACGTCTGCGAGCAGAAGAAGCATTGCGTGAATCGGAAGAACGTTTTCGTGCCATTCTACGCCAGGCTACAGCTGGCATCGTTCGTAAGGATTCGGAGGGCAGGCTGATCTTTGTCAACCAGGCATTCTGTAATATGCTGGGGTACACCGAGGCTGAGTTGCTTGGCAAGACCATGTGGGACTTCATGCACGAAGAAGATGTTGAGAAAAACAAGCGTTCCTACAACCGCCTGATGATGGAAGGCATCCCCTTCAATATCGAAAGACGTTTGATCCGCGAGGACGGGTCCCTGATCTGGGTGGATGCCAGCGTCTCTCCGATCATGGATGCACAGGGTAAGCCGCAATCGGCGGTGGCAGTCGAAGTAAATATTACCGGGCGCAAGCGTGCAGAGGAGGCTGTCGCGGCAGATCTCAGCGATACTCAGACACTGCGTGAGTTGAGTGCACGTTTTGTCTCTGAAGAGAACGTTCAGGTCTTATATCAGGAGCTTGTCTTAGCTGCCATTCACCTTACTCGGTCCGACGCGGGTACAGTTCAGTTATTGGATGAACGCACTGGGGAACTCGTTTTGCTCGCTGCTCATGGTTTGAAACAAAAAATGATAGAGAATTTTTATCGAGTACAGCCAGGGTCTAATACATCTTGCGGTCTTGCGCTCGCAAGTGGGCAGCGAACATTTATTGACTACGATGTACCTGAGAGCGAAGATCCTGATGGATCACGCCGCATGCATTTGGAGGCTGGGCTGCTTTCGGCGCAGTCCACTCCCTTGATTACCCGTTCGGGAAAGACCATTGGGATGATTTCCACCCACTGGCGCATACGCCGCAGGCCCGCCGAGCGAGAGCTCCGGTATCTGGATCTACTGGCGCGCCAAGCTACCGATCTCATTGAGCGCAAGCAAGCGGAGGAGGCTCTCCAACAGTTGAATCTGCAGCTGGAGGAACGCGTGCTGAGCCGCACGGCAAAACTCCGCTCAGTTAATCAGACCTTACGGGACGAGATCGCCGAGCGCAAGCGAGTGGAAGAGGCGCTGCGTCAGAGCGAGGCAATCGCCCAGGAGAATGAAGCCAAGCTCCGCTCACTGTTCGATCTGCTCCCGGTGGGCATTTCCTTCCTCAGCACTGAAGGTCAGGTCGTGCAAACGAATTCTGCCCTTCTGGATATTTTGAAGGTTACGAAGGAGCAGTTCGAGCGCGATGAGTACAAATCGAGAAACTATATCCGCGCCGACGGAACACCCATGCCGCGCTCTGAATTTGCCAGCGCACGTGCCATCGCCCAGAATCGCACGGTCTACAATGTGGAGACAGGCATTGTCCTCGAAAACGGGGAGGTGGTATGGACCAGTGTGAGCGCCGCTCCCGTGAACGTTGCTGAGGTGGGTGTCGTGGTCGTAACCGTAGACGTCACCGAGAATAAACGCGCGGAGCGAGCGCTGCAGGAAAGCCATGCACGCCTGCGGATGCTCTCACAGCGCCTGGTGGAGGTGCAGGAAGATGAACGGCGCGCCCTGGCGCGTGAATTGCACGACCGCGTTGGGCAGACCCTTGCCGCCCTGAACATCAATTTGATCATCATCAACAGCCAGCTTTCGCCGGATGTTACGGAACTGATCGGTACACGCTTGAACGACTCTATGAAGCTGGTCGCCGAGACGATTGCGCTGGTCCGCGACGTGATGACGGACCTGCGACCAGCCGTGCTCGATGATTATGGGCTCGAGGCTGCGCTGGAGGCTCACGTGTCCCAATATATCTCGCGATATGATATCAACGTCAGGTTCGAAAAACCAGAGCAGCCGCTGCCGCGCCTGGGTCCCAGTGTGGAAATGACTTTTTTGCGCATCGCTCAGGAGGCATTGATGAATATTGCCCGGCATGCCCAGGCAACGCAGGTGCAATTATTGTTGCGACGGGATGGGAAAGAAATTTGTCTGAGAATTCAAGATAACGGGATTGGGATCCAATCCTGGCAGGAAGCCAACCGTCCCGGCAGTCATGGATTGACCATTATGCGCGAGCGCGCCGAAGCGTTCGGCGGGAATTTGCATGTTCAGTCCAACCCGGGGCAGGGTACCACGATTGAGGTGAGTATCCCTATCAGAGGCGAGAGCCCCGCTCAAAAGGAGAAAAGCCGATGATTCGAGTGCTCGTTGCCGACGACCACACTGTTCTTCGAGACGGGCTGCGGTACCTGCTCGAAGCCCAGGGAGACATCAAAGTCATTGGAATGGCAGCCAATGGGCAGGAGGCTCTGGAACTGGCCTCCCAGACTTGCCCGGATGTCATCCTGATGGATATTTCCATGCCGGTGATGAACGGCATCGATGCCACAAAACGAATCTGCGAGATCTGTTCTGACACAAAAGTGGCCATTCTCTCTATGCACCATACAACAGAATATATGCAGAGGGCTGTGGAGGCAGGGGCCGTGGGTTACCTGTTGAAGGATTCAGCAGGCGCGGAGCTGGTGGCGGCAATCCGCACGATTCACGACGGTAAGCGCTACCTCAGCCAGCAGCTTGCCAGGGGACTCGGCGAGAACAGTATCTGGCGGTTCGGAAACTAGGGTCAAAACATCCGAGCGCCGCGACAAGCCTGTCGCGGCGCTCGGATGTTAACGATCAGGGAAGTATTCTTACACTCTTAAGCCTTCGAATTCCTGAACAGCCTGTTCCTCAAGCTCTTCCGGGATCGGCTCAAGCGGCGGTCTCACCGACCAGCGCGGGAACCCGTGCAGGCGATGGAGCAGGGCCTTGAGCGTCGGTGGGAAGGGCGGGAATCGATCCAGAATGTCACGTTGTCTTTTTATACGAGTCAGCGTTTGTGTTACGTCTCTGCCTCTATTCACCGAGTCCCATAGCTCGCGCAGGTCAGGTGAGATAATATTTGCGGGCGCCGTGATGCAGCCCGCTGCCTGGCTCTGCATGGCAAGCTGCAGATAGGAGTCCGTCCCTGTCAGCACGACCAACTCCGAGCCAAACTCTGCGCCGAGGCTGCGAGCCAGGTCGGGGTCATGGGATGAGTCTTTGATCCCGGCAAATTGTATCGGAAAGGACTCTTTGAGGCGCGCCAGCAGCTCCAGTGAAAAGCCGATTCCCGCCACGCGGGGGAAGTGATAGCCAAGCAGGTACCCGTGTGTGGGGACTGCCTGCTGGATCACCTCACTGAACCAGGTGAACAAGCCCTTATCCGTTGCTTTGCGGAAATAATAAGGCGGTACGACCAGCACGCCGTCGAAGCCCAGGTCGAACGCCAGCTTCGTCAGGTCTACCGTCTCCGAAAGACTGGGCGTCCCAGTGCCCGCGATCAGGCGGAATCCCGGCAGCGAATTGCGGATTTCCCGGGCGCGGCGCATGAAGACTTCGCGCTCGGCTGGCGAAAAAGACGGTCCCTCGCCGGTGGTGCCGAACAACACTGCCCCGTGACAGCCGCGTGCAGCCAGGAACTCCAACAGAGCATGGAGGGACTCGACGTCAAGTGAACCATCGAGCCTGAGCGGCGTGACCGCAGCAGCATAGACTCCGGCGAGGGGATGCTGGGATGGCATGGAATCTCCTTGTCCTGTCATTGTTTTTTCCTCTTCCGGCTTTTATCCGAGCGCGTCTTGCGGGCGGGCTTCTTTGTCTCGTCATCCACAAACGTGCGCGCCGCGTCTTCGGGCGGCTGAAGCGGACGGCCTTGCTCTGCCTCGAGGTAGTGCTGGTGATCGAGCACCCACAAGTATAAATCGCCTTCCGTTCGCCCCGGGAATTCCTTCAGGATCTCTGTGGCACGGATCACGTTGACAATCGGCATATAGACGTTGTCGTACCAGTGCGTCACGGCTTCTTCCACGGAAATATCCCGCTTCCAGTCCAGCCCCATGAAGTAGCGATGGACGGCGATGTGTTCGAGCATGCGCTCGAATCCATCAGGGATAGTCATCCGGATCTTCGCCTCGGGTCGCAGATCGTCCAGCCCGGTGCGCTCCAGGAAATTTACTTTGCTGCCGAGGATTTCCAGGTCTTCGAGGCGGATGTCCGGAGTTATGTTGACACGCGTCGCACACTCGCGCACCTCGGCTTCGATAAAAATCTGGCCCTGCTCACGCGCGACCGAGACCCGGTGGTGCCCGTCCACAACGAAATACACCTGTCCGACCTTGTACAGCACCACGGGCGGAAGGCTGATGTCCTCGTAAAAGGCGCGGTTGACGCTCTGCCAGCGCTGAGCGAGCTTATCGCTGGCGGGCAGGAAGACGCGATCGAACTCGTGATAGCGGTTGAGGCTGCCGGCGATCTGGTCCACGCGTACGGTCTGGACACCCCGGTAGATGGGACCGCCGATCCGCAGCTTCTCCTTGACCTCGTCATAGGACAGCAACGTGGCGGGCTGTCCGGAAAGCGCCCCAAGAACGCGATTGATAAAAGCCTTAAAACGCGCCCGTTGAAAATCCGCGCGCGCCTGTTCGGAAAATGGTTCTAACATAATTCTTTCGGATAGGTTCTTTCTCTGTACGTGTGGGCAATGGCTCACCAGGTCTGTAGATTTTCTGGATCGCTGACTTCCACGATTTTGTAGGGAAACACGTTCATGATCTTTGTCCTGCCATGGACGGTTTCCGATGGGGACAGGTTCTGGCGGTGGAAGTGAGTGTGTCCATGAAAGTGATAGCGCGGCTGCGCCACGCGCAACAGCCAGTTGATCGCCTTCAATCCCCGGTGAGACTGGCTGTCTTCATCATGAATACCAAATGGCGGCGAGTGTGTAATGAGAATATCGAGGGAGCGTCCATAACGGGTCCGGTTCAGAAGCAGCCGTGGCATCATCCGCAGGGCTCTCAGATAGGCTTCGGTTTGGGTATGCTGGTTCGTTCCGTTCGGACGGTATTGAACAGAGCCGCCGAAGCCGCCGATCAGGAAATCCTTGAACCGGGTGACTTTCAAATCCAGGTTCGAGCCGCCTTCGGCATACGCAAGGGTATTCCCGGGGTTGTAGACCGGATCGTGGTTGCCAGGCACATAGAACAAGGGCAGATTCAGGAAGGTCAGCAGGTTTTCCAGGTATGGGTAAGGCAGGTCTCCACAGCCGAGAATAAGCTCGACCTTGTCAAAGTGCCCGCTTCCACAAAGAGTATAAAGTCGTTCAACGACTTCATCGCTGACTGCGAGTATCTTCACAATGAACGTATTGTGCCCCAGAACGGAAATCCCTGCAAGGGATGGTACGCTCAACACCTGGCAAACCGGGTTATTCTGGTCCGACATTGCCAGCTCAGGTAAACTAAGAGGAAGCTTAATGTATGTATATTGAAATGTTATCTACCTTTGGGCGGTTGTCAAACCTTGCGTGGCAAACTATAATCAACAAAATTAGGAGTAGTTGCACTGGAAACGAAGATATTTCCTGATTTATCAGACGACCAGGGCTCCCCACCGCCCCGGCAGCTCCAGGCAGGACTTACACTTGCCCATCGCTATTCGATTCAGGAAGTGATCGGGATTGGCGGCATGGGCTCGGTCTACCGGGCGCGTGATATGCACTTCCCGAACGTTACCAAGCTGGTGGCGGTGAAGGAGATGATCAACACCGCGCCAGATCCGCTCGTACGTGAGACCATTGTCCAGAACTTCGAGCGGGAGGCGAACCTGCTCGCCACCCTCCACCACCCCTCGATTCCCCGCATTTACGATTATTTTACAGTAGAAAGCCGGTCGTATCTCGTCCTGGAGTTCATCCATGGCAAGGATCTGGAAGCCATCATCAACGAGACGGCAAGCTTCCTGCCGGAACATCAGGTATTGAGCTGGGCGATCGAGCTCTGCGATGTGCTCGAGTATTTGCACCGGCATAAGCCCGATCCGATTATCTTCCGTGACATGAAGCCCTCCAATGTGATGGTCAATCATAGCGGTGACGTAATGCTGGTGGACTTTGGGATCGCCAAAACGTTCCAGTCCGGCATCAAAGGCACCATGATTGGCACCGAGGGCTATTCCCCCCCGGAACAGTATCGTGGCGAAGCCACCCCGTCTGCGGATCTCTATGCTCTGGGCGCAACCATCCATCACGCGCTGACCCGGCGTGACCCGCGCCTTGAGCCCCCCTTCTCGTTCTCGGAGCGCCCCCTGCGCCGGATCAACCCGAACGTATCCGCAGAGATGGAAGCAGTGGTCAACACCGCGCTGGAATATAACCCCGAAAGCCGCTTCCGCACTGCTGCGGACATGAAGCAGGCGTTGATGGTTGTCGCGCGTAAAACAGGCGCACTCGTCTCTGCCAGCCCGCAAACCGGCCCGATGAATTCAGGCGGGATCAAGCCTCTATGGTCTTTTAAGTGCGAAGATGAAATCCGCGGTACGCCCCTGGTTTCGCAGGGCGTCCTTTATATCGGTTCCTATGATAACAACCTGTATGCATTGAATGCTGCCGACGGAAAGTTTCAGTGGAAATATCCAACCGATGGCGGCATCGTGTCCCGTCCCGTCTTCTTCGACGGGAATGTGTACTTTGGCTCGGAGGATAAGCGGCTGCACGTGGTCAGCGCCCGCGCCGGCAAGGTGGTGTGGACCTATTACACGGGTGGTCCTATTCGCTCCTCGCCGCGGATCGCCGAAGGGCACATCTTCTTCGGCTCGGATGACAGTCACATCCATGCGGTTAATCTCAACACGGGCAGGATGGCCTGGAAGTTCGAGACCGCCGATGCTGTCCGTTCGACGCCATTCGTGGTCCGCGAGCTGGTGTATTCGGGATGCGAAAGTGGCGATTACTATGCTATAGATTTTCGCGGCAACCTGAAATGGCGCTTCCATGCCAAACGCGGCATTACCTCGTCCACCGTGGGGACAGAACAGGCTCTCTATTTTTCATCCCTGGACAGCACCCTTTATGCCCTGGACCCTCGCAATGGCTGGGTACTCTGGCGTTTCCGCCTGGGCAAGCCATCGATCAGCACACCCTGCATCATGGACGACCTGCTCTTTGTGGGCGCCGCGGATGGATTTATCTATGCCGTGGAAATGAAAAGCGCCAAGGAGGTCTGGCGCTTCCGCACGGAGCACCAGGTCAACGGGTCCCCGGTTGTCTACAAGGACTCGCTCTATTGCGGATCGGTGGACGGCAATCTGTACTGTCTGGAATATCGGACCGGCCGATTGCGCTGGAAATTCACAACCGGGGGAGCCATCACCGGCACGCCCCTGGCTTCTGATGATGTCGTATACATTGGTTCGACCGATCATCAAATTTACGCGCTGCTCGCCTGAGAAGGAGTTTTTGTGGAAAAGTTTTTTAGCTGGTTGTTTGGCAATAAAAAAGTACCTGTCGCGGCGCAGGATGTTGCCAATACTGCGCCTCTCTCCGAGCAGCAGATCCAGGCGATTGTCAGTAATCAGAATCCGCGCTTTGACCTCCAACAGCTGATTTCGAGTTGCGGGCAGTCTGTGGGTAAGCAGCGTGAGCTAAACGAGGACAGTCTGTTAGCAATCACGACGACCATGGCTGGAAATACCGGCAACCTGCCGTTTGGTCTATATATCGTTGCGGATGGCATGGGAGGTCACCAGTTCGGGGAGGTGGCAAGCAATGCAGCCATCCGTACGGTGGCGAGCTATATCCTGCGCAAGTTCCATCCTTATCTCTTTCAGATCAAAGCGGATGCCATGGAAGAGTCCTTCCAGGAGATTATGCAGGCCGCCGTCAGTGAAGCGCAGCGTGCGATTCAGCGCGAGGCGCCCGGAAGCGGCACTACCCTGACCGCCGCTCTCGTGCTGGGCCAGCAGATCACCCTGGCGCACGTGGGAGACAGCCGGGCCTACTTCATTTATCCCGATGGGCGGATCGAGCCATTGACGCGCGACCACTCGCTGGTGAAGCGGCTTGAAGAGCTTGGGCACATCACGCCGGATGAGGCGGTCAATTACCCGCACCGGAATGTACTCTATCGTGCACTGGGGCAGGGAGAGATACTCGACCCGGACATTTTCACTATGGGATTCCCTCAACCTGGATCCCTGATGATCTGCAGCGATGGACTGTGGGGTGTGCTGACCGAGGAAGAGCTGGTCCGTTCGATTAACGAGGCGCCCAGCCTACAGCGCGCCTGCCAGACGCTTGTCAATGCCGCCAATGCCGCCGGAGGTCCGGATAATATCAGCGTGATCCTGGTTCAGTTGATCGGATAGGTATGTCGTCCAGGCAGGATTATTATGCCATTCTCGGACTAGCCCGGGACGCCTCAGAGGAAGAAATTAAGCGTGCTTATTATCAGGCCGCACAAAAGCTGCACCCTGATAAGAATACGGCGGCAGGCGAGACAGAGTTGTTTCTGGGGGTACAGCAGGCGTATGAAGTCCTTTCCAATCCGAAGCGGCGGACACAATACGATGCCACCCTGCCGCCTGAGGAAAAACCTTCCCTTCCTTACATACACCACGTTCTTTACAGCCGACCCAACCTCGTACACCTGGATGAGCCGCAAATGCTCTATTTTATTCTGGAGCTGGAAGCGCCGGCGGAAGCCCGCCAGTCGCCCTCCCCGCCGCTGAACGTCTGCCTCGTCCTGGACCGGTCCACCTCCATGCAGGGCGAAAAGATGGACATTGTCAAGGCGACTGCCATTCAGGTCCTGCGCAACCTGAGAACTCAGGATATCTTGAGCGTGGTCACGTTCAGCGACCGCGCAGAGGTGATCATCCCGGCCTCCTATCACCAGGAGCGGACACGACTTGAGGCAAAAGTCCAGATGATCCAGGCTTCCGGCGCAACGGAGATCTACCAGGGACTGGAAGCCGGTGTCAAAGAGGTGATGCGCAGCCTGGATGCCAGGCGCATCAATCATATTATCCTCCTGACCGATGGTCAGACCTACGGGGATGAACAACAGTGCCTGGCTCTGGCTTCAAAGCTTTCTGAGCTTGGGATCGGGATCAGCGCCATGGGCATTGGGCAGGAATGGAATGATATCTTCCTGGACGTGCTCTCCACGCGAACCGGTGGGAGCAGTGCCTACATCGCCCAGCCGCAGGATATCAAGCGCCTCTTGCTCGAAAAATTCAATGCGCTGGCGCAGACCTACGCCGAAGATGTGACCCTCGACACATCCTTTCTCGAGGGCGTCGAGCTCACGTATGCTTTCCGCCTGCAGCCCGAGCCTTCCCCGCTCGAGCTTGGAGAGGATACACTGCACCTGGGTCCAATATTGCAAGATGTTTCCACTCAGGTCATTTTCGAGTACATTATTCATCCAAAAGCGGTAAAATCAGAAACGCTCACAATATTGGACGGTATTCTCAGGGTTGCGATCGCCTCTCAGGTGATGCCTGTCCCGCCCCTGCGGATGCGGCTACGGCGGCCCGTTTCAGACTCCCCCGAGTCAGATCCCCCGCCGCAGCAGATCGTCCAGGCTTTATCGCGGCTGATGTTGTACCGCATGCAGGACCGGGCCCGCAAGGAGGTCCAGAAAGGCAACATAGACAGCGCCACACGCCAGCTTCAAACGCTTGCTTCTAATTTATTGACCCAGGGTGAACGCAGCCTGGCACAAACGATCCTTTTAGAGGTGGAACACTTGCAAAAACAAAATGCACTTACAATTGAAGGAAGCAAGAAAATGAAGTATGGTACAAGGTCATTATTCAATGCGCCGTCCAACAAGGAGAAGATCTCATGATCATTTGCACAAATTGCCAGTACAAGAACGTGACAGGAGCCATGTTCTGTGCGGAGTGCGGGGCCCAGCTCGATGGCGTCGATACGCTAATTACTCAGGCGATCACCGATGAGCAGATTGCCGAGGAGCTTAAGAAGAAATCAGAAAGACTCGAACCGGCAACGACTCCTGCCAACAGCTGGATCTCTTTGCATCTTATGGATAGCGGCAAAATCCTGCCTCTTGCCTCCAGGAACGAGTTCACCCTCGGGCGCCTCAGTGAAGGGCAGCCGATCATGCCGGATATTGACCTGACGCCCTATCAAGCTTACGCGTCGGGAGTCTCCCGCTTGCATGCGGTCGTCAAACGGGATTCCAGTCGGGTGCTCGTCATGGATCTGGGCTCCTCGAACGGTACCTATGTCAACGGGCGCCGGATCAACCCGCACGTGGAAGAATCTTTGAATCACGGGGATATTGTTGCTCTCGGCAAGCTCAAGATCCAGGTGCTGCTGCGCAACATTTAGTCGAATTTGTTGGAAGAGGTAGAGAAATGGCTTACTCCGTCATTTTGCACATTTCCGGGGAACCATCCATTTTAGGGGAAATCGAGGAATTGCCGAAACCCTCTGACACCTTGATCACTGTCTCCAATCCCCGGCTGAGAGATGGAAAGGATATTCATTACCTGGAACACAACGTGGTCAAGGTCATCTGGCCAGTGGAAAAATTGACCCTGATTGAGATCCTGGAAAGTGAAGATGAGGAACACCTGATCGGTTTTGTGAGGGAATAACAGATGCCGGAAGAGTTTGACCGCCGCCGCATTCTTGTGGTGGACGATGAAGAGCGCATGGTTCGTTTTATCCGCATGAACCTGGAGCACG
>DAIQBG010000004.1:0-114625 GCA_036781265.1 Anaerolineales bacterium | reverse complement strand
AAAATGGTTTCTACACTCAAGCTTTCTCAACATGCCGTTCTCAGAATGGCACAACGGAACCTTTCCCTCTGTGACCTTGAATACGTTCTGGAGCACGGAGAACGTATTCATAAAACGGGAGCCACGATCTACATTTTGAGAAAGAGAGATATTCGACAGAGCGATTTGAGGAAATCTGAAATTACGAGACTTGAAGGGACCGTTGTCTTGACTGGATTCACACCAGAAGGAAACCTGGAAATCATCACCATATATCGTAATAGAAGTGCTCACCGAGCGCTCCGCTGCAAGGCTAAATACGATAACAGACGGAAATATCGACCCAACCGTAATCTTCCACGACGAGGCTAACTTCTCCAGTACATTCATTTCCATATCTCCGCGAACCGGTTCCGGGCGAGAGAGGCGGTACACAAGGCGGATGCCGACCCCAACGTCCGGGATGGTATACTGACGAAGATTAAGCGGTTTCGACAAGGAGTCCTTGCATCTTCCAATAAAAAGCATACAAGGAGGCTGACATGACTGTAACAACAGAACTCCACGGTGATGTAGCCCGCATTTTACTTTCGGGTGACGTGGATTATTCCATGCAGGGGGAAATCCGGGATGCAAGCCAGAAAGCCTTATCTAGCCGGCAGGTAGAGCAGATCCATGTCGATTTCTCCGAGGTCAGTTTCCTAGACTCGTCCGTGATCCGAGCACTTCTGAATCTCCAAAAAGAAGCGGATGCCTCGGGGAAGTCATTGATCCTATTGAACTGCAGCGGCAACATCCGTGAAGTGTTCGAGATCGGGGGATTCGACCGGATGTTCAGCTTCCGCTGACTTGCGCGTGTTCCGCCTGAGCGCAGAATGTCATTGCCGTTTCAGGGTGACACCCCATAAAGCCTTCCGTCGAGAAAAGACAGTCCCTTTATTTATTTACACGAGAGAGGAGCACTCATGGAGATCAGCCTTGCTGAAGAACGTGCCTATTATTTTGTCCCACAGATCGCACTGGAAATCGCACGCGACCGCATCGAAAAGAAAAAGACTTCACTGGTCGCAGGCATGTTCGGGACCCTGATCTCCCGTCCGGGTCCCACAGACATCCAGGAGATTTCGGTCGAGAACCGCCTTGAGCCGTACTGGACGGTAGCCATCGCCTCCCGCACAGCGTATGACCGCCAGCAGATCTATACGATTCCCGTCAAGGGCGAGGAAGTGCGGGAAGTCACTGTACTCGGGCAAAAGCTGGTCATCGGTTCCAAAGGGAATCCGACTCTGACGCTGAATGCGGTAGAGCACTGCGTGGAGGAGCATCGCGCCACTCGTTATTTCGACGGGTTATCCGGGCAGAAGACCGACTATATCCGCTACCAGTCCTTTGCAAAAACCGAGATTACCGATCTGACGAATTTTGCTCCGAGCGGGATGCTTGTCGTGCCGCCCCAGATGCGCGCCACGGCGATTGTGCGTCAGGTGCTGGGCGAAGCAATTCAGCCGGTGACAAAGGCGCAGATCATCCATGAGGAGCGGGTGGATGTGGAAGCGATCGAGCTCAATTTTCGACCGGTCTACGCTTTCGAGTATGAGTGGGCCAGCAAGGGGAAACGGGTTATTGTGGAGTTCGACGCGCTGCTCGGTGACATGCGCAGCGGTGGCAAACAGTGGAGTGACCAGATCAAAGGCATTCTGACGCGCGACCTGTTCTTTGACGTGACTGCCGACGCCATCGGGATGATCGTGCCCGGCGGAAGCATCGCTGTGAAGCTGGTCAAGGCTGTCGTAGATCGCAAGAAATAAAGGATTGCCACTTTGAAGATTCTCGAAACAGAACGCTTAACTCTGCGTCAATTCGAGCTGCGCGACGCAGAATTCATTCTAGAGCTTCTGAATGAACCCTCATTCATTCAGAATATTGCAGATCGAGGCGTGCGCACCGTGGGCGATGCCTGCAACTACCTGCTGAACGGACCGATCTCGAGCTACTCGAAACATGGGTTTGGTCTCTTCCTGGTTGAATTGAAAGAGACAGCTGAGCCAATCGGTATGTGCGGCCTCATCCGGCGGGATGGGCTGGACGATATCGATATTGGCTATGCGCTGCTACCCCCGTTCTGGTCGAGAGGATACGCAGTGGAAGCCGCGCAGGCGGTGCACGACTACGCAAGGAACCGAATTGGTCTGAAGCGTCTGGTGGCGATTGTCGATCCGGCTAACCGAAGCTCGATTCGCGTGCTTGAAAAGATCGGTCTCCGCTACGAAAAGATGATCAGGTTGTCTGCGGATGATATCGAGCTGAAGTTGTTTGGGACAACTTTCGAAGCTCCGCCCGAGGTCACGTCTTCTTTAGATCAATTCTGCTTTCGACCGGATCGTGTCAAGGTAGGAACTGTTTTGCATTATCTGAAATCGAACATAGTTGGAAGTTATCCGGCGCGGATCTTTATCCACATCCCGGACTACGAACATCTGGAGGTCGTGAAGCTAGAAGCTCACGGCATGGACGCGGCACTGGTCAAAGCGCACATGGATTGGACGGCTTTCTCGGCAGATCACCTTGAGTCGTGGATTCTGCTGCGAGATGGTAGGCGGACGCCACAAGCCTCTTTATCCTCTTCGTTCAAAGATAAGACGTTCACGATTTCATGGAAAAAGCGCCATGACACCGTGAGGGTGCAGCACTATCCCGTGCACGTCTATAACTTCGACTTCATCAGCCTGAACCACATCCTGCCCCACTGGCAATATCCTGAGGGTGAAGTCACCATTGGAGTGCTGCAGCCGAATTTCGATTCGGATCCTCGGTCCCTGCTGAAGTATGAGGGAACAGTTAATCTCACGTATCTTGGACCTGAGGGGCGCGAAGGTCAGGTCTGCCGTAAGTACGGGATCGGGGGCCCGGGGCTGGGGCAGAAGGCCGGGTTTGTCTGGTTCGATGCCCAAAATGGGTATATTCAGGATATCGAAATTCCTGTACCCGATAACCCGGACTGGCAGGATTTCAAGCTCAGGTTTGTGTCGATCCAGCAGATGGATCTCCGGCAGTGGAATGATTTCGTGGCGGACGAAGTGCGCAAATTAGGACACTCCGAGCTCACAGACCGTACATGACCCCAGACATTCCCCGTTATCGACTCTACAACCAATTCCTTTCCCGTACCGATCTGACGGAACCCGGCGATGTTGTCCGGAGGCTCGCGGCTGTCCAGTCGCAGGATTATGGCGGAGCTAAGTGGGCGCTTGGACTGCGCCTGGACCACGCGACCGATGCGGCGTTAGACCGGGACTTCAATGAAGGTAGGTTCCTCCGAACCCATATACTGCGTCCCACCTGGCATTTTGTTGCCCCTGAAGATCTACGCTGGATGCTGAAGCTCAGTGCGCCCCGCGTCCATACCGCGAATGCCTTTATGTACCGGCAGCTGGAAGTGGATCGCGCCAGCCTTCGAAAAAGCTATAAAGTCCTGGAAAAAGCCCTGGGCGGAGGCAAACACCTAACTCGAAGCGAGCTTGGCTCTGCGTTTGAGAAAGCCGGGATTATAGCCACGGGCCAGCGATTGGCATACTTTGTGATGTCCGCCGAGTTAGACGCAATTCTCTGCAGCGGACCCCGGCACGGGAAGCAGTTCACCTATGCACTGCTCGAAGAGCATGTTCCAGAAACGCATCCACTCGACCGCGGCGAGGCACTCGCTGAGCTAACCCGACGCTACTTTGCCACACGCGGACCGGCGACCCTGCACGATTTCACCTGGTGGTCAGGACTAACCATGGCAGATGCCAAACAGGGCATCGAGATGGTGAAAGATCATTTCAGCAGGCAAGTGATGGATGGAAATGTGTACTGGTTTGACGACTCCGTCTCGCCGGTTCGCCAGCCATCGCCCACCGCTCATTTGCTGCCCAATTATGATGAATATTTCATCGGATTCAAAGATCGCAGCGCCATTGGGAAGCTCATCACGCCCTGGCGTCCTGACGAGAGCGGCGCGACCCTGTCTGTCCACGTGATTATTCTTGACGGCCAGATCGTCGGTGGCTGGAAGCGAAGCTTCAAGAAGACTGCGGTCGTTGTCGAATTGACGCTGCTCAGCGAGCTGACAGAGAAGCAATACAGGGCGGTGACCAAGGCGGCGGAGCGTTATGGGGAATTTATGCAGCTCGGCGTAGAAATTGTCGGTTAGTCACCCACGGCTTTCCTTCCTTAGAATAATACGCCAGCATGCGAAAAATCTCCTGCCAGAGCACAGGAGGTTTTCCGTTGCCAGTCGATACCCTGTATAATTCCGCGTATGAGCATCCCGGATTACATCGTCACGGAAATGGAACTGCGCCGCAACACCGGCGAGCGCGGCACGAGAAAATTTATTGCTTACCGGGATATCGTCTACGACGTGACCGATTGTCCCAAGTGGCGGACCGATTTGCACGAGCAGCTCCACTTCCCAGGCCAAGACCTGACCAGCGAGCTCCCGGACGCCCCGCACAGGGAAGATGTGTTCTCCCGGCCCTGCGTGAAAGTGATCGGCAAACTCCAATCCATCCAGAGGTAATCATGACCGAAATCAAGTGGTGGCAAGACGCTGTCTTCTATCAAATCTATCCGCGCTCCTTCGCCGACGGCAACGGAGATGGCATCGGGGACTTCAAAGGAATTATCGAAAAGCTTGATTATCTTTCAAATCTGGGAATCGATGCTATCTGGCTCTCGCCCCACTTCCCCTCTCCGAACTGGGACTGTGGATATGACGTCTCCGATTACACAAATGTCGCCCCTGAATACGGGACGTTGGAGGACTTTAAGACATTTTTGCGCGAGGCGCATGCACGCAACATCCGTGTCATCCTGGATCTAGTCCTGAATCACACCTCTGATAAGCATCCGTGGTTCGTGGAGTCAAAATCGAGCCGTGACAACCCGAAAGCGGACTGGTACGTGTGGGTGGACTTTCCTCCCAATAACTGGCAATCCTGCTTCGACGGGGAAGCCTGGACGTATGTCCCCGAACGGGATCAATACTATTATCACTACTTTATGAAGCAGCAGCCCGATTTGAACTGGCACAACCCCCAGGTCAAACAGGCCATGTGGGATGCGGCGCGCTTCTGGCTAAACCTGGGCGTGGATGGCTATCGTCTCGACGCCATCGGCACGATTTACGAGGACCCGAACCTGACCCCGCATAATGTGCCCTTTGATCTCGCGGGCATCCGCCGCGCCGGAGAGCTAGCGCGGACCCGCGCCGAAAAAAAGGTTATCGAAAAGTACTGGTACGATATGTTCAAGAACCAGTGGGCGCAGCCGGGCATGCACGAGCTGATGAAAGAGCTGCGGAGTGTGATCGACGAATTCGATGGCGACCGCGTGCTGGTCGCCGAAGACGACAATATCGCCTATATGGGGAATGGCGAAGATGAGCTCCACCTCGTCTTCAATTTCCCCCTAATGCGGACAGAGCGGATCACCCCGGCTCATATTCGGCGCAACCAGAAGGAACGTCTCGCGCAGTTGGATGCGCTGCCGGCAGCCCGCGGGTGGCCGTGCAATACACTCGGCAACCATGATACCTCGCGCATCCACACTCGCTACGGGAACAGGCAGCATGATGCCGCGCTCGCCCGTCTCCATGCTGCTCTGGTGTTGACTCTCCGAGGCACACCATTCCTTTACAACGGCGAAGAGATCGGTATGACCGATCTCATTATCACCGACCCGTCCCGCCTGCGCGATACGATGGCGACCTGGTATTACGACCGGCTGGTGAATGAGTTGGGAGTGGATCCCGCAGAAGCCGCCCAGCGCGCCGGCGAAATGTCGCGTGACAAGAACCGTACCCCTATGCAGTGGTCCAATCAGCCAAATGCAGGCTTTTCCCCTGCAAGCGTGGAAACCTGGCTGCCGGTGAACCCCGACTACAAAAACGGAATTAATGTCAGGGATCAGGAGAACAACCCGGTGTCCCTTCTCAATTATTATCGGCACCTCCTTCAGCTGCGGCGAGAGGCACCGGCCCTGATCGCCGGGGAGTACGTCCCATTGCACAACACCGCCAGAGATTATTTTGCTTTCCTCCGTACATCCCCCGATCAGACCGTGCTCGTCGTTCTGAATTTTTCAGACAGCAAGCTTGAGCTGGACTTTGCGCGGGTGAAGGAGATCAAAGATCGCGAGCTGCAGATACTATTTTCCAGCGCGGAGCGCCTCAAGACCCCCAAGAAGCCTTACGGGTTGACCATCAGTCCATTTGAGGTCTTCGTTGCCGAGGTAAAAGGATAAAGCAGGTTGACCCTTGTTCATGAGGCCATGATGTGGCAACCAGGTCAGCTTTTGCTCTGGAGAGGTGTTTTTCGAGGACAGGTCTGGCAGGCGCAGACAGTGGTCGTAGTAAAGGATACGCCTCACGAGACCGTGGTCGCCCTGCTGCCGGGAACAGAATGCATGATCGAGGAAAATTATGCAGCGGGCAGCGGAGTTCACCGCTGGGACTTCAAGGAAAAGCCCTGGAGATTGATCAAGCGTCCCTGGCGCACCAATCGCCTGCTTTTTCTCGTTGAGCCGGGAAAATACTACTCGACGGTTCTGTTTTGGAACCACGAAAGCAATCAG
Source organism: Anaerolineales bacterium (assembly GCA_036781265.1). Lineage (GTDB taxonomy): Bacteria > Chloroflexota > Anaerolineae > Anaerolineales > Villigracilaceae > Defluviilinea. The sequence continues at coordinate 108,031 of DAIQBG010000004.1, read as the reverse complement.
TTTCTGTTCTATTACATCAACTTCCAGTTGCCTTTCCAGCGAGCAAAAAACGGGATCGATACTCTCGATCTGGATCTAGACCTGGTCATCCAACCGGATTTCAGTCATCGCTGGAAGGATGAAGTGGAGTACCGGACGGCCATAGAGCAGGAGGTTATCCTCCCCGAGTGGGCCCAGGGCGTCGAGGCGGCAAAATCTGAGATCCTTGCCAGGCTTGAAAAGCGCGCCTATCCCTTGGACGGCTCGTGGCTGGATTGGCTGCCCGACCGAACCTGGTCGCCGCCCACGTTACCCGAAAATTGGGATAAGATATGAAGCATAAAATTCTGTAGTCGGAGGCTTGCCCTTCGTTTTTGGCTGGCAAGCCTCCGACGCCCTTAGGATTGTCATTTACCGGTTGGAGTGCGAATGATACCCCCCCAGAAAGCGATCCATTACAAACGATATGAATTCAGGAAGTGGAAGCCGTTCGATGCAGAGACAATCGTCGAGAGCCCGGTCTCGTTGACCGTCAACGGCAACGTCTGGCTGACGTTCATGTGCACACCTGTCAAGCTGGAGGCGATGGCTGTGGGATTCCTGTATAACGAAGGCATCATCGAGGCGATGGACGAGATCGAGGATGTGCGCGTCTGCGAGCACGGCGATAACGTGGACGTCTGGCTGAGCCACAGCACGGAACAGCCCCAATCCTGGCGGCGGACATCCGGCTGTACAGGCGGCGTCACAGCGGTCGACGCGCTGGCGCGCGTCGACGTCTCATTTTCCGGCGACCAGCCTCAGGTTGCTGCCGAGGCGATCGGTCATATGGTGGACATGCTCTTCGAGTCACAGGAACTATATCGTGAAACAGGCGGAGTCCACACCTCGGCGCTGAGTGACGGAGAGAGAATCGTCTGTGCAGCGGAAGACATCGGCCGACACAACACGCTCGATAAGATCGCAGGCTTATGCCTGATGAAGGATACTTGGCCCACCACAAGAATACTCATGACCACGGGCCGCATCAGCTCAGAAATGCTGCAGAAAGCGGCGCGCATCGGTGCGCCGGTTCTGATCTCCCGCACATCCCCCAGCTCGCTCTCGATCGAGATGGCAGAACGCTACGGGATTACGCTCATCGGCTACGCGCGGCGAGACCGGTTCAACGTGTACTCGAACAGCCAGAGAATTCAGAGTGAGACGGGATAGTCATCATGAAATTCAAAGCTTCTCTCAAAAACCAACCAGGCTCCCATCAGGTCACCCTGAACGTAGGAGAAAAGGAACAGACCTTGTCTATTGCGGCCCGGGAAACCGGTGGCTCCAGCATTACAGGGGGTGAGCTGTTGTTTCTCGCCCTGGCAACCTGTTACTGCAATGACATTTATCGCGAAGCCGCAGCCCGGGGCATCAAAGTGACAGGCTTGGAGGTTGAGGTGGAAGGGGATTTTGAAGCGCCTGGGGTGCCCGGTACAAATATCGTCTACCGCGCCCGGATCAGCGGGGATGCAAGTGAGGAGCAAATCCGTGAGTTGATGCTGCACACGGATGCCATCGCCGAAGTGCAGAATACGGTGCGACTCGGCACACCTGTAAAGCTGGAACTCTAGCGGCAGTATTAATATGACAACTATCCTCCAAAATGATGAAGAATGCAACTTACCCGAAAAGGGACCATCTGTATAATAAGCCCGAGTAGCGGCGAGTCTGAAGCACAGAATACAGCACAGCTCATTGCAAACCATTGCTGACTCAACATCTCCAACAATCCACACCGCAGTCCATCATTCTGGCTCGCCCTACCTAGTGATGACATCCATAGCGACTACAACACGACCCTGTCATTGTCCATGCCGCCCTTGATCGGGCGGCAATTTTTTTACCTATCATTTGTGAAATTTATCACGATAAATACAGATGAACGTCTCTGACAGATAGAAGTAATCGGACGTATGATGTCAGAACAAAGGAAAGTGAATTAGCTGGTATGCCTGCTGCACGCGAAAGGATTTGGCTTTTATGAATTTGCAAGAAGTCGTTCGACTGGTGGAAGGAAAACCACTGAACCCCGAAGTAGACATGGATATAAGAATTCGCGGCGCCTACGGTGCAGATCTAATGAGCGATGTTTTAGCATCCAGCCAGCCCAAGGCTGTTTTGCTGACCGGATTGACAAACCCTCAGGTTGTACGCACCGCGCAGATCGCCGAGTTCCGGGCCATTATTTTCGTGCGCGGCAAGCAGCCGCAGGCGGAAACGATCGATATCGCGACGCAGGAAAGAATGCCGCTGATCACCAGTCCATTTGGGATGTTTGAGCTGTGCGGTCGATTGCACAAAGCCGGGCTCCCCAGCCTCGAATCGAATGTGTCCACCAGCTAGAAACCCGACCCAGCAGGAGATTCGCGGGCGGCGCGGTCGACCACTCACCGACCAGGATGCCCAGGAGATCAATCGCGTCGAGGAGCTTTCCTACGACTTGAAAGTCCGTGAGGTGATGGTCACAACCCTGCGCACCGCATCCCCGGAGATACAGCTCTCACAGGTGCTCGACATCCTTCGCAATCACCGCATCTCCGGTCTCCCCATCGTTGAAGGCGATCATCTCGTGGGTATCCTCAGTCTCGAGGACCTGGTGCGAGCGATGGAAAAAAACGACCTCTCAGCACCCGCCAGCGAGTACATGACTCGCGAGATCGTCACCGTGGCGAGCTATGACCCGGTAGTGAAAGCCATTCGGGTCTTCACCGAACGGGGACTGGGACGCCTGCCCGTGCTGGACGAGAACCGCAGCCTTGTCGGCATGATCACAAAGGGAGACATCACGCGCGGCATCCTGGTGGCTCTGCAGAAGGATTACAAGGAAGAGGAAGTGCGGCGCTATCGCGCCAGCCACCTGTTCGAAGATATCGTTTCGGACCGCACAACGCTGGTCCTGCGCTATACCATCAAAGCTGGTGATTTTACCCAGGGCGGGATCGCCTCCAGCCACATCAAGCGCGCCCTGATCCGCCTGGGCGCCGACCCCCAGCTCATACGACGCTGTTGTATTGCTGTTTATGAAGCGGAGATGAACCTGATCATCCACACCGAGCGGGGCGGCATCCTCAAGCTTGAGGTGGAACCTCACCGCATCACGATGTCCACAGTGGACGACGGACCAGGAATCCCGGATACGGAAAAAGTCTTTCAGCCCGGTTACTCCACTGCGGGCGAAGAGGTCCGAGAGATGGGCTTCGGCGCCGGGATGGGTCTCGTGAACATGAAGCGCTGTGTCGATACGATCGATTTGAGCTCGACCATGGGTGTGGGCACGAAGCTGGTCATGCGCATTTTCATACCCGATCAGAAAATCGGCGGACGCCGTAATGGAGAGAACGATGAACCTGCAAGGAATCATTGATCATTTCAATCTGAAGGTGTTAACGGAGCCCAGTGACCTGGCGCGTATAGCACCCACCGGGGGCTACAGCTCCGATCTGCTCTCGTGCGTGATGGCAGGTGCAAAGAAAGGGAACCTCTGGATCACGCTTCAGGCGCACCTTAACATCGTAGCTGTCGCCGCGCTCAATGAACTCAGCGCAATCATCATCACAGAAAATGCGCAGCCCGATGAAGCCACCATCGCCAAAGCCAATCAGCAGGGAATTGTCCTGCTATCGACGCCCAAGACAACGTTTGAGATTAACGGACAGTTATGGGAGCTGGGGGTACGTAATTAATTGGCGACGCACTGATGAGAAAGTTCCGGGCCGATCTGCATGTTCACACGGTGCTTTCCCCCTGCGCCGATGTGGAGATGATTCCCCCGCTCATCGTGCAAACCGCGCTCGAGCAAAAGATCGATCTAATTGCGATTACCGACCATAACGCCAGCGCGAACGTCAGAGCGGTTCAGAAGGCTGCCACGGGAACACAGCTCACCGTCCTGCCGGGCATGGAAGTGCAGTCGCGTGAAGACGTTCACCTTCTGGCTCTCTTTGAAACTCTGGAAGCGCTGGAAACCTGGCAGGCTGTTGTTGACCGAGCCTTACCTGAGCTGCACAACCGGCCGGAGTTTTTTGGCGAGCAGTTCGTCGTGGATGAGTCAGGAGAATTCGTTCGCTGTGAGCCGCGTTTGCTATTGACGTCCACGAGCTTTTCCATTGATGAAATCTTTAAAGGTGTCCATGCGCTGGGGGGACTGGTAATCCCGGCGCACGTCGAGCGAACATCCTATGGTCTGCTCCCGACCCTGGGCTTGATCTCAGACAACTGGCAGGTCACAGCGCTGGAAATTTCACGTCACACGCCTCCCGAAACAGCAGTGAGGAACTACCCTGTGTTGCGCAAATTCCCGCTGCTTCAGAGCGGTGACGCCCACCGCCTGGACGAGTTCTTGGGCAGGACAATTTTCACCCTCGACGCCCCCACCTTGTTAGAAATGCGTCTGGCCTTTCAAGCGATTAGCAATCGCCAGCTCTGCATCGAGACTACACCATCCTCCCGAAATGTTACTCTTTAAATATGACATTTGGCGATTGACAATTCACTGGTGACAGATTAAACTGATTGTGAAAAATATCACAATTATTGTCAAAGGTCTCCAAATTATGGAAAATCCCTCAAGAAAAGTCCCGGCAAATGATCCGCTCAGAGTTGCCGAACAAAAATCCCTTATCGACCAAGCCATTGCTGAAAACCGGGAACGACCCGGTGCTGTCATGCTCGTCCTCAACGAAGTACAGGGCAAGGTTGGCCACGTCTCCCCCGCCACGCAGTCTTATATTGCCAGGCAGCTTAAGGTGCCGCTCGGACAGGTGCACGGCGTGGTAACGTTCTATTCTTTTTTCAAGACGCAGCCGCGCGGGAAACATACGATCAAGTTCTGCCTTGGGACAGCCTGCTACGTGGCAGGCGTCCCCCAGCTTGTAGAAAAGGCAAAACAGATGCTAAACATCGAGCTCGGCCAGACCACACCCGACGGCCAGATCACGCTGGAGGAATGCCGCTGCGTGGGAGCCTGCAGCCAGGCGCCAGTGATCGTGGTCAACGAAGAAGTGCAGGGAAAGCTGCGTCCCAATAAGTTCCCGCAGATCCTGAAGAAAGTGCAGAGCCAGCTATGAGAGAGATCGCCCTGCATCTACTCGATATCGCCGAAAACAGTGTAGCGGCGGACAGTCAGAACATCAGCCTGCATGTTCGCGAGGACCTGTCTCAAGACCGTCTATCGGTCAGTGTCATTGACGACGGCAATGGTATGGACGCAGCTACCGCCCAACGAGTTCAGGATCCGTTCTACACAACCCGCACGACGCGTAACGTCGGATTGGGAATCCCCCTGCTGAAGCTGGCAGCGGAGATGGCGGAAGGAAGCTTCAGCCTGCAGTCAGAGCCTGACAGAGGTGCCTGGGTGGAGGCAGAATTTCGTCACAGCCACATTGACCGTTTGCCGCTCGGAGATCTGTCCACCACCTTTCTGACCCTGTTGATCTCTCATCCACAAATCAACTGGACGTTCCTCTATCGGGTGAGCGATCAAGCCGGACAGAGTCGTGACTTCCTGCTCGAGAGTGCTGAGTTGAAAAGCCAGCTGGGAGACATTTCCCTCACGGAGCCCCAGGTATTAACCTTGCTACGGAATCTATTCGAAGAAGGCATTGCGGCGGTTGCATTGCAACCTGTACCCGCATGATAAGGAGTGATTATGCCTGCTATTAAGTCTTTGGAAGAGCTCAAGCGCGTTCGCGAGGAAGCGCTGCAAAAGAAACAATTGAAGGCTGCGCCCGGCAACATCCAGGTAATCATTGCGATGGGCACCTGTGGGATCGCCGCAGGGGCACGCGACACGATGAAGAGTGTATTGAACTTCATCGAGACGGAGAAGGTCAATGGTGTTACTGTGACCCAGACGGGCTGTATCGGTCTGTGTGAACAGGAACCCATCCTGCAGATCGTGCTTGGTGACCAACCCAAAGTGATGTACGGCAAAGTGGACGCGCAGGTAGCACAACAAATCATGAGGCAGCATGTCCAGAATGGACAGCCTCTCAAGGAAAATATCATTCAGAAGTAATCGGGGCGAGTCACTCCAAGTGACTGTCACTTTGTCTGGAGTTTTGTATGGCGTTTTATCGTTCCCATGTCCTGGTATGTGCTGATCCGGAGTGCCTTTCCAGAGGAGCGCATGAAGTCATTGACGCGTTACAGGATGAATTCACCGCACAGGGATTGATCGACGAGATCCAGGTGCTGGAGACCTCACGCCTCGGCCGCTGTAGCGGCGGCCCGGAGTTTATGGTTTATCCCGAAGGCATCCACTATGTCGGCATGACGACCGATGACATCCCTTATCTGGTCGAAGAACACTTCCTTAAGGGACGTGTGGTCGATCGCTTCCGCGAGATGATCAAACCGATTGTAGATGAGGAGCTCGGTCCGCTGCGGCCGAAGGAAGTGCGCGTGGTCCTGCGCAACTGCGGCGAGATCGACCCTAATAACATCGAAGACTATCTGGCAAACGATGGCTACCAGGCCCTCGGAAAAGTCTTGGTCGAAATGACTCCGGAACAGGTCATTGATGAGGTTATGGCATCCGGTCTACGCGGGCGGGGTGGGGCGGGTTTTCCGGCTGCGAAGAAGTGGGCAATTACCCGGGCTGTCCAAGACTCTCCCAAGTATATGATTTGCAATGCCGACGAGGGAGACCCGGGGGCGTTCATGAACCGCCGCGTGCTGGAAGGCGACCCACACTCGGTGATCGAGGGGATGATCATCGGCGGATATGCGGTCGGTGCGAGCTACGGATATATCTACTGCCGTGCAGAATATCCAATTGCCGTAGAGACACTCCGTATTGCGATCCAGCAGGCACGCGAGCTCGGCTTCCTGGGAAACAATATTCTCGGGACCAGTTTTTCTTTTGACCTGGAAGTACGGGTCGGCGCGGGCGCGTTCGTGTGTGGTGAAGAGACCGCCCTCATCGCTTCGATCATGGGCATGCGCGGCGAGCCGCATCCCCGGCCGCCCTTCCCCTCCGTCAGGGGTGTTTGGGACAAGCCCAGCAACAACAATAATGTTGAAACCTATTCGAACGTGCCGCAGATTATTTTGAAGGGCGCGGCATGGTATGCCGGCATGGGCACCGAAAAGTCCAAAGGCACCAAGACGTTTGCGGTCGGGGGTAACGTCGTCAAGCCGGGCCTGATCGAAGTACCGATGGGCATCACCCTGCGTGAGATCATCTTCGACGTGGCCGGCGGCATCAAAGACGGTCGTAAGTTCAAAGCCGTGCAGACCGGCGGTCCAATGGGCGGTTGTCTCACAGAAGAGCATCTCGACCTGCCGCTCGATTACGAGGCGCTGGCGCAAGCCGGTTCCATGATGGGATCCGGCGGGCTCGTCGTGATGGACGAGACCTCGTGCATGGTGGATATTGCCCGCTTCTTCATGGATTTCACTCAGGCGGAGTCCTGCGGAAAGTGCACACCGTGCCGCGTCGGCACCCGCCGCATCCTGGAGCTGCTCCAGAAGATTTGTGACGGCAAAGGCCGGGACGGAGACCTTGAACAGCTCGAGATGCTCTGTTACGAAGTCTCGCGCAACAGCCTGTGCGGACTCGGGCAGGGCGCGCCGGTGCCGGTGCTTAGCACATTGAAGCACTTCCGCCATGAATATGAGGCACACATTTATGAAAAGCGCTGCCCCGCAAAAGTCTGCCGCCCCCTGATCCGTATGCAGATCGAGGAACCGATCTGTACCGGGTGTACGGTCTGTGCCCGCAACTGCCCAGTGGATGCCATCAGGGGAGAGCGACGGCAGATCCATCACATCGACGATCTCACCTGCATCCGCTGCGGTATCTGTGTGCAGGTGTGCAACTTTCATGCTATTGCCGTTGCATCTTGAGTATACAGTCTACGGAGATCTGATGATTGCACCAACCATTGAACGTGATGTCTCAGTCATTGTGAAAGAAGCGATCGAAAGACACGGCTGCTCCAGAGACGCATTGATTCCGATCTTGAGCGAGATCAACCACATCCTTGGCTATATCCCGGCAGAGGCGTTTCAAGAAGTCCGGCAGCAACTGCAATCCTCCCCGGAACAGGTCAGCGTCTCCAGAGGCCAGCTCTTCGGTTTAGCCAGCTTTTATGACATGCTCTCTACAAAACCCAGAGGCCGGCATGTAATCAAATTCTGTGAGAACGCACCATGTCATGTGGTCGGCGGAAAGGCGGTCTGGGATGCGCTGCGGGAAAAGCTGCAGCTGAAGAACGGTGAAACGACACGCGACAAAAAATGGACACTCGTCACCACTTCCTGCCTTGGACTTTGTAGTGTGGGTCCGGTGGTGTTGATTGACGACGATCTTTTCGGGAATGTCTCTCCTGAGCAAATCGAAGATATTCTGGCGCGGTATGAATAGGAGTGGGCGATGCAAAACAAACGTGCCATGATCCTGGTTTCTAATGACTCCGAGAGCATCCGTCTCGGCGCCGATGATTTGATTCAACATCTGACGGAAGCTCTGGCGGCGTACGATCTCCTCGATGAAGTGGAGGTTTCTACACTTTCAAACGTCGGGGGATCCAACATTCTGCCCCTGGTTGTCGTCTATCCTGAAGCAACTGTTTATGGACCTGTAAGGGCCGGGGATGCGCGCTTCCTGGTGGAAGAACACCTGTATAAGGGACGCATTGCCAGTGACCTGCTCGCGCCGCCCAGGCAATTAAGCGGCAACATTGGCTGGCTGCGGACGCACAGGGGATATAACCCGGCGGAGCAACGTATCGTGCTGGAACGCGCCGGTCGAACTGATCCGGAAAACATCGAGGAATTCATCGCCGAAAACGGTTACCAGGCTCTCGGCAAGGTCCTGACCGAGATGCGGCCCGAGCAAGTCATCGAGGTCATCGAGAAATCGGGGCTGCAAGGACGCGGCGGCGCGGGTTTCCCCACCGGGCGCAAGTGGAAATTGGTGCGCATGGCAAAAGGTGAGAAGAAATACGTCATCTGCAACGCGGACGAGAGCGAACCCGGGACGTTTAAGGATCGCATTGTGCTCGAAGGCGATCCGCAGACAATCCTTGAAGCGATGGCAATCGCCGCTTATGCGGTCGGCGCGGAGGAAGGCTATATCTACATCCGGGGCGAGTACGCTCTTGCGTATCGCCGCCTGCAGCAGGCAATCGAGCAGGCCAGGGAGTTCGGGTTTCTTGGGGACAATATTTTCGAAACCGGCTTCAACTTTCATGTCCATCTGCACACGGGTGCGGGCGCCTACGTGTGTGGTGAAGAAACCGCACTGCTCGAGTCTATCGAGGGCAAGCGCGGCGAGCCGCGCTCACGTCCGCCCTATCCCGTTACACATGGATTATGGAATAAGCCTACGCTCGTCAACAATGTGGAGACGCTGGCGAACATCCCGGCGATCATCCGGCATGGAGCGGAGTGGTATCGCTCGTTTGGCACACCGTCCAGTCCCGGTACAAAAGTGTATACGATCATGGGCAACGTAAATTTCAGCGGCGTGATCGAAGTACCCATGGGTATCACCCTGCGCGAAGTCATCAACATCTACGCCAAAGGTATGAAGCCCGGCAGCATCTTGCGGATGGCGCAGACCGGGGGCTCGAGTGGCTCCATCATCCCCGCCAGCCTGCAGGATACGCCTATGGACTTTGAGTCCTTCCGCAAAGCGGGTGTGTCCCTGGGCTCTGGCGCGCTGCTGATCTGCGACCAGAACACCTGTATCGTCGATCTGGTCAAGGTCCTACTGCAGTTCTTCCGCTTTGAGTCATGTGGAAAATGCACACCGTGCCGCGTCGGCACACAGCGCGCCTATGAGATTGTCGACCGCATCTCTCAGGGGCAGGGCCGGCTCGCCGACCTGGACGTGCTGATCGGTCTGGCGCAAGAAATGGAGCGGGCGTCGAACTGCGGGCTGGGCCAAACCGCCGCGGTCCCGATCCGCGACATGTTGAAGCATTTTAGAACCGAAACCGAGGCACACATCCTTCTGGGAAGTTGTCCCGCCGGCATCTGTGAGATGAACCCGGAAGCTGAGCGAGTGTAAAACCAAAGAGGAACGCATGGTAGAGATAACGATCAATAGAAAACAGATTGAAGTTCCGGAAGGGACAACAGTTTTACGCGCAGCAGAACTGGCGGGGATTAACATCCCCCGGCTGTGCGACCACAAAGAGTTGACGCCATATGGCGGCTGCCGCCTGTGCATCGTGGAGGTGAAGGGCGTGCGCGTGCCCATGGCATCCTGCACGCTGCCGGTGAGCCAGGGACAGGTGATCAACACAGAGACTGAAGCGCTTAGAAAATCGAGGAAATTCATCCTCTCCATGCTCTTCAGCGAGCGCAACCATTTCTGCCCATTCTGCCAGGTCAGCGGCGGTGATTGTGAGCTTCAGAATGCCGCCTATGACGAAGAGATGACTCACTGGCCCATCCAGCCCGGGTGGAACGACTTTGCGGTGGATACATCGCATCCCTATTTTGTTCTGGACAATAACCGTTGCATCCTGTGCCGGCGATGCGTGCGCGCCTGTGCAGAGATGGCAGGTAACTTTACGCTCTCGGTTGCCGAGCGGGGTGCGAAAAGCACGATCGTCGCCGATACCGATGTCCCTCTCGGAGAGAGTACATGCATCAAGTGTGGCAGCTGCGTCCAGGTCTGCCCCACCGGCGCGATCATCGACCGGACCAGCGCATACCAGGTCCATGATAAAGACCTGACACCATTCAAATCAATCTGCCGCGGCTGCTCTGTCGGCTGTGCGGTTACGTTGATGGTACGGGATAACCGCATTGTCCGCGTTGAAGGTGATTGGGAGGGGCAGGTCAATCGAGGGGTCCTGTGCGAATTCGGTCGCTACGCCCCGGTCACGGAGGCCCGCAGACGCATCACAAGTCCGCTCGTCAAGAGAAATGGCAGGCTCGAGCCGGTCGCCTGGGACGAGGCGTTGGAAGCAGTGGCAGATAAATTGCAGCGGCTTGCTTTCCAGGAAGATGGGATCGCGGCCATTGCGTCCACCCGCCTGCCTGCCGAAACCCTCACCGCGTTCCAAGCTTTGTTTGCCGACAAGCTTCACAGCAAGCTCGTGACCAGCCTCGAAGAAGGGCTAGCAACAGCCAGCACTTTCCAGTATGCGCAAACACAGGGCAATTTCGAAGGCAAGCTCGACATCCTGAAGACTGCTGACACCGTTCTGTGCATCGGCACAGACCTCGGTAGAAACCACATGGTTGCCGGCTTTCTGTTTAAGCGCAATCTGCCCAAAGGCACCCGCCTGATCAATATTGACTCTAGAAAGAATGAGCTGGACGACGTTGCAAATGTCAGCCTGAAGCCCAAACCAGGCTCCGACCTGGCTCTCATTCACGGTCTCCAGGCCATCATCGTCAACGAAGGTCTTGGGCGCTCGCCCCTGACAATAGCAGCTCCTCAGAGACTTATCGATGAAGCCATCCGCGAGACTGGACTCACACTCGAACAAGTCACTCAGGCAGCACGTATTCTGGCGAACTCCATCACTCCGGTGCTGGTGTATGGGGGCGGCATCACCGCTCAACGCGACGAATGCCTGGTCGAGGAACTCCATACCCTGGCGGTCCTCATCGGCGCCGTCGATCAGGAACGCGCGGGGATGCTCTCTCTCAAGGGACAATCCAACAGTCTTACCGCAGCGCTGCTCGGTCTGGATCAGGAGTTCAAACTGACGGGGCAGCAAGCCGTTTATGTGGCTCTCGGCGATGAACGCGTTTCACCTAGCCTCATCGAGCGGCTTTCGAAGGCCTCCTATCTGGTGGTGCAAGCCAGTTATGAATCTGAATTGACCAAAAAAGCAGATGTAGTTCTTCCTGTCACCGTGTGGTCAGAGCTGGAAGGTCATTACATCAACCTGGATGGGCGCCTGCAAAAAGCGGAAAAAGTCCTGGCCGCGCCGGAAAATGTGCGCGACAACTTTGCCGTGTTGAACGGGCTGGCGGCTCAGATGAATCTATCCCTGGAAAGAGACTGGCGACAAGCCATTCTCGCACGCAAATCCAGTATTGCCTTGAGCTTGAACTAGAGGACCGATGGATAAACCTAAAATTGCTTCCGATTGGATCTGTGGCTGCGCAGGCTGCCATATGTCCCTGCTCGATATGGATGAGCGTATCTTGAAGATCATCGAGCTCGCCGATTTGCGAGCCACGCCGATTACCGATTTGAAAGCACCTGATGAAACAGGCGTGGACGTGGGCATCCTCGAAGGTGGCGTCAACAACAGCGCCAACGAAGAGGTCGCTCACAAGATGCGCCAACGCTCCAAGATCCTCGTCGCGCTGGGCGATTGCGCGGTCTTCGGCGGCGTTCCAGCCATGCGGAACTTCTGCGGGGTGGAGGCAGCGCTCAGGCGTGCTTACGTGGAAGCCGAAAGCAATGAGCCCGGCAGCCAGGTTCCCGATGATCCGGAGCTGGCCACGATGACTCAGGCGCGCGCCCTGCACCAGGTGGTGCCGGTGGATTACAACGTTCCCGGCTGCCCGCCTGATCCCGATACGATCTTTTACGTCCTCTCCGAGCTCGCACAGGGCAGAAAACCGGAGATCAAGGACGAGTACCTGCACTGGCACTAAAGCTGGAGAAACGAATGACACAGAAAATTACAATCGAGCCCGTTACCCGGATCGAAGGCCACGCCAAGGTAACCATCCACATGCTGGAGGACGGTAGCGTCGGACGAGCGTATATGCACGTCAACGAATTTCGCGGCTTTGAAAAATTCTGCGAAGGTCGCCTGTACTTTGAGATGCCACAGATCACTCCGCGTATCTGTGGCATCTGTCCCGTCAGCCATCACCTGGCTGCAGCAAAGGCAGCGGATGCGCTCACCGGTCAGACTCCGCCGCGGCCTGCCAGCCTACTCCGGGAGCTGATGCACATGGGACAGATTGTCCAGAGTCACGGCATGCACTTCTTTGAGCTGGCAGGACCCGACTTGCTGCTTGGCTTCGACGCGAATCCTGAAATTCGGAATGTGGTTGGCTTGATTGGCGCCAATCCGGAATTGACGATCAAAGCAGTTCAACTACGGAAGTTCGGCCAGAATATCATCAAGATCCTCGCCGGACGAAAAATCCACCCCGTCTTTGCCATCCCGGGCGGGGTCAACAAAGCACTCGATATCCGTGACCGTGATACGATTCTGGCCGAGATCGAGACAGTGATCGCGACTACCCAGACGGGCCTGCAGATCATGAAAGAGTGGGCGGAAAACAACATGGAGGACATCAACAAGTTCGCCGTGTTCCCGACCGGTTACCTTGGTTTAACCACACCAGACAAAGCACTCGAGTTATACGATGGCGACATATGTCTGATCAGTCGTGAGGGCGCGGAGTTAGAACAGTTCCCCGTCGCGAATTATCTTGATTACATCAGCGAACATGTGGAGCCGTGGTCGTATCTCAAATTCCCATATTACAAGAAGCTGGGATATCCCGGCGGCGTTTATCGCGTCGGCCCCCTGGGACGCTTGAACCTGGCAGAGAAGATCAACACGCCGCTTGCAAATGAAGAACTCAAGATCTTCAAGAGCTTGAACAACGGCAGGCCCGTGGAAAACACGCTGTATTACCACTACGCCCGGCTGATCGAAGTGCTGTTTGCGATTGAGAGAATCCGTGTGCTATGTGAGGAGCCCGACATCCTGAGCAGGGACATTCTCAACACCCGCAAAGATTACCAGGGCCACGGTGTGGGCGTGCTCGAAGCGCCGCGCGGTACGCTCATCCATGATTACACCGCCGATGAAAACGGCAAATTGCTCAAGGTCAATCTGATCGTTTCCACCGGGCACAACAACTGGGCAATGACTAACGCCGTCGACAGCGTGGCGAAAACCTATGTGAAGGGACCGGACGTCCACGAAGGAATGTTGAACCGGGTGGAGGCTGCAATCCGCGCCTACGATCCCTGCCTTTCGTGTTCCACGCATGCGGTCGGGCAAATGCCTATCCAGCTTGATATCGTCGCTTCAGACGGCGCCCTCATCAAGACGCTCACGCGAAATTAGATAATCCTTTCACCCCAGGAGACTCAACATGACGACCGTACGAAAGATACTGGATGAAAAGGCGGAGACAAAAATTTACACCGTGCCGGCCACGGCGACTGTTTTCGAGGCGCTCCAGGAGATGTGCGAAGGGAATACAGGCGCGGTTCTGGTCACGGAAGAGGAGAGGATTGTTGGCATCTTCACCGAACGCGATTATGCCCGCGAGGGCGAGGTAAAGGGCAGGATTGCCAGAGAAACCATTGTGAACGATGTCATGACGAGACAGATGGTCTTAATCACACCGGAGACGACTCTGGATGAATGTGTCGAATTGATGGGAAAATATCACGTACGCCATCTGCCGATTGTCGAGAAAGGCCGGGTTGTCGGGATTGTGTCCATTCGTCGTCTTGCCGAAGCACTCCTACAGCAAAGAGAAGGTACGATTGTGGAATTGGAGAATTACATTCTGGGCACTGGCTATGGCGAGTAATCCGGCTAGCGAAGTTTCATTCTCCAAATCTCGCGAGTTTTATCTGAAAGACCAGATATAGGCTGGAACTCGTATTCCCTGTATCTGGACCGTTTTATTGATAGAAATGTCATCAAAAGGATCCAATTTGAGAAAATTATTGCTCCTGGGCTATGGGAACCCAGACCGTGAAGATGATGGCGTGGCCTGGCATATCCTGCGTGCCCTCACGATAAGGCTTGGCCTGGTTCCACCCGAATCCTATGAAGACGAATTCCCTGTGTCAGCTATGATCGATTTTGATTTTCAATTGCAGCTGACCCCGGAGATGGCAGAAGAAATTGCGGGCTACCTGCATGTCTGTTTCATAGATGCCCATACCGGCAACATTCCCGAGCCTGTCCGCCTGATTCCCGTGGAGAGCGAATTTCAGAATTCGCCTTTCACGCACCACCTTACGCCGCAGTCACTGGTGTCTATGTGTAAAACAATTCATGGAAAAGAGCCGGATGCCGTCTTGCTCTCTGTACTTGGACATCGCTTTCTCTTTACGCAAGAACTTTCGCAGGAAACAGCGAAGCTTGTCCCGCAGGCTGTCGAGCTGGTCTGGGATTGGATCCACGTCAGGCAAATACTGGAATAAATAAAACCATGCATGAATTATCGGTAACCGAGTCTCTATTGAAAATAGCCGTGCAGCACGCCGATAAAGCCAATGCCACACGTGTCACGGATCTTCACATTGTCATCGGCGATCTGGCGAGCATGGTGGACGACTCGATCCAGTTTTACTGGGACATCATTGCCCGAGACACAATTGCGGAGCAAGCTACGCTCCACTTCCGCCGGGTACCCGCCCAATTACAATGTAATACCTGTCTGAAAACGTACTCACCCACCGACCGCGAACTGATCTGTCCGAAGTGCGGTCATGTGGGCGCCAAAATCATCGCCGGTGAAGAGTTCTTTCTCGAGTCCATTGATGTGGAATAGCATTTATCGATACTTATAAGGAGCCATACATGCCACAAAATATCCCTGTGGTGGAGAACATCCTCAACGCCAACGATCGGATCGCGCAGGAAAACTACATCCGATTAGATCGGGCAGGGGTTTTCTCCATCAACATCCTGGCCTCTCCCGGGGCCGGCAAAACATCGCTGATCGAGCAGACCCTGCCGCGGTTAAAAGACAGATTGCGTGTCGCAGCCATTGACGGCGATATCGCTACATCGATCGACTCTGACCGGGCAGCTGCAGCCGGCGCCCTTGCCGCCATCCAGATCAACACGGGAGGAGACTGCCATCTCGACGCGGTCATGCTGCACGGCGCCCTCGAACAGCTTGACCTCCCGGAGTATGACCTGCTCATCGTGGAAAATGTGGGGAATCTGGTCTGTCCAGCCAACTTTAAGCTGGGCACGCACAAGACCGTGCTGGTCGCCTCGGTCCCGGAAGGGGATGATAAGCCGTATAAGTATCCGGGAACCTACCGCGGCGTAGATGTACTGATCATTAACAAGATCGATCTACTTCCCTACGTCAAATTCGACATGGAGCACTTTGAACGCGGGGTACAGGTCCTCAATCCAAGCGTCAAAACCTTTCGGACCTCGTGCACAACCGGAGAAGGATTGAATGCCTGGGTTGACTGGCTGATCGAAAACGCACAATAATGCCGGGGTTACGCGTTCGCATCACCGGGATTGTCCAGGGGGTTGGCTTTCGTCCTTTTGTGTACAACCTCGCCGCGCACCATCACCTCAAGGGCTGGGTCAAGAATACATCGGCGGGCGTGGATATTCAGGTGGATGGCGAACAAGAATCTCTCGATTCGTTCCTTCGGCAATTACGGGATGAGGCGCCCCCTCTTTCCCGTATCGACGAATTTTCCGCTTTCTTCCAACCGCCAAGCGGATTCCACTCCCTGGAAATCCTCCGCTCGGAGGTCGTAGAGGGAGTTTTCCAGCCGATCTCTCCGGATGTTGCCACCTGCCCGGACTGCCTGCGTGAGCTTTTTGACCCCGGTGACCGACGCTATCGTTATCCTTTCATCAACTGCACGAATTGCGGACCACGCTTTACGATTATTCAGGACATTCCTTACGATCGCCCAAAGACAACCATGGCAGCGTTCCCGATGTGTCCCGATTGCGAGCGTGAGTACAACGATCCAGTTAACCGGCGTTTTCATGCTCAGCCGGTGGCGTGTCCCGTGTGTGGACCTGAAGTAACGTTTGAACGCTTGACTGTGGAGAGGTTGGCGGGTTCAAATGACGCCATTACTGAAACATGCAGAGCACTGGCAAATGGAGAGGTCGTAGCCATCAAGGGGCTGGGCGGCTTTCATCTCGCCTGCGATGCAACGAATGCGACAGCAGTAACGGAACTGCGCAATCGCAAGCTGCGCGTGGACAAACCCTTCGCGGTCATGATGCCGGATTTCGAAACGGTCGAGGCGCATTGCTCCGTAAGCGATGCCGAACGCGATCTGCTCTTATCTCCGGCGCGCCCGATCGTTTTGCTGAGACGCAAGCCTGAGTCTACTATTGCCAGCCAGGTGGCACCCAACCAGAACTGGATTGGCGTGATGCTGCCCTACACACCTCTTCATTATTTGTTGTTTGCAGAAAAGAAAATATTCTTCTCTGCTCTCGTCATGACGAGTGGAAATCTCTCGGAAGAACCGATCGCGATAGCGAACGAGGAAGCCCGTGAGCGGTTAGCGACACTGGCAGATGCATTTTTGCTACACAACCGGGATATCCATATCCGCTGTGATGATTCGGTGGTGCGGGTGTTTGACGAGAGGCCATTGACTTTGGACCCTGATCCACTGTCTATGGCTCATAGTCCGCGATCGATCTACCCCCTCCGCCGCTCGCGCGGCTACTCCCCTTTCCCGGTGAAACTTCCGTTTGATGTGCCGCCGGTACTGGCGGCTGGCTCGGAACTAAAAAATACATTTTGTATCACCAACAAGAATTATGCCTTTCTCAGTCATCATATCGGGGATATGGAAAATTATGAGACGCTGAGGTCCTTTGAGCAAGGTGTGGAGCATTTCGAAAAGTTATTTCGTGTGAAGCCACAAGGCATCGCCTATGACCTGCATCCAGATTATCTGGCTACACGCTATGCGCTGGAACGTGCGGCGCGTGAAGATATTGCCCCGATCGGTGTACAGCACCATCACGCGCATATCGCAGCCTGCATGGCCGAGCATAAACATGATGGTACAAAGCCTGTGATCGGGGTCGCATTCGATGGCACGGGCTATGGCGAAGATGGCGCGATCTGGGGCGGCGAGATTCTCGTTGCAGATTACAAGTCGTATGAGAGAAAATACCACCTTGCCTATTTTCCCTTGCCGGGTGGAGATGCGGCTATCAAGCGGCCTGCCAGGACGGGACTCGCAATGCTCTGGTCCCTCAGCCTGGATTGGAATGAAGGCCTCAGCCTGGTTGCCCGGTTTCCCGCCGACGAGCGAGCCGTTCTGCAAGCTCAGCTCGAGAAGAAAATCAACACGCCGCTGACCTCGTCCATGGGGCGGCTGTTCGATGCGGCTGCGGCGCTGGCGGGAGGGCGACAGACAGTCAACTATGAAGGGCAGGCCGCCCTTGAGTTCGAGGCGCTGGCGGACCCGGCAGAGACCGGGGAATATTCCTTCAGGCTGGATCAAGAGCAGATCCAGGCGGCAACCGTTTTCGAGGCTCTGATCGCGGATGTGATGGCGGGAGTCGATCCATCCAAAATTTCGGCTCGATTTCACAACGGTCTAGCCTCCTGCGTGTTGGCCGTGTGCTTATCGATCCGGGCCGAAACCTCAATCAACGAGGTCGCTCTCTCCGGTGGGGTCTGGCAGAATATCACCCTATTACGGCGAACTTTGTCACTTTTGAACCGGGAGGCTTTCAGGGTATACCTGCATCGAGAGGTTCCGACCAATGACGGCGGCCTTTCACTTGGACAAGCCGTGGTCGCCGCGGCAAGAATGCGAGGCTAAGATGTGTCTGGGCGTGCCAGGAAGAATTGTAGAACGATACGAAAAGGGCGGTCTGCAAATGGCAAAAGTGGATTTCGGCGGTGTGTTCCGGGAAGCCTGTCTGACGTATGTGCCGGAAGCGCAGGTCGGTGAGTACTGCGTGATCCACGTCGGATTCGCCATCAGTGTTTTGAGTGAATCAGAAGCGATGGAAACCCTGGAGTTGTTGAAACAAATTGGCAGCTTTGAGGAGGAGATCGGGACAGGTTGACGCCATCATGAAATACGTTGATGAATACCGCAGTGCCCCGCTTGTTAAAGGCGTGATCGAAGAGATTCGCCGAACCGTGACAAGCCCCTGGACCTTGATGGAAATCTGCGGCGGGCAAACCCATGCGATTGTCCGCCACGGTATCGACCAACTGTTGCCGCCGGAGATCGAGCTGGTCCATGGCCCAGGCTGTCCCGTGTGTGTGACGCCGCTGGAGCTGATCGATAAAGCTCTCGCGATCGCCTCCCGGCCGAATGTCATTTTCTGTTCCTACGGTGACATGCTGCGCGTACCCGGCTCGGGCCGCGACCTGTTCTCCGTCAAAGCGCAGGGCGGCGACGTGCGTGTGGTCTATTCGCCGCTGGATGCCGTCACCCTGGCGGAGAAAAACCCCGATAAACAGGTTGTCTTCTTCGCCATCGGCTTCGAAACAACCGCGCCACCCAACGTGATGAGCGTCCTTCAGGCCCAGCGGCTGGGACTGACGAATTACTCGATCCTGGTTTCACACGTCCGTGTGCCGCCTGCGATCAAAGCGATTCTGGGCTCGCCCGAAAACCGCGTGCAGGCCTTTTTGCTCGCGGGGCATGTCAGCGCGGTCATGGGTTATCACGAGTATCCTGCCCTCCTGAATGAATTTCGGATCCCAATGGTGGTGACCGGTTTCGAGCCGCTGGATATCGTGCTGGGCATACTCAAAGCCGTTCAGCTGCTCGAGGCCGGCAAAGTCGAGATCGCCAACGCCTACGCGCGCGCGGTCACGTTCGAAGGCTTGCGCCCGGCGCAGGAAACGATCCACAAAGTTTTCATGGAATGCGATCGCAAGTGGCGCGGGATTGGCACGATCCCCATGAGCGGCTGGTGCCTGCGCCCGGAATTTGGCATGTTCGATGCCGAACAGCGATTTGACGTGGGCGCCATCAATACCAGCGAATCACCGCTGTGCATTGCAGGCCAGATCTTGCAAGGACTCAAGAAACCGCACGATTGTCCGGCTTTTGGAGCCGACTGCCGAACGGAGACTCCGCTTGGCGCGACCATGGTCTCCTCGGAAGGCGCCTGTGCGGCGTATTATAAGTATGGAAGGATCAATGAACAGATCCATAGAGAGAATCTAATTCGTAGCGAATCGAACGACCTAGTCTCTACTCTCTAACATCTGCTCTCTCCGGAGGCATTATGACCGACGAAACGATCCATATCGAAGGGGCGGTCTGCGCGCCGCCATTCACCCATAATGAGCAAATTGTGATGGGACACGGCGCCGGCGGACGCATGAGTCACCAGCTTATCCAGAAAGCCTTTGTTTCCGCATTTGACAATTCAGCTCTGAGAGCGGGCGACGATGCCGCGCGCCTTGAGTCGGGTCGGCATCCAGACCTCGCCATGAGCACCGACTCTCATGTGGTGTTTCCACTCTTCTTTCCAGGGGGGGACATTGGCAGACTGGCGGTGTGCGGCACCGTCAACGATATTGCGATGCTGGGAGCAAATCCACTCTACTTAACCGCCGGGTTTATTCTGGAGGAAGGCTTGCCTATGAAAATCCTTCAGCAGGTGGTTGCGTCGATGAGGGCAGCCGCCGATGAAGCCGAAGTCCAGATAGTTGCCGGTGACACCAAGGTGGTGCAGAAGGGTAAGGCGGATGGGCTGTATATCACAACCTCGGGCGTCGGCGTGATCCGTCCCCATCGGGTGATCGGCGGGGCGCAGGCCAGAACCGGTGATGTAATTATTGTTTCCGGCCCGATCGGGGATCATGGGATTGCGGTGCTGGGTGCGCGCGGCGAGCTGGGTTTCCAGTCCGCCGTGCAGAGCGACGTTGCCCCGCTCAACCATTTGATCGCGGCGCTGCTGGATGCCAGCAGTCAGGTCCACGTTTTGCGCGACCCAACGCGTGGGGGGCTTGCAACCTCGCTCAATGAAATCGCCAGCCAATCGAATGTGGGCATACTTTTGCAAGAAGAGAAGATACCGGTCCGCGGGGAGGTGAGAGCAGCCTGTGAAATGCTCGGGTTCGATCCATTATATATAGCCAACGAGGGCAAATTGATAGCCATCGTTGCACGCGAGGATGCGGCCCTGGCTCTCGAAGCGATGCGCGCCACGCGTTATGGAGAGGCGGCGGTGGTGATCGGCGAAGTGATCTCTGAACCGCGAGGGCGAGTCTTGCTCAAGACCAGCCTCGGTAGTACTCGCATCGTCGATATGCTGGCGGGCGAGATGTTGCCGCGGATCTGCTAGTCCTCTTCGGATGACCACTGGTAGCGGGCAAAGATGATTATTGCCCGCTCTTTCTTTGATAGAATGCCCGTATGAATCAGAAATACCGCGCAACCGCTGCCTATTATCTTGCCTTTGTTCTGCTTGGTCTGACGATTGCGGCCGAGGGACCGACCCTGCTCAAGCTCGCCGAGCATACGTCCAGTGCCCTAGATGAGATCAGCTCGATTTTCCTGTTTGGCTCGCTGGGCTACTTGATCGGCTCGTACATCGGGGGGCGCATCTATGATCGGGTCCCCGGGCATCGGTTTATGGGCGGGGTTCTCCTATTCCTTGGTATCATGGTTGCGCTCGTGCCGCTTGCCACCTCCAGATGGATGCTTTTTACGATCATCCTGATTCTGGGGCTCGCCAAAGGAGCCCTGGATGTAGGCTGTAACACCCTGCTGCTCTGGGTGCACAATGAAACGGTCGGTCCATTCATGAACGGCTTGCATGCCTTCTTTGGCGTGGGAGCGTTCATTGCGCCGCTGATCGTTGCGCAAGTTTTATCCTTTACGGGCGATATCCACTGGGTGTACTGGCTCTTTGCCATCGTTTCATTTCCATTAGGGCTATGGATCTGGACACTCCCCAGCCCTGCCGCCCGCCCAGTCCCTGCTCATCACGAGCAGTCTGCGTTTCCTCTCCTCCCCGTGCTGACGATGGTCTTGTGTTTTGTGCTATATGTGGGGGGTGAGGCAGGTTATGGCGCCTGGATTTATACGTATGCCTTCACCTTAAATTTCGGAACGGAAGTGACCGCGGCTTATCTGACCTCTGCGTTCTGGGGATCGTTCACACTCGGGCGCTTGATTGGGATCTGGGTTTCGACACGCGCCAGACCCATGACGATCCTTCTGCTCGACCTGGCAGGCTGTCTTGTGAGTGTGGGCTTGATCATGCTCTTCCCGGGATCCGCCACGATACTCTGGGTGGGCACAGTCCTGTTCGGAATCTCGCAGGCATCGATATTTCCCACTTTCCTGACCCTGGCAGAGGAGCGGATGCATGTCACCGGAACGATCGCAGGTCTATTTCTGGTCGGAGCGGGTGTGGGCGGCATGATCCTGCCGTGGCTGATCGGGCAAACGTTTGTCGAGGTTGGCCCGTGGGCAATGATGGCTATGATTTTTGTCGGGGTCGTGCTCAATCTGGTGATGCTCCTGGTCTTTACAAGGACGTCTGCGAAACCGGGACCGGTCATACAACCGACTATTGCTTCGGATTGAGCAGGGAATAACAAAGGCATAATCCATCGCGAATTCCCCTCTGTGCTTTGGTACAATCCTGTTTATGTACGTCGCACCATCACGCCTGACAACCTGCCTTGTCTTCCTGACGTTTTTGATTTCCTCCTGCAATACCAGCAGCCAAGCAGATACTTATCCAACCTATGATCCTTTTGCCCCGGTCGGCGGTTCAGGCACACAAATGGCGCCTATCTCTGTGGGCGGATCGTTTCAGGCGGTCGATCCATCCGGTCCTACACCTACGCGCGCGCCGGTCTCTGTGACCATACCCACGCGCAATGCCAGTGGAACCAATACCACACCGACACCCGATTCTCCACATCCGCTCCCGACGCAGCGCGACGTGCTCGACGAATACACCGTCGTGCCTGGAGATACCCTCGGAACGATCGCCAGCGCGTACGGGATCTCGCTGAGTGCACTCATGGAAGCTAATGGGCTCAACGAATCAAGTTTGTTGACGGTAGGCATGATCCTGGAGATCCCGCCGATCGAAACAGATCCCAATCCAGGCTCATCCCTTAAGCTGATCCCTGACTCGGAACTGGTCTATGGGCCTGCCAGCATCGATTTCGATGTGGAGGAGTTTGTGCAGGCGCAGGGCGGTTACCTGGCCAGCTACGCCCAGGATGTCAACGGCGAGTATCTAACGGGGACAGAAATCCTCGAGCGGGTTGCGCAGAGTTATTCTGTGAACCCTCGCCTGCTCCTGGCACTGCTTGAGTATCGCGGTGGCTGGGTGAAGGATTCCACGCCTCAGAACGTAGACTATCCGCTTGGCTATTCTGAAGCGTATTATGCCGGGCTTTACCGGCAGCTTACCTGGACGGCGAATAATTTGAACCGCGGCTATTACCTCTGGCAGGTCAACGCCATCTCCACCTTGCCCTTAAGTGATGGCACCTACGTTCCTCTCAATGCGACTATTAATGCCGGGACAGCCGGGGTGCAATATTTCCTTTCGCTGTTCAACAGCCGACCATTCTGGGATTATGACGTCGGCGAGCTAGGATTCCTTCAGACTTATGATGAGCTATTCGGCTACCCATTCGACCGCGCCATCGACATTCTGGTACCGCCGGACCTGAGTCAGCCTCCCATGCAATTGCCTTTTGAACCAGGCGCGGTCTGGTCCTATACAGGGGGTCCCCATGGCGGCTGGGATTCGGGCTCCGGGTGGGCCGCTCTGGACTTCGCGCCGCCGGGCGAGGAGCTTGGCTGCTTCTCGAGTGATGCCTGGGTGGTGGCAGTCGCAAATGGCTGGATCGTCCGGGCCCGAGATGGCGCGGTAGTGCAGGATCTGGACAACGACGGCTACGAGCAGACAGGTTGGAATGTGCTTTATATGCACATCGAAACGCGCGATCGGGTTCAGCCGAACACCTACGTCTATGCGGGTGAGCCGATCGGGCATGCTTCCTGCGAAGGTGGATTTTCCAACGGCACCCATGTGCATCTGGCGCGTAAATATAACGGCGAGTGGATCTCCGCGGATGGGAACCTGCCGTTCAACCTGGAGGGATGGATCTCCAGCGGGACCGGTTACGAATATGATGGCTTCCTGACGCGCGGCGAGATCGTCCTCGAAGCTCTGGAAGGCCGGTTCGAAGGTCAGAATCAGATTTCGCGGTAAGATTGGCGGGTTTCGAGACATGGCACGGGAGTGTAGCGACCCGGCCGGCATCTTGGATCAGTAAAGGTATAATTCCCACGAGCCAAGTATTTTTGTGAAACGACTTAGCAGCATTCTTCTCATAGTATCTTTCCTGCTGACCTCCTGCGGCGGTAGCTCCTCTCTGTGGGGGCAATATGCCACGCCGACGCCGCAGGGTGGCATTCTCCCGTCTTCGTCTCCCGCGCCCACAGCCACCACGGCCGCGGTTACAAATACGCCGGAGGTCTTTATTACCCAGCAGGTGAGCACGGTTACTTCGGTCCCCACTGCTACTCTCGATCAGGCTTTCGTGACGCAGGAAGCTGTCCCGCTTGCCGAGAATACGCCGGTGCCCACTGCTGTGCCGGCCACCGTGCTGTATTACGCCCAGAGCGGGGATTGGCTCCCGGCCGTGGCGGTTCGCTTTGGAGTGGATGTGAACACGATCACCTCTCCAAAGATTCTCCCAGAGAATGGATTGCTCGACCCTGGCACACTGCTGATCATCCCGGATACGCTGGATCGGTCGCTCCCATTTACTCCGGCCCTTCAGATCATCCCGGATAACGAACTGATCTATTCCGCTACGGCAGTGGATTTTGATATTTCCACCTATGTGCGAGATGCAGGCGGGCATCTCTCCGCCTATCGCGAATATCTCGGCAGCACCGGTTGGACATCTGGGGCTCGCGAGATCGAGCGGCTCGCCTACGAGAATTCAATCAACCCGCGGATCCTGCTTGCCATCCTGGATTACGAAGCACGCTGGGTCCGCGGCACACCTGAAAATGAATTCCGTACCAATTATCCGCTCGGCTATGAAGGCTACCGGTATAAAGGCCTGTTCATGCAAATGGTCTGGGGGATCGGCCAGCTCTCCGCCGGTTACTACAACTGGCGGGCAGGAAAATTAACAGAACTGACCTTTTTGGATGGGAACAAACTCCGCATCGATCCGACATTGAACGCAGGGACGGTTGGCTTGATGTATTATTTCTCGCGCACCCACAGTTTCAATGAATGGCTGCGCATTATGGATCCGACCAGCGGCTTCGCGTCGTATTATCAAAACATGTTCGGCGACTCGTGGTCACGCGCCGATGCCATCGGCCCGGTTTTCCCACCGGGAATCAAGCAGCCTGAGATGTCGCTTCCCTTCGAAATGCGCACCGCCTGGGCCTTTACCGGTGGTCCGCACAGTGCCTGGGAAGATGAAGGGCCTCTCGCGGCCGTGGATTTTGCACCTGCCAGCGCGGAGACCGGCTGCCTATCTTCGGATCACTGGATCGTCGCCGCAGCGCCGGGCCTGGTCGTGCGCTCGGGAAATGGGGTCGTGGTTGTCGATATGGATGGGGATGGCTCGGAACAGACGGGCTGGAATCTGCTGTACCTGCATGTGGCTGCAAAGGACCGGGTCGCCGAGGGCGAATGGGTGGAACAGGATGGCCGCATCGGACATCCCTCCTGCGAGGGCGGGGCATCCACAGGAACACATCTCCACTTTGCGCGAAAATTTAATGGGGAGTGGATGGTTGCGGATGGGCCGCTTCCGTTCGTGTTGAGCGGCTGGACCGTCTACGCCGGTGAAAAACCATATCAGGGCAAACTCGTCAAAGGCGATAAAGTAATCACGGCGGATCTATACGCCACATCCCTGGCGCAGATCCGGCGTGAAGATGAATAGTTCTGCATGAAAATCAGCGTCCCAAAATCCACAAAAGAATATTTCGGCCGTACAGGGCGAGAGAAAAGAAACATTCTTCGTTTGTTGAGTTTCCTGATAATGCTGAGCCTGGTTGGCGCCTGTGCGCCAGGTGCACCGCCAAGTATCCTGGAAAACATGATCACGCCTCTGGCGCCCACGCCGGTGCCTGCGCCCACGTCTGACAGGCCGAAATACGCCCCTGGCGAGCTGGTAGATTACATTGCCCAGAGCGGTGATACTCTGCCGGCCCTCGCGGCGCGTTTCAACACCACGGTGGAGGAGATCAGAACAGCCAATCCCATTATTCCGGCAGATGCGACTACCATGCCGCCGGGGTTGCCTATGAAGATGCCGATCTACTATCTCCCGCTTTGGGGCACGGCATATCAGAGTATCCCCGATCACGCCTTCGTAAACGGCCCCGCCCAGATCGGGTTCAGCACCTCGGCCTTTGTGGCATCCACATCCGGCTGGCTGAAGAATTATAAGGTCTATGCCGGCGAAAAAATGCGTACGGGTGCCGAAGCCGTGGATTACATCGCAACCAATTACAGCGTCAGCCCCCAGTTATTGCTGGCAATTTTGGAATTCCAGAGCGGCGCACTGAGCCAGCCCGATATGCCATCCGCAGACTATATGCTCGGCTTCCGGAGGGTCAACTACGAAGGTCCCTACCTGCAGTTGATCATTGCGGCGAACACCCTCAATCATGGGTATTACCTGTGGCGCTCGGGAAAATTAACGGAAATCGAGCTGCTCGACGAGTCGCTCTTTCGGCCCGACCCCTGGCAGAACGCGGGGTCGGTGGCGTTGCAATACTACTTCTCGAGGCTATATACAGGGGATCAGTACTATGGCTCCATCGGACCGGAGGGCCTGGCGCGTGTCTACAAGACCTTCTTTGGTGACCCCTGGGCACAGATGGTGATCGTCTTGCCTGGCAGCCTCCAGCAGCCCCCCCTGCGTTTCCCTTTCCCCCCGGGACAGATCTGGGCATATACCGGCGGACCTCATACCGGCTGGGGCACCGGGGAACCGCTCGCCGCCATCGACTTTGCCCCTGCTTCGGAAACCAGCGGCTGCGTCACGGCGGGCTCGGATCAGTACGCGACGGCGATGGCAGATGGACTGATCCTACGATCCGATATCGACGGGACCATCCTCGATCTGGATAAAGATGGGGACGAACGTACGGGCTGGGTGTTGTATTATCTGCATCTGGCGACAAACGCCCGCATGCCTCTGGGCAGGGAAGTCAAGGCAGGCGAGCCAATTGGTTATCCTTCCTGCGAGGGTGGGCGCGTGACGGGAACTCATGTGCACGTCGCCCGTAAATACAACGGTGAGTGGATCCTTGCCGATGGTGCTCTCGCTTTCAACCTGGAGGGCTGGGTCGCGCATAATGGCTCTCAACCCTATAGGGGTACATTGACGCGCGGCGCGGCGACCATAACAGCCTGCGAGTGTTCAGACTATCAGAGTCAGGTGATCGGAGGGGTAAATTACCAGAACCCCGAATGACAGGTTATTCCGTGGATAGACCCTGCCACACGCCGGCAAAGGTCATGCGGCGGTTCCCACCCCCTTCGTCCTCGTAAATCTCATAATGTAATTCCATGGGAAATGCCTGCGCAAGCATGAACTGTGCCGGGCAATACTTCGTTGCGGTCAGTTCAATTGAACGGACAACCGCATCCTCCCTGATACTTCTTCCCGTGACGAGATAGGTAATTTGAGCGCTGGTGAAGACCTTCGGATAATCCGGCGAGCGCGGCGCATCCAGTTTTACTTCAAACTGCGTCACCTGCTGGCGTTTTTTCTGCAAGATGGAAAGCACATCCATTCCCGCGCAGCCCGCCAACCCCAGGGCGATCATCTCCATTGGCCGTACACCACCGTTCGTCCCGCCAAAGCCGACATCGGAGTCCATCTGCACAGGAAAGCCAGAGTCGGGGGTTCCCACAAATATCATATTCTCTTTCCACTGAACAGCTGCTTTCATGAACGCTCCATTCAAACCGAAGGGCCTTTGGAAGTAGCTTTCAGCGGCATGCAGGCTGCCGTCGCTCAGCCTTCGCAAGGCGTAACAAATGAGTATTGGTCGAAAGGGATTACTGCCGCATGATCAGGGGTGTGAGGTATTGTTCAAGCATACTGGAACTGATCCTGCCGACCCATGCCAGTTGAATTGTTCCCTCTCTATCAATCACAAAGGAAGCCGGAAGATTGAGAGCATGAAATGCCTCCTCGGTGGCAATATAGGTGGGGTCAAGCCAGACGGGGAATGTAAGCTCATACTCCCCCACAAATGCGCGCACATCCGCTGCTGGTTCGCCATCGTTGATGGCGATCACGACAAACCCCCGATCCCTGTAATCCTCATAGAAGGCCTGGAGCGCCGGCATCTCCTCTTTACAGGGCGCACACCAGGTCGCCCATAAATTAACCAGTACAACCTGCCCGCGATAATCGGCAAGGGAGCGTGAGACACCCTGGATGTCTGTCAAGGTCAATTCTGGCGCGGGAAAATTCACCCTGGCGGGAACTGTGGAAAGTTCGCTTTCAGGCGAAGGTGGGCGAAGAGTGAAGTAGACTGAGCCGGCGATCAGGACCAAACCAAGTCCGAAAAAGAGAAAAGGGCGGAACTTTCGTAGCACGAGAAAAAATCCGGGGGATGACGCGGAAAGCATACCTGATAAGTATACTCGCGGTCCCGGGCTGTGATGGAAATCAGGACAAATGTCATTCAATTCATGATATTTGCCACTGGAAACCCAAACTCCCGGCAGGTAACATGACGGAAAGGTCTAACCGATGCACCGAGTAACTATTTTTAGAGAATTGGATCAAAAGCAGCTAGATTTGCTAAGGCCCTTGTTTGAGCTTTTTGCCTGTCAACCTGGCACGGTAATCCTTGAACAGGGCTCGCCCGCGGAATACCTGTACTTGCTTATCAGCGGCACCGCCGAAATGTCTTTCAAGCCTTACGACGGGCGTCCATTCACATTGTCGTATGTGGAAAAAGGAAGCTTGTTCGGCTGGTCAGCGGTGGTGGGAAGCAAGAAGTACTCCTCTTCTGCCATCGCGGTCACGAAGGTGGAGGCGTTCCGAGTGCGCGGCGCCGCTCTGCGTCAATTTTGCCTGGAACACCCGGAAGCTGGCACAGATATCCTGGAGCGGCTGGCAGACGGAGTATCCTTCCGCTGGAGAGATGCGCATCGGCAGATTAAATCGCTGATCGTTCAGGGAATGACGAAGAAATCCATCGTTTATTGAGATTTTGGGTGAGGGCAGGTATGTCAGAAACGGGAGCATCTAAATGCTCCCGTTTCTGCATCATCGGACTTCGGACCTATTGAGGCGACGAGCGGTTGAGAAAAAAACGCAAAACGAAATAGCCGCCGAGAAGAATCAATACCGCGGGCCAGAGATACTCTGTCAGCCCACTATATGGTGTTCCCAGCAGAGCTCCGAACAGCAAAAGAACGACACCGGGGATTAATGCCCATGAGCGCCCGCGACCACCTGGCAGCACGGCGACGAGGATGAAGGTCAGTCCTAAACCGAGGAAGAAAAGCCCGCCCGTTTCCATTCCCGAGACATCGTCCACAGCGGCGACAATCCCAAGGGTGAGCAGAACCCCCGCCGGGATGATCGCCCACCAGCGCTCCATCCCGGTGAAATAAACCCACCAGAACCCCAGGCTTATTCCAGCAAAGAAAACCAGTCCTTCAAATCCTTCCAGAGAGTCGGGAAGGAATGAAGAGAGTGCAAGCCCCAGCAGTGTAAAAGCCGGAAAGGCTGCCCACCAATTCTCCCGGTTGTTGACCAACATGGAAAGAAAGATCAGCCCGCCGGCGGCGAACAGTAATCCCCAGAAGATGCCGCCGCCATCGGAGATGATGCCCATCGCATCCAGCAGCGACAGGAGTCCACCAAGCACAAGAAGTCCGCCGATGATCAGTCGAGGATCATATCGTCGCATGTTCATTCTCCTTGTCATTTGACATTGACGGAGCCAAGCCCCGCTTCGACGTGGATCTCAGTTCGATTAAGGGCTGTATCGAAGCCCGAGGACTGGTAAAGTCCGGAATCAAGCCGCGTGAATCGGGCTGTGTCCACGTTCACGGAATTTACGCCTTCCTTCACGCGGATACGCGCCGCGATAGCTTCAGGGACCCGGATATTGACAGAAGCCACACCTGCTTCCACCTCGAGGAAAGAAACACCCCGCTCGGGCATGGTCACATTCGAGCTACTGGCGCCGGTCTTTAGCTCAACACTTGTGGCGAGCACATCCCTGAGATCGAGGTCCAGTGAGCTGGCGCCCGACTCCACGACCAGGCTCAGCGGCACTTCCGGCGTAAGCCTAAAACGCCAGACCCCCTGTGCAGGTCCAAGGAACGGCACAAACGAAGGTCCCGCTTCTACTCGTACGTCAAGCTTATCCCCTTCCATACGGCTCTTCTGGTTCATCCCGGCTGCCGACGGACCGACGAGCGCCTGACCTGCCGGGGCGCCGCCGCTGATCTCGATCCGGCCGGCGCCATGGGCAAACTTGAATCGTGCGTTCTTAGCCCCATTCAGCGGCACAGAAAAAGTTTCGAACGCAGAATCAGGCGGTGGCCAGTAAACGTTTAGGATCAGCCAGCCGCCGACCAGTATTAATGCGAGGGGCCAAAGGTACGTAAAGACGTTATTGATAATTCCCTGGGTCTGTAAATACAACAGCACACCCGCGATAATCAGCGCCGTTCCCCAGAAGATATTATCGCGTTTCATTGGTTCCTCGGTTCCCACCCTGGTTGGCTCCCGGCAGGAAGCCGCGGAGTAACACAAATACACCCAGCAGAATCAGAATTACGGCAACGCCATATTCCCCCAGAATATCGAGCCCGCCTAAAAATGTCCCGAAAATCAGGAACAGCACTGCGCTGATGACCAGCAAGTTCGTCCCGTGGGACAGGTTCCGACGCGTGTGGTCGCCGAGCAATCCTGCCAGTATCGTGCCGATGCCAACAAAGCCCGGGATCAATGTCCACATGTAGGCCCAGGACCCATAGTCCTCCGTCGCATTCTGGTAATACAGGATACCGCCAATTCCGGCAATAATGGAGGCGGGCACAGCCATTCCCGGTGCCCCGGTGATCAAGCCGATGAGTAACACAAGCAGCCCTGCGCCAATGACCCACATCGGCCAGGTGAGCTCGTCCATCCAGTTCTGCAAAGCAGGGACCTGCCGGGTCAGCACCAGCCAGCCTCCGATCAGGATCAGCAGGATGCCGAGAAAGAGATTGGTACGGTTTCGTTGCATGGGATTCTCCTTGGGAGTGAAATGAAGAAGTATGAATCCAATCTCATTATACGAGAAATCGAGGGCGAGGTTTCACTAATTCGAGGAGATCAATTCACAGACTATGGTTTCTGGCGCAGGTCCAAAACCAGTACACTCCACGGCTGTGTTGGTAACTTCTACGTCAAGCTCAGAAAGAGACCATCCCTTTTCCTGCGCCACATGCAAGAATGCTTTTCGGTAGATCAACCTGGCTGTAATCGTGGCGGATCTATCGTAGGGTGCCGCGAATGAATATATACTTTGAACCGGGGTCAATGGAGGTAGCCGCGTATCCGCACCCTGCCAGGCAGCTTCCACGGGATTCCAGTACGCAAAGGAGGGAGCGAGGTTCGTATCCTTATCCTTCAAGATATTGGCAAAGATTTGGCCCGCGTAACCTCCGTAGTCAGGAGCAGCCCAAACAGGGATCCGCGGACCATCCGATTGGGTCAACAGATTGTTTCGCCAATCCCTGGCCTCAACGACAAGAATAAGATGGCGTAAGGGAGAGTCGGTTGGAAGTTTGTGTCCGGCAGCTGTGTTCACCACCGTAACCTTGACATGAATCTGTCCACCTGACAATGTGGGAGTTAGAGTGATCTCGGCTGCATTCTTGACCATTCGGGGAATGTTTCGCGTGGAATTTTGATCATCTTCTCCGTAGTCCATCATATTATGGTTAAAGTTACGGAAATTCACATTGGCGTCGGAACAAGCGGCACGCGTAGTGGAGACTGTGCTCTGGATATCCTGTCCATGAAGCATATGACAGTCCTGACAGGAGCGGTAATTCCCATTATTGCGGTTACTGTATGGACTATCCAGCCACTCTTTATAGGATCCATAAATCAACGTATTGGCAAATTTCCCATAGTGACAGGCTGCGCAGAATTCGCTCTCACTAAAAATTGGATAACAGGTGCTGTTGGAGGAATTCCCAAGGTTCGATTGAAACGGTAGAGGTCCGGTCACAAAGTGTTGGGCCGTGATCGGCCGAAGGACGGACATGGATAATATCCCTGGACGATCGTCATATGGTAGGCGAGTATTTTTATCCACAAGCACGTCGGTTACCTTATGGCATACATCACAGGTGACACCTTCGGCGACTGCGCTCGCATGAGATACTCCAGAAGGATTGAAGAAACCGGCAAGGTCCATCTCTCGCAAGGTGCCGGGAGAGCCCGCAGGGACATGACAGAGGGCGCAATTGCCATTACTGACCGGATAATCGGGCCGATAACCCGCGCCATAATCGGGTTTGAATGGATCAATTAGCGGATAGATTCTCTGTCCATCATTCAAAATCGTCCATTGAATTTGCTGGCTCGGCCGGCCGTATATGTCCGTGCCCATATAGGTTGTGCGAAAATACGGATCGATCAAGGATTGCGAATGACCGTCTCGAATCCATTCTGTGTACTCAGTCTGATCGCCAGCTCCATTCCCGTGGCAATTTTCGCAATTATTTTGTTGCTGCAATCCGGATTCTGCGCCCACCCATGTGTAATTTGGATTATCCGTGGTATCCACGGCTCTTAACTCAACATCGTAGGAAGTGGTAGCGCCGCTGCCACACGGAAACGTGCCTATGTAATATCCGGGCGCCCAGACAGAAAAATGATGCCCCGGACGACAAACGGGCAGGACCAGGAGATCGTCATCAATATTGTCCATCTGCCCGGACTCCACCCCGCGGACCACTATCGTTTCGATCTCAGGATCCGGGTTGACGATGTTAATAACAACAGGACCAAACGGTGGCTGCGTGGCGACCCCGGTGGCAGGAGGGAATGCGGTCCCCGTAGGATTAGCCTGAGTTAGAGGAAACGCTGTCACCGTGGGGGTTGGTGTGGATGTAGAGCTAATAAATGGCATCAATACGGCGCAAAGCACCAGCAGGACACCCCAAAGAAAAACCTGCCACAGTCGAGACGATTTCTCCCCTTCTGTACGTTCCGGCACCTGAATATCCTCCTCTTGCTACATAGTACTTTGCTATTATGGACTACATTTGAAGATTTGACAACCGAATTATTAAGAGGGGAGAATACTCCTGGCAAGCGCCTCCAGACCCTCCAGATCGTCGAGGTCCAGCCATTGCAGCATGATACGCTGCAACCCGGCGCGTTCGAGCTGAGCCAGCTGCTCCTTTACCGTCGTAGCATCGCCAGCCACGACGCCCTGCTCATGCAATTGTTCAAGGCTTCTTTTACGTGCGTTCAACTTTTGCTGCAGCGCTGACTCATCCTTGCCGAAGACACAGCCTGTCATCATTGAGCGACGCACTGTAGCGGGATCCCTGCCAGCCTTCGTCAACAGCTCGTCGAGGCGAATATTCAGTCGTGTAAATTTCTGCGGGACTAGCGAGACGCAGTTCCATTCCTCCGCGTAGCGCACCACATACGATAGCGTACGCTTGACGCCATTGCCGCCTACCAGAATGCGCGGTCCGCCGGGCCGCTGGGGACGTGGCAGCAGAGTTGCCTCCCGCAGCTGATAATAGTGACCGTCAAACGTGACGGGCTCATCGCTCTGTAAGAGGCGCGTAACAACTTCCATTCCTTCGTGGAAACGGTCGAAGCGGGCGTCGAGCTCCAGAAGATCAAACCCAAATAGCTCGTGCTCGCGTTGCTGCCAGCCTGCGCCCAGTCCCAGCACAAGCCGTCCACCCGAGAGATCATCTACTGCGGATGCCATGCGGGCCGTGTGAGCCGGATGACGAAAGGAGAACGGCGTCACCAACGGACCGAATTCGATCCGTTCCGTGCTGGCTGCCAGCCAGGTCAATGAGGTCCATAGCTCCAGCGATTCGATATCCGGCGGATTGGAGTTCGTAAAATGGTCCGAGCGGAATAAGCCGACAAAACCCAAATCTTCCACTACCCGGGCGATCTTTTGCCAGCGGGACCAGGTGAGTCCATTTTGACCTTCGATCATGATGGCAATTTCTAACATGCAAAACCTCCTGTATCTGCTTGCGAAGATTGCAGTCCTCTTGCGAAGCTAAAGCACCAGAGCCCGGGCAAGCATCCTATTCAGCTTTATTCACTAAGCCCCGGCAAAGAGAACCATACCTTTTTTTCATGTGGATGCTCTATCTCAACCAATTTTCCCCTTTCGACGAGGCTGGCAAGCGTCCGCGAGAGGAGATCCTTTGGCCAGCCAAAGAGCTTACTGACGTCACGTTCCGGCGCCCCCCCTACCGACTCAAAGTAGAGCTCAGACAGCTGCCTGCGAGCCTCTGTCTCGCCGATGAAGCGTGCCTTTTCAGGCAGATCCGGGTAATGGCGTGACACGATCTCGTAGATGAATGCATATTTCCATGCGCCGGCTTTCGCCACACCAACCGGCAAGATTTTGAAATCCGCCTGCAGGACCTCCAGCGCCCGGTTGAACTCAGACTCACGAGCATTGGTCAGTTTTGCAACACTGCGCAAATCGATGGTATGCAGCGGACCCTCTTTCAATAACGCCTCGTAGACCTGTTTTGCAGCCTGCGTCAAGCGTCCTTCCTCATAAGCGAGCAAATAATCCTCTTCCGGGGAGCCATAATTCTCGGAAAGGGCATAAAAATAGGGCGCCACCTCCAGCGAAATTATAGTCGCCTTGCGGCGCAGGACTTTAGCGTAATACCACTTTTTCTTTCCGAGTGCGTTATCCTTCCAACCCCAGGTGATGTGACCGGGGTCATCGTGTTTGTCGGCAACCACGCGGTCTCCGGCGACCGCCGCCCAGAGGCTGGGAAGCTCCATGCCTTTGATTGGCCAGAAATATACAAAGCCGCGTTCGTTCACAAACCTTAGAGCGGATCGGGCTGTCCGGACGCGCGTGAGCATGGACAGTCGGTACGTTCGGTTGCGATGCGCGCTCAATTTTTTCAAATCCAGGACGGGCATGCGTTGATTATAATCGGGCGGTATGCACGTTCTGTTCATCTTCCTTGACGGGATCGGCCTGGGCGAAAATGACCCCGAAACGAATCCATTTGCGCGGGCAAAGATGCCGAACCTGCACGGCCTCCTCGAGGGCAGATCATTGCTCAAGGAAGCCGCGCCGTTCGACGGGGAGCGAGCAACTCTTCTGGCGGTGGACCCGGCCGTCGGCGTGAAAGGACTTCCCCAATCGGCAACCGGACAGGCAATATTGATGACAGGCATCAATATCCCGGCAGAGCTGGGGTATCACTACGGGCCCAAGCCCAACCCTGATGTCGCGGCTTATTTAAAGGAAGCTACCCTGTTTTCGAGATTTGTGAAAGAAGGAAAAAAAGCAGCTCTGCTGAATGCGTATCCGCCGCGTTACTTTGATGGAATTGACTCGGGTAAGCGTCTTTATTCATCCATTCCACTATCGGTGATCAACGCCGGGCTGCCTCTCTTCAGGCATGAAGACCTGTATGCCGGACGCGCCCTCTCTGCCGATTTCACCGGCGAGGGATGGCGGACGATGCTGGGCTTTCGCGACGCGCCGGTCATGGAGGCACAGCATGCGGGCCGGAAGCTTGGCGCGCTGGCGAAAGTGTATGATTTTGCCCTCTTCGAATACTGGGCAAGCGACTACGCCGGTCACAAGCAGCAAATGGAGAACGCGATCCATTTGATGGAGACATTCGACGAGGTCCTAGGAGGATTGATCGAAAGCTGGGATGATGGACTGATCCTGGTCACATCCGATCACGGAAACATGGATGACCTATCCACACGCAAGCACACTCCCGCGCCGGTACCCGCACTGGTGATCGGAGATCAGGCTGCACGGCGGGAATTCACGCGCGATTTGAAAGAATTGACTGACATTGCCCCTGCCATCTGGAAGACCGTCATGCGAGATGCAGAGCCCGGCATCAGATAAAACGCATGAACACCCGATTGCCCAGCAGGCGACCACGTTTCGTCAACCTGAATCTTTCCTCCGGCCCTTTTCCAAGTAAACCAGCTGCCACAAGCTCCTGAATTTCTTTCGCATACACCTCACGAATCGACGTTCCGAAGCGCGTTTGGAAATCCGCCTCGCTTACCCCTTCCCGGGTGAGTCGTAGACCTGTCATCATGAACTCAGACATGTCATCCTGAAGCGACTGCCTGTGTTGATTGACCGCAGCAGGCGTGAGCGGGAAGTCATGATAGCCATACTCGGGCTTGGTCAGCCGCTCGATATAGGTTTTGATGCGCAAGACATTCGAGTAGCGAAAGCCACCCGCATATCCATGAGCGCCGGCCCCCAGGGCAAGGTAAGGCAGTCCGCGCCAGTATTGGAGGTTATGACGGCATTCGTATCCCGGCTTCGCCCAATTGCTGATCTCATATTGAAGATAACCACTGGCTTCGAGCGCCTCAGTCAGCCACTCATACATTTCCGCGGCGAGATCGGGGTCCGGCAGCGGCAGCAGCCCCCTGACTGCCCATCTACCAAATGGTGTCCCATGCTCGAGTGTCAGGGCATAGGCTGAGATGTGCTCGGGATGCAAATCCAGTATGCGCCTGACGGTGGTCTGCCAGGTCCGGAGCGTCTGTTCGGGCAGTCCATAAATCAGGTCGAGGTTAAGATTTTCGTAACCAGCCCTGCGGGCAGAAGCGACTGCCTCGATGACATCGAAGAAGTCATGAGCGCGCTCAAGCATGCGCAGCTCTCCCGGATTTGTCGATTGCACTCCATAGCTGATGCGGTTAAGCCCTATCTTTCTCAACCTGAGAAGGTTGTCGTAAGACACTGTGCCCGGGTTGGCTTCTGTGGTGATCTCTGCATTGTCCGTCAACATGAAATTATTGCGAATTGCATTGAAAATAGATAAGAAGTGCTCAGGAGAGAGGAGCGAGGGCGTTCCGCCGCCGAAGAAAATCGTGTGAGCAGTGGAATTGTTTGGTGGTCGGGTGATTGGTAATTGATTTCCTACGAAGTTGACCTCGTGTACCAGCGCCTCGACATACGCAGGGATCATCGCTTCCTGTCCGGCATACGTATTGAAATCACAGTAGGCGCAACGGTGTGTACAGAAGGGAATATGGAAGTAAAGGGAATAGGGAGGTCTCATGGTTCAGCTATCATGCTTACAGATCGACACGGTAAAGCCATCATAAGTGCAATCGAACCGGGCAGGCTCGAGTATAACCGTCCTTGCAGACTGGAGTATAAGGAAAGGCAAGGTTATCACGGCAGAGCGGAAGGACAATCCCGGCGACACCGAAGCCTGGCTCCTCGAGAACCTCGATCAAGATGTAAATGAAGTGAATGGGGCTATCTCTGGTTTAGAGCAACTCGGGACGGGTGCTGCTACCAAGAATGTGACGTTTGTCAGATAAATAATTACTTATATAGAGATTGACATCCTGACGGGACATAGTATAAATATTAAAACAGAGTCTGTCTGAAGACGGTTTCGCACGTTAGGTGAGGCGAACATCTCGCGGATCGTGCTGAAATTGAAAAGTTTGATGTCTTCAGATGGGTTCTTTATCTTTTAACACCGGAGGTGTGAGTGAACGCGACTTTGAAACTTGGAGAGCACTTTATTTTCGACCTCTCCGACTGCAACCATGAGATCCTCATGGATAGCGAGCGGGCATACTCGCTGTTTGCGCAAGCCGTGCGTGAGAGCGGCTTGACGGTTGTGGATGAGGGCTTTTACCAGTTCAGCCCACACGGCTTTACCTGTTTTTTGCTCCTCGCAGAGTCGCATGCAAGCTTGCATGCCTGGCCCGAATACGATTACTGCGCCATCGACCTGTTTACCTGTGCAATTGGCAAGGATATGATTCCGTTAATCCAGCACATCAAGGAGGCCCTAGGCGCCAATAGTTTTGCGCTTCGCAAAATCGATCGTGAAGCGGAAGTCGAAAAGATTGCTTTTGCTCTCTAAGTCTTTATCCATGAGATGGCTGCGGCTATGAGCATCTGGTTTACGGAAGAATTACATCCCTATTACCGCAAGGGCCTGCGGATCAAGCGCATCCTGGCTGATGAGCAGACTCGATACCAGCACCTGCAGTTTGTCGAAACAGAGTTCTTCGGCAACGCGATGATCCTGGATGGGATCATCCAGCTGACCGAGCGCGACAACATGGGCTATCACGAGATGATCGTCCATGTGCCGATGCTGGCCGTAGGGCAGCCGAAACGCGTCCTGATTGTCGGGGGCGGGGATGGCGGCTCGCTGCAGCAGGTGTTGAGATATCCATCCCTGGAGGAGGCGGTGGTCTGCGAATTGGATCAGCGGGTCGTGGACCTTTCGCGGGAACATTTTGCGAATGCGTTTGGGGATCCGTGGGCGGATCAGCGGGTCAGGCTGCTTGTGCGCGATGCGTTCGGCTATTTGGAAGAAAATCCCGGGCAATTCGACGTAATCATCTCCGATACCACCGATCCTGTCGGGATGGCGGAGCGCCTGTTCTCAGATGAGTTTTACAAGCTGCTGGTCCGTGCCCTCGCGCCCGGCGGCGCCGCGGCGACACAATGTGAGCAGCCGTTCTTTGATACGGCTCTGATCAAAGAGATTTACAGATCCGCCAAAGCGCTCACAAGGAATCCTGCATACTATTACGCCAACATCCCCACCTATCCGGGTGGCGGGATCGGCTTTATGTATGTCTCGGATACGCCCTGGCGAAATGGATTGAGTACACCCTATCCGCCGGGAGTGAACCAATACATCAATCCGGATATCCATCAGGCGGCGTTTGCCCTGCCTGAGTTTTTCAGAAGAGAGTTATACG
The DNA here is from genome assembly GCA_036781265.1 of Anaerolineales bacterium. Taxonomy (GTDB): domain Bacteria; phylum Chloroflexota; class Anaerolineae; order Anaerolineales; family Villigracilaceae; genus Defluviilinea. The sequence goes on along the minus strand of DAIQBG010000004.1, from coordinate 69,361 downwards.
AATGATACAACCGATTGAAGGAACTAAAGCTGCAACAGATAATGAGATGGAATACTGGGGGGTCTCAACCTGCATTGACCTATATGACTGCGACCTGGCCTTGATGCAAAACGCCAGTGCGATTCGCGAGTTCGTGGTACGACTCTGTGAACGAATCAAAATGCGGCGATACGGAGAAACCCAGGTCGTCTTTTTCGGCGATGAGCCCCGCGTTCAGGGATTTAGCATGACTCAGCTCATTGAAACATCGCTCATCTCAGGACACTTTGCCGATGCCAGCCGAGCCATTTACCTTGACGTATTCAGCTGTGCCCCCTATGACTCAGAAGAGACAGCCAAGTTTGCGGCTGCGTATTTCAAAGCCACCCATTTCAAGTTTCAGATAGTTCATCGCCAGTAGCGACCCAATAAATTCTCCCAGGCCGGGCTGGCCTGGGAGAATTTATTTTACCAAGATGGGCTTCTCATCCGCCCAACCAGCACCGGCGGGATCTCGCTGAACTTACCACCCCACCCCAGCGGGCTTGCCTGTGGATGTTCGGATGGAAAGGATCGTTCCTCGAAACCATCCAGAACAAATCCATTCTTGAAACCGAGATTTAGATAGTACTGCAGAGGGCGCTCGAAGTACATCTGTGGTTTTGGCTGGTTGAGAAGTGCGAGTCCCCTGGCATGATAGGAGCTCATGTAGCGGGAAATCTTGACGGAGTACACTGTTTGTATTTCCCCTTCCACATCCGCTTCCTCCATCACATGCACCGATGACGCATTATTAAAAGCAGGATGGGTCAATGAAAAGACGAAGATTCCACCAGGCTTGAGGAGCCTGGGCAGAGCTCGGAACAAAGGCTCTAGGTCAGACATGTCAAAGAGCGCCATGTTCGAGAGAGCGGCGTCGAAGGAATCTTCCCCCAAGGAGAGCATCTGCTGTTCGTCGGTGGCATCGACCACGCTATATTCGATTCTCGAGCCCGGATTTTCGCGGCTCTTCGCCTTTTCGATCAAGTTCGAGGAAAAATCGAAAGCAAGTACCTCGGCTCCGAGGGCAGCCAGGCGGCGGGAGGTCAGCCCATTGCCGCAGGCGATATCAAGATATCGTCGCCCCGGCTGGATCTCGAGCAGCGAAGCCATGGCGGGCCAGCACAGAAGATTGAAAAAATCGTTGCCTTCGTCGCCCATGCGTGCATCCCAGACCTCCGCATTGGCTTCCCAGGCGTCGTGAGTAAATCGGTGAGGATCTGCGGTCATAGGTCTCGTTTTACCATAAAAACGAAATGGAGCAAAAGGAACCCATCGGGTAGAATTGCCTGTAACATCAAAGGTATCACATGGCAAAACTGTTCGTCTCCTACTCTCGAAGAGATTCCATTACAGCCCGGAGGCTGATCGAGGCATTTCGCTCCATGGACCAGGACGTCTGGGTGGACTGGGAATCCATTCCCCCCGCAGTAGACTGGCTCGAGCAAATCTTTCGCGGCATCGAAGAATCCGATGCTTTCATTTTTCTGATCAGCCCGGACTCTATTGATTCAGAAGTCTGTAAAGTCGAGATCAATCGAGCAGCCCAGAACAACAAACGCATCATCCCGATTGTCCTGCGCGACGTCCATCCAAGCGAGACACTCGAGAGCATCCGCAAGCTGAACTGGACCTACCTGCGGGAGACCGATAATTTTGAAGAAGGACTCGCAAAAGTCAAGACCGCCATCGAGCTCGACCTGGACTGGCTCGAGGAGCACCGCCGTCTGCAGGTACGGGCCCTCGAATGGCACCGCAAAAAGGATACCAGCTTACTGCTGCACGGCAGAGACCTGCGCAATGCCAGGCGCATGGTAGATACGGCAACATCCAAAGATCCAGCCTCTACCGACCTTCAAAAGACCTACATCCAGCACAGCCTTCGCAGTGAAAGAAACAGAATGATCGCCTGGGTGGCGACGGGACTCGCTGTCATTACGATGGCGATACTCTCTTTTCTTGCCGTCCAGGCTTCCAGGGAGGCCAGCGCCCAGCAAAGAAAGGCAGAAGCGAACGCTGAGGAAGCCAGGTTGAGTGCGATTGACGCCAATAACCAGCGGGAAAAAGCAGAGGAAAACGAGAGCCTCGCCGAAGAGAATGCCAAGGCGGCGGAAGCTGCCCGCGACGAAGCCCGCCTGGCCGAGATTCGCGCCGAAGCCCAGCGCAGCGCCGCCCGAGCTCAGATCTATCTCAACCGCCCGGGAGAGCTATATACCAGCACGCTCCTCGCCATTGACTCGATGCGCAGGGACCCGTCTGACGAGGCGGAGGAAATCCTGCGCAGGAACATTAGCCTGCTGCCTCCCCCAATCAGCCAGTTCGCGCATGCAGGAAAAGTCAATGATCTGGTGCTGAATGCCGTCAGAGATACGTTCGTGACTGCCAGCACGGATGGCACCGTTTGTGCCTGGCGAGTGGAAGAAGAGAATCTAAATCAATTATTTTGTTCTCCCGCTCAGAGTGTGGGCATCAACGCGCTTGCATACAGCCGGGATGGTTCGTTTCTCGTGACAGGCGATCAGGCTGGGCTCGTTCAGATCATGGATCCCGAAAACGGCGAGGTGCTGCGAGGGTTTCAGAGGGTCGAGCAACCTGGCGATACGGTTCAAATCGAGGAGACAACAACACCTTCTTTGCCGGGCAATATTACTCCAAGGGACATACCGATTCGCAGCATTGGTACTCGCCCTACGCAAGGCCAGCAGATTGCGGTCACATACAACGATGAATGGATTGCCGTATTCGATCCAGCGACCGGTAAGATCAGCTCTCCAATATTTGTTACCAATCGCCCGGGGGTCTCCGGCGTCAGTCCAAACGGCACCTGGCTGGTGGTTGGCTCTCAAGCCGGTCGCGTGTCTGTCTGGAATTTAGGCACCGCTAATCGTTTTTCTACCTCCACACACCGTGGGGGTGTCCTGGCAATGGCATTCAGCCCGACAGAAAACAAGGTGGTGACCGCTGGCGGCGACACCATAGCCGTCAGCAACTTGAGCACAGAAGAGGAGCTTTACCGGATCCTCATCCAGAGCCCAGTCCGGGATATCGCCTTCAGCCCGGACGGCAACCGGTTCGTGAGCGTATCGGATGATCACCGGATTCGAGTCTGGGAGATGGACACGGGTAACGAGTTGCTCAGTATGTCTCAGGATGGCGCGGTGACCAAAGCGGTTTTCAGCTCGAACGGCGACTGGATCGCCACCACGGGGACCGACCGGACTGTCAGAGTCTGGGACGCGAAAACCGGCGCAGAGATCTTCCAGGTCCCGCTGAAAGCGAATGGAGCCAAACTTGCATTTTTGAATGATGACAGGTGGCTGGTCTCGACCGACGAAAGCGGCGCTGTCGCCATCTGGGATATTTCTGTGATGATTCTCCCGGATTCAACCGTAACCGCCAATGGGATTGTGAGCCACGTGCAGTACAGTCCGTCCGGCGAGCTGATGGCTGTTGCAGCCGACGACAAGATCTGGCTGGTGACACCCGATCCCGATTCCACGGTGGAACTGCGTGCGCTCGGCACCCCCGTTGAAGACTTCGACTCGAACGTGGCAAAGCTGGTTTTCAGTCCCGATTCGAAGTTACTGGGCATCCTCACGAGAGACAATGAGATCGCTGTCTATAACCTCGAAACGAGTCGCCGGCAACAGGTCGCGGTCTCGAAACGGATTCAATCCCTTGCGTTCTCACCCGATAGTCTACAACTGATAACCAGCGATATCGATAGAACCCTGCAAGCATGGGACGCCCTGAATGGTGAGCCTCTCCCGGATGCCGATCCGCTCCCGCAGGGGTCTACGCTGGCGAGCACGACCGGCCTGCTGGCGGTCGGCACACCCGATCAAATCCTCATACTGGGCGAGGATGCGAACGGCGCCCGTCCGGCAATCGATTTCAGTGGGGAAAAAGCGCTCATGGTCTTCAGCCCGGACGGCTCACTACTTGCCTTAAATAGTTCCACGGGGCAGGTCACTATTTTTGACTACCGGAACGGCCAGCTTGCATATCTATCATCCTTCCAGAAAGGGCAGGCTGCATCCCTGGCATTCGACCCGGAAGGAAATCTCCTTGCCGTGGGAACGTCGCGTAATGTGTATCTTATGGATGTGACAAGCGGCAAAGAGGTGGCGCGCATCCCACACTTAAGCAATGTAAACGGGGTTTCATTTTCTGTAGACGGCCGCTATCTGGCAACCGGCTCTTCCCAGGGCATCCAGTTCTGGAATATGGAAACGATGCGCCTGGTATCAAGCGATGAGCTGGTCGCCAGCGCGTGTTCATACTTGTATGAAGATCTTACCTCCGCCCAATGGCAGACATTCTTCGGAGAAGAGGAACAGCAGCCTTTGTGCGAAAATCTGCAGGAGCCTTAGAAAGCAGGTCGGGATGTGTTCCCGACCTGCTACCGGAAAACAAATGTATCAGGCTAATGAACTCAGCCTGGCGATCAACGGTGAAATGGTCAGCAGCGTACCGGCAAGGTATGATTTACCAGAAGGGAATATTGGAATAGGGTTCTGGGCGTCCCCGACGCTGCCCGTGGATGTGGAGATCGAATCCTTGAATGTTAGCGAACCATGACAACAGGTGGGGTAATCTTTTAGTGTAAAGATTACACAGAAAAAAGCAGGTCGGGCTGTTAGCCCGACCTCCTCATTTACACCAACATCCTCACCGGCGTCTCCAGGAACTCCGCCAGCTTTTGCATGAACTGGGCTGCCTCTGCCCCATCGCTGACCCGGTGATCCACGGATATAGTCGCTTTCATCCGCCAGCCGATCTTGATCTCGCCATTTTCAACGACCGGCACTTCACGCGCTGAGCCAACCGCCAGGATCCCGGCTTCGGGGGGGTTGATAATGGCGGCGAAATTCTCGACGTCGAACATGCCCATGTTGGAAATGGAAAAGGTTGAGCCTTCGATATCGTTCGGTCTCACCTTGCCCTCACGGGCGCCGGCGACCATGCGCTTGACATCTGCCGAAATCGCGCGCAAGGGCTGCTGGTCCGTATTGCGGTTGACCACGGTCAGCAAGCCACCCTCCACGGCAACGGCGATGCCCACATTGACAGCGCCATGGCGGATCACCTTATCACCGGCGAAGGAAGCGTTCAGGTTCGGGAATTCACGCAGCGTCAGGGCAATGGCTTTGATGATGAAATCATTCACCGAGAGCTTCTCGTTATCCGGCAAATACTCATTGATCTGCTTGCGCATCGCCATGAGGGCATCCATCTTGTACTCGTGGGTCACGTAGAAGTGCGGGACGCTGGTCTTGGATTCGGTCATGCGCCGCGCGATGGCCTGGCGCAATCTCGTCAACTTGACTGTCTCATCTTCCGCCGCAGCCACGACCGTTGCTGGAGCAGGAGCCGCCGGTCTGCCGTCCGTCTTTTGTGCTCCGCCTGCCAGAGCAGCTTCAACGTCCTTGCGCACCACGCGTCCACCCGGACCGGTCCCCTGGAGGCGGGATAGATCCAGCTGGTTGTCGCGGGCAATTCTCTTTGCCAGCGGCGAGGCCTTTACCGGTCCCTCCTGGGTCGGCTCTGCAACCAGCTCGGACGGAGCAGCAGGTCTTTGCTCCGCCTGGGGCTGTGCCTGGGCTTGTTCGGGCGCCCGCTCTTCACCCCCTTGATCGTCCTCTGCCTTTTGCTCTGTGGCCTGCGCGCGAGGCTCTTCTGGTTCTGGCTTGAGCTCCGCTTTGGGCTGAACTCCTTCCGTTGGCGCCTCATCGATCTTTTCATCGGCAGAGCCAACGACCGCAATCGGGTCGCCTACAGGAACTACACTGCCAGCTTCCACAAGCAATTTGCGGATCACGCCGCTCGCCGAAGATTCGACTTCGACCGTCGCTTTGTCGGTCTCAATCTCGGCAAGCACGTCGCCTTTATTGACATTCTCGCCCTCGTTCTTCACCCAGCGGACCAGTGTTCCTTCCGCCATATCGAAGCCCAGTTTGGGCATGGAAATCGTCTCTGCCATTATTTCAAGACCTCCTTCACCGCCGCGACGATATCAGGTACTTGGGGGAGCGCAGCCTGCTCGAGCGTGCGATTATAGGGAAGCGGAACTTCTTTCTGCGCGACGCGCACGACCGGCGCGTCGACGTAATCAAACGCCTGTTCATAAATCCGGCTTGCAACTTCAGAACCGACGCCATAGGACTTCCACCCCTCCTCGACGACGACCGCGCGGTTGGTTTTCTTGAATGACTCGATGACCGGTTCCATGTCGAGGGGCCGCAGTGTGCGCAGATCCACGATCTCTGCCTCGATGCCTTCCTTGGCAAGCTCGTCCGCTGCTTTGAGGGACAGCTCGAGTCCCTTGGCATACGTCACAATCGTGGCATCCTTGCCTTCGCGCTGTACTTTCGATTTGCCAATTGGGATGAGATATTCGCCATCCGGGACCTCGCCGCGCACCTGATACATGGTGGCATGCTCGATGAACAGGACAGGGTCGTTAGAACGGATAGAGGATTTCAGCAGTCCCTTGGCATCCTCGGGAGTCCCGGGCGAGATCACCTTAAGCCCGGGGAAATGTGCAAAGATTGCGTCCGGAGTCTGAGAATGGGTCGCACCCAGCTGTCGCCCACCGCCGCCCACCGCTCGGATCACCATCGGCACGGTGAACTGTCCCCCAAACATGTAGTGCAGCTTGGGCGCCTGGTTAACGATGTAATCCATGGCGGAGAACGCAAAGTTGATTGTCATCAGCTCGGCGATCGGTCGCTGTCCTACCATTGCCGCGCCGATAGCTGCGCCGATGATCGCGTTTTCCGCAATGGGCGTATCCCTGATCCGGTCCGGACCGTACTTATCATAAAAGCCTTTGGTCACCGCATAAGTGCCGCCCCAGACGCCAACTTCTTCACCGAGGATGAAGACAGCCGGATCGCGGTCCATTTCTTCCATCAGCGCCTGCGAGATTGCCTCGCGCATCGTTATCTTAGCCATAAATTCCTCGTAATACGAAATTCGACATTCGATTTCTGAACGATCGAATACCGAAATCCGTTAATTTTCCACATAAACGTCAGTGAACAGCTCTTCCATGGCAGGCTCGGGAGAGGACTCGGCAAATTCGACTGCCGCGTTCACTTCATCCTCGACTTTCGCATCGATCTCATCGAGTGCTTTTGCGGTGATCGACTTTTTCTCCAGCAAATGTTTGCGGAAAATGCCGATCGGATCCGTCTCCTGCCACTTCTTCACTTCTTCCGGCTTGCGATAGCGCTCGGGATCGCCCATCGAATGCCCACGATAACGATAGGTGATCACCTCGAGCAAATAGGGTTGGCCCTCTGTGCGGACGAACTCCATGGCTTCCTTGGCAGCTTCATACACTTTCATTACGTCCATGCCATTCACCTGGCTGTTCTTCATCGAATAGCCTTCAGCCTTCTGCTGAATATCGAGAACGGCAGACGCACGCTCTACTGCTGTACCCATGCCGTATTTATTATTCTCACAGACCCAGAGCACGCGCAAGCCCCAGGCTTTCGCCAGGTTCAATGCTTCATGGAAATATCCAATATTGGTGGCGCCGTCCCCGAACATACAGATGGTGACATTATCATTTTTTGCATATTGATCGCCCAATGCAAGACCTGCAGCAATCGGCAAATGACCGCCCACGATGGCATGACCACCCCACATATTTTTCTCGACGCTTGCCATATGCATGGAACCGCCCTTGCCTTTTGACATCCCCGTTGCCTTTCCGAGCAACTCAGCCATGACTTCGTTGGCTGGAATCCCACAATTAAGCGCGACACCGTGATCACGATATGCCGTAATCACGCGGTCGCGAGGCTCCCGGGCGGCAATTACGCCCGTGGAGACCGCTTCCTGTCCAATGTACAAGTGCATGAAACCGCCGATCTTCCCCGCCTGATAGAGTTCCGCACCCCGCTCCTCCACGCGGCGGATCAGCACCATCTGGTGATACAAATCAAGTAGTTGGTCTTTCTTCATCCTCTGCTCCCAAAATATGATAGCGACGTACAAGCGTAGCAGTCCTGTGGACAGGCAAAATAACATGGCGCTCCTCGCGCCACGATGTGCTCTCCTCTCTGCAGCAAGAAATTATATCAGACATTTTCAGCGGGTTTTTCTATCAAATCCTATCTTGTTCGCAGTAAAATCGGTGAGAAAACGGCTGCCCGGCTTCGAAATTGACAATATGTTCGTGCGGTTTGTTCCAAAGCCATCGCGGCAGTTTAAGGAGTATCCATCACACGCATTCACGCTTTACTCGGTGTGCAGTCGATTCTCGCCATTCTGGTGTCTATTAACCGTCTGGGGAGCTGGACACTTGGCTATGTGCTTCCCAATGAATTCCTGCGCTGGGTGGATTTCAACAATATGCTCGTCCTGCCCCTGATTAGCGTGGTGGCATCCTATCTTCTCAAGAAAACAATCGAATACAGCTCACCTCAGCGTGAAAGCGCGCCTCACATTGCCTGGAATCTGATCTTTATAATCGGGCTCTATCTACTGGCTGCCAGCTATGGCGACCACGAGGTGACAAACTACCTGCACCAGCGCTTCTGTGCAGACGGTGCCAGCAGCGATGTCTGCCGCATCCTTATCTTTCACGATGATGAATTCAGTCACTGGGTCTTCTTCCTGGGATTCGTGATGGTCAATGCGGGACTACTTGCCATCCAGAATCTGTTTCCGCATGGAGCGCCGCTGACAGGGACAGATCTCACCTTACTCGCCTTGAACGCCCTTTTCCTCGGCGCCGGCGTATTTGCGAATCTTGGCTTTGAGGAAATCGGTCTCGATCTGTATGTGGTCGCATTGCTGGCGCTGAGCTCGACTTATCTGCTCTGGCGGCATGGGAGACAGCCCCTGTTCGTCTACTACACGATTGCCTACTGGCTAGGACTGGCAGGCAGCCTGTTTGCCCAGATCCTGAGATAACCATGCCCTGGTTTGTGGAGAAATATCTGGGCTGTCCTACGCCGCACCAGGCCGGCGAAGTGAGTGTTATTACGTCCGAGCATATCTTCCTGAAAGGAGAAAAAGATGATTTACCTGATCTGGCTTTTGCGCATCATACACATTGTTGGGGGTGTCTTCTGGGTTGGCGGCACGCTGATGATGACATTTTTTATCGCGCCCACCATTGGTTCCACCGGGGAGTCCGGGCAGCGGTTCGTCGGTCATCTCATGAACAACTTGAAGTTCAGCAATCGGATGGCGATCGCTGCGGGGTCGACGATTCTTGCTGGCTTCATATTGTACGCCCTGGACGCAAGAGCCGGCACCGCCTGGTTGCGCTCAAGCTTTGCGATCGGACTCGGCATTGGCGCCGCCTTTGCCCTGATCGGCTTTGTCTTCGGCATCCTCATCGGCCGAACGACAAAGGCGATGGCGCAGCTCGGGGCGCAAATTCAGGGAAAACCCTCCCCTGAACAAATGAATCAGCTGCAAACACTGGGAAAACGCCAGGGGACCTATTCCGCGATTGCCGCCACGACTCTGGTCCTCGCAACCATCTTTATGGCAATTGCCCGTTATATGTAACAGAAGGTGACCTGCTTAACCGGGTCTCTTTGTGCTACTGCTTCCTTCCGCCTTTCAATTCGGCCTGCAAACGCTCCAGCGCGGTCCAGTCCCCCCGGGCCGCCAGCCCTGCCTGTTCGATCCAGCCCTCGGGATTCATCATCTGCAGCCCGGCTCCATTGAGCACTTGCTGGATCTCCTCAGGGTTGGCATTCGCCAGGGCCTCAAAGGTTGTGATGCCCGCCTGATTCAAGACGCTTGCAACTCTTGGACCGATGCCCTCGATCTTAATCAGATCGTCCACGGCTCCCTCAGGTCGCGCGGCGACCGGTGGCGTCCCAATTGGCTCCACCTTGCGAGTGCGATACCACCATATAATGACTACCAGGAGTAAGATGATTAGGATCGCAATAAATATCCAGCCTGCATCATTTGTATCTGTTTGCAAGTAAGGTGCTGAAAACATATTTTCCTCCGGCAGACAGTCTAAAACAGTTATACAAGTATTGGATATGGATGTCAACCATGGATTCTTCTATTACCATGGACCGAATTTTCCGTGGAGACCTGTATGAATCGACGTAACCTAATCCTTATTGCACTTGTCATCCTCTTCAGCCTGTTGTTGATCGCCGCCCTCCTGCCCGACGCCCCGGCAAGCAGTTATTATGAAAACGCCCCGCGCCCGCTGGTTATCGCTCACCAGGGCGGAGATCGACTGTGGCCGGGCAATACCCTGTATGCATTTGAAAATGCTGTGGCGATCGGAGCCGACGTGTTAGAGATGGATGCCCACATCACGAACGATGGTCACATTGTGCTCATGCATGATGAAGAAGTGGACCGGACCACCGAAGGTACTGGACTCATCGAGGATCTGACACTCACAGAGCTAAAAAAGCTCGATGCAGCCTATATCTGGACAAATGACGACGGCAAAACATTCCCTTATCGCGGCCAGGGCATTGACGTGCCCACGCTGGATGAGGTCTTTCAACAGTTCCCGCATATGCGGTATCTGATCGAGATCAAGCTGACCGAAAATCCGATCGATATACCGCTCTGCGATCTAATCCGGGCGTACAACTTGCAGGAGAAGGTCATGATTGCCTCCTTCCACGATGAAGCCATGCAGCGCTTTCGCAACAGCTGCCCGGAAGTTGCGACCTCTGCCTCTCGCGGCGAGGTGACCCGCTTTGTCCTGCTCGGGAAAGCCTTCCTGAGCGGATTGACCGCGCCTCAGTATGAGTCCATCCAGCCGCCGTATGACCCGCGACAGTCCATGAACATCCCGATCATGACAGAACGTTTTATTCGCGAGGCTCATGCCAAGAACATCAAAGTGGAGCCCTGGACGGTGGACGATCCTGCGTTAATGAAGCAATATATCGACTGGGGCGTAGATGGGATCATCACCGACCGGCCCGATCAGATGATTCAGATGCTTAAGGAGATGGGAATCAGATAAATTGATAGATCCACAGGCGAACCGATGAGCGATGGACTGCCGCGTCCATCGCTCTTTTTCTGCGCTACTCAATCCATACGGTTCGATCATCGAACGACGGTCTGGGCGGAGCTTCCGTCAGGATCTCGGGGTATCCCAGGTAGATAAAGCCGATTAGGTGCTGATCTGCTTCGAAACCCAAAAACTGCTTCACCATCGGGTCGCGCGCCCATTCGCCGGTCCGCCATTTGGCCCCCAATCCCATAGCATGAGCAGCAAGCAAGAGGTTCTGCACCGCGGCGGCCGCGGCGGCGACGTTTTCGATCTCCAATACCTTGGGCTCAGATGGTTTATCCACACCAACGGCAATCACGACTGGCGCCCGCAAAGGCAAGGCGCGGCACTTTTCGAACGCCTCTGCCGGGAATTCCGGATGGCGCATCTGCTGAGAGGCTGCCATCACATTTCCCAATTTATGGCGGCCCTCCCCGGTCAGTACGACAAAACGCCAAGGCCTCACCTTGTAATGATTGGGTGCCTGCACAGCCGCCTGCAGTAGCTTTTCGATCAATTCACGCGGAACGGGATCGGGACGGACATGTCCCTGTGAATGTCTGTTCTGGATCGCTTCGAATATCTCCATCCTGCCTCCGTTGTATTGATACAATTAAAACAGATGTTCTTACGGAGATGAAATGCAGGTTTTCTATTCTGAAATTCACCGAAAGCACGACCCGCCGTTTGAGATTTTCGACGGTGGGTTGCGTGTGCCCTATCTTGAAAACCCTGACCGCATGGACCGCATCCTGGAGTCCCTGAGAGAAACCCATTGGGCGGAGATACTCGAGCCAACGGATTTTGGACTTGACCCAATCTACGCGGTGCATGACCGGGACTATATGGATTTCCTGGCATCCGCCTGGGCGGAGTGGCTCCGCACCGACGCGCAGGACAAATCCACCCTCTTACCGTCCACCTTCGCGCTGCGTCGTCAACCCCAGAGGCCAACCTCCCTCCTGGGACGGGCAGGCTACTACATGATGGATTTGAGCGCCTGTATTGTAGAGGGGACTCAGACAGCCGCGCTGGCATCTGCACATTGCGCATTGGGTGCAGCCGAGGCGGTTGCAAACGCAGAGCGCGCGGCCTTCGCACTCTGCCGTCCGCCGGGGCACCACGCCGGCAGAGACTATGCCGGCGGTTACTGCTTTATCAACAACGCGGCGGTAGCGGCCGAATGGCTCTGTGAAGGTGGCAGGGTTGCCCTTCTCGATGTGGATTATCACTGCGGCAACGGGACACAGGATATCTTCTATGAGCGCAATGACATCTTGACGATCTCGATCCACGCCGACCCCAATTTCGAGTATCCGCATTTTGCAGGCTATCCCGGGGAAATGGGAGCGGGCGCCGGGATAGGGTTCCATAGAAACTTTCCGCTCGAGAAAGGTACCGACGACGCGCGTTATCTCTCGGTGTTAGAACAAGCCCTGGATGTTATCCGCAGTTTTGATCCAGCTTACTTGGTCATCTCCGCGGGAATGGACATCTATGCTGGCGATCCGCTGGGGACCATTCGAGTGACCACAGAGGGGATTGGAGAAATTGGAACACGCATCGCCGCGCTAGGTCTGCCAACAACCATCGTTATGGAGGGCGGCTATAACAACGAGGCGCTTGGCAGAAATATTACAGCGTTTCTATCCCCTTTCACGTAAACCGACACTACGCTGTCGCGTCATGACCTTTCAGGAGAAATGAATGAGAGTGTATAAGATCATCTTCGTGATCTTCTTGTTTGTAACCGGCTGTGCACCTGCCACTGAACAGTCGCCCACTGCAACCTTACCGGTCAATACGGCGACAACGGGATCAACCGGGACTCCTGAACCGACATCCACAACCACGCGCACAGCAACCTCCGAACCGACCCTCACACCTACGCCAGCCAACATCGCCTCACCCACTGTTACAGCCACACCTACGTTTGCCTTTCCCAGCGTGACCGTCAACAAGCAGGCACATTGTCGTTATGGGCCCTCGGTCGCTTATCTACACGCGGCCGATCTCCATCCCGGTGATACCGGGACGGTCCGCAGTCGCTATCTCTACAGCAACTGGCTGTATATCAAATTCGACAAATTGAACTACTTCTGCTGGGTTGCCCCTTCTGTCGTGAATGTGGTTGGCGATATTTCAACCGTCGCTTACAAGGAGCTCGACCTGCAATCTATTGGCAGCAATCAATACGGACCACCGACAGGGGTGACCGCTGCTCGGAATGGAAATGAGGTGACGATTAGCTGGAATCAGGTTCCGATGAGCAAGGACAAAGACCGCGGCTATCTGCTGGAATTATTCGTCTGCCAGGACACCGTCTACAAGTGGTGGACCGATTCCTATCCGGATCAATATTCAACCAGTTACACCGTGAACGATGAAGCCGGCTGCCCACAGCCTTCCTCGGGAAAACTATATACCGTTGAAAAGCACGGTTTCTCTGAGGCTGCTACAATTCCCTGGCCGGCGCCATGATAAAACAACGCCCCGGGGGTAAATAATCCTCGAGACATTCTGCCGTCGTTAGCTTGGCGGACCGCTATCGGTATGGTCCGCCTGCATGGCCAGTGCAATAGCCCCCAGGCTGCCGGATTGACTCCCCAGGTCCGGCGGGACAATATAGCTTTCGATCTCCTCAAGCAAGACTTTGCTGGCAACGTACCCGTTCAACAGCTCGCGCACCCGCCGGCGGATCCTGGGAAAGAGGAATTCCCGCTGCATCACACCACCACCCAAAATGATCTTTTTTGGAGAAAGCACGAGGATGTAATTCATTAGAGCGGAGGCAATGTAATCCGCTTCCAGGCCCCAGAACGGATCGTCCTCGGGAACTCGGGCTCCCGGCATCCCAAGCCGCTTCTCTAGAGCGGGTCCACTGGCGAGGCCCTCGAAGCAATCCCCGTGAAAAGGGCAAACGCCGAGGAACGGATCTAACTCCCGGCTGTGAGGGATTCGCATGTGTCCCATCTCTGGATGGAGCAACCCGACCAGTGACCTGCCGTCCTTGATATAGCCGCCGCCGATTCCTGTTCCAATTGTCAGATAAAGCGACGGATTGCAACCCCGGCTCGCGCCCCAGGTATACTCGCCCAGCGCTGCTACATTGACATCTGTGTCCAAAGCCACGTTGATGCTCAGCCCACGCCGAATCGTTCCGCCGACATCCGCATTGCTCCAGCCAGGCTTGGGCGTAGCGGTGATAAAACCATAAGCAGGCGATTGAGGATCGAGGTCCAGCGGACCGAACGCCCCGACACCGATCGAAGTGAGCTCGCCGGCCTCGACAAACGGCCGGAAGAATTGGATGGCTCTCTCCAATGTCTGCGCGGGGGTCGTTGTCTCATATCGGATCTGATCCACTAGGTGGCCGGGTCCGCTGGCAACAACGCAGACGAACTTGGTTCCGCCCGCCTCGATGCCGCCATAGAGTCGACTCGGGGTCATAGGATTATTTTAACATGTGAGGTGGATTCGTTGAGAAGCCCGGAAAGACAACCGCTCCGGGCAGCCCGGAGCGGTTGTCTTCTATTGCTTTTTGCGAGTCCTTGCCAGCCGGTTGAGAAGCTGGAGCAGCTCTTGCATCTTCTCAGGCGCCGATGCCTCGCCGGTCACCACGGTATGCTCCCACTTCTTGGTTTTTACGGTGATCGTATATGTAAATTGATCAGGCCCGGATTCGTCCAGTATCTGTTCGGGTAAGTCGCCAAAATGCATGTCGTCGAGCAGCTCCATAATAGTATTTGCCTGTTCCTCAGGCATGTCTTCCAGCTTTAGATCTCTGGCGACGCGCATCCCGGCAAATCCGCCGGTACGTTCGAACTTGATTCGCTCAACATGCATAGTTACCTCACGATCGTCTGGCAGGTGCTGCTCCGAGCAGGCGCAGAAGGGCAGAAAGACAACCTCCACCCGGTTCCGGCTCTGGAGTGGGTTCCTCGCTACCAACGAACAGCCCCACTTCTGCCCAGCCTTTGCGGACAGCCTGCTGCTCGACGCTGCCCGCACCAAATAGTTGTGCGGCGGCCTGATAGGTCATGTTGGCGCAATCTTGAAACTTGGATGTAGCTGTGAGCTTATCCTTTAGCGTAACATACCAGATCTGCCCGGCTTTTTCCCAGGCAAAACCTCCCAGTTCCAGCGCCGTGATATAGAAAGCCCGGTTCGGAATCCCGGAGTTGATGTGGACCCCCCCGTTATCGCTGATGGTATTGACATAATCCCTCATGTGCCCGGGCTGCGGATCTTTGCCAAGTACCGGGTCATCATAAGCCGTGCCAGGTGCTTTCATCGATCGGATTCCGGAGCCGTTGACGTTTTCGGTGAGCAGACCGCCACCGATGATCCAGTCGGCCTCGGTTGCTGTCTGACGCAGTTGATACTGCTTAACGAGTGAACCGAATACATCCGACATGGATTCGTTCAACGCGCCAGGTTGCTGGAAGTATTGCAATTTCGCTTCGAACTGGGTGACACCATGTGTCAGCTCATGACCGATAATATCAATCGCGATCGTGAAGCGGTTGAAAAGACGTTCATCGGGGGGCAGATTTTCATCGCCGTCCCCATAGACCATCTGCTCGCCATCCCAGAAGGCATTATCATAACCTTGCCGGTAATGAACTGTGGAGTCCAGGCGCATGCCACTCCCATCAATGGAATTACGCTGATAAACATCAGAAAAAAGATCATAGGTGACGCCGCTGCCATCATAGGCTTCATCTGCGGCTGCATCCCCGGTGGGTCCATCCCCTTCCTTGCGTACTACGGTGCCCGGCAGACTCGATCCATTCTTAGCATCGTAAACCACCCTGTCCTTACCGCCCACGGCGACCCGAAACGTTGCTGCAGAAAAATCAGCGAGTGCCTGCCGCTTGCCTCGCATCTGTGCGGATAACTTCAAGGTATCGATAGCCATGTTCTTCTGGCTGAATGTGCCCTTGGTGGCAATATTTTTCAAGATGTGAGGGGGAATAAAGCAATGGATCGGGGAGTGTTCGTGTGCCATCATGCTAACCCTTTCGTCTCTGCGCGGAGTTGGATAAAACGAGCAGTATTAGTATACGTGGTTTACAGGTGATTTTCAATAGCGCATCTAGCAAGAAATATCGGCCACCTCGACTTCCAGGTCGCTGGCAATCACCTGAATATCGGCAAAATTCGTAAAGGATAAGTCCTCCATCGATAATCCCCGACTCAGGCGTACACGATCAAATAAGGCATGGTAGCTGGCGGCAATCGCAGCTTCCCAGTTCAATCCAAGCAGGCTGGCCAGGGAACGGATGGCTTCAGAGGCATTTCCTTCAATCTCCACAAAATTCCCGTAAGGCAGTTCGTCCAGCATGATCCATGTTTCGTTCAGCTCGTAGATGGTGCGATACTTTTCGTAGTAAAACAGTTTTCTATAACCCAATGCTTCAAGAAATTGTTTGGCTTTCCCAAAATCCTCGACTGTGAATTCGATCTCCTCGCGGCGGAGCACTCCGTCCTCGTGCACGCTGCCACTCTTGTATGTAAGCCGTACAGCTGTATCGCGGCGAAGGCGCAAGACACGGCCCTCGGCGCGCAAAGGGGCACCAGGCAGATCGAAGCGCAGGTTTTCCTCCAGCACTCTGCTTTGAACCAGGCGCGCTCCCGCCTGTTCAAGATGTTCTCTGATTCGCTGTACATTGGTTATGTAGAACTTTGCTTCGATCTCCTGTCCGCTTGCAGACATCACATCACACTTAACAACGTCTGTTTTTGCTCAACCGTTTCACCCACCCGAACCCGGACTCGCCCCAGCGTGCCATCGCGCGGCGCCTTCAGCTCATTTTGCATCTTCATCGACTCGAGGATGAGCAGGACCTGCCCTTTTTGGATAGCCTGTCCCTCCGTTACGGGGATGGCAACGACCAGGCCAGGCATAGGGGCCTTCAGATGAAACTCGCCCGTCTCTGCTACCCCGCCTCCGGCTGCGCTGCGTAGCCGCTTTTCGCGTTCATCTTCGACAGTGATCGGATACAACCGTCCGCGCAATAGCACCTGCCAGTTGTCCTCATCCTGCGCAGCATATGCCTCATGGGACTGGCCGTTTACGATCAGGGAATATACTGGCTGCCCACTGACAGACTCGAAATCCACCTCGTAGACCATCCCGTCCACACTGATGTGTTTCTCGTCGATGATTTCGACCAGGAATTGTTTGCCTTCGACAGTGGTGATGTATCGCATAGACTACCTGTGCATCCTCTCCCAGCGCCCCACCCATTTCCAGTTACTGGTGTCACGCTCGTTGCGGTTGACGATATTGGCAGAACGCTCGGTTTCGCGGTGAGCCACGAGAGTTGCCAGAATGGCGGCAATCTCGGCATGTTTCTCCTTACCTTCGCCGGCGTCATCCATGGAAAAACGCTCTTCCACAAAGCGCGTGTCGTATTGACCACCCATAAAACGGTGGGAGTCCATCATGGTCTGGTGGAAGGGAATATTCGTGCGCACGCCGATCACGCGATATTCTTCCAGGGCCCGACGCATGCGCAGAATTGCCTGCGCCCGGGTCTCGCCCCAGACGATAAGCTTGGCAATCATCGGGTCGTAAAACGGCGTGATCTCAAACCCTGGATAGACCCCCGTGTCTACACGAACACCAGGACCGGTCGGCAGTAAGCTGTGCGTGATCCGTCCAGTGGAGGGCATAAAACCGTTATAAGGGTCCTCGGCGTTGATACGGCACTCGATGGCGTGACCATTGAACTTCACGTCTTCCTGTTTATAACTGAGCGCCCGCCCGCGCGCCACCCGGATCTGTTCCTTCACGATATCGATTCCCGTCACCATCTCTGTAACCGGATGCTCTACCTGCAGACGAGTGTTCATCTCGAGAAAATAAAAGTTCTTGTCTTTATCCAGCAGGAATTCGATTGTGCCTGCGTTGACATAGTCCACGGCTTTGGCTGATTTCACCGCGACACTTCCCATTCGCTCGCGTAGCTCCTCGTCCACAGCCGGCGACAGCGCTTCCTCCAGCAGTTTCTGGTGGCGGCGCTGCAAGGAGCACTCGCGCTCGCCCAGGTGAATCACATTGCCATTAGTATCTGCAAGGATTTGGATCTCGATGTGACGGGCGCCCTCCAGCAGCTTCTCGAGATAGACATTGCCATCGCCAAACGCGGCTTCCGCCTCGCGCCGGGCGGAATGCAGAAGTCCCGGCATCTCCTCCAGGCTGCTGACCTCCCTCATTCCTTTTCCCCCACCGCCTGCGGTGGCTTTGATCAGCAGCGGAAAACCGATCTGCGGCGCCTCTGTCAAGAGCTGCTCATCTGTCATGTTCCCAACGGCTTCCGTTCCCGGCACGACAGGCACGCCCGCCTTGATTACGGTTGCCCGGGCTTCCGCCTTATCTCCCATTGCCGCAATGGAAGAGGGCTTGGGACCGATAAAGGCGATCCCGGCGGCTTCACAGGCGGAAGCGAAATCCTCCCGCTCTGCCAGAAAACCATAACCGGGATGGACAGCATCTGCCCCGCACTTTCGTGCAATATCTATGATCTTATCCGCGCGCAAGTAAGAGTCGCGTGAGGGCGCCGGTCCGAGCAGATATGCCTCATCTGCGTATCGGACGTGCAGGGCGCGGCGATCCGCTTCGGAATACACGGCCACGGTATCGATCCCCAGTTCCCGGCAAGCACGAATGATGCGGACGGCAATCTCTCCACGGTTGGCAATCAGCACTTTTTGAAACATGATACCTCTCGTTGGGTGTCATCGCGAGCCCATTCGCACTGCGTGCTATACGATCCGAGCGAGGACGAAGCGATCTCTCGTTCGGTTCGTTCAGGAGAATGCTTCTCGATGACTCGCAATGACCAGACTACAGCGGAATATTCCCGTGCTTCTTCGCCGGGTTGCTGTCACGTTTGTTGCTCAGCATCTCCAGCGCGTTGATCAGGCGCGGGCGGGTTTCCTTTGGCTCGATCACGTCGTCGATGTAGCCGCGCTCAGCCGCCACGTAGGGGCTGGCGAATTTCTCGCGGTAATCTGCAACCAGCTCCGCCTTTCTCTGCACGCGGTCTTCCGCTTTTTCAAGCTCCTTGCGGAAAATGATATTCACGGCCCCTTCCGGTCCCATCACGGCGATTTCGGCTGAGGGCCATGCCAGGTTCAGGTCACCGCGGATGTGCTTGGAGGACATCACACAGTAGGCACCGCCATACGCTTTGCGGGTGATGATCGTCAGTTTAGGCACAGTCGCCTCGCAATAGGCATAGAGCAGCTTGGCGCCGGAACGGATGATGCCATGATGTTCCTGATTGGTACCCGGCAGAAAGCCGGGTACGTCTTCAAAGGTAATGATCGGGATGTTGAACGAATCACAGAAACGGACAAAACGGGCGGCCTTCTCACTGGCATCTATGTCGAGAACGCCCGCCAGTACCGCGGGTTGGTTCGCCACGATCCCCACCGAATGACCGCCCAGACGTGCAAAACCAACGACGATATTGGCAGCATAATTTTCGTGGATCTCGAGAAATTGCCCGCCATCGACAATCATGCGGATGACTTCCTTGATGTCATACGGTTTGTTCGGATCGCCGGGAATAATCGTATCGAGGCGATCGTCCATGCGTAACGGATCGTCACCCGGCAGGAAGGGCGGATCCTCCATGTTGTTTTGAGGCAGGTAGGCAAGCAGCTTGCGGATCAGATAGAGTGTATCCGCTTCGCTGTCCGCTGCGACATGGCAGACTCCTGACTTTTCAGAATGCACGGTTGCCCCTCCCAGCTCCTCAAATGAGACCTCCTCATGGGTCACGGTTTTGACCACATCCGGCCCGGTAACGAACATATAGGAAGTGTTGCGAGTCATAAAGATGAAGTCTGTCAGTGCCGGAGAGTACACTGCGCCACCGGCACAGGGCCCCATGATGGCAGAAATCTGAGGGATGACCCCCGACGCCAGTGTGTTTCGGAGAAAGATATCGGCATATCCACCCAGCGCCACCACGCCTTCCTGGATGCGAGCGCCGCCCGAGTCATTCAGCCCGATCATCGGCGCGCCGTTTTTCATCGCCATATCCATGGTCTTGCAAATCTTCTCTGCATGGACTTCGCCCAGGCTCCCTCCGAATACTGTGAAGTCCTGCGAAAACACATACACCAGGCGTCCTTCGATCGTGCCCCAGCCTGTCACCACAGAATCACTCATAAATTTCTGGGCATCCAGATTAAAGTCATGGGTACGGTGCTGGACGAAGGCATCCATCTCACGGAACGAGCCTTTGTCGAGCAGCAAATCGATCCGCTCGCGGGCAGTCAGGCGCCCTTTCTTATGATGGGCTTCGATCCTTTCGGGCCCCCCTCCCAATCGTGACCTTGCTTTATGCTCACGCAGATTCTGGATCTTGGTTTGGTTGCTCATGTTCCTCGCTTCTTTTCAGGAATGACTTTGTATGGCGGTTGAACGCACTGACCAGCGTCACAAACAATAGCAGGAGGGAGGCCAGGACGGCAAATGGCAGGTTGGGTCTTGGCAATTGAAAAAACAAGCGCTCGATCCAATATTCCAGCAGCCATAGACAGATGGAGGCTGGAATCGCCAAGCCCATCCATCGTTTTCCGGCAAATAAACCCCACAAGAGCACGCCGCCTGCCATGACCCAGACTGCTCCTGTTATGGATAAGTAGAGCGGTGAGAGGCTCGCCTTGAACTCGAGCAACACATCCCACCAGCGTAGGGCGGCCAGCCAACGGACTGCACCCCAGGCTGATAGGCTTAACACCAGCCATAGGAGCAGGGTTACACCAAGAGGCCGTTTTCGAGACATGCGGAGAGCATCCTTTGGGCGGACCAGGCCTGGAGTGGACTCAATTGCGTGCGCATCTCTGGTCAAGGCGCCCGGTACCGCATAAGTTGTTTTCCCCCGTAGGAAACGTCGAGCGGCTCCAGATAGGGATTGAATTGCTCTTTATAGGGTTGTTGGTCGAGAATAACAGGGTTGGCAAGCACATAATCCAGGCCGAGCTCATGAAGATAGGCGCCCGCCTCCCGAGCCTGCAACGCCTGAAAATAATCGTAACTATTGATCAAGCCGTCCATATTTACAACCGTACGATCGGCGATAAAGTAGCCTACGTTGCCGCCGCCGGTAAAACCGATGAGGCTCCCGGGTTCCGTGCTTTCCTCCAGCAGCGGCACGATATCCATATAAGCTGTCTCGGAGTCCCAGTGACCATACGGCATCTGGTTCCGGATCATCATCCAATGGGCGGTCCCCAGGATCAAACCAACATAGGCGGCAAAACCCCAGGCGATCAAATGCCTGAATGGGAGAGGACGAAGCAGCATATAAAGAATCCCGAGCACAAGACTAAGGACGAGAGTGATGACGACCAACTGGCTAATCCAGTACCACTCTTTTTGCGCGGCAGAGCCCAAAGCGCCATAGTACAGAATTTGCAGGCAGGCGCCGCTCAACAACGGGAGGAGGCTCATTTGCGTGAGCGCCATCCTGGCTTTCCGCTGCCTCACGAGCAAAATCAGGTATAAAGCAATTGCCAGCAGCCCGAAAAGGAAAAGATAAAGTCCTGTATCTTCGATTCTTACATACCATTGCAGACGTTCAGACCAGCCTGCAACAATCCGGGAAAGCGGACGCCATGCATCGGAGTCAGTGGTGTAGCTCAATCCAAAGAAGGCTAAAACGTCACGGGGGGCGCCTCCATAGGCCCGTCCCGGGAGCGATGCCCACCACTGTTTAATCTGGCCGCTAACCGGGGTTGAAGTGCCAAAAATAAGCCTGTTCCAGATCATGTAAACAGCCAGGCTACCCAGCACGATCCCATAATATAGGGCCCCCTCCCGCACCCACCTCCTCCATTGATCACGCAGCTCGTTGATAGGAGTTTGCCGTAGCATCGAAAGCTCCGCATCCGATCTTCGCAATCCGAGCCATAGGAACCTGCTGATCGCAAAGAGCAGGAACGTCAGGGCGAAATCGATAACGATAACGAGACGCGAAAATGAGCCTTGCACCGGTCCCACGCTCAGGATTGCCAGTATCAGGATTCCTATGACGACTGAACTCACCAGCGCGAACAATATCAAGCGCTTGACCAGAAGGACCGGCCTCAGGAGGATTGCGCGCTGGTAGAGTCCAAGCAAGAAGGCACCGGCAATCTTGATGAACAGGCTGAGAACGATCATGAGCAACGCAATATTCGCGTCTTGGTAATAACCCGAAATGTCCACGCGCACTAGAAAAGCCAGCAGGGTGATCAGGACGATCAACACAATATCGATTGGCACGAAAAAACGGAGCAAGCTGCCTCGAAAGATGATCCAAAGCCCCATCAACACTGCCAGAAAAACAAGGTCCAGCCTGCTGAACATGACCAGCGCGGCGATCACAGCGAGAGATGCAATCTGCTCAAGGGATATCTTGTTTACGCGCCAGGATCGTTCAAAGTCATATAATTTATAGAGAAGCAAAACGATAAAGAAGGCTGCGATCCCCGACTCCAGTCCGTTCTGGTAAAGCGTCAGCAACACATCCGGATGGAACACCCAGAATAGCGCTGCCACTGCGCCGATAGCGGGCATGAAAATCCGCCCTACCAACCGGTATAAGAGAATGGCCGTCGCCACGGAAAGTCCGCTCATCACCAGTAAAAGAATACGCAGGGGAAGGATCAAATCGAAGCGTGCCAGCGCAAAAATCGGGACGCAGATCAGCATCCAGAGCGGGTGATACCCGTTGGTCTGATTCATCCCATCGAAGGTGCTGCCGCGACCCTCGCTGATATTCTGTGCAACTTTGAAATAATAATAGGCATCGTCGCGTGTGAACCAGCGCCAGGACAAATTCTGTGGATCCGACAGGGCTGCATACAGGCTCATGGACATGACAAGGACTATTAAGAGGATTTCAAACCAGGAGATTCGCTTCACAAGCATAACAGTCCTGTGGATCACTGTAGTCCCGCGTGTTCTCAGAGGGAATGAATTTCCAGTGTGATCTTTCCAAAGTTTTCATTTCTCCACAAACGTTCCTGAGCAACGGCTGCTTCCTTAAGAGGAAAAGTTGTATCGAGTACGGGATTCAGAGTCCCTGTGACGATCAGATCCATCACTTCCTTGAACTCTCTCATGGTGCTCATCGTCGAGCCAATAATGCTCAGATGCTTCGCAAACATATAGCGATTGTCAATCTCGAATCTCGGTCCGCCGCTGTTGCCAACCGTCAGCAACCGTCCGCCTTTACGCAGGGCGCGCAGGCTTTGCATAAACGTCGTGCCGACGTTATCCACGACCACATCCACGCCGCGCTTGCCCGTCGCGAGAAAGGCCGCTTTTGACCAATCCGGTTCCCGGGAGCGGTCAATCAGGACATCTGCGCCAAGCGATTCAGCCAGTTCCAGCTTCTTCGGTTCAGATCCCACAACCACGACAATTGCTCCTTTAAGCCTGGCGATCTGTATAGCGGCTGTGTTGACGCCGCCTCCGGCGCCCACGATTAGGACCCATTCGCCTTCTTGCAACTTGCCGCGCGTGATCAAGGAATGCCAGGCTGTCTGGTAGACCAGTGCAGCAGCAGCAGCCCGGTGGAATTCAAAATCGGAAGGTAATCGGTACAATTGTTTGACAGGAAGACAGACATATTCGGCGTATGTACCGCGGATGGTCTCGCCCAGAAGGTGCCAGTCCCGGCACATATTGTCATTTCCATCCAGACAAAATTCGCAGTTCCCACAGCCAAGGTTGGCATTTACGACGATCCGATCGCCGATCTTCATATACGGCGCGGGCGTGCCATCTCCAATCGCTACGATATCTCCCGCACCATCTGCCCCGTTTATGTGAGGCAGCTCCAACTTGATGCCGGGCCATCCATTGCGCACCATCACGTCCATGCGGTTGAGAGCCGCGGCATGTAATCGGATTAACGCTTCGCCGCGTTTTGGTTCAGGGGTTGGGAAATCGGTGTATTCCAGCACTTCAGGGCCGCCATGCTGGCGGAAGAGTACGGCTTTCATGGGGATGATTGTAACTGATTGGTACAGGAATCTGCTACTGGGGGCCAGGCGCTCTCCTGTTAACGCAGCTCCAGTTCCCAGATGTGGATCTTTGCCGGCTCTCCGGCGTGGGGGTCCAACATTTCAACCTGCAAAACCTGTGTCTCGGTTGGATTGGGAAGGTCAAAGGAAAGCTCTGGCTGTTCTCGGGTTCCCTGCCCCTCGAAGATGTAAATGTCCGGCTCGGCATCCGGCCTAGCATAGCACTTTATGGTGATCCGGGCACTCGTGGCACCGATATGAATGGAAAATCCGGTTATCGTGCGAATCCCCGGGAACGTCAACTCAATCAAGAATGGATTATTTTCATACGTCTTGGCCAGGGTATAAGCATCATTGTCAAACAGCAAGGCAATCGATGCCGCCTGGACACTGCTGTCGAGATATGAGAAGCGAACCCTGACATCCTGCCCATCTATTGGGATGACAGCTTCCTGAAGCACCTGCCGAACAGCTCTCTCCCCGGCAAATATTTGATCAATATGATCTGCATAGCTTAGGCGCACGAAATAGAAGCCCGGATTTCCATCCGGGTACGGAAGGATCTGTTCCACCCGGATGTCCTTGATTTTGGCTGTCTCTTTGATCAGGGCGTCATATTCCTGCGGCGTGATGACGAACAGCGTGTCATCGTCGAGGGGCAGTTTTTGCACCAGGTGCCCGCGCACGCTGGCGATCTGGATCGGGGAAGGATCGCCCAGGAAAAAGCGGGCCACCACGTCGGTCCCGTTTGCCCAGTCCGGCGAGAAGATCATCTTGGTCTCAGGATGCTCCTTTAGATATTGCTCGACCATGTCGAAGATCTGAAAAGCACCGTACTGCATGCCGCCCATCCCATAGTCCCGGAACCATAGCGATCCGTTACGGAGCGCGTCGTTGAACATGAATACGTTGGCGCTCACCAGAAGGAATAACGCGGCCAACGCAAAGACAGTCTGTGAAAGATTCCAGCGCACCCTGGCAGAGAATTCGGACCGGGCAGCCGCCCTTGCGAGCTGCTCAAGGAGTCCTGAAATTTGCAGCGCGAGCAAAAGAGCAAGCAGGAAGATCACGATCCTGTCCGCGGGTACCCGGGCGGCAGAAGCGATCCAGACACCGAACAGAAACACGAGCGATGCCGCGATGAGGCGCCTGGGGTTCGGCCCTGTGCCGGAAGCGAGCTCGCCAAGATGTTGCCACGGGTTCTGCATCCAGTGGAACACTTTTTCAAGACCGATGGACGTCAGGATGGCAGCCGGGATCACGAAAACGAGCACTCGGGTGATTGTTACCTGGACGAGAGCTGCGGCCGCGGGAGAGACCAGCAACGCGATGAGAATCGCCCGAGAGGCTGGTGAGGAAATCGTACGCAAGATATGCGTCACGCCAAGCAGGGTGAATGGCAGAGTCACCAGCATGATATGTCCATAGTCTTTCATTAGATGGCGAGGTAGATCGCGCTCATTGGGGATGTACCAGTACCAGGGGCTCAATCCCATCCCAAACTCTGAAACATAACGGGCGAGCTTGTCCGATAGAGGAATGTCTTCGAACCAGTAAGACCACAGGGTGTGCAGGTGAGCAACTGTAACCGTCGGATTACTGAGGCTATATCGAATGTAAGGCAGCGCCAGAACGATGGCAAGCAAAAGCCCTCCAAGCAGTGCGCGGCGGTTCTCCCAGTGATAGCGCCAGTCGGAAAGCAGCAAGGCGAAGGCGGTCAGCGGCACGATCAGCTGGGCGGGACTGTAGGAATAAAAGGAAAGCGCGCCGAGAAATACGGTCAGGTAAATGTAACGCGAGGCTCTACAGCGATAGAATAAATATGCACACAACATGCCCGCATAAAAGGCGACGAATTCCACCGTCTCAAATGCAGTCCGTGAATGTAAGAACCAGGCCGGGGTAATGGAAAGGAAGAGCACTCCCGTCCACCAGTACTTCAACTTGAAAATGTCACGTAACACAATCCCTACAGAGAATGCGGCCACCAGAGTAATCACAACCGACGTGGCACGGGTGACCACCGCTGATTTTCCGAAGAGAAGATAAGGTAGCCATTGTAGATAGACGCTCAGGCTAAGGTTGTAATACTCCCCATTCCTGAAATAGGTGGGAAGGAATACTCCGGAGGGGTCCTTATATCCATCCCTGACCAGATCCGCGATCGACTGAGATTGAATCGCTTCGTCAGTGAAAAAATAGATGGGAAATTGAGTCAAACCGATCCACCGGGTGAGTAAGTAAGCAGTGAGAGCAAAGAGAAACAACCAGGTGGCGAGGTCGTAAACTCTTAAGCGCTCGCGGAGGGCGACAAGACCGCTCTTCAGAAGTCCAGCCGGGATTCTCGGAATATCTACACTTAGTAGCTGGTGTTTGCGTCCTGCCGGAGGGATATCCTGGAACTGCTCGCCAATCCCTTCTTCGATATGGACGACAAGTGGTACTTTCCCCTCGACGGTCGTTTCCCCGGCTTCAATAGTAATCTGCAGCCTGGAGCCCGGCTCGACAGAAAAAGTAGCCTGGTGATGGCTGCGTCGCCGGGGCTTGTTGTCATTGGGGCTGTTCGGGCTGGTCATGTTTTCCTGGACCCCGGGTATAACGATGAAATGACCGGATGATTTCCACTTGAATGCACTTCTCGGGGCAATCCATCCTTAGATTCCATTCGGCCTGCGCCAAACTCATATGTGGAGCTCCGATCACCACCTTGGTCACAAGTTTCTACTTTATTCCACCACAAGTCCACACGGAGCGCTGATTCACATGCATTACAGTTTCACCGCGGAGTCATCCTGGCAGAGACACGAACCGCCTGTGTGGGGAAAAGACTATTTCAGTCCCAGCTCACTTCTCGAAATGACAAGGCGCTGGATCTCACTCGTTCCCTCATAGATCTCTGTGATCTTCGCGTCGCGGAAGTAACGTTCCAGGGGTAGCTCCCGGCTATATCCCATACCTCCGTGGATCTGCACCGCCTGGTGAGTGACGTACATTGCGGTCTCGGAGGCGAATAGCTTCGCCATAGAAGCCTCCAGAGAATAGCGACTGCCGTCGGTTTTGGACCCTTCCTTGGCCATGGCAGCATTGTAGATCAGCAAACGTGCAGCTTCGATACGAGTCTTCATGTCTGCGATCTTGAACCCGGTCCCCTGGAACGCTCCGATGGGCTGACCGAATGCTTCTCTTTCGACCGCGTATTTGCGGGCTGCTTCGTAGGCCGCTTCGGCGATCCCCAGCGCCTGGGTTGCGATCCCGATGCGGCCCGCATCCAGAACGGTCATAGCGATCTTGAAGCCATCCCCTTCTTCACCGAGACGGTTGACAGCCGGCACGCAACAATTCTCGAAGATCAGTTCACTCGTGGCGGATGCCCGAATTCCCAGCTTAGGCTCCTTCTTGCCGCGCGTCAGACCTGGTGTGTTCGCTTCCACGATGAAGGCAGTGATTCCTTTTTGTTTTTTCTCGGGAGCGGTCATCATGAAAACGACATAATAATCCGCCACTGGACCACTCGTGACCCAGGATTTGCGCCCATTCAAAATATAGTCATCGCCCTGACGAGTAGCGCGGCTCTTCATCGTCCCGGCATCCGAACCGCTCTGTGGCTCTGTGAGAGAATACGCGCCCACAGCCTGCCCCGATGCCACGGGCGTCACGAATTTCTGCTTTTGTTCCTCTGTGCCGAACTTCATTATGCCATGGCAATACAGAGAATTATTCACGGACATGATGACACCGTGTGAGGCATCCGCCTTGCAAATTTCCTCAAGTGCCAGCACATAGGCCAGGGTATCCATGCCAGCGCCGCCATACTGTTCGGGAATCTCAATGCCCATAAAGCCCATTTCCCCCATCTTCTTGATCGTAGCATGGGGAAATTCTCCGCTCTCATCGAACTCCGCCGCGACCGGAGCGATCTCCCTCTCGGCAAAATCGCGGGCGGCGTCGCGGATCATCCTATGCTCTTCACTCAACGAAAGCATGGCTAGCTCGGGCATCATTCCTCCAAAGATGGATAATACCTGTGATTATACTCGCTCAGATTACCAGGTTTCGCAAGGCTCTCTGATAAAATCGCAACGCAGATCGCGCTCTCGTAAATATTTTGCCCTTAGAGTCTTTTGTCATGAGCACCGCAACAACCACCGAAGAACGAATCTGGGCTGTCCTTTCTCATCTCTCGGCGCTCGCCGTCGGGATAGGTATTGCCCTGCCCATTGTGGGTTGGTCGGACCAGCGGCAGAAATCAAAATACGTATGCTTCCAGAGCTTACAGGCACTTGGATACCAATCCCTCGGCTACACAGTCTGGGCTTTGGTCACCGCCATTGTCACGATCATCCTTGCGATATTCCTGGTGACGACCCTGGAAACCGCAGGGGATGAAACCGGAAGCTCAGATAGGCGCTTGTCCGTGTGGATGACCGGATTTTTTATCTTTATGTTGAGCATGCTGGGCATCTACATGGTTTTGCCAGGCATCGCAGTGATCAGTTGTGCGCTTGGACGGGACTTTCGCTACCCGATCCTGGGAAACCGGCTGGCGCGGTACCTGGGCTATGTCCCTGGGCATCCAACAGGCGAGAAATCACTGTTACACGAAGATCACGAATTCCGCTGGGTCGCTGCCATGGGACACTTTAGCATCCTGATCTTTCTCTGGGGAATGCTCGCACCGTTATCTGCATGGATGCTCCAGGGCAAACGCAGTGGCTTCCTCAGGATGCAATCCATCCAAACGCTCATCTATCAGGCCGGCACAACTATGCTTTCCTTCCTGGCATTTTTCTTCTATTTGGTTGGTCTGGTCCTACTCATGGTGGGGATCGAAACGATTGGGACGCAAAGCTTTGAATCGCCCTTCACAATTTATGGATTGTTGCTGTTCGGTCTCCTCTTGCTCGTATCCCTCTTACTCATATTGCTTGTGCCGTCTTTGCACATCCTTGGACAGTGGGCCGGATACCGCGTGCTAAAAGGAGACAATTATCGCTACCCCCTGCTCGGCAGGCTGGTTGAGCGTTGGACGAGGGAGTCACGGTTCCGCGAAAGTGACAATCTGGCTTTGCGAGGAGATGGATCATGAAAATTCTGATTGCAACCGATATGGAAGGAGTCACCGGCGTCACGACCTGGGACCAGGTTACGCCCGGTCACGCAGAATATGCACGCTTCCGCAGGCTGATGACTCAGGATGTCAATGCCGCCATCCGTGGCGCGTTCGACGCAGGCGCCGAGGAGATCATCGTTGCGGATGGGCACTGGAACGGCTCGAACATCCTGATCGAGGAACTCGATTCCCGCGCCCGCCTGAATACCGGGAGTCCATCGCCGTTCTCGATGATGCAGGGCATCGACGAGACGATCGACGCGGTGATGTTTGTTGGCTATCACGCCCGCAACGGATCAGCTGATGCCATCCTGGACCATACCTGGTCTTCGCGCACAGTCGCGAATGTCTGGCTGAACGACATCCTGACCGGTGAATATGGCTTGAACGCAGCTGTCGCCGGGCACTTTGGGGCTCCGGTTATTATGGTTTCCGGCGATCAAACTGCATGTGGGCAGGTCGCGGAATTGCTGGGGGATGTGCAAATGGCAGTCGTTAAACATGCATCGGGTCGTTTCGCCGCGGAGTGCCTGGCGCCGCAGGCCGCACACGAAAGGATCTGCCTGGGCGCGGAACATGCGGTCGAACGGCTGAAACGCGGCGATGTCCCCGAGCCATTTGTGCTCGAGGTGCCTGTCAATGTGACGATAGAATTTTTCACGTCTGATATGGCAGATCGTGCCACGCGTATCTCATCCACCAAACGTGAGGCGACGCGCGTATCCCTAACCACCCAGGATATGGCTTCAGCCTACAATGGCTTCCGCGCCATGGTCATGCTCGCTTCCGGATGAATTCTGAAGCGATCGTCACTTTTAGATAAGCTTCTGAAGAAGACGTAGAAGGCAACCGACTGTCACCCTGAAATAAGAAGGGCACTGGTTGTCTAGAACACATCTTTTGTCATAATCGGAAATTCCCGATTGCTTACCGTAAATCAGCTACTTATAATCGAGAGTGAACGTATCCAACGACAGCTCGCGGTGTATTCTTTATCATGACAGAAGGAGGTGGTCTGACAATATAGCACTGCAGGGCTCTTTGTTTTGTGTTGTTTCTAACCTAATTTATGAAGGAGAGAGAGAGTTATGAAGACCAAAGGGTCTGTTCTACTATCGTTGATCGTTCTGACCAGCCTGGTGCTTTCCGCGTGCGGCGCCACCGCCGCGACCCCGGAGGCTGGCGGGCCACTGCAAGAAGTGGGTGAGGGTGAAGGGGAGCTTTCGATCATCTCCTGGGCTGGCTACATCGAGCGTGGAGAAACAAGTGCCGACTTTGACTGGGTTACTCAATTTGAAGAACAAACCGGCTGTATGGTCACCAATAAGATTGCCGCAACCTCTGACGAGATGGTGGCGCTGATGAACGAGGGTGGTTTCGACCTGGTGACCGCTTCCGGCGATGCTTCGAACCGCCTGATCTCCGGTGGTCGTGTCCAGGAAATCAACATTGAACTCATCCCGAGCTACAGCCAGATCGATGAGCGTTTGCAAAACGCACCGTGGCATACCGTGGATACGGATGGCGATGGCACGGCTGAGCATTATGGGGTCCCTTATTCCTCCGGTCAAAACGTTTTGATGTACAACACAGAAGTGTTTGGCGATGAGGCGCCAACGAGCTGGAATGTGGTCTTCGAAGAAATGACCCTGCCGGATGGTGAGTCGAATGCAGGTCGTATCCAGGCTTATGATGGTCCTATCTATGTCGCCGATGCTGCGTTATACCTGATGCACACCCGGCCAGAGCTTGGCATCACCGACCCGTATGCCTTGAACCGCGAGCAATTCGACGCCGCCATTGAAGTGCTGCGCCAGCAGCGCACCCTGATCAACCGCTACTGGCACGATGCCTTTACGCAGATGGATGATTTTAGAAATGAGGGTGTGGCAGCGTCCGGCTCGTGGCCTTTCCAGGCAAACCTGTTAAAGGCAGAGGGCGCCCCGATTGAAAAAGTCGTGCCCGTGGAAGGCGCGACTGGCTGGGCAGACACCACGATGCTCCACGTGGATTCCGAGCATCCCAATTGTGCGTACATGTGGATGGAGTGGTCACTCAATCCCAAGGTCCAGGGTGACCTGGCTGCCTGGTTCCAGAACATCCCCGTCCGGCTGGATGCCTGTGAAGGGAATGAGCTGCTTGGTCCTGAGGGCTGTGTCAATAACGGCTTGAACGACTTCGATAAAATCTGGTGGTGGCGCACACCCACGGCAGACTGTGGGGATGGACGTACGGATTGTGTCCCGTACCATGAATGGGTCACCCAATATGTGGCTGTGATCGGCGGTCGCTAACCCCGAATCCATGAGGCATCAGGCGAGGCGGTAAACGAGCCTCTCGCCTGATGTCCTTTCGGGAACGATTGAACCCAGACTATGATGACATCATCAACGCCTGCTGTACATTTCGACGATGTGAGCCGCCATTTCGGGGAAGTGAAGGCTGTGGATCATGCCGACCTCGAAATCCAGGATGGCGAGTTCTTTTCTATGCTTGGTCCCTCGGGCTCCGGGAAGACGACTTGCCTGCGCATGATCGCAGGGTTCGACCGGCCCACCTCCGGCCGAATTTTTTTGTACGGGCAGGATGTATCTAATTTGCCTCCTTACGAACGGAATGTTAATACTGTCTTTCAGGATTATGCCCTTTTCCCCCATATGACGATTCAGGACAATATCGCCTATGGCTTGATGGTCAAGGGGATTCCAAAGGCACAGCGGTACAGGCAGGTGGATGAAATGCTCGAGCTTGTACGCCTGCCCGGGTATGGGCAACGGAAACCATCCCAGCTCTCCGGCGGGCAGCGCCAGCGTGTTGCCCTGGCACGCGCCCTGATCAATCATCCCCGGGTGCTGCTGCTCGATGAGCCGCTCGGCGCACTGGATTTGAAGCTGCGCCAACAGATGCAGGTCGAGCTCAAGTCGATCCAAAAGCGGGTCGGCATTACCTTTATTTTTGTTACGCACGACCAGGAAGAGGCTCTAACCATGAGCGATCGAATCGCCGTGTTTAACGAGGGGCGGATCATCCAGATCGGTACGCCCGCGGAAGTTTACGAACGACCTGCTTCGCCTTTTGTGGCCGGCTTTGTCGGAACATCTAACCTGGTCAACGGCGAAGTGGCAAGACGCATCACCGGCTCGGACCAGATGTTTTCGATTCGGCCCGAGAAAATTCATCTCGGTGCCGTAAATGGTTCCGATGGAAAAGATATGTTGTTTGTGGATGGTGTTGTGCGGGATGTCGTGTATCTCGGGCTGTTTACCCGTTATCTGGTCGAGGTCGAAGGCGGTCATGACCTGGTGGTGGTGGAGCAAAACCTGAAGACCACATCCATGGATGTGCTGACTGCAAGGGGCCAAAAAGTCCGCCTGTACTGGCACAGGGACCACGTCAACTACGTGGGAGGCTGAGAATGTTGACCCGGGCCTCAACATATCTTTACCAGCGTCCCTGGCTTGTGTTATTACTTTTGCTGGGCCCGCCGATGCTGTACATGCTAGTCGTGTATCTCGGCTCGCTGTTTGCGCTTCTCATCAACAGTTTTTATTATCTTGAGCAGTTCACCGGATTGATGGTACGTGAGTTCACCCTGCGGACCTATGCCCAGCTCTTTGAACCTGCCAACCTGGAGATCTTTGCCCGAACGGCAACCATGGCAGCGGTGGTGACCGTTGCCGATGCAATTATCGCCTTTCCTCTCGCCTATTACATTGCTAAATTCGCCTCTCCCCGCCTGAAGACCTGGCTGATCATCGCCGTGACCATCCCGCTCTGGTCGAGCTACCTTGTGCGCGTCTATGCCTGGAAGTTGATCCTGGCGAAAGAGGGCATCCTATCCTGGTTTCTCAATTTGCTGCACCTCGACGGTGCCGTGAACTGGCTGCTCAGCTTTGAGGGCATTGGCGGCTCCTCCCTGGCTCTCTCTCCTATCGGGATGTTTATTGTGTTTGCCTATATCTGGCTGCCTTATATGATCATCCCCATCCAGACCTCGCTGGAACGAGTGCCGGCATCGTTGCTGGAAGCCTCCAGCGACCTGGGCGCAAAGCCTTTCCAAACGTTTCGCAGTGTGATTCTGCCGCTGGCATTTCCGGGGGTTGTCGCGGGTTCCATATTCACCTTCTCGTTAACGCTGGGAGACTTTATTGTGCCGCTTTCCCTGGGAAACTCAAAATTTTTCATTGGTCAGGCGGTGTACTCATACCAGGGGACAGCGGGAAATATCCCACTTGCCGCGGCAATGACGATGGGACCCGTCGTGATCATGATCTTGTATCTGCTGATCGCCCGCAGACTGGGAGCTTTCGATGCCCTCTAAGACGTACTCACAACCCAAAGCCTCGTGGGGATTGAAAAGCGCTGCCCTGGGCACACTCCTATTTCTGCATGTTCCCATTTTCATCATCTTTCTTTATACGCTGACACCCGATGAAACTACATATACGTTTCCATTGCCAGGCATTACCTTCCAGTGGTTCGGCGTGGCCCTCCGGCGACCAGATCTTTGGCGGGCCCTCACGCTTTCCCTTCAAGTGGCGGGGGTCGCCACTCTGGCAGCCCTCATCCTGGGCACGCTGGCAGCCGCGGCGGTCTATCGCAGCAAGTTCTTCGGGCGGGAAGCGATTTCTTTTCTTCTGGTTTTACCCATTGCCCTTCCAGGC
This sequence comes from Anaerolineales bacterium, assembly GCA_036781265.1. GTDB lineage: Bacteria > Chloroflexota > Anaerolineae > Anaerolineales > Villigracilaceae > Defluviilinea. The sequence continues at coordinate 35,514 of DAIQBG010000004.1, read as the reverse complement.
ATTGTGACCGGCATTGCCCTGCGCACAGCCATCGGCGGATTGGATATCCCCTTTTCCTATTGGACTATCGTCATCGGTCACGCCACCTTCTGTGTCGTGGTGGTGTACAACAATGTTCTGGCGCGCTTCCGCCGCATGCAAGGATCGCAGATTGAAGCTTCAATGGACCTGGGTGCAAATGGCTTCCAGACGTTCCGGTATGTGGTCTTCCCGAATATCGCCACAGCGCTGCTCGCAGGCGGGATGCTGGCGTTTGCGCTTTCTTTCGACGAAGTCATCGTGACGACCTTTACGGCGGGACAGCAGACCACCCTGCCAATCTGGATCTTTTCGCAGCTCACTCGTCCACGCGATCGCCCTGTGACCAATGTGGTGGCAATGTTCGTCGTGTTGATCACCTTCCTGCCGATCGTGCTTGCGCAGCGCTTCTCCGCCCAGAGCTCAGATACCGAGGGTCAGAACCAATAGAGAGATCGTCAGTGTCGCAAAGGGTTCCTCAGCCCTTTCTTAGAACCGACCTGACACGCTTTCAAGCAGCCCTACCGGGATCATATCTCTCTAAAATTGGTGACTCCCAAAAGATTGACATCACGACTGAACCCGTTACAATTGCGTTCACCTTACAAAGGAGACTTTATCGGATAGACTCGCACGAGTGTGAATGAAGAAATGCTTGTGCCCATTTACTAATTTACGCCACGAATAAAATCTGGCTTCCGCCGCCCTCCAACTGATACTTGGTGAGGCGGCGGGACTGCTTAAGGTAAGTGCAGTCAACACAGTGGTTGAGAGCTGTTGTGCTTTGACTGTTTTTCTTTGTAAGAAAAAGGAGTAAACGACTTGATGTACACCGCGGAGCGGCATGCCCTGAGAAATCAGTCGTTGAAATTCCAAAGTCTGGAGACTACGGACTCTTAAAAATTAAAATGAAAGGAAAGAATGACCGGTCAATATTACTCTCATCTAAATCCGAAATGCGACTCGGGCGAATTCGAGGAAAAAGGCGGCTGCGGGGTGTTCGCCCGGGAGCCGATCAAGAAAGGCGAGCTGATCTGCATGTGGGGCGGACGGATCGTTGCAGAAAATGAACTGGACCCGAATATGCCTTACTTCACCCAACGCATCCTTCAGATTGAGGAGGGCTTGTACCTGGAAGCACCCCTGCCGCTTGAACCGACCGACTGTTTTAACCACTCCTGTGAGCCCAACGTCGGCTTCACCGGGCAGATCGGACTGGTTGCTATGCGCGATATTATGGCCGGGGAAGAGCTCACCTTCGATTACGCCATGTGTGATGGCACCCCCTATGATGAGTTTGACTGCTATTGCGGCAGCGCTAAATGCCGCGGCCGCGTCTCCGGCTCAGACTGGATGCGGCCAGAACTATGGGAGAAGTATCAGGGATACTTCATGCCCTATCTGGCAAGGCGTATCGAGAAGCTCAAGGCGAAAGTCCAGTTGACTGCATGATCTTCTCCTGCAAGAGAACACGGATTGCGTGGATCATTGTAAAGTCGACGCAATCCGTGTTTCTGTTTATGAAGCTCGTCGTGTCCACGTTCCTTTATCCAACTTTCAGCTTGCTAATTGACTGATGTGAAAACGTCTCCCGTTGCCGTCACGAACCGCAATTCCTTTGCGCTGCGCATTTTCTTGGTTGCCCTGATCTTAAGGCTGGTCCCCGTCCTGATGGCGCGCGGGCTGGGGATCGGACTGGACGATATGTTCCAGTACGATATGCTGGCACGCAGCCTTGCTTCGGGAAATGGTTTCCGCTGGTACGCGCAGGAGGACTTGAACCAGCTTGCCGCCTTCGTGGATTTCGACCTCTCCACTGTCGAAGAATATGACCCCGATCTCGGCATTCATACGTCGTTCCGCGCGCCGCTTTACCCGACCTTGCTTGCAATTGTCTATTTTTTCAATGGGATTGATTTCTCTAGGTTCTTTGCTGCTCGTCTGGCACAGGCAATTTTCCTGGGCGCTCCGCTTGCGCCGCTGACGTATTGGGTGTCAAAGATGCTATTCCCCCCGCTCCTTTCAGGAAAAGCGTCGGTGGTGAGATCCGAGCGTGCCGCTCGCATTGCCGCCTGGGTCGTCGCCTGCTATCCCATGCTGCTCGTTTACCCTCTCGGTCTCGGAACAGAAAACCCGTTTTTCCTCCTGCTTCTCGTATCTTTCGTATTCCTTCTCCATGCTAACGAGCGACCAAGACCCGCCAACTTCCTCCTTGCCGGCCTTTTTCTCGGACTCACAACGCTTACTCGCTCGGTGATCCTTCCTTTTGCCGGACTCGCGATCCTCTGGGCATGGTTTGTATTAAAGGATAGACGCGGCGCGATCCTGATGAGCCTGGCGCTCGCCCTGACCATTGTCCCCTGGATCATCAGAAACACGTTGCTACACCAGGAACTGACGGGGATCGAAACGTCCATGGGCTATAACCTCTATCTCGGTTATCACCCGCAGGGCAACGGTTCGTTTGTATTCGGTCCCTCGCTGGACCTTCTGACGATTCTCGATGACGCCGAGCGCGACCGGATTGGAACGGAAAAAGCACTCGAATTCATCCGGCTGCAGCCGCAGCGATTTTTCCCTCTTGCGGCCAATCGGCTTGGATTCTTCTTCGGGTTGGAAAAACGCGTTCTCATGTACTTCTACTCCAATAACCTCCTTGGATATATTCCATTGCCTGTACTGCTGACAGTTGCAGGAATCCTGCTCCTTCCGTTTGTAATCGTTTCGATTTCTGCAGCGTTTGGGCTTGTATATCTGCGCCCGAGGCAGGAACATCTTTTGCTGCTGTTCTTATTGGGGGGTTACATTTTGCCGCACATTTTCATTCTCTCGGAGGACCGTTTTCACCTTGCCCTGGTGCCCTACATTGCAATCCTCGCCGCGCAGGTCTGGGTGTACGGGCTGGCGCTGCTCCGCGTGCGCTGGGGTGAATCGTCAGGCGGAAAGCTAATTGTGTCCCTGGCGTCTTCCTCAGTCATGTTGCTGGTCATCAACTGGGGGCTTGAGCTCATTCGTGACGCTGATAAAATATCTCTACTTCTGGGACCGAACGGGAATCAATCCGGTTTCCCTTACTAGCATTCAACACCTTTATGAGATACATCCTCGGCGAAAAGCTGACCTTTGACTGGAAGGTCGTCACCATCACCATCCTCAGCACCCTGCTCTTGATGGTGGATTATTATCACCGTCTCACTCCAGCCAAATACTGGGACCGGGTTATCCTGTATCTGATCATTCCATTGATCGTCATCGTTCTGCTGTTCCGTGAAAATCCGAAGGAATTCGGTTTTTCCCTGGGAGACTGGAAAGCCGGACTTATCATTACGGCACTCGGCATTCTGTGTATGGCACCGATCATTTATGCCCTGGGCAGAGGCCACGCCTCCATGCAGGAGTATTACGAGCCATACACGATGGGCTTGCCCTGGACGACATTTCTGGATCTCATCGGCTGGGAGTTCCTCTTCCGCGGCTGGATCCTGTTTGGCTACTCGCGCAGGTTCGGGCATGAGGCACTATGGCTGCAGGCCGTGCCTTTTGCGATTGCCCACATTGGCAAGCCAGAAGTGGAAACGATCTCCACCATCTTCGGAGGTTTTGCATTTGGCTGGATCGCCTACCGAACCCGGTCCTTCCTGTGGCCCTTCCTCATCCACTGGTTCATTGCGACATTTATCATCATTGTTGCTGCGGGCCTGATCTGATGGCTGACCGCACAAGAGATGAAAACGAGATGATAAAGATTCGTCCCGCACGTGAAGCCGAAGCTGCTGCAATCCGAGACTTGATCCATTCGGTGGGAATCAACCCGATGGGCCTGGACTGGAAACGCTTCGTTGTCGCAGTCAACGATCGGGACGACATGATCGGATGCGGGCAGATCAAGCCGCACGGTCAGCATGTGCTTGAGCTTGCCTCAATTGCCGTGTATCCAGAGCAGCGGAGAAAGGGGATTGCACGAGCCATCATCGAACATCTCTTGAAGCATAACCCGCGCCCCCTCTATCTGATGTGTGAATCCTCACTTGGACCCCTGTACGAAAAGTTTGGTTTCCGGATAGTCTCTTATCAGGATATGCCGCGTTATTTCCAACGCATCAGCAAGCTTGCAGGGCTGGCGACAACTCTTGCACGCCGCGAAGAACGCTTGCTTATTATGAAGTTGCAGTAAAATTGCTCCAATGCAAAGCCTGAAATCGGTCCTGTATCTTGCTTCGGGGATATTGTTCGGATTATTCCTTGCGGCGCTCGTCTGGGTGGTGTCGCGTAATCCTAGCGGCGAGGCGGTGATCTTACGCCCCGCCCCGACGGAAAGACCCCTCATCGTCCATATTACAGGGGCAGTGCCGCGTCCCGGCGTGTATGCGCTTCCCAAGAACGCCCGTGTGCAGGATGCAATATCCGCCGCAGGAGGCTTCCTGGCGGAGGCGGAGAAGTCGCAGATCAATCTGGCGGCATTGCTGGAGGACGGCGCGAAATTGGATGTCCCATTCCTTGAGGGGGCAATACCGATTGTAGCCACACCGGGCCCGACGGTAGTGGCAGTCACGACCGAACTGATTAACGTCAATACAGCCTCGGCTGCCGAGCTGGAAACCCTGCCGGGCATTGGTCCATCTCTTGCCCAACGGATCATTGAATATCGTGAACTCAATGGTCCCTTCCTGACGATTGAGGATCTGGACAATGTCTCTGGAATTGGGCTGGGCCTGATCGAGCGCTTTAGAGATCAGGTCACGGTCGGACCGTAGCGATGGCAAATTAGAAACTTTCTATAAAGAAAACATCAGCCCGGTCTTTGTTAGACCGGGCTGATGTTTATTGTTTCCTTCCATCCCAGGTGGACCACTTGTGGTTCTCTCTCGCAAGTAACTCGTCCGCTTCTGATGGTCCCCACGAATTGGGCTGGTAGAAGGCAAGCGGTTGCTCTCCCGATGGATCCTCCCAGACCTGGAGGATGGGATCGATCAGTCCCCAGGCGGTCTCTACCTCGTCGGCGCGGGTGAACAGCGATGCATCGCCGCTCAAGACGTCCAGCAGGAGGCGCTCGTAGGCTTCGGGGATGGCTGTCTTCCCGAACGAGTCTGCGTAGTGGAATTCCATATCCACAGAGCGCATCTGCGAGCCGGTGTCGGGGACCTTCGCCTCGAACCGCAGGTGCATGCCCTCATCGGGCTGCAGGTATAGCACAAGCATATTCGGGGTTAGATGCTCCTGGGCTTTAGGAAACAGTAGATGAGGGGGTTCCTTGAACTCGATCGTGATCTGAGAGAGTTTTTCCTTCAGACATTTACCTGAACGGAGATAGAAAGGTACACCCTGCCACCGCCAGTTGTCGATCTGCAGGCGAACCGCGGCATAGGTGGGCGTCATGGAATTGGGATCAACCTCTTTTTCCTCACGATAGCCCTTGTATTGCGCACGAACGGTTTTATCCGGGACTTCGTCTGCCGTCATCGGCTGGATGGCGCTCAAGACCTTTACTTTTTCGTTACGCAACGCGGTTGCGTCGAACGAGACAGGCGGCTCCATGGCGACCAGCGAGACCAGCTGCAGCAAATGGTTCTGGAACATATCGCGCAGCACGCCCACTTGATCGTAGAAGCGGGCGCGGTGTTCCACACCGACCTGTTCCGCAACGGTGATTTCCACGTGATCGATGTAATTGCGATTCCAGAGAGGCTCGAAGATGGTGTTGGCAAAGCGTGAGACCAGGATGTTCTGCACCGTTTCCTTGCCAAGATAGTGATCGATGCGATAAATCTGACGTTCGTGCAACGCCTTGTGGATTTGCTGGTTCAAACTCCGCGCCGACTCCAGATCGGTCCCAAATGGCTTTTCGATGACGACTCGGCGCCAGCCATTCTGTTCTTCAAGCTGGTCGGTCAATCCAAGCAGGTCAACGATATTGGGAAAAACGCCGGGTGGCGTTGCCATGTAGTAAATGCGGTTCCCTTCGCCATTCTCCCCCTTTTTGAGCAAAGTTGCAAGCTTCTTGAAATCTGCCAGGTCCGTATAGCGCCCCTGCTGATAAGCAAGGTTGGCGGCGAATTTATCCCACTCCTCACTTGTATATTCGTAAGAAGCGAATTCTTCCATCCCTTGCTTGAGATGAGCCCGGAACTGCTCGTCTGTAAAAGCGGTATTGCCGTAGCCGATAATGCGGAACTGCTTTGGCATCCGTTCCTTTCGATACAGATTGAACAGGGACGGCACGAGCTTGCGCTGCGTCAGATCGCCCGACGCGCCAAAGATTACGATAGAGACTGGTAAGTTATTGTTCATGAGACTGCTCCAGCGCCGTCCCCGGCGCTTCAGTGGAATTGATCCCGCCGGGGACGGCGGCTCGAGCCGGAAGCCTTAATCTGCCTTCTTGACCGCGTGACCGCCAAACTGATTCCGTAACGCAGCCAGCATGCGAGCCGTGTAGTTCTCCTCGTCGCGACTGAGGAATCGCATCTGCAAAGCCAGGGTAATGACGGGCGCCGCCACGTCCAGATCAATGGATTCGAACACCGTCCAGCGGCCCTCGCCGGAGTCTGCGACCCAGGGTTTAACATCGCTCAAGGCGGTATCTTCATCCAGTGCCCGGGCAGCCAGGTCCAGAAGCCAGGATCGCACGACGCTGCCGTGCTGCCAGATGTGAGAGATCTGGGCGAGATCTAGCCCGAATTCTTCCTTCGCTTTCATGATACTGAACCCTTCGGCAAATGCCTGCATCATGCCATACTCGATCCCGTTATGGACCATCTTGACGAAATGCCCCGCGCCATGCGGACCGACATGTCCCCAACCCTGGTCTGCTCCGGGTGCCAGGGTTTCGAAAATAGGACGTAGCCTTTGCACCACGTCGGGCTTGCCGCCGATCATCAAGCTGTAGCCTTCCGCCAGCCCCCAGATGCCTCCGCTGGTCCCGCAGTCTACGAACTCGATGCCTTTCGGCTCCAGCAGGGCAGCATGCCGGATCGAGTCCTTATAATTGGAATTCCCACCATCCACGATGATGTCGCCTGCGCTCAGAAGAGTGGATAATTGCTCGACCGTATCGTCTGTTACTTTACCGGCGGGAATCATAAGCCAGACCACGCGCGGGGCGCTGAGCTTGCTCACAGCTTCTTCGAGCGTATAGGCGCCCTCCGCACCCAGATTGATAGCCTCTTTCACAGTTGCATCTGTGCGGGCAAAGCCGATCACGCGGTGACCGCCCCGCGCCAAACGGGTGGCCATGTTCAAGCCCATCTTGCCCAGACCGATCATTGCTACTTCCATAGCTCCTCCATCCTCAAGCTGTATTCAGCGAATTTATCCCTCGCAAAATCTTCTCAAGAGTCTTCCCGGCAGCCTGCTCGCCGCTTCTTCATCCACGAGCCAGATCAACTTCCCCTCTTTTGGATCGATCCGCTGCGCAGGGTATAGCTCTGGATTATATCTGTCACTTAAGACTTCGGCGAGTGTACGTGCTTTTCGATCGCCGCCTGCCATGAACACGACCATGCGCGCGTTATTAAACACCACTGGGGTCAACGTGACCCGGTTGGCAGGCCGATCCTGGTAATGGGCGGTCACAGCCATGGTCGGCTCAGATACATCCAGCGGTGAGCCGGGAAAGAGCGAAGCGGTGTGTCCATCCTCGCCCATCCCTAGATAGACAAGATCGAAGCGCGGCCACTCAGACGGGGGGATGGCATATTCTCGCAGGGTATTTGCGTAATCCCTCGAAGCTTCCGCCGGTCCCAGCTCGCCTCGAATACGGTGAATATTCTGTGCGGGAAGCGGGACCTGCTCAAGCAGGAGCTCACGCGCCTGTCCAAAGCTGCTGCCCGGGTCATGCGGCGGCACACAGCGCTCGTCGCCCCAGAAAACATGAACCCGGGACCAATCCACTTTCTCGTCTGACTCACTGGCAAGGATTTGAAAAAGACGGCTAGGAGTGCTGCCACCATTGAGCGCAACCAAAAAGCGGTCTCGTTCGGCAACAGACCGCTGCGCCTGCTGGACAAACAATTCAGCCCCCGCATGACTGAGTTTCTCAATATCCTGGAAGACGCGGATCTGAAGTTTCATACGCTTGAAAGGTGAAGACGTTAATTCCGGTGTGCAGACTGGGTAAATGATTCCAACATATGCACTGGATCTATTATATTTTCTATATCAACCTTTTTGAAAGAGAAACCAGGCCGAAGCCCTGGCTCGGCCATTGTCCATTCCCTCGCGGCGCGAGAGCAGGGTCAATTGGCGGGCGATCTGGTCAATGTCCGTTTCGGTGAGTCCCGTCACTTCTTCGTCTTGCGACTTTAGAAAGGCATACAACAGCCAGTAGCCGTTATGAGCAAGGACCCGGTTGAGCTGTGCGAGATATTTTTTCTGTCCGGCAGGTGGAATACCATGGAAGCAGCCCAGGTCCAGGGCCAGGTCAAACGGGCCTGGAATGCCATGCAGCAGGGTTGCATCTTTGACCAGCAACTCTACCTCGACTCCTGCCTGGCGTGCCTTTCGCCTGGCGATCCTGATGGCACGCGGTGCAAAATCGATGCCGGTCACGTTCCAGCTCGCACGGGCGAGTGTAATCACGTTGGTGCCTGTGCCGCAGCCAATATCAATGGCGCGACCGGGTTCATGCTGCTGTATGAATTCGAGCAGCTCCGGCGGGCTGATGCCTGTATCCCAGGGCGGCTGGCGGAAATACCAGGACTGAAACTCAAGGCGGCGGAGCAAATTTTGCACTTTTCTTTAGAAAGGGGGTCTCAAATGTCACTTCGAGGCTGTGAAGCTTCGCACTTTGACAATTCAATTGAGTTCTTTTACAATCACACGGCTACTATAAACAAACATCCATGATTAGGAAGGGCTGATTGATGAAAGAGTATACCACCGAGTTTCTTCGCAACATCGCTCTGGTCTCGCATGGAGGGGCGGGAAAGACGATGCTGGCAGAGGCTTTCCTGCACGCAGCCGGGGCGACGACACGGCTTGGCAAAGTGGAGGATGGGACAACGGCCTCAGATTATGATGATGAGGAAGTTCGCCGAAAGATTTCGCTCTATGCGAGCATGATCCCGATTGAATTCCGCGACCATAAGATCAACGTTATCGACGCGCCCGGCTACACGGATTTTGTAGGAGAGACGATCTCCGCCCTGAGTGTTGCCGACGGCGCGATTATTTTAGTAGATGCCGTTGCGGGGGTGGAAGTTGGCACGGAGCTGGCCTGGCGCTACGCCAACGAGTTCAACCTGCCGCGCTTTTTCCTGATCAACAAGATGGACCGCGACAACGCCGACTTCGAGAAAACGTATGCGGCCCTGGAAGAGTTCGCCCGCAGGCATGGCAAGCGGACCGTCAAGGTCCATCTGCCCATCGGCGAGAAGCAGAACTTCAAGGGTGTCGTGGATATCATCGGTATGAAGGCCTACCTGGGGGATGGCAAATCAACTGGTGAGATCCCGGCAGAGCTTAAAGAAGAAGCGGAAAGGGCACACTTTACGCTTGTCGAAGCGGCTGCTGAGGGCGAAGATGAGCTCATGGAAAAATATCTGGAGAACGGCTTGCTCTCCGACGAAGAGATGGTGCGCGGGCTGACAGATGTCGTCTGCGCCGGAGAGTTCATCCCGGTCTTCTGCGCGGCTGGCGGGCGGGAAATCGGAACAATTGCCCTGCTCAACGATATCATCGACCTGATGCCCTCCCCCCTGAAGGCAACCAGGCGCATGGCGCAAGGTAAGAACGGAGAGGAGGAATTAAAGCCATCCGACACAGAGCCGCTTGCCGCCTACGTCTGGAAGACGACCGCCGACCCGTTCGTCGGTAAGATGACCTATTTCCGTATTTTCTCCGGCACGATCCAGGCGGATGCCCACGTCTGGAACCAGAACAAGGGGTCGGACGAGCGCATGTCCGGTCTGCACTTCCAGCGTGGGAAGGAGCAGATCCCCACCAAGGTGGTCCACGCCGGTGATATCGCCTCTGTTTCGAAGTTGACCGCCACATCAACCGGTGATACGTTCTGTGAGAAAAACCATCCGCTAACTATCCCCAAACCGAATTTCCCGGCTGCTCTGTACCGCGTCGCGGTGACTCCAAAGACCCAGGCAGATGCGGCGAAGATCTCCCCCACCCTCACTCGCCTGGTCGAGGAGGATATGACCCTCAGTTGGCAGAACGATCCCATCACCCATGAAACTGTGCTGCAGGGCATGGGAGATCAGCACATTGACGTGGCTCTCCACCGTGCGCAATCAAAATTCCAGGTGGGGCTTGTGACCCATGAGCCGAAGATCCCCTACCGCGAAGGCATCACACGCAAGGCGACTGCCCAGTACCGTCACAAGAAACAGACCGGCGGCGCGGGTCAATTCGGCGAGGTCCACCTGCGGATCGAGCCCTATCACGACGGAGACTTTGAATTTACGGATGAGCTCGTCGGGATGAACCTTTCCCGCTCCTACCTGCCGCCAATCGAAAAAGGTATCAAGGCCACAATGGAGCGCGGCGCGTTCGCCGGATACCCGATGAACAATGTTAGAGTCATTGTATACGACGGCAAAGAACATGAGGTCGATTCGAAACCGGTGGCATTTGAAATCGCCGGGCGCGAAGCCTTTAAGCTTGCCGTGCAGAGTGCAGGCCCCGTGCTGTTCGAGCCGATCATGGAAGTGCGTGTGACCGTGCCGGACTCGAACATGGGCGATGTGATGAGCGATCTGAATACCCGTCGCGGCCGAGTGCAGGGCACAGATGCAGAGCGTGGCTACACGACTATTATTGCCCATGTCCCTATGGCAGAAATGACCCACTATACGACTCAGATCAGGTCGATTACCGGCGGGCGCGGCTACTTCACCATGGACCTGCATCATTACGACGTCGTGCCGAGTCATGTGGCGACTCCGATCATCGAAGCACACAAAAAGGAAATGGAAGCCAGGAAAGAAGAGTAGGGTTTCAGCACAAAAGCAGGATGTTTGTAGTGACAGGAAGACGGTCTCTCGACCGTCTTCTGTTTTTTTGAGCTGCGTTCGAGCGCATTTTGTTGTCCTGTTCGTGTCAATCGTTAACTTGACAATTCAGGTAAGAACTGTAAAATTGCCGTCATCATATCTAGAACACTATGAAAACCATTATTCATTGCTTGTGTCTACGGCGGGGCTCGTAACCACCGCCTGAGACACGTCCCGCAGTCAACAGACAGTCTCAGAACGGTGGACGACTCCCGCGTGCTCAAACTCGCGAGGCGTTTGGTCGCCGTTCTTTTATTTCTGCTGTTGGCTGCTTTTGATTTAAGGATTACATGACGTTACTCGGCTACAAGGTTTATGAATCGGATCTTGACCTGGCTGGAGACTTGACCGCCCATGTCGGCAACACTCCCCTGCTCCCACTGCGCCGACTTGGCCGCCACCTGGCTCCGCGAGTCCAGGTCTTTGCAAAAGCGGAATGGTTCAACCCGGGCGGGTCCGTCAAGGATCGCCCTGCCCTGAACATCCTTCGTACGGCTCTGGCAAGCGGTGATCTGGGCAACGGCAAGCGCCTGCTTGATTCCACCTCCGGCAACATGGGGATTTCGTATGCTACGTTCGGGGCGGTGCTGGGAATCCCTATCACGCTGGCGGTCCCCGCCAGCGCCAGCGCGGAGCGAATTGCCATCCTGCGGGCGCTGGGGGCCGAGCTCATCTTGACCGACCCAACCGAAGGATCAGACGGCGCCATCCTGATGGCGCGCCAGCTGGCGGCTGAAAATCCTGGGCGATTCTGGTATGCAAACCAGTACAACAATGACGCCAACTGGCAGGCACATTACAAGTCCACTGGGCCCGAGATCCTCTGCCAGACGGATGAGCGCATCACGCACTTTGTGGCAGGGCTCGGCACATCGGGGACACTGATCGGTACGGGCAGATATTTGCGTGAGCAACTGCCCCAGGTCAAGATCATCGCTTTTCAGCCGGATGCGTCCTTCCACGGGCTGGAGGGGCTCAAGCACATGCCGACCGCAATCAAGCCTGGGATCTATGATGCATCGTTCGCGGACGAAACACGCGAGGTGCGGACAGAACAGGCTCATGAAATGGTCTTACGCCTGGCGCGCGAAGAGGGCTTGTTCGTCGGGATCTCGTCCGGCGCGGCGGCAGTCGCGGCCCTGCGCGTGGCAGAGGAGCTGGACGAAGGCATTGTCGTGACCCTCTTCCCGGACGCCGGCTATAAGTATCTGAGTGACAGGGCATTGTGGGAGGCAAAGTGACACTTGCCCTCTCGAAAGCGCTGCTGGACCAGATCCATGCACATGGAGAACAGGCCTATCCCGAGGAGGGTGCGGGTTTTCTAATCGGCAGTGATGGTAGAGTAGAGAGTGTCCTGCCCCTCGAGAATGCCCGCGAGGATGGAGCTCGTCACAACCGCTTTCTGATCCCACCGGATGCTTATCTCGCCGCAGAGTTGACAGCAGAACGCCTGGGGCTGAGCTTGATCGGGGTCTTCCATTCCCATCCCGATCATCCCAATCGCCCTTCTGAGTATGACCGTGAGTGGGCGCAGCCCTTTTTCTCTTACATCATTACAACAGTGACTGAGGGCAAGGCAACGGAGAGCCGCTGCTGGCGCCTGCTGGAAGACCGCTCGAAATTCGAGGAAGAAGAAATCACAACGAACTAGCTTGGGAGCGTTTCCCTCCAAAAGGAAGAAATATGACCGCTCAACCACTCCAAAAAGTAGATCACTCTGCTCTCAAGACCAACCAGATGATCATCATCTCGCTCAACCTGCTGGCTTTTATTTTGAATTTGCCGCTTCTGGCAGCTGTAGTCGCGGCAGTCATGGGGATCGGTTCCGCGCTTAGAATCCCCGGTTTTGGCTTCGTGTACCGCTATATGCTGAAGCCGGGCGGCTGGATGAAACCCGACATCCTGGACGACAACCCGGAGCCGCACCGCTTTGCCCAATTCCTCGGGTTCCTGTTTATGACGGCCGGTTCGATCGCATTGTATCTGGGCGCGGGGATCCTCGGCTGGAGCCTGGTCTGGCTCGTGGCAGCCCTGGCGGCCCTGAACGCCTTTGGCGGCTTCTGCGTCGGTTGTGCCGTGTATTACTGGCTGAGCCGTTTCAACCTGCCTGGTTTCAGCAAGCAGCCGCCTACCGGCACCTTTCCCGGAATGAAGCCCAGGATCGGAGCCAGCCAATGAGCTCTGAGATTCTGTTTCGTCTTGGGCTGGCAGCCAGTATTATTGCCCTGGGCGTGTTCGCCTACTGGCTGATAAACCAGCGTCTGTTGCTGCGAGCTCGCAACCAGGTCTTCACACTGCTCAGCAAGCTGCCCGAGAGACCGGTGCTGGTGTATTTCACCACGCCGGATTGCGTACCCTGCAGAACGGTTCAGCGCCCTGCAATCCACCAGGTTGCGAAAGTGCTCGGCGAAAGCCTGGAAGTGATCGAGATCAACGCCTATGAGCAGCCGGACCTGGCAAAGACCTGGGGCGTGATGAGCGTCCCGACCACCTTTGTGCTCGATGCACGCGGCGAAGCCCGTTATGTCAATAACGGCGTCGCGCGTGCCGAGAAATTATTGGAACAGATCAAGGCTTTGTAATCCACACAGTTGGTCGAGTAGGGTTGGTCCTCGTCCAACCCCGACCGAGACCAAGCGTTGTAAAGAAACAAGAACCAGCTTGATAACAGATGGTTTCGATGCCCCCGACAACCACGGGGCTACTGAACTACCGAGAATACTCTTTAGGAGAGACATACATGCCCGTTTTACGAATCCCGACACCATTACGCGCCTATACTAATGGACAAAGCGAAGTCACCGTCGGCGGCGCGAACATTTCCGATGCGCTCGCGGACCTGACTACACAATATCCGGCGCTCAAGCCTCACCTGTTCAACGAGGGCGGCGAGCTGCGCCCGTTTGTCAACCTGTTTGTCGGCGAGAACAATATTAAGGATCTGCAGGGAGTGAACACGCCGATCAAGGATGGCGAGAAGATCATGCTGATCCCGTCCATTGCCGGAGGTGGAAATGTTGCCTGAGCTGTCGCGCGACGAGATCTTGCGTTATTCTCGCCATCTCCTGATCCCGGAAGTGGGGCTCGAGGGACAGCGTAAGCTAAAAAATTCCTCGGTTCTGATCATCGGTACGGGCGGATTGGGTTCGCCAGTTGCCCTGTACCTGGCTGCGGCGGGGATCGGACGTATTGGACTGGTAGATTATGACACCGTCGATTCCTCCAATTTGCAACGGCAGGTGATCCACGGGACCTCTACGGTCGGGAAGTTGAAGGTCGAGAGTGCTCGCGCCAAACTGCTGGACTTGAATCCAGACATCCAGGTGGACCTTTATAACGAGCCCTATACTTCGGAAAATGCCCTGCGCATCGCCGCGGATTACGACATCATCCTCGACGGGACCGATAACTTCCCAACTCGGTATCTCACCAACGACGTGGCTGTCTTTCTGGGCAAGCCGAACGTGTACGCCTCGATCTATCGCTTCGATGGACAGGTGAGTGTCTTCTACGCCAAAGAGGGACCTTGCTACCGCTGTCTCTTCCCCGAGCCGCCGCCACCCGGACTGGTCCCCTCCTGCGCAGAAGGAGGAGTTCTCGGTGTACTGCCTGGCACGATAGGAACCCTCCAGGCAACGGAAGCGTTAAAGGTGCTGCTCGGCATCGGCGAGCCGTTGATCGGCAAGCTGCTGCTCTACAACGCCCTGGACATGTCCTTCGATTTTGTGAAGCTGAAGAAAAACCCTAACTGCCGTGTATGCGGACCGAATGCCGACATCAAGGAACTGATCGATTACGAAGAGTTTTGCGGCGTGCCCAGCCACGATCATGAAGAAGGCTCAGCCGGCGAAAGCTGGGACATCACCGTGACAGAACTGGCGGAACGGGTGAAGACCAATCATCTCAGGTTGATTGACGTGCGCGAGCCGCATGAGCTCGAGATCTCGCGCCTGCCGGACGCCACCAACATCCCGCTCGGTCAGCTGGCGGCACGGCTCTCCGAGCTGGACAGCGCCGAGGATCTGGTGTTGTTCTGCAAGAGCGGCGCGCGCTCTGCACGGGCGCTCGAATTGCTCACCAGCGCCGGTTTCAAGAAAGTGAAAAACCTGAAAGGCGGTATTAACGCCTGGGCAAGGGAAGTGGACAAGAGCCTGCCTGTGTACTAATGTCATCGCGAGCGGCTCTGCTGTCCGGCCAGAAGCCATCTTACCATCTGTGGAAAGCAAAACTCCCGTTGAAATCGACGGGAGTTTTGCTTTGGTAAAATAGCTTTATCAAACCAAAGGAGAGCGAATGACAGGCTTACCCGTTTCGGAGGATAAACGAGTCTTCGACAGCATTCTCGGAGCTATTGGGAATACGCCGCTCGTGAAGCTGGGGCGCATCGCGCGGGATCTGCCGGTCCCTCTCTATGCCAAGCTGGAGTTCATGAATCCAGGCGGCTCGGTCAAGGACCGGGTGGGAGCCAATATCATCGACCAGGCAGAAAAACGCGGGGAATTGAAGCCGGGTGGGACCATCGTGGAGGCGACCAGCGGCAATACGGGCGTCGGACTCGCCATCGCCGCGGCGCTCAAGGGCTACAAGACGATCTTCGTCATGCCGGATAAGATGAGTAATGAGAAAATCCTGCTCCTGCGCGCTTACGGGGCGAAGGTCGTCATTACGCCGACAGCAGTCGCGCCCGATGACCCGCGTTCCTACTACGAGGTGGCGAAGAAATTCGCTCGCGAAACCCCAAACGCCATCCTTGCCAATCAATATCACAACCCCGATAACCCGCTGACCCACGAGATGACCACCGGACCTGAGCTATGGGAGCAGACACTCGGGCGCGTGACCGACGTTATCATCGGTATGGGGACAGGCGGGACCATTTCGGGCATCGGTCGCTATCTCAAATCGAAGAATCCTGGTATCAAAATCGTGGGCGTGGATATTGAAGGCTCGATCCTGACCGAGATCTGGCAGAGCGGAGGCAAGATTCCCGAAGGCGCTTATCCGAAGACTTACAAGGTCGAGGGGATCGGCGAGGACTTCCTGCCCTCCGCCACCGATCTTTCCGTCGTGGACTGGATCGAACGCGCCGGAGACCGCGAGTCGTTCCTGTGGGCGCGCCAGCTGGTCCGCCAGGAAGGGATTTTCGCAGGCGGCTCCTCCGGTTCGGCCTTAGCCGGAGCCATCAAATATTGTCGAAAGCTCAGTGGAAACCGTCTGGCCGTTGTAATTTTCCCCGATTCGGGCTCACGGTATCTATCGAAATTTTACGATGACAAGTGGATGCGCGAGTTTGGTTTCCTCACCACAGAATTCGGCGAGACCACGCTTGGCGATCTGCTGCGGGCGAAACCCAACAAATCTCTGCACGTGGCAACTCTGGGCGATTCGATGCGCAAGGTAGTCTCGGTGATGCATCAGAATGGCATTTCCCAGGTGCCGGTGGTCGGTACGAGCGGCGAGCTCGTAGGCATGCTGGAGGAGGTCGATCTGCTGAATCACATGCTGGAAGAACATGATCATAGCCATGAGGAATTAATAGACGCTCTCGTGCAAAACGCCGGCGCAGTTTTCCCACCTGACAGCACCATCGAGGAGACCATGCCCTCTCTTACAGAGGGCTATGCTCTGGTGGTCGTAGAACATAGTAAGCCGGTCGGGATCCTGACAAAAATCGATGTGCTGGATTACGTGGCAGGGAAAATATAGCAGCGTAGTCATATCGCTTCGACCATCATCTTCATCCCATGTTTCGGTCGAAGTGTGGCCTCGGGTTTCAGGGCAATCGGGTGACCTGGCACGAGCTTCAGTCGGAAGCGCTCAAGCGTCATTGCCAGGATGAGCTGCATTTCCATCATCGCGAAGTGATTCCCGATGCACACGTGCGGACCCTCGCCAAACGGAAAGTACACGTGGCGCGGGCGGCCAGCAATCCGCTCGGGTGTAAAGCGCTGAGGATCGAATTGTTCCGGTTCCGGCCAGTAGGCGGGATTGCGATGACTGACATAGGGCGAGATGAAGATCATCGTCCCGGCAGGGATTGAATAGCCATCGATGACATCGTCCATTAAGGGCTCACGCGCGAATAGATAAGCGGCGGGGTAGAGGCGCAATACTTCATGGAGAAATTGCTGCATATAGGTCAGCCGTGGAAGGTCGGCAAAGGTGGGCAAGCGGCCTTCCAGTGTACTGTTTAGTTCGAGGCGGATGCGCTCCTCCACGGCGGGATGTTGTGACAAAAGATAGAATGCCCATGCCAGGGTGGCTGCTGTTGTTTCGTGGCCCGCAAAGAAGATGGTCACCACCTCGTCGCGCGCCTGCTGGTCAGAAAGGCTTTCGCCTGTGTCGGCATCATGCATCTCGAGCATCATGCCGAGCAGGTCATCTTTTGGGCTCCGGCGCCCCTCTGCGATCAGCGGATAAATCGTCTCATTCAAGACCTTCAGGGCACGGTTGTACTCTATATTGCGCCGAACGGGAAAAGACAGAGGCGGCGCCCACATCTGCTGGCTGCGCCAGAGCATGAAGCTCGAAGCCACATTGAATGCATGACTTAACGCGGGAATCTTATCGTCAATCTGTGCGCCGAACATAGACGTGATGATGATGGTGAGGGTGAGGCGCATCATTTCATGATCCAGATCGAGGATCGGGCTCACAGCTGCCTTTACCGGCCAATCCTGGATGAAATTATCGATGACACCCGTCACCCGATCTGCCAGCTTCGCGAGGCGTTCGCGGTGGAATGCCGGCTGGAGCATCCGCCGCTCCCGCAGCCAGAAGTCACCATCGATGAGGGGCAGCCCATTTCCTAGAAGCACCCGCCCTGTTTCGACACTTCTGCCGCGGATATAGTTTTTGTGGTTATCCTGAAGGATATATTTGACGTAATCGGGATGAGCGGCAAGGATATATGTCTTGTTCAGTAGCTTAAACTGGGCAAGGCCCCCGTACTCACGCGCCGTCTTCATAAACAGCCCCAGCATGTCACCCACCATCTCAGGCATCACACCCAGAAGTGGCAACCCGCGCGGGCCAGGGATGGGTTGTAGACTACCAGGCGCACTACCGGTCATGGGCAACGATGAACCGCGACTTACTTCCGAAGTGAAATCCCAAGGTGATTCGCGACAGCCCGTTCGAGCTTCGGAGTGTTCTCATTCACCGGTGTATTCAGGAGGCGAGGCAGACGATCCACGCCTTCGATGACCATGGCTGAGGAACCGCCTCCATCGAGAGCCACACCAGTATAGACGCCATACGGCAACATCAGGTCCGCCAGCTGGCTGAACGTGACGCCAACACTCGTGGTTGCGCGACCGTCCACGACGACCAGGTACAGATAGCGACCATTCCGATTCATACCGAATGCCGTGCGGGGATTCGCCAGCTGGTTGTCCAGTCCCGCCACCTTTTTCCCCTTCGAAATCAGCAATACGTCGGCAGAAACTGCGTTGTACACTTTGCCTTTGGGCGTATCTACAGTGATCTCATTATTCTGATTGATGAAGAGAACGGGATTTCCCGGGGTCCTCTCAGAATACACCCTGCCCCGTGAGGCTGCATAGCCCATCGGCCGGACCGGGTCACTGTTCCCGCAATAGGCCTGGGGCGGATAATCGACGGGGTCCAGGTAGAAGAAGCCATCCCCATTGACAGCGATCTGCATATCGTGCTCGTCCAGAAACTGCGAGGTCGTGCGTGAGCACAGCTGCGGCACGGTATCGCGCAGCGGTGGAGTCACTAAGAAGCGTAATGCATCTGTCAAGCGGGTATCGATCTCGATGATATGCCAGATCAGGGCGCGAGGTGTGCTGCGCTTGTTGCGATAATACGTCACCCCTTTGAAAATGTTCTGGGTGGCCGAGGCGGGATCTTTGCCAACCTTCGTCAGGGAACTGCCCGGCGCCCAGGCCGTCCACCCGTTCACGCGAGCAAGACGGATCCAGGATTGATCGCCGTTGCTATCGAGTGCCTCGAGAACTTCATCCTTATTCAGAGCACCGGCGATATTGAACCCTGTCCCGGGCCCCTCTCGAACGTTCACCCGGCCATTGGCACGAAACCAGGTTCCCGCCAGGTCGCCCGGGGGCGGTGGCGGTGGAGGAGGTTCATCGGTAACCAGAGTCAGGTAGCGCGCTGAAGACCAGCCGGTCAGCCCGTCGCTACGGCGAATCTGTCTCCATGTGCCTTCCGGATTCGCTCCGATGCCCGTCACAATCTCATTGAGCTCAATGTAGCCAAGGGAGCGGAACTCGGTCCCGGGACCCTCACGGACGTGAAGCCTGGTCGCTGTGACCCGGTATCTGTCGCCGGTCGGAGGCGGGGGCGGAGGCGTTGTGGTGATCTTGTCGAGGAACTGGGTTGATGACCAGCCGCTCAAGCCATCGGTCAGACGGCGATGACGCATCCAGCTGGCACCGGCATTAAACTCCAAAGATTCGACAATATCGTTCCGGTTCAGGAGTCCGATGGATCGGAAATTCGTGCCCGGTCCCTCCCGGACGTGAAGCGCGGTCGCGGTGACGCGGTACCGGTCGCCCACCGGTGGAGGAGGTGGCGGGGGCGGTGGTGGAGGTGGCGCATCCAGTTTGACAAGATAAGCCGCCGAAACCCAGCCGGTTAATCCATCACTCACCCGGCGGACTCGCAGCCAGCTTCCATCGGAGTTCGCCTCGAGAGCTTCAACGATCTCATTGCGGCGGAAGAAACCAACTGCGGGGAAGCTCGTGCCGGGTCCTTGACGAACGTTTAATGTCCCCGCGTTGACGCGATAGCGCGTCCCTGTCGGGTCCGGCGGGATCGGGTCGGTGGGGACAGACAGATTAAAACGCCGGGCAAATGCCTGGGGATCACCGTTGAAATAATTTAGGTCGATTTCGAGGCTCTCAACACCATAAAAAGGGCCATCCCCCGATGCTGTGAATTGCCAGAACAACCACTCATTTGCCCCCCACGGTCGGGGGACGAGCGGTTGTGAAACGCCATAATTTGCGATCCATAATGGGAAGCGGTGGAAGTATTCCAGCTCGTTAGGCTGGCTGGTGGGCGCGTTGCTGTTCCAGTAATGGAAGGCGGTGTAGATACCGATCTCCTTCGAGCCAACGAGCGCCCGGAGTCGCTCGAGACAGGTCTTCCAGTGCCGCCAGCCCGTGTAGGGACCGCGATAGGCTTCTTCAAGGTCAAGGAATAGAGGGAGTTCACCGAGGTCGCCGGCTAATAGATTGACCCACAACTCTGCCTGCTGGCGGGGTTCTGCCCGGCTGTCATAGAACCAGTACGAGCCGCGCGGAAGTCCCGCTTCTTTTGACCGGCGCCAGTTGTTCCTGAAATCGGAATCTGCCCATAGGTTTTGCCCGGCTCTGATGATCACGAAATCGGTGGTCTGGTTCATCCGCACGAAGTTGATTTCCTGCGGGGTACCGGGATCGTCCTGATAAAAGCTTACATCGGGGCCGATAACCTGTCTCGCCACTCCTGCCTCCTTATGAAAGGTATCGCTGCGATTGTACCAGCGATTTTAATAGAGATAATTTTATAGTCGTGCGTGAGAAAAGGCATCCGGTGGAACTAGGTGGCTACAGCGGCTTGCACGTCAAGAATCAGTGTGGCGGCCTGCGTGCGAATATCCACCGACTTTACGAGATCCAGCATCCCCCTGTATTCCGGAGTGGGAAGGAATGATCCGAGATCCACCACGATCTGGTTGCCATACAGCTTGACCCCTTCCGGCAGTGCATCAAACAAGGAACCCAGGGTTCCCAACCAACGATTGTTTTCCATCCACGCTCTCAGCTTCGGGGAAGAGTAACTGGCGAGATCGATCGATCGGTCAAGTCTTACCTTGAGCGGGAGGACCCAGGGAAGCAGGGTTGTCTTCACACTTACCGAAATCCGGTTTTGCGGATGAATTGCGATCTGTAAGGAATCGATGTTCTTATTTCTCTCGAGAGCAATTCGGACAATCTCGTTGATCAACGACTCCGGCAGAGCAATCGATGCAGAGACAGTGCTCCCCTCCAGATCAGCAAAATGATTATTGATGATTCTTTTGAAGACCTGTTCCATCACGGACACACTCCCGGGTCATGCTACCAGTACTGTAGCACACTTACTTCACAAATTCAACGTATCTTGGCTACATCGAAATGTTTATCGATCCCGAATGATTCAGGCGGCCGTTATCAACACATCCTTGAGGTATTGACCTGAGGGCATGGACTTCAGCCAGAGACCGGCGCTTATTTATTTTAGCCCGGAATCTGGAAGCCAAACAGCAATAGTCTTAAGCCTGCGTGTCATCCAGGGCAAGAAGAAATCCATGCCCTCCAGCGATGAATGCCCCAGGTATTCTCCTGTCTTTGTTTGAGCGTCAAGAAAAGGCTGATTTTCCATATTTTGTCCATATATTTATGAGTGATTGATTAATAATCTTTGCAAAACATTGACAAATCAGCGAAAAGCCGTAGAATGAGGAGAGTGAAAACCATTTTGAATTCCGGAGGAAAAATGAATAAAGTTAGAGGTCTCCCAGTTGTGTATGCCCTGCTGATCGCTGCCCTTGTGATCAGCGCCCTAGGGGCAACGTTCACGCCTGTCAAGGCGCAGGAAGCCGGCACACTGCTCGATGTTGCCCTGGCTGCGAATGCCCAGACCGGCGAATTTTCGATTCTTATTGCCGCACTGCAGGCTGCCAATCCGAACATCCTTCAGCGATTGAGCAGCAACAGGGAATATACTGTCTTCGCTCCCACCGACGCCGCCTTTCAGGCGCTGCTGACAGAGCTTGGTGTGACGGCCGAACAGCTCCTCAGCGATCGGATGCTGTTATCACGGGTTCTCCGTTATCATATCGCCCGTGGCAGCCTTGATTCCAGTGAAGTGCTTGCCAGTGAAAGCATCCGCACACTGCAGAGACGTGTGTTCCAGGCAAATGGCGTCCTGACGGATTTCAATGGTCGCACCGCGAATATTGTCACCACTGATATCCCGGCAAGTAACGGTTATATCCACGTGATTGACCGGGTGCTGCTGCCGAAGGTCAGGAACTTCGATCCCGGAAACAGCATCGTGGATGTTGTGCTGGAAACCAACGATGCAACGGGTGAGTTCTCCATCTTGATCGCGGCATTGGAAGTGGCTGACCCCAATATCATCGAACGACTTGACAGCCGCAGGGAGCATACCGTCTTCGCCCCCACCGATGCTGCGTTTGCCGCATTGCTGGAGGAGCTTGGTGTGACCGCCGAGCAGCTGCTTAGCAACCCGGCGCTGGTCTCGAGAGTGCTGCGCTACCATATCGTCCGCGGTGAGCTCGACTCCACCGAGGTGCTCTCACGCGAGCGCATCAACACGCTGCAGGGCCGTCTCTTCCAGGCAAATGGCGTCCTGACCGATGCGAATGGCCGCACCGCGAATATTGTGACGGTCGACATCCAGACGAGCAACGGGATCATCCATGTGATCGATCGTGTGGTCCTGCCCCGCTAATTTCGATCTACAAAATCGAACAGGGATCAACTCCATCAAAACTACACCCCGATCCGTTTGATCGGGGTGTAGTGATTTTTGCCTTGATGAACTCTCATGGGCGGAAGAGATGTCTGCCTTTGTAATCGAGATACGGGACCGTCGCCGACTCTGGTGGAGCGATCTGGTCCAATTTTTTTCCGTCCTCATCGGTTAGAGTGACTTCAAGCGCGCGCAGAGAGTCACGAAACTGCTCTGAGGTGCGAGGCCCGATAATAGAGCTGGTTACGCCGGGCCGTGAAAGACACCACGCCAGCGCAAGGGCGTATCCCGAAAGGTTCTTCTCTTTCGCCATCTCGAGCACAGCTTCCTGCAGATCAAACACTTGTTCCCGGCGCGCAAAGCTCTCCCTGTAAAAACCGCGCCAGAAGGCTTCGTATCTTGACCCGGCGGGAGCGGCCTGATCGCGTTGATAGCTCTCGGAAAAGAATCCACCCGCGCTGGGTGCCCAGGGGACCAGAGCCATATCGTACGTCTGAAGCATGGGGATCAGCTCGCGCTCGATGCGCCGGTCGAGCAAGTTATAGGGCGCCTGCTCGCTGACGAATCGACTCAAACCCTGTCTGTCCGACACCCAAAGAGCCTCCATTAGCTCCCAGGCGGCGAACCCGCTTGTACCGATATAACGGACCTTCCCCGCCCGGACCAGATCATCGAGGGCGCGCAGGCTTTCATCGATGGGGATATCGTTGTTGGAGCCATGCAGCTGGTACAGGTCAATGTAATCGCTGTCCAGTCTCTTGAGGGATGCCTCACACTGCTCGATAATGTGCCGGCGCGAATTTCCCTGCGCGTTGGGGTCGCCACCCATCGCGTAATGCACTTTTGTCGCCAGAAAGATATTCTGTCTCTTGCCGTGTGCGAGTGCCTTACCGAGAATCTCTTCGCTCCTCCCCCGTCCGACCTCAAAGTTCAGCGGCTCATGTCCGTAGACATTGGCGGTATCCAGATAATTGATGCCCATATCCAGTGCCTGGTGAATGATCCGGATTGACTCTCCCGGCTCTTGCCTGCCGCCAAAATTCATACATCCCAGGCACAGACGGCTAACCTTGACACCCGTCCTGCCAAAATTCACATACTCCATAATTTACTTATCCTGAGCCCGCTTCTCGGAACTTGATCAAACTCGACCTTTTGATCCAGCGGTTTGAGATGCTCCTGAAGGGAATTACAGTGTTCCTGCAAGAGTGCACAGCGTTCGTCTAGGGTGTGGTCCCCGGCGCGTGTAATTTCGACATATCTCTTCATCATCCGAATGGACGGGCCGGTCTTGCGCAGCAATCTGAGCCAGTAGATCCAGCCGAGATCTTCCTTGGAATCAACTCGCCAACCGTAATCCCCGCGCTCCATGGAGGGCAGCAGACCGATCCTTTCGTAATATCGCAGTCTGTGCGCGTCTACACCCATCTCTGGTTCAGCTTCCTGGATCGTATACATCTCTTCGACAACGGGTACCATATTTATCTCTCTTATGTAGGGAATTTCTAGGACTTAGTGCGCACTCTAAGTCAAGGGATAATTATAGAGTTACAGTGCGACGATCGTGCGGAAAAGAAAACCGGTCTAAACGAGACCGGTCTGTTTTGTTCTACTGTCTCCCCGCTTCCGATTCCCACCACCCCATCAACGCCTGCATTGCCAGGCTGGGCGTTGCCTCGCCTTGACGGCCGGTATTCCAGGTCACAATTAATTCCTTCTTCGCACGTGTGATGCCCACATAGAACAAACGCAAGCGTTCCTTGACATAATCCAGGCGTGAGGCGCGTGTCGCAGTGCCTTCTTCATACCAGTGATATTCGCTCGAGGAGGTCAGCGCATTCAGTTGTGCCAGTGCTTCGGCTTCGAGGTTTAAGTGGTCCCGCAAAAACCACCTTTCGGAGATAAAACGGTCGTTCGCCTGGTCCGAGGGAAAGTCATAATTATTCACGCTCATCAAATAGACGCGGTCCCATTCCAGCCCCTTAGCCTTGTGCATCGTTGTCACGACCACCTTACCGCGATGCTGGTCCGGGTCAAAGCCCGAATCATCCGCCGAGAAGCCGATGAAGCGCCGTTCGTTCTTGGCGATAACCGCCAGTTCGGCGGTCAGCTCGGGCAGGCGCCAGTCCGGATGGTCGTCTGCGGCTTTGCGCAGGACAAGCGCCAGTTTGTGAGCCAGCGCCAGATCTGGAGCTTCGGTGAAAATATCCTGAGCCAGCGTGAGCACCAGCTGGTCAATGGGCAACATGACCGCTTCCAGCCAGCGCCGGACGTGGACGCGGAACTCATTCAGTTCGGCAACGATCTGTTCCTGTTCCCCCTCTGTGGACTCGGCGTCTGCGGACCCTGCGCCGTCGCCTCTTGAGAACGCAACGGGAGTAAGAACTTCCCCTCGGGCAAATGCCAGGTTCGGGTTGACGTAATCTTCCACGTTCCTCACTTTGCGCAGCCAGGCGCTCGTATCGTGAATCAACGTCGCCCGCTCCTTGACATCCTTCCACGCCCGCCGCCAGACCTGATATGCCTTTGCCAGCTTCGGCGCGGACGCCGGCTCGGCCAGGTAGGAGATCAGGTTGCTCAATGCGCCCGCGGCTGCACGTGTATTGGACGTACTGCTCAGGAATTCCACGTACTCGATGTTCTTTGTCTTGAGGGCGTTGATCACATCCACGCCCCGCAGGTTGCGCGGCACCAGAACAGCCACAGTAGCATCTTGATTCTTTGGCAGCCACCTGCCCAGCGAGTCGACAATCGCCTTGGTCTCTTCCTCGGCTGTCAGCCGCCTGGTTACGAAATGGATCGCGGACCGGTCGTTCGGTGGATTCGGCTGGGGATCATCTGGTTGGACCGGCACGATGTAGGGCGGCGCCAGAGCCGTGCGCACCTCCTCGACGGGATGCTCGTTCTTCACCCAGTCGATTAAACCGTTTGCCAGGTCAATGATGGACTGCTGTGAACGCCCCGACTCGGGCATGTCCACGCTCGGATTCTGGGCAATGAACTCACGCAGCAGCTCCGGCGAGGCCGTCGTGAAGGTCTCGAAGATGGCTTGATTCGGGTCACCCACGCGCACCCAGTTGCCCCCCGGACCTGCAAGCAGGTTGAGGATATCCTGCTGCAGCCGGCTGGAATCCTGGGCTTCATCTTCAAGGATGAAAGGAAAGCGATAGCGCACGCGCTCGAGATATTCTTCGTCCGATTCGAGGATGTCGAGCGCCAGACGAATGAGGTCATCGAAGTCCACGGCGGCGCGATAAGTCAGAGCGCGCTGATAATCAGCATAGATCTCCAACCCCAGCTCCGCGAGCGGAAGCGGTGCAGGCTGCCGGTCCAGCAGGGCACGCAGCTTTTCTGGCGTGAGCCGCCTGTCTTTCGAGGATCGGATGAACGCCAGCGCCAGGTTCGAGATCACCTCCGGCAGCTGGTCGCGCCGGACCCAGTCGCCCTTGTGCTCGTCCAGATTCGGATCGAGATAATCGTCGAGCGACTCGGCATGCACGTTCAGCCAGGCCTTGACCGCCTCGCGGCGGATGAAGTCAGCCTCGCGCTCATCGAGGATGCCGAAGCGCTCGTCCAACCCCACATGCCCTGGCTTCTCCCGGACAATGTCATGCGCCAATCCGTGCAGCGTTCGGACGCGGTAGCGGTAAAGCGCCTGAAGAGGGTTATCGAAGAAGCGCTTGACGCGCGCCTCGAAGTTATCTACTGCCGAATTGACCAGGGTCACGATCAGCACCTCCTGATCTTCGGCGAGGGCGCCGCTGGCAATCAGCTTCGCCGCAAGGGCAGAGAGGATTTGCGTCTTGCCGGCCCCGGGCACCGCGGCGATGCCCAGCCGTCCGCCGCGATAGCGCAGGATTTGTTCTTGAGAAGGTCGAGGGATGAAGTTAAGCATCATCTGATAAGAGTTCAGCTGTCAAGTTCATGTTCGTGATAAGCAAGCAAGGAAAACTGAGTCTGTGAAAAGAGACAGGGAGCGCTTCTTTTTCAACGCCATGTCCCTGTTCACGAGCTGGCAGAGTCGGCCTGCCCATGATTCTGCAAGACTCGCTGGAAGGCACGCAGTAAATCGCCGCGCTGCTCGAATCCGCTTTCCCCTAGCTCTGCCATACACAAATAGATGCGCTCCCTGCAGCGATGCAACAGGCCCGAGACCACGCGCGCCATAGTTCTGCGACCCGTCTCGACATCGTCGGCATCTGTCCAGATCCGGCCCGGTTCCCATTCACGGGTGAGCACATGCGGATGCGTCAGCGGCTGGGCGAGTCGCTGGTGCCAGGCGCTCGCGCCTACATCCAGCCAGAACTGCGCCGTGACTGGACGGTTCATCATCAGGAACGTATGCGCCGGGGCCACCAGCACCGCGTCCTTATTTTGAGAACGCCAGCCCTCCACGTAAGAGGCCGCGATCACGCCATCCTGGAGCATTTGAATATATTCCCTTCCGAGATGCGGGAAACGGGAGCCATCCTGAAAGAGGTAGGTAGATTCAAGCGACTGCCTGAAGTGCTGCACCGACCTTACGAGACTGGATGCAACCCTCACGGCGTCGAAATCGGTGTGGAAGCCAAAGCCGGGCTGCGAAAGAACCTCGCCGAACAACTTTCTCAGGAAATGGTCAAACGGCAGCTCCTCCCCATCGCGATACTCGAGGATCCAATCCCGCAGCATGCTGTACCGGTTGCCGACCACAAAAGTAATTCGCTCCTGAACGTCAGGCGCAATCTCATCGAAAGAGGAAAGCCGCAGGTCGCGCGTGCGATAGACGATTTCTGCCAGCAGCTGGGCTCGGACGAGATCCAGTCCCTCCACGGACTGCATCAGGGCATACGCCACGTCGAAGCGCGGGGGGCGGATCCCCCAGGCAGGATGGGCGATTGCGGCAAAGGTTAACAGCGCCTGGCTGGCAGGCTCATCTCGCAGCGTCCGCGAGGGACGATGCGAACGCGTCGGGATGCCCGCCGCTTCGAGGCGGTTCATCACGGAGAAGCGCAGTGCATCCGAAAGAAATGGGGAAATGATGACCATATCCCTCGGCGCCACGCCAGCCTCGATCAGTGACGCGGCTTCCGCCACTACCGCGTCCAGAAGCTGCGGGTAAAAGCGCGCCGCGAGAATACCGACCGCTTCGCCACCAACGGCTTCCGGCTCAGGGATGGTTGGATCTGGCAAGATGATCTGCTCCAGGCTGGAGGCAAGATCTGCAACGCTTGCAGACATCACAAACGAGTCTTCCAGCACAAGCCGCTCCTCGCACAGCTCGTTCAGCGCAAGACCGGTGTGAGGATCGCTGCCCAGGAAGAAGCGATAACCTCCGCCTTCATCGTACATCAATAAGGCCGAGTCAAACACCGGGAGCCAGGTACGGATAATGTCGTGAGCCCGCGGGCTATCCTCCTCTACGTTGTCATAGATCAAGTGTCGGTAGGTTCGCGTGAGATAGTCCCGGACGATGTCGAGCGGCCAGAGGATATTTGTAAAGATCTCCAGTTGAAGCGAAAAATCGACCAGATTGTTTTGAAGACAATATTCACGAAAACGGACCGCGCAATCCTGCGCGTCGGCGTAGACCCGGCGCTGCGCAGGATCACCGAAATAAGCTGCATCGAGCCGGGCAGCGATTTCGGTATGGGGGAAGCCAACAATCGCCGCTTTGTTGAGGTTATCCAGGATCTGGGAATACAGGCGGTTGCGGTCCATGGTGACCGACTCGAAGTAACCCTCGTCCAGCAGCGGGCGGACAATGTGCGCCATGTAGTATTGTGAAGTTTCAAGAGAAAGGAAGACGGGCGGCTGGTCCGGATACTGATACCCCGCCGCTTCGGCTGCGACGGGCCAGAAGAGGTCGCAGACCCGGCGGGCGAGCCCACCACCGAGAGTGGTGGAGGTCACCTCACTCCCGGCAAGCCGGTCAGGGCTGTAAAGGAGATCGAGATATGGCTCCTGTACGCTGCGCTGCGCGGCCAGCATAAGGATCGATTCGCCCGGCACGCCTTGCGCGAGCAAGTAACGCATCCGCTCCACCCCTGCCGTGGTTTTGCCCGTGCCCATGGGGCCGGAAACAAAAAGTTTGGAATTCAGGGGGGACTCGACAATTTGAATCTGGGTGGGGCTAAGGCTGATTCCGGGTTGAGGGTAAGAGTCAGTCATAAAGTGAAGTTTACGGAACAGGTAAGAGAAGTAAAGGTCTGGATGAGATAGAACAATTGTACTACGGTTTTGCAGAAGATAAATGAATGGGGTCATTCATTGACACTTCCCCACCCGGCATGTATAATATTGTCCGCTTCTACCCCAGTGGTTGGATTCTGGGGTAGTTGTATGTCACAGGACATCGATACGACCAGCTTCCCCGCTCGCAGGCGAAGAGTGTAGGACCTCCGCAGGCACCCGGTGAAGTGAATGACTGGAGAACAAAATGAGATACGCAATTGTTGAAAGCGGCGGCAAGCAATACCGCGCCGTCGAAGGGCGGACCATCGAAGTGGACCGCCTGCCCGTTGATGCGGGGAAGAAATTCGACTTCGAGCGCGTCTTGCTAATGGCAGACGGCGACGATGTAATGGTCGGCACGCCCACGGTGAACGACATCCTGGTCAAGGTGACCGTGGTGGACCATATCAAAGGCCCCAAGATCGACCGATTTCGATATCGCCCGAAGAAGCGCATCCGTGTGCGCGGCGGGCACCGCCAGCAGTATACTCGCCTGCTGGTAGATTTCATCGGCCACCCCGATGAAGAGCGCAAATCGGAGGAAAAGGAGCTCCCCAGAGCCTCGAAACGAGGCCGGGCTGCCTCGAAAGCGGATGACCTTACCCTCATCGAAGGGATTGGACCGAAAGTAACACAGGTCCTGAACGATGCTGGCATTTCCACCTTCGCCGCACTGGCAGAGGCGGATGCGGCTCACATCCAGGAGATTTTGAACTCGGCTGGCTTGACAATGATGGATGCAACCAGCTGGCCGGCTCAGGCAAAGCTTGCAGCCGAAGGCGACATGGATGGACTAAAAGAAATGCAGGCTGGTTTATCTGGTGGTCGCGAGGACAAACCCGCAAAGAAACCTGCCGCCAGGAAAACGAGCAAGAAGTAAAGTGAGGTAACCATGGCACACAAAAAAGGCGGCGGCTCGAGCCGCAACGGAAGAGATTCAAATTCCCAGCGTCTGGGCGTCAAGCGCTATGCCGGGCAGTTTGTGCTGTCTGGAAATATCCTGGTGCGCCAGCGCGGGACCAAGATCAAGCCCGGCTTGAATGTGAAAGCCGGGAAAGACGATACACTGTTCGCGACCGCCGATGGCGTTGTAATGTATGATATTACCCGTGGTCAGAAGCGCGTGAATATTGTCCCAGAAGTTGTTTCCGACGTAGAGGTACAAGCGGAGGTGCAAAATGAAAGCTGAGATCCATCCGACTTACTATCCCGACGCCAAAGTAACCTGCGCCTCCTGCGGTAACAGTTGGACCACCGGCTCCACCAGGAAAGAAATCCGCGTCGATATTTGCTCCAACTGCCACCCGTTTTTTACGGGTGAAGCTTCCCGCATCCTCGACATCGAAGGTCAGGTGGACCGCTTCTACAAGAAGCTCTCTGCCCGCCAGACTTATGTGGAGCAGCAGAAGGTCAAAGAAGAGCTGCGTGGCTCCCCGGAGCGGCCGATCGAGGAGCTTGGTCTTACCTCTCGCGCTCTCGATGCGCTGAAGAAGGCCGGCATCGAGAACTTCGGCCAATTCCTGGAGAGGCTGAACGGCGGAAATGAAGCGGTGCTGGCGATCCCGGGCTTTGGCCAGGCGTCCCTGACTGCCGCAAAGAAAAAGCTGCGCTCGCTGGGTTATGAGATCCCCGAGGCGGCTGCGTAACTCCGAGCGTGCATCGAAGGGTTGCAGAATAAATAATCTCAGGTAAACTTACGGGCAGGTGTGCAAGCATCTGCCCGTTTTATTTTGTCTCGAACCGTTGGTCGAGTGAGCATAGCCCGTACTCAGACCCAATAGGTGACTGGCCAAGCCCGAATTACCTGAGAGGCGGATCCCCACTCAACGCCTGATTCATGCAGGGCTATCAGCACCATCAAAACCAATAAAAGGCATATATGCGCCATACACACGGTTCCATTGAAGTCGTTTGCGGTTCGATGTTCAGCGGAAAAACGGATGAGCTGATTCGCCGCCTTGTGCGGGCAACTATTGCCAGGCAAAACGTACAGGTTTTCAAACCCGCCATTGACGTGCGGTATGCTGTGGAAAAGGTTACCTCTCATGCCGGGTCGAACTTCGACGCCACACCGGTGGAAAAATCAGTGGACATCCTGTCGAGGGTCGGAACGGATACGACCGTCGTCGGCATTGACGAGGCGCAATTCTTCGATACCGGGATCGTTCAAATAGCCGAGCAGCTCGCCTCGCGCGGCATCCGCGTCCTGGTCGCCGGTCTCGACACCGACTTTCGCGGGGAGCCGTTCGGTCCGATGCCGATCCTCATGTCCATCGCAGAACACGTCGACAAGCTACATGCGATCTGCATGGTCTGTGGTGACGAAGCTTCCCGAACTCAGAGACTGGTCAACGGGAAGCCTGCCCGCTTCGATGACCCGGTTGTGATTGTGGGTGCGTCTGAGATGTATGAAGCGCGCTGCCGAATGCACCATGAAGTACCCCGATAGTTGGAAAGTTGCGTTAGTCAATCGCCTTCCTAGTTGAGTTCGCCGAAAAAGCTAAAAGACTGAAGACTATCAGATCAACAAATGACCAAACTAAGAAGTTAAATTCATGCAAGATTACAACGATATACTCGCTGAAGTACTGATCGATGAGCAAGCCCTCCAGGGGCGCATTCGCGAGCTGGGCGCGCAGATCAGCCTGGATTATCCCGATGGCAACCTCTTGTTGATCTGCATTCTGCGCGGAGGCGTTCCCTTTCTGGTTCACCTCAGCCGCCACATTGATGCCCCGCACATGATGGACTTCATGGCAGTTTCGTCCTATGGTGCAGGGAAACGTGAGTCCAGCGGAACCGTGCGAGTCAATATGGACCTGCAAATGGACATTCGCGACAAAGATGTGCTCCTCGTGGAGGATATTATCGATAGCGGGCACACGATTGCCTCGGTGTTGGAGATGCTCAACCTGCGCCAGCCCCGTAGTCTGAGGGTCTGCGCCCTGCTCGACAAAGCCGAACGACGTGAAGCCGTGGTACCGATCCATTACCGGGGCTTCAGCATTCCGAACAAGTTCGTGTTCGGCTTTGGGCTCGATCTTGACGAATATTATCGCAATCTGCCCTTCGTGGGTGTTGTCGACCTGGAAAAATATAAGCCGCTTTCCTGATCTCCATCTTGCGACTCCCGAACTGGATGTAGTGTCCCATGAACGATGATCTGCAGTCTGCTGGTTCCCCGTATGCGGGTCGCTGGATTGCCCGCCTGCGCGGCAGGATCATCGCTCAGGGCGGGACGCCCGAACAAGCCCTGCGCGCCGCCCAGACCAGCCGCCATAAAGAAAGACCCGAAATTATTTATATGCCCCTCCCCTTTTCTTATCCCCCACTTGTTGACAGGGTTCGCGAGATCCTGCCCGAACAGGAGATCTATCTGGTCGGCGGCACGGTGCGGGATATGCTGCTCAACCGCACTTCGCATGACCTTGATTTTGCCCTGCCATCAAATGGCATCGCGCTTGCCCGGCGGGTGGCCAATGTTCTTCATGCGGACTTCATGGTGCTCGACCAGGAGCGGGATACGGGGCGAATTATCGTCACCGAGCCGGATGGCATGCGCACCTTTCTGGATTTTGCAACGTATCGCGGCAGAGATCTTGATGAAGATCTGCGCGCCCGGGATTTCACCATGAATGCCATTGCCTTTGACCTGCGGACGCAGACGCTTCATGATCCGCTCAACGGCGCCTCCGACCTACGAGGTAAGCTCATCCGTCTCTGCTCTCCAGACACGTTTACGGAAGACCCGGTCCGCGTCCTGCGGGCTGTTCGCCAGGCTGCTGCCTTTGAGTTCAAGATCGAGTTGGAGACGCGCGAGGCAATGAGACAGGCAGCGAGCCTGCTGCCAAGGGTCTCAGTGGAGCGCCAGCGCGATGAGTTATTTAAGATCCTCGAGGGACCGAAGCCGGATGCAGCCCTGCGCGCGCTGGAAATGCTGGGTGTGCTGCCGCACCTGTTGCCGGAATTGCCACCCCTCAAAGGGGTCGAACAATCTCCGCCTCATATTCATGATGTCTGGGAACATACGCTCAGTGTCCTGGGGCAACTGGAGAGGATTTTGACCGCCCTGGCGCCCGGCTACAAAGCCGACGACACGAACGATCTGTTCACCGGCTTGCTGACACTGCGCATCGGCAGGTTTCGCGAACAGTTTGCGCGGCACTTTACCGAATCGCTGAATGCAGACCGCTCCGTCCGGGCGGCATTGTTCTTTGCAGCGCTGTATCATGATGTCCAGAAGCCCGCGACGAAATCTGTGGACGATGGCATGCGTATCCGCTTTTTTGATCATGAGATCAAGGGCGCGGAGGTGGCGGCGATCCGCGGGCGGGACCTCAACCTCAGTAACGATGAGATCGAGCGCATTCGCAAGATCATCGCCCATCACATGCGCTTTCACTTCTTCACGAGCCGTCTTGAAAGACACCAGCAGGAACCCTCCCGCAAAGCCATTTATCGCTTTTTCCGCGATACGGGTAGAGCTGGCGTGGATTTGGTGCTGCTTGGACTGGCTGATCTGCGAGGTGCACAGGGAGCCGCATTAAAACAGGAAACCTGGACGGCCGCCCTGAGCGTGGGGCGGATCCTGCTTGAAAATTACTGGGAAAAGCCACAAGAGACGATTGCCCCGCCGCGCCTGTTAGACGGGAATGAATTAATGAGGGAACTTGGCATCGCACCGGGGCGCATTGTCGGTCAATTGCTGGAAGCGATACGCGAGGGCCAGGCTACGGGCAAAGTAGAAAACCGCGAACAGGCCTTTGCCTTTGCACGTGATCACCTGAAACATCTGGAGAGCCCATGAACCTAGTTTACTTCGATGTGGAGACCCAGAAGCTGTTTCACGAAGTCGGCGGACGCGATCCTTCCAGGCTCTTACTGGCTTGCGCTGTCACCTGGTCCACGGCGCGCAACGACTTTGCCGTGTACTGGGAGAAGGATGTCCCCGCGTTGCTTGAAGAGCTGAAGTCCGCCGACCGGGTGATCGGCTTCAATATTTTTGGCTTCGATTATGAGGTCTTGCGACCTTATGCGCACAATGTTAACTTCCGCGCACTTCGCTCGACCGATATGCTACAGGATGTTTACCGTCAACTCAACTTCCGGCTGAGCCTGGATTCGATTGCCAGAGCGACCCTCGGAACCACCAAGAGCGCCGATGGCGTGCAGTCAGTTGAATGGTTTCGGAATGGTGAGCTCGATAAAGTCGCAGAATACTGTAAATCCGATGTAGAAATCACACGCCTGGTTTACGAGTTTGGCCGTGATCATGGTTTTGTGCACTACTACTCACGCCTGGGTAGCAAATTGAAGGTGGAAGTGAACTGGAATTGAGTCATGCTCCTGGCGGCGTACGGCGCCTGGAGTGGAAACACCAAGGAGAAACGCATGGAAAAAATAAATGTCAACGATATAGAGCTTGCCTATGAGCGTCGTGGGAAAGGAACGCCGCTGGTATTGTTGCATGGCTTCCCTCTCGATCATCGGCTATGGGATGAGATCGTGCCCTTGCTGGAAGACAGGTTCGATCTGATCATCCCCGACCTGCGCGGGTTCGGCGAGTCGACGATGGGGAATGCTCCGGACAGTCTCGATACATATGCTTCAGACATCGCTGGCTTGCTGGATTACCTGGGTCTTGAGCAGGCTGCCATTGCCGGGCACTCCATGGGCGGCTACATTGCGCTGGCGTTTGTCCGGCTTTATCCGCAGCGAGTGCGTGGACTTGGATTAGTCGCCTCTCAGGTGGTTGCCGATACTCCCGAACGCAAGGACGGCCGCTACAAGTCTGCGGCGGATGTGGCTGAAAACGGGATTGGGAGCGTGGTCGACACCATGACCACCAAGTTCACTCCCGACGAAGGACTTCAAGCCTACGCCCGCCAATCCATGGAACGGCAGCCGCCTCAAGCCTATGTTGGAGCACTGCGGGCCATGGCTGAGCGCAGGGACTCAACACCACTGCTCGCGACATTTCATTTCCCGATTGTGATTGTCCATGGGGGTGCCGATGCACTTGTCCCTATCGAGCGGGCACGCGAGGTAAAGGAAGCGCTTCCGCAGGCACACCTTGTGGAGATCAGCGGCGCGGGCCATATGCCGATGATGGAGGACACGGAAAAGACTGCCGAAGCTCTCAAACACCTTGCTTAAATAAAAATCCCATCGGCTCCGATGGGATTTGGTTGCATAAGAACCAGGTTTCAATGGAAAAGCCGGGTCGATGACTTAAGCGGCCGGCAACGGATTCGAGTTTGGTGTACCCGTCCGGTGTACCAACCGGTTGATGTGAGCAATCAGTACGCGACTCGGCGTTGGCTTGGTGAGATAGTCATCGGCGCCAGCATCCAAAACGCTGGCGATCATCGATGGATCGTTGAGAGCCGATAAAATAATAATGGGGACCTGGCTGAATTCGCGTACCGCTTTGCAGATCTGCCATCCATCCATTTCCGGCATCATCAGATCCAGTACAACGACATCCGGAGCATTGTCACGGATCATGCTCAGGCCATCGGTGCTATTGGTCGTCGCGGAGACTTCAAAACCCTGTGATCTCAAAAGCAGGGACAGCAAATCAGTCACAGCACTATCATCGTCGATAACAAGTATTTTCACTGGCATAGTCAATTCCAATCTGGTCCTATTATCATACGAAAATGGTGCTGACGAGCTTGCAATAGGCTAACAAATGAACTTGCAAATGAATGACAGTTTCTGGCTGACAAATGTAAGAAGAATATATCACATTTGTCGCAAAGTGTTCGTGGTA